>NZ_AKVN02000001.1:1566666-2255000 GCF_000271485.2 Pelosinus fermentans DSM 17108
AAAAGAGGTTTTGGTGCAGAAGGAGTAGACAGTATGAATAGAGAAATCCAAGAGTTTAAGGCTGATTTTTTTAAAGCATTATCTCACCCATTGCGAATTAATATTTTAGAGATCCTATGTGATGGCGATAAGAACGTCAATGAGCTGCAGTCACTATGTGGTGTTGGAGGGGCCGTTATTTCCCAGCAATTAGCGATTCTTCGCAATAAAAACATTGTTAAAACCCGCAAAGATGGAACACGAGTATCGTATTCACTGCAAGATCCCATGATTCAAGAGCTGCTGGTGATAGCACGTCAAATTTTTAATAATCATCTGGTTAATACCATCAGTAAGTTTGATCGTCTTCAGATGGAATCAAAGCCTTAACGTTTAAAATTAGTACGTAATAAGGGGTAAGTTCGTTGTATAATAGGAAGCGAGGCAAGAAAGAATCCTGCAAAGTACTTTACTTTGCGGGATTGAATATTTCATAGTAAAGAGGGGGCTATCCTTCGTTTTATTTCATATAAGATATCACGTTGACTAAAAGGGGTTATTCATGGCTAATTCATTTCAGATTTTTAAGAACCAACAATTTCAAAGTATTGCAATTTCTCATTTCAATACCATTCTTGGTACTTCCTTATTGGTTCCTGTATTACCAGTTTTTTTACACAATAGCGGATTCAGTGAGACGCAAATTGGGATTATTATGGGCGCTACGGCAATGAGTTCTCTCATTATAAGGCCGTGGATCGGCTTTCAAGTGGATACTAAAGGCAGTCGCCCAGTGATTCTCCTTGGACAAATTGTACTTATTTTATCAACTGTTGGTTACTGGTGGGCGACAAGTTTTTTGGGCTTTTTTGTTTTACGATTCCTTTACGGTATTGGGCAGGCCTTTTATGGTACAGGAGCAGTTACCTTTGCCAGCAGTATCGGATCAGGGGAAAGTAATTCCAACTCGATTGCCATGTATACGTTAACTACCATGTGTGGTCTTGGTCTTAGCATGAGCATGGCTCAGGTAGCTTTTGATAATTTTGGATTCTATGCACTTGTTGGTATTAGTGTTATTCTAATTGGGATTGCTTTTAATGTGATGAAGTGGCGCTCTCAGCCAATTCAGCTAGCTGCGAGAAATGTTGTTCGAGCACCATTTATGGATGTACTGAAATCCAATGTTGTTTGTGCGACGACTCTTTCTCAGTTTGCAGCAAGTTTTGCTTTTAGTGCAGCTCTAACCTTTATCCCACTTGCTTCCATTGATAAGGGTGTTGATTTTTACTCTCTTTTCTTTATTGCTTTTGCCATATCCGTGATTTTTTCCCGTGTTTTTGTACAAAAGATAGGTCATATCTTAGGGCTCTTAAATGCGACACTATATGCGAGTATTACAATGTTGCTCGGTATCGTATTGCTATTGATTACTATTTCGCCTATGATACTGGTTCTTTCAGGACTTCTGTTTGGGCTAGGATTTGGTGTTGTTTATCCCACCTTGGTTTTACTTTTAGTAGAGCGAATCCAGCAAACGAATCGAGGTACTGCTCTAGGTATTATGATTGCAGCTGGTGATATTGGAACGGCTCTTTCTGCCGCCATATTGGGCGGTGTAGCTGAGCATCTGGGATATTTCGTTTTATTTTCAGCGACAGCGTTACTATTGGCAATATGTACCTACTATTTTTATTCAATATTGGTTAGAAGTGATGACAAGATTAGTGATAATTGATGATAATGTATTATGGAATGAATCCTTAAATTAAAATACATAAAGCTTTCATACTACGGGAAAATTAGAATAAGTGCGAGGAGGTGTAATGTATATGAATTTTTTGAAATTTGGTGCCAATTTATTCAGCAAAAATTCTCTCTTGTTATTGTTGGCCGGTGGTATTGTTCTAGCTTTGCTGTCGGATCGCCGCAATCTACGGTCTGGTGCAGTGAAGGTGACTAAAGGGGCTTTAATTGCCAAAGACGAAGTGAAAAATGCAGCAGCAAAAGTGAGTGCCAGAGCTTCTGATTTTGTAGAAGAAGCGCGTCAAGTTCGAGGTGTTTCACCTTGTCGTGGTGCAGTGGCTAGAGAAAAAGGGCACCGGATAGCCGTTGCTACGACTGCCAAGATATTGACATTGAAAGAAGCGGCACAAGCTGAATTTAAAAGTATTGTAGATGAGGCGAAAAGACGTCGTGCCATTCGCTAAAGTAGATCTTATATGTTCTTGAGGGCAGCGAAATAATGAAGTAACTGCAGAAGCACAGAATATGCTGAGAGATTTTTATTTGATCTTTTCTCAGTATTCTGTGCTTCTGCGTATTTTATTATGTTTTTTATAATCCTAGCGATTCAAAATGGTTTCTTACCAGACAACGAGCATTTTGAGTTCATAATGATTGCCAATGTACTGATATTCAGCAGTAATCCTGCAGTTATTGGAGTAATGAGTGAGGCAGCAGCTAGTGCCACACCAGCTATATTGAAGACCGTAGCAAAGGATACATTTTGACGAATGACCTTGTTCATATATCTGCTAAGATAGATGATTTCAGCCACTTTTCGAGGATCATCATTCGCAATCACGATATCAGCGGTTTCAATTGCCTGAGCTGTTCCCTTTCTGCCCATAGCGATGGCAACATCACTGGCAGCAAAGGCGGGAGAGTCATTTATCCCGTCTCCGATCATTACAATCTTCTTTCCTAGGGCTTGCAAATCGTTAATCATTTTTACTATATCGTCAGGAAGCATAGCATGCCGGTTAGCAGTACGATCGCCCTTTATCACACGAATATCCTTGATACCTAAAGAATGCAGCTGGTCTATTCCTGTATAGCATTCATGTTCAAATAATACTGTATCAACGTCTCCTAGACGTTCTAGAACATCAATCTGCTTTATAAAAACTCCTTTCTCCGCTGCTTGTCTGACTGCAGAATGCATTGCTGCGTCTTTGGATAGGGAAATCGCAGCAGGGCACCCAGCAAGTAATATGGCGAGGCTGCGCATAAAGTTTCTTGTTAGAACAAAGTTAATTCCTGAAATCGCCAAGGAATACCATATGGTTTTTTCAGTCAATAAAGAGGATGAAGGTTTTTTTTCTTCATTTTTATGAGCGGAGATGTTATTTTTCACTTCTGTATCTTTGGGACTGAGGTTCTCTTTTTCTTCATACGGGCTGTTTTGTGCCTGCAGCTGTTTTCTCATAAGAAGATTCGATATGCTTTTATGGGAATTTTCCTGCGCTGCTGTACCAAGCCAATAGGTTAACTGGACTAGCCAGAGCACGGACAATCCAGTAATACTTTCTCGTATGGTTAGCAGTAGTAAGGTAGGCAGGAACAAAAGCAATTCATAGTTCATATTGTGTTTTTTTGCCACTGTTTCAAAACGGTTACGTAAGATGGGGTAGCCAGCGATTAAAGTTGCAAGAGCAGCAAAACTGAAAATTTGTGGGGAAGAAGACAGGGTAGATTTGCCTGCAAAAAAGCATTTGGTGATTAGTCCTGCTAGAATGAGACCTGTTGCTAAGGCGTAGGTCCCCGGTGATTTGATAAGTTCTGGAGGATGGTTACAGCTCATTTTTATGCTCTTATGCATAGTGGACTTTTGTATCGAATACCTTTGCTCTATTGCAGAAATCAATGACTGAATTTCAGTTAGACAAGTATGAGCTGGATTAAAATAAATAAGCGCTCGGCCTGTTAATGGATTTGCTGTTACGGAATAAATATATTTTTCTTTTACTAATCTTGTTGCTATATAGTGAGCAAAAGAAGGGCTTTGGAGAAGTGATTTAATGGATATTCGTAACCGTCCTGGCAATAAATTGTATTGGCTTGTTGTAAGACTAGCTGCTGCCAATGAAAAGCGTCCTCCTTTTGGATTAAAATACTTTTTTGGAAAAACAACCAGTTATAGCCATAAACAGACAAAGGATGATGGAGCGTGAAAGAATCAACAGCAAGGAATGATTCCCTGCTGTTAATGTAAATAAATGTGCCGCTGGCTAAAAAAGTTTTAGACGTGTCCAGGAGATACCAGCAAGTAAATTGTCTTTCGATTCTTTACTTGTTTTCTTGATATAACCGAAAAACTGACCCAGGAATTCTTCCCAAATGGTAACTACTTCTCCCTTTATTTCTGGTGAGTGTCGTCTTAGTTCAATACTCATATCAATTGCTTCATGCAGTTCACGATTTGCATTTGTGATTTTCTGGCGTAACATTTCAATCGTAATAGCCACTTGTTCCTCCTGATATATGGATTAGTTAGGATCAGCTTTGGTGGTATCGAGTGTTTCTTCACTAGTTTCTTCTAGATCTTCATCGACCTCATCAAGCGAGTCCTTAAAACGCTCAAATTGAGCTTCGCTTACCAGATCTTCAATGTCTTCCCGTACACCGCTGAAAACTCCCTGTGCCTGCTCTGTTAATCCGATTACACCTTGCACTGCTTTCACAGCTAAGGGACGAAGCTTTTCTCTAACACTCGGCATCAAAGCGGCTGCTAC
Source organism: Pelosinus fermentans DSM 17108 (assembly GCF_000271485.2). NCBI lineage: Bacteria > Bacillati > Bacillota > Negativicutes > Selenomonadales > Sporomusaceae > Pelosinus > Pelosinus fermentans. The sequence goes on from NZ_AKVN02000001.1 coordinate 1,571,163, forward strand.
AACAACAGCTCCAATCCAAAAGGTTACATTATGCCCAGTACGCATTTTAATTTCGTGATTAAAGCAGCGTTTTCTTCTAGTTAAGCCATTCATTCCCGGTCCTGTTTCTACTAAGTCTGTTAGTTCTGCCAATTCCAGCAGTTCTTTACGTTCCTTGCGGATCATCTGCATCAATGCTTTACGTGCATAGGGATCGGTAACTGTGTTTAATTTCTGTTCATATATACGTATGGCGGCTAATTTCGCCTCAAAGACTTGTTCAAGCCCCAAGGTCGTCTCCTCACAGCAAGTTTCCATAGCTCGCGCACGCAGGAGCTGCCCTCTGCTTTGTTTTACTTTAGACTTTATTTCATATTCGTTATATGATCCTGTTTCTATATCGGACATTATAACCCTGCCTTTCCAAAATTATGCGATGTAATCATTAGTATTGTTCCCATGTTTATCCATGTTATATACGTTTTTTCATAAGATTTTTTTGATATATTATATTGACTGGGTATAATTTTCTGTAGTATAATCAATAATAGTGATAATGATAATTGCTATCATCAGGAGGCGGATTATGCCTATGTCAATATATATAAAACCAATTGAAGCATTACAGCTTGAATGTGCAAACGATATACGGGGGGAATTTTGTCAGATACGTTCACGAATTTCTTCTTTAGAAATTCATAAATTGGCGGATTCTTTGTTTTGCCAAAATTCTCTTGCATGGCCTGCAGTTTTGTTAGAGCTGCAGAAAGGAAGAATGTTAGATCGGCTCCTTAATAAGCTAAATGGAAAAGTGAAAGCCCATGGTTTTTCATACGAGAGAAATTTAGCATTAAAAGGACCTTTTCCCGCCCTTTCTCTCAGGTCATTACTGCCTGCAGTTCATGAACATCGCTCTGCATTACGAGCTACCCGCTGTGTTGAATTCTTGGGCAATAAAGCTTGCAGTTATTCTTTGAAATCAGTCACGAAAGGTATATTTCCTTTTCAGGTCGATGTAGCAACCTTAGCCATGGAAACCTTAGGGTGCTCCAGCAAACAGCAAATGAAATCAGCATTGCTTGACCTCTCTGAACGGATTAAGGGATGTATTTTGAATTTCCTCTATGATTGGGAGAACTTAATCATGAAGCAAATTCGTGAACAGCTGTTAACCGTTAAGCAAAATTCCTATTTGTCGATTACAGAAGCAGCAGTATAATAAAAAGTTGTATTCCATATAATACATTCTAGTGGGTGATGATCCTGCTAGACACTCTAAAATCCCAGTGTCTGGGATTTTTTTGCGTTTATTAGAGGATCGTTCTTTTCTTGTAGTATAAGAATTTATAAGTTTAGGGGAACGTTAAACACAGAGGGCACAGAGTTCGCAGAGAGCACAGAGATTTTTAACTTTATCTATTTTTTCTCCGTGTTCTCTGCGCCTCTGTGGTTCAGTTTACTTTCTATGTTTTAAAATACACGTAATGTTTTTCTTGTGCTGAGAGCGACTTGGTCATCGGATAAATACCTAAAAGGGGGAAACGTTGTTTGGCTGCACCATATCTGCAAATTGTTCACAAAATACCTGGGCGTATTCGTATATATCATTCTAGAATAAAACAGAATCCTAAGTTTGCGTCACAGCTTGAAGTACTTTTGAGGAAGCAAAAAGGGATTCAAGAATGTAGCGCAAATCCTAAGTCGGGTAAGATCTTGATTCAATACAATCAGGCTATGACTTCTGAAGGCGTTTTATGGTCCTTTTTGCAACAGTACATCAAACAGGATTCTAAGCCCCAGATTTTAAAAAGGCAGAAGGCAAAACCTTTTGAAGTAGAGGATGTGTCCATTCCTACCCAAATTGCTTTAGTGGCTATTGGCGGTTTAACATTGCTTTATCATCTGTTTCGTTATCTGTTTCGTCCAGGACCTCTTTCCGTTAATTTGTTGAGTCTAACCAGTTTGGTGACATTAATTACGGCTTTTCCCATATTACGCAGTGGTATCGAAAATCTTTTTCTGCGCCGGGTTTTAAATAATGAGATTTTGATTGGAACGGCCATTATTTTGTCGGTATTGTTAAGAGAAGGGGCTACCGGCTTAGTGGTTGTATGGCTGGTGAACCTCAGCACCTTAATCGAAACCCTTACACTGGATCGATCACGCCGTACGATTCGGAGTATGCTGGAAGGCAATCAAAAAGACGCCTGGATTGTTGTAAATGGGCAGGAAGTCATTATACCCATTTCTCAACTAAAGCAAGAAGACATCGTATCCATAAAACTTGGCAGCAAAATTCCGGTAGACGGAATCGTTATAAACGGTGAGGCGGTAGTCAATCAAGCAGCATTAACAGGAGAGCCTGTACCTGTGCACAAGCAAGTTGGTGATAGGGTATTGGCTGGTTCCACAATTGAACAGGGGACATTGTATGTTAAGGCAGAGCAAGTGGGGGATCAAACATCCGTTGCCCGTGTGATACATCTTGTTGAAGAGGCGGCTCATTCTAAAGCTCCCATACAAAAAATGGCAGATGCCTATTCTGCTCGTCTCATCCCAAGTTCATTTCTTTTGGCATTGCTGGTGTTTCTGCTAACAGGGGATATCAGAAGAACGATGACTATTTTGATTGTTGCTTGCCCCTGCGCGGCAGGACTAGCAACGCCTACTGCTCTTAGCGCAGCAATTGGGAATGCTGCCAGTCGGGGGATTTTAGTGAAAGGCGGCCGTTATCTAGAGGAAGCAGGAAAAATAAATTTTTTACTATTTGATAAAACGGGTACGCTGACAGAAGGAAAACCTGCCGTTGCTAACGTCATCCCGATTCATAAAGGATATGATACCAATTCTATTTTAGCCTTAGCTGCCGGGGCAGAGGCGAATGCAAATCATCCACTGGCAAATGCAATTAAAGAAGCTGCAAAAGAGCAAGGAATTGATTTACCCTGTATTCCTGACAGTGAAATGGCAATTGGTCGGGGTGTGAGGGCCACGATTGATGGCACGGTTGTTCACGTTGGAAATTTCTCATACTTAAGTCAGATGGGCATAAAAATTCCTCCACGTATTCCTTTTGCCATGCAAAACAAGGCTGAAAGTGCAACGTTAGTATACGTAGCTAGTGGAATGGCTCTTATTGGAGTCATTGTGATCGTAGACTCTCTTCGCCCAAATGCAGAGAAGGCTATTCGCAGTATTAGAGAAGAGGGGATTACAAACATTGGAATTATCTCTGGAGATGCGGATACAGGGGTAAAAGAGATTGCTGATCTTTTAAGATTGGAGAAGTTTTGGACTAATATGCTCCCACAGGATAAATTTAATATAATAAAATCCTTGCAGGAAGAGGGATATGTAGTGGGGATGGTCGGAGATGGAATTAATGACTCTCCATCCTTAGCTCTTGCCAATGTTGGCATTGCTATGGGGGTAGGTGGGGCCGATGCGGCGATTGAAACAGCTGGTATTGTTCTGAGAGAGGATAATCCAGAAAAAATTGTGGAAATCATTCGCCTTGGTAAGAAATCCTTACAGATTATCAGGCAGAATTTTCTTTTTGCTATTGGGGCAAATATCATTGGATTAGGGCTTGGTTCTGCGAAATTAATTTCACCATTTATCGCAGCTGTTTTGCACAATGCAAGTACCCTGGCAGTTGTAATGAACTCCACACGGCTTCTTTCCTACTCTCCCCAGCAGCCTGGCCCAGAGACTGTCCTTTCTCCCGCCAATCAGAAAAAGTATGAGCTGCCCTATAAAAAAGAATAAAAAATAATAATGAACCGCGAAGACGCGGAGAATTGCAAAGACACGAAGGAGTATTATAGATTTTCAAACTTCGTGTTCTTCGTAATCTTCGCGTCTTCGCGGTTCAAATGTTTTATTTTTTAGGATGCATTAGCATTTTTCTTACAATAGTACGCGGTTTAGACCATGGGGGAGTTTTGTATTATAATAGGAAATAGTACAACTTAGGTACGAGTTTAGATGAAAAGGATCATGATAGAATGATAATCGTAAGTGCTTGTTTAGCAGGTGTGGGATGTAGATACAATGGTTCGTCATACTCAGTTCCGCAAATTATAGAAATGGTAGTACAAGGTAAGGCTATACCGATCTGTCCTGAAATACTTGCTGGGTTGCCGACTCCTCGTCCTCCAGTAGAGCAATGTGAAGGAAAGATCATCTCTTTAAATGGTGATGATCAGACAGCTCCATATAGGGCGGGTGCCAAAATGGGCTTAGAAATTGCAGTAGTAAGCGGGTGCCAAAAAGCGATACTGAAATCCAAGTCGCCTACTTGTGGCGCAGGGTGGATCTATGATGGTACATTTTCGGGAAATTTGATTTCTGGTGATGGTATCTTTGCCAAAATGCTTAAAGATAAAGGCATAGAAGTCTGTACAGAAGAGATATACTGCAAAGGTTAAGATTCATCAATCGAAAATTAGTCTTGGTGTTTCCAGTAACAGTTAGTCATAAAAAGTAGTGCAAAATTCATCTCTGCATGTTTTGAATAATTGTAAATGGTGCTCCTCATCAAGAATAATACGTTCCAGTAATTCTTGAATAAAAGGATCATCAATGAGATGTTGGTGCCTTCTGTAATTTTGGATTGCATCCATTTCGTGCTTCATATTTGCCGATAATTTATCATAAACGGTATCGCCATAGTATACAAAATCGGCATTCCAAAATCGAGTCAATCCATGATCATTGCTATGCATGACTGGATATTTACCAAGTAAGCGAATGGTTTTACCCAATAAGGCTAAATGATGCATCTCAACGATGGCGATTTGGTGTGCAAGTGTTGCGATCTTGGTATGACAATCTTCCAATGTAAGGTAATGATATATATACTGGTGAATTGCTGTTAATTCTCCAGAAATGCCAGCATAGTCTTCTAATAAAATAGATGCATAGTAGGGGTTTTTACCCATAACTCTGGGAGTCGGATAAGGATCAGGCAAGGAATAAAGTTGTTTTGGATGTTGCTCATGATTCATTTGATTTTTCACAGCAAATCACTCCCTGCATAGTAGTAGATGAATCATTTTATGCCAAAATAGATAGGAGTAGTCCTTTCAACTGTGCTTTCTTATAAAAACTCCTGCAAAGTTGTTCGCTTTGCAGGAGTTTTGCATTGTATTGTGAAAATAGTATAAATTGGAAGAATATAAAAGAAGCAGCAATGTGGTAAGAACTTCGTTAGAAAAATCTTTTTTGAGGTGAGGATATGACTACATTAAAATGGGGAATTTTAGGTCCTGGGGCAATCGCCTTGGATTTTGCAAAAGCAATCAGGGAAGTGAATGGCAGTATCTATGCAGTAGGCGCAAGAAATCTTGAAAAAGCAAAGGCCTTTGCAAGTATTTATCATATTGAAAAGGTCTATGGCAATTACGAAGAAATGCTGAATGATCCTGGAATTGATGTAGTTTATATCGCAACGCCTCATAGTAATCATTATGAATTTATTATGAAGAGCCTTAATAACAATAAGCATGTATTTTGTGAAAAGGCTATTACAGTGAATAGCAGGCAGTTAAGGGAAATTGTTGCTACAGCAGAGCAAAAGAATTTAGTCGTTGCAGAAGCTATGACTGTGTATCACATGCCATTATTTAAAAAGCTGCGTCATATTGTTACCTCAGGGCAAATTGGCACACTTAAAATGATTCAGGTATCTTTTGGGAGCTGCAAAGAATACGATGTTACCAATCGATTCTTTAGTAAAGAATTGGCAGGGGGCGCACTTCTTGATATTGGGACGTATGCTTTGTCTTTTGCTAGATACTTCCTTTCCAGCCAACCTTACGAGGTACTGACTACAGCGAAAAAGTTCGAAACGGGTGTAGATGAGCAGTCAGGTATCCTGCTTAAAAACGCTAAGGATGAAATGGCAGTGATTTCTCTAACGATGAGGGCAAAAATGCCAAAACGAGGCATTATAGCAGGAGAATTAGGATTTATTACAATCGATAATTTTCCAAGAGCATCAGAGGCTGAGATACATTATCTAGACGGAAAAGTAGAAGTGATAAAAGCGGGTGAAACAGAAAAAGCATTGGTATATGAAGTGGAAGATATGAATCAGTGCATCTTGAACAAAGCTAAAATGGATACCATGGAATTATCCATAGATGTCATGGAAATCATGGATGAAGTTCGATCTCGGTGGGGAATACGATATCCCTTTGAATAAAGCAGTTAGTCTTTATTAAGGAACTAATGCCTCTAGTTTTGAAAGTAATTTAACTAGTACAGCCAGATCGGTTTCTCCCAAATAGTCTTTAATAGAGGCCTGGGCTTTATCCCAGAGCTGGGATGCATTGTTTGTGGTGATTGTTCCTTTGGGAGTCATCACCACTTGTCTCGTTCTAGGATCTTGACCAGGAGTGATTGTTATCAAGTCATGATCTACTAATGGTTTCATGTTCCGATTCAATGTTGTTCGATCAATGCGCATGACGTTGGCCAATTCGCTGATCGTGATCGGCTCGACTTGTTTAAGATGCTTTAATAAGGATAATTGACTAATGGTAAGTCCGCTAGGTTGTAGAATCTTATCATAAAAATGAGTAACGGCTCTGGAGGCTCGCCTAATATTCAAGCAATTACAAGGGCTGGGTTTCTTAAGATGTTCATGATTTTTTTTCATTGGATAATCACCTTTCTTATGGAATATTGCAGCGTTTAGCCGTATGTATATGCACATATGATGATTTTATTGTAAAGGGAATGATGCAGCCTGTCAATAAACAAATAAATTAACTCTTGACAAGTAAAAATAAATAGTATATATTGTAAAAAAGCTGATCAAAAAAAATTGAAGGCAAAAAGTTCTAACAGAACTTTTTGCCTATTTTATTTATTATAAGTGTACCTCCTCTGCATTTTTATGAGTTTGATTCGTTTTATTAGTAAAAAAAATGGAAAACTATACCTTTCGGTAGAGGTAATCATTCTCAAAATGATTTATGCTAATATTAGGAAGAAATGGAAGGGAAACAAATCAAAAGGAAATTAGGTGATTGAATGAATATTCATGAATTGCATCAAATTAAAAATGTAGCACTCCTTGTTGGAGTTATATATCTTTTAAAGTTCTTAGGGATTGTAGAAGCATAGAAAGGTACTAAAAAAATGCTGCACCAAGAGTTGCTCTTAAATGGAGCAGCTCTTGGTGCAGCATTTTATAATTCTATCTTAGTATATTTTCTAATCATTATGCGTATAAACATATTAGCGTTGGAAATTAAACTTCACCTGCAGTAAGATTACTTTAACATAAAGGAGTTACTGATGAAAATACGCAGAGGAATGTTATTTGGGACTTTCTTTTTTTTTGCGGTATTGTTAGCTGGAAAGGTAGAAGACCATTTAATTGATATATCCGATGTGATTTGGAAAGTGCCTACTTCTCGCAAGGTCGTTGCATTAACATTTGATGATGGACCCGTTAATACCACCACTCCGGAAATTTTAAATATATTAAAAGAAAAAAATATAAAGGCGACTTTCTTTGTAGTGGGAGAACAGGTGAAACGGTTTCCAAATCTTATATCCCAAGAGGTTGCAGACGGACATGAAGTTGGTAACCATACCTACAGTCATCCCATGCTGACGAGTTTACAAGAAGGGATGGTTGAGGAGGAATTAAGAACTACAGAAAAAGAAATATTAGAAGTGGCACCGAAACCAACGCTCTTTCGACCTCCGGGAGGAATTAGTAATAAGAAAATTATAAAGATTGCAAGAGAGAGTGAATACAGCACTATTCTTTGGACAATCGATCCGATTGATTGGCGTTCTCCTTCTCCTCCTGTTGGGGAGATTGTAGATTTAGTGGTCAAAGAGGTTAAACCCGGAAGTATTATTCTTCTCCATGATGGAAAATATCCATCCACGACACCAGAAGCCCTTTGGTTTATTATTGAAAGTCTGGAGTCTCGCGGCTATGAGTTTGTAACAGTTACGGAATTGCTTCAGTATTATGAAGAGAAATAACCAGAGGGTCATTGGATAAAATGATTTCAATTATTACCATTCTCCCTTATAATAGAAATAAAAAATACATATACAAGTCATTTTAAAAGGAGGAATATACTATGAGTACTGCAATAAAGATTTTTATTGTAATGATATATATTCTTTCTGGAATTTCTCCAATTGCCTTAGCAAAGCAGACAGAATGGAAGGAGAACGCTTACGACTTCACAAAAGTGAAAACAATTCTAATTATGGATACTGAATTTATGTATGACGGATTTGATATTAGCGGCAAAAATCAGTTTCATAACTATCCGGATACGCAAATGAAGATCGAGGATATGTTGGCGAGCAGATGGGAAAAGGTAACTGGATTTCACTATGTCACTTTGCCCTATATAATAGAAAGAATAAAGACTGATCCTAATATTCCAGCAGATGCTGTAATAGGACCTGATATGTCGGAAGATCTAATTAAAGCAATACCCAAATATGCCGACCTTGTATTATTTACAGAGATTCATGATTTTGGCTGGTTCTATGAACATTATGATTCGTATTATTCAACAGAGACTGTTATTGACAGAGTTCGATATGGAGGAGTAACTGCAGATGGAAAAGCATATTCTGGCTGGATGGAAGTTCCAAGATCCGTTGTTGTTCACTATGATGCCGGTTATCGGATTTACGATAGCGCCGACCTGCGATTTCGAATTGTTGATGCTCGCACTTGGAAAGACGTATGGAAGTATTCTGATAGAAGAGACCGTATATCCAGCGCTTTTGGAAGAGAATACGATCGTTCTGGCCCGGAATCAGTAATGAAACGTATTTTAAATGTAGCTTTTGATAAACTGCCTTTTAAAAAATAAAGCATTTTGAACTACAAAGGCACAATGCCGCTAGCGCGGCACACAAAGGAGTGCACAAAAATATAAATAGAACCCTTTGTGTCCTTTGCGTTTTTGTGGTTCGATTCGTTTTATGTTTTTTAAAATATGTATAATTATGAGTTATATGGAGGCTTACTATGCTGAAAGAATTTACGATTCACACTCCCCGGGAGGGATTTATTGATATTACTGGTCAGGTGGCAGATCTATTGAGACAACATCAGGGTGAGAAAAATTTGTGCCAAGTTTTTGTCTCTCACACGACGGCAGGAGTAACGATTAATGAGAATGCTGATCCAGATGTGATAAAGGATATGTTGCTTGCACTTAATCATATGGTACCCGAACTGGATTATCAGCATGGTGAAGGGAATTCGCGTGCTCATGTGAAAGCGTCTATGATTGGGTCATCCGTCACCATTCCCATAGTGAATGGAAGTCTCTATTTGGGAACTTGGCAGGGGATTTATTTTTGCGAATTTGATGGTCCGCGAAAACGAAAGGTTTATGTAACGATCTTGTAGCATAATGTTATTCTATAAGAAGCTTAATTCTTACTTAGGGGTATGCATTGAAAATAAAAAACGTCTGCAGGAATTCTCGTATGTAGAATCCTTGCAGGCATTTTTTATAAGATAAGAATGTATAAGTTTTAGATAAAGCATTGTAACCGCGAAGACACGAAACCGCTAGCGCGAACACGAAGAACACAAAGAAGAATCGTTATAAGGAAACTTCAAAAACTTCGCATTCTTCGCGTCTTCGTGTTTCAAAGTGCTTTTTTCTCTATGTCTTATTTAAAGGACGCGAAGCATTTTTCTTATTGCTTTTATTATGCGCATTCAGAGGCTGTAATAACCTTTGAATCCAGCAGATACGTTAATAAGAAGGTTCCGACACAAGCAATCCATTCCAGATAAATCACATGAGGGAAGATGCGGACGGAAGGAACGGTCTGCCAGAGGATTAGAACCACTAAGCTTACCATAATGGTATAAAATGCAGCGTTTCTGCGGCAAAGAGAGGGAGCGAATAAGGTAAAGAGAACAATCACACTAAAGGAAGCCGTTAAGCTAAGACCAATCATGAGAGTCGTGATAATACCGCTGATGGTCATAGCGAGAATCAGGGTTAATAACCCTAAAATAAGTACAGATGCCTTTGTAACAACCAGAAATGTTTTATCGCTGACATCGGGATTAACAAACTTTTTATAAATGTCTTGGGAAAACAAGGTTGCTGAGCTGAGGAGCAGACTACAAGCTGTGGATACGTCAGCTGCCCATAAAGCTGCTAACGTAATCCCTGCCAATACAGGGTTTAATGACATGATAGTCATTGGAAGGGCCATGGCAGGGCTTACATCGGGAAACATAGTTTTTGCGATGATGCCTAGCAGTGCACTGACAAATCCAATTGGCAGCATCATCAAGCCGCCAATTACAAAACCACGGCGTGCTGTTTGGACATCTTTAGCTCCCAACGAGATCTGAATGATGCTCTGCAGAGATAAGTTGACAGTTACTAATACGAGTATCCAGGTGATAATACCAGTGATACCTACACCGTCAAAGAAGCTGAGATAAGGTACATTTGCAGGCAGCTGAGCTTCAATGTTTTTAAGACCGCCTGCATGTGTTACGCTGACAATGGTAGCTAAGATAATGCCGATGTATTTTAATGATACGTTTAAAAGATTGGAAAGACTCGCTGACCACATGCCGCCAGTCATCGTAACACTAATAAATACGACGGCGCTTGTAAGCATGCCGGTAGTGAGTGTGAAGATTTCAGGCATTAAAGCACAAAGGATACTGCCGCCTGCCAGGTATTGAAGCGACATAACGACTAGTTGAATGAGTATCTGACAGGCAATACCTGCGATCATCCCTTTTTTATCATAGTATCTGCCTAACAGTTCGGGTATCGTGGTGATATTAAGCTGACGATATTTTTTAGCAACCAACATTCCCATGGTGATGGCTCCAAGCCCCCAAGCCGTTGTATACCAGCCTGCAGAGAGGCCGACTTTATAAGCTTGTTCTGCCACACCAATGGTTGACGCTCCGCCAACTGCAAGACCTACAATGGATACGGTAATCAATGGGGTTGTAAGCTGCCTGCCTGCCAGAATATAATTGGTGGCACTGCCAGCAGACCGCCGTTGAGCAAAATAACTAATAATAAAGAGCAGCAGAATGTATATGCATACAATTAGAAATGGAATATTCATGTGTAAACCTCCTTAAGGTATAGAGTATTTTTCATCTATTTTCTTTTATGCCAGCTATAAAAGAAAAAACGCCCCTCTATAAAGAGGGACGATAGTGACCGTGGTACCACCCAAATTTGATCATAGACAAAATAAAAAGCGATACCGTATAAGGGACGAATCACCGCGGTACCACCCTAGTTTGATCATAAGATCAGCTCTATGTCTGTAACGTAGACAATACGGCAAGACCTACTGTATTTTTCAGCCTGCAGTTCGGGAAGGAACTTCATTGTGTATTTCAACTAGTTTACACCAGCCACTAGCTCTCTGCATGAAAAAGGCACAATTACTTTTTTCCGTCATCACCAATATCGTATATAGTATTGTTTACGATTATAATGTTTTGACATACGATTGTCAATACCCAATGTACTGCTGTTTTCATATTTTGATGTTTTTTTAGTATTAACCTTCAAACTGTATCTTTTCATTCGAGAAATCGTAATCGTATTTTATCCTTAGGATTTAATACATTAGGAGAAGCTCTTGCAAAATAATCTTAACTTTGCAGGAGTTTTGTTATTTAATGGCAAACATATCATAAAAGGTAATATTTGGTAAAAAGTTAATAATGGCTATCAATTTGGAGGAGATCATATGAAAAATGCAATGAAAGTTATGGAATGTGGCTGGGATTGGGGACAAGCTTTTGAGAAAGAAAAAAAGAATATACGGATGATCCTTGGCTCTCATGCAGTGGCTATTGAGCATGTAGGGAGTACAGCGATTCCTCAGCAGGAAACAAAATCGGTAATTGCTATCTTGATTGGTGTTGTACCTTTTAGAGGATTTGACTTTTATCAATCGATGTTTAGTTTAAAGGACTATAGCTATATGCAAATCGATATGAATGATCGATACTTATTTAAAAAATATGAGAATGGCATTTGGACACATAACTTGCATATTGTTCCTTACGATGATGATTTTTATTTGCGCAATGAATTTTTGCTGCGTGATTATTTGCGTGATCATCCTGAGCTCGCCTTTGAATATGGTGAAGTCGAAAAGTGTTTCAATAAAAGGAATGGCGGTAACATTGCAAAATTTACCCGATCAAAAATTGGGTTTATACAAAAGATAATTGACGCTGCCAGAAGAGAAAAGGGTTTATCCTTACAGCATGTTTGAGTATTTTTGCAGTATAAGGCAGATTTACAATAAATAGGTATATAAAAGGACACTATGATACATATAAGTATGTACTTGAGATTTGACGTGATAGTATATATAATTTGTGATACGTATCATATAGAAATGGGGTATGCATGTATGGTCAAAGTTTCCGACGAGATCATTATAAGAGGAAAGAAAATAAAAAACCGAATTGTTATGCCGCCGATGGTATGTTTTTCCTTTAAGGGCGATAATGGAGGTATGTATGGTGAGCAGTATGTTGATCACTATACCAAAAGAGCAAAAGGCGGTACCGGTTTGATCATTGTACAAGCAACTCCTGTTGCAGGTGCGGCAGAGCAGCTTGGAGTTTGGAGTGACGAACAGATGAAGCCTCTGGAGAAGATTGCCCAAAACTGCCATAGCTATGGTTCTACTGTAATGATGCAGCTTTCCTGTGGAGATGTGGACATCAATGAATTATCACAAGAACAGATTCATAAGATGCAAAGTGACTGTATTGCAGCTGCCGCAAGGGCAATACAAGCAGGATTTGATGGTGTTGAATATCATTTTGTCCATGGGTATACATTATGCAGATTTTTAGACCCAACCTTCAACCAAAGGAACGATTGCTATGGTGGTGCTTTAGAGAATCGAATGCGCTTTCTGATGGAGATCATGGAGCAGATTCGTGATGCTGTTGGCGAAGAAGCCATTGTTAGCGTTCGTATGGGAGGCAATATTCCTGACGTAGCAGGGGCAATTGATGTTGTCAAGGCTTTCGAGGAATTAGGGATTGATCTCCTTCATGTTTCCTTTGGTATGAAAGAGCCTGTGGGTGATGTTCCTGCTGAGTTTAAATGCAGTACAATTGTATTCAACGGCAGCGAGATTAAAAAGCATGTTACGATTCCCGTTATTGCTGTGTCAGAAATCTTTACTGCAGAGCAGGCAAATTTCTTAATTGAAAATGACTATGTGGATTTTGCAGCAGTAGGCAGAGGGATATATGCTGATGAAAACTGGGCAAACAAGGTTCTTGCCAAGGAGCCTATTAGGCAGTGTCGCAACTGCGGAGGATCAATAAGAAAATGCTTGTGGTTTACGGACCACACCAAATGTCCTGCAAAGAAGATTAGCTGATTGATGTAGATATCCAAAGATGGAGGTATACATATGGCAAAAATTCTTGTTCTTAATGGCAGTCCGCGTAAGCACGGTTCCACAGCTGCAATGGCAGAAGAAATCAGCAGAGGGGCAAGTGAGCAAGGGGCTGAGATTAAGTCTTATTACCTTAATGCTATGAATATAACAGGCTGTCAGAGTTGTTACGCCTGTAAAGGAGAAAGCCACCGCTGCATCCTGCAGGATGATATGCAGGAATTGTACGATGAAATAGCCGGTGCCAACGGCATCATTTTTGCTACGCCCGTATATATGTGGCAGATGACAGCACAATTGAAACAGGTGATTGATCGTTTGTACCCTTTCATAAAACACGATTATTCCAGTTACTTAGCTCCCGGCAAGAAGGTCTTGCTGGCGATTACACAGGTCAGACCTGATACTTCTATGTTTCACCACTATTTTGAACATATGGGTAAGAATCTTTCCTTTCTTGGTTTTGGCCTTTACAAAATTCTCATCGCTGGAGGAACACGTAAGCCGGAGGATTTGCACAAACAAAGGGAAATAATGGCGGAAGCCAGGCGAATGGGTGCCTGGCTTGCTGAATAGAAAGAAAGTTAAGCAAAATTTAATAAAAGAGCAAAATTGGATGGCACCAGGTATCAAAGGATATCTGGTGCCATTTTATGACTCATTATTTCGTCATTCCGTGGTATGGTTGTAAGTATATAGTAAAATATATTGCCTGGTATTAATACCAGGTGCTATAATAGGGATTAGAAGTGGCATTTTTTAAGAATAACCTAAGAGTTTTAAATAATGGGAGGGCTATGAAATGAATAAAAAATGCGTTGGCATTATTGGTCTAGGGTCTTATGTGCCTCAACGGATCATGACAAATAAGGACTTGGAAGAAAGAATGGATACCTCTGATCAATGGATTGTTGAGCGTACAGGGATTCATGAACGGCGTGTTGCGGCAGAGAATGAATCTACGTCAGATTTGGCTGCTAAAGCAGGTCAAAAAGCATTAGAGGATGCTAAAATTTCCCCAGCGGAAATAGACTTAATTATCGTAGCAACGGCGTCGCCGGATATGGTGTTTCCGGCAACAGCATGTGTAGTGCAGGAGAATATCAAAGCGGTAAACGCTGCTGCCTTTGATATTTCTGCAGTTTGTTCCGGTTTTTTATATGCCATGATAACCGGCAGTCAATTTATTAAAGCAGGTACGTATCGTAAAGTCTTGGTAATTGGTGCAGAAACCCTGTCTCGATTTACGGATTGGAGCGATCGTAATACGGGGATGCTGTTTGGTGATGGAGCAGGAGCTGCTGTTCTAGGTGAGACACCAGAAGGCTATGGTATCCTAGGAGTGGATTTAGGGGCAGATGGCGGTGGTGCAGAGCTTTTGAAAATACCGGCCGGTGGTTCACGTCATCCTGCAACCATGGAAACGATACTTCAGAAACAGCATTTTATTTATATGAATGGAAATGAGGTTTTTAAATTTGCAGTCAAGGTAATGGGAGAAACTACACTCAAGGCCTTGAAGAATGCAAACCTTACTGCCAGTGACATCACATATCTTGTGCCTCATCAAGCCAATATTCGCATCATCCAATCAGCAGCGAAAAGGCTTGGTATACCAATGGAGAAAGTAGTTGTAAACATTAATAAGTATGGAAACACTTCTGCAGCTTCCATACCAATTGCTCTTGATGAGGCTGTAAAGTCAGGAGCAATTAAATCGGGTGATATTGTTGCGTTAGCAGGATTTGGCGGAGGATTAACCTGGGCGTCCAGCATTATGAAATGGTGCAAATAAAAATTAGTGGATGCATAGCGTTTTCCTTATAGTATCAGAATTTATAAGTTTAGGGGAACGTTGAACACAGAGGGCACAGAGTTCGCAGAGAGCACAGAGATTTTAACCGTATCTATTTTTTCTCAGTGTTCTCTGCGCCTCTGTGGTTCGGTTTCCTTTCTATTTTTTAAAGGACGCATAGCGTTTTTTTCATCACATAAATAGTAATAGACTGACAGCCATGAGCATCATCCCTAAGACTAGACCATAAATGGATAAATGATGCTCCCCGTATTCCCGGGCAGTAGGCAATAATTGATCTAATGAAATAAAGACCATGATGCCGCCCACACCTGCAAAAACGATACCAAAGAGGGTATCTGTCATAAAAGGCGCTAAAATCAAATATCCAATAATTGCACCAGCAGGTTCTGCTAATCCGGAAAGAAAAGAGTAATAGAAGGCTTTTTTATGACTGCCTGTTGCGTAATAAAGAGGAATCGATACTGCAATTCCTTCTGGGATATTGTGAATGGCTACAGCGATAGCGATGCTTACACCTAGAGCAGGATCTTGTAATGATGCAATTAACGTTGCAAATCCCTCTGGAAAATTGTGAATAGCCACGGCTAGAGCTGTAAAAGTCCCCATGCGAAGCAATTTTTTTTCATTGGTAGGAAGCATTGCTTTTTCTGAGTCGGCAATTTCTTCAACACTATGCATTTCATGTGGATTTTCATGGGAAGGAATTAGTTTATCAATTGCAGCAATAAACAACATACCCCCAAAAAAGGATATCACGGTAATCCACGATCCCATTTTCTCGCCAAGCCCTAGTATTAGAGAATCCTGCGCTTTTCTAAATATTTCTATCATGGAAACATAAATCATTACACCTGCTGAAAATCCTAACGCGAGTGAAAGAAATTTTTTATTGGTTCGTTTTGTCAAAAAGGCCAGTGCACTTCCGATTCCTGTGCATAACCCGGCAAATAGAGTAAGACCAAAAGCTGCCCATAGATTTTCTGTCGCCATATTATATGCCTCCCTTTTTTGCTCTTATTCTATTTTTTTCTTTTACTTTCCTGCACTGGAGCCATCTTAGATTGGTGGTAGGGTGTAATCAATTAAACAGAAAATAAGACCGTGCAAAGATCATGAAACCTTGTACGGTCTATCCTATTATCTCTTTAATTCATTAATTTGTTTTTGTAATTGCTCAATTTGGTCTTGTAGTTTTTTTACCTCTAACTCTAATTTTTCAGTGGATTTTTTTTCTTCCTCGTTTTGCTGTGCGCTGATGGCGTCATTAATTAAGACTCTTTGGGCGGCAATGACAAGCATCACTTGTGCTGCTTCCAATAAACCATTTGCTAAAAGATTAATTTCATCGATCGTTAAGGACTGTGCCATAATAATGCCTAATAGATAAAAAAGTAGAGCGATTTCTTCTGGAGTTAAGTCATAAAATAAGGAATCATCTGGTACTTCTTTATACTCTTTCAACAAATTGCACCCCATTAAATGGGAATTTAGTATCAATATAGCATGTGAGCCATTCATAAAATTAGACCAGATGCGTGTTAATTTAACGCCATTGCACCTGTAAAGCCAGTACGTCGGGCTGTTCCAATCTCTTGGAGAAGAAACATATCTAAATCTGAGGTTTTTATATTAGGATAAAAATAAAAGGACAGCGGTACTAGCAGTAGGGTGACGCTATGATTAAATAGTAAGGATTTCACCCAGAAGAAATTACTGAGTATTTGTTCATCTCTGCAAGAGGTGGTATATATTAGAAGAAGCTATGCTGAACTATATGAAACGTATAATCGAAGCATTTGTGAATCAGACTAACGAAGAATCATAGAATTGGTTTGTACATAGTGCTCTAGGAACTATTTCCTCGGAAATGGTTATGCAGCTGTTGAGGTGATACTCATTCTGATCGCTGTGGGTAATGTAGGATAAAATGGCATATTAACAGGGAAGGTGAGGGGGATAAATAGACTTCTTTTTGGGATATCTGGTCTTCCTATCGGTAATGGTCATAAATTTAACTATGCGTCCGGGATAACCTATTTGAAAGGGTTTGGTCTTGATGCAATGGAACTTCTTTTTGTCAGGTCTGTCAATGTATCGGATAAGAACAAAGATGCTATATTGGAAAACAAACTCAAAAATGACTTTTATTTATCGGCTCATGGATCCTATTATATAAATTTAAATGCAGATGAATGGAAGAAACAAGAGGAATCAATGCAAAGAATCATAAATGCGGCAGAGGCTCTAGCCAAAGTCCAAGGGCGAAGTCTTATTTTCCACCCAGGATTTTATCTGAAGGATTCTAAAGAGATGACGTATGATACGATACGACAAAATTTATCCAGACTGCCATATAAAGGAATTGATTATCGATTAGAGACTACTGGAAAAGGAACGCAATTCGGAACACTTGAAGAATTAGTATCTTTGTGTAAAGAAGTCAGTTCGTGCAAACTATGTGTTGATTTTGCTCACATACATGCGAGAAACAACGGCAGCTTAAAGGGGTATGATGATTTTGCCAAACTACTTCAATATATAGCAGATGAATTAGGGCAGGCTGCTTTACATGATCTTCATATTCATATGGGGGGAATTCAGTACAGCGAAAAAGGTGAGAGGCATCACCTTCCCTTAGAGGAAAGTGACTTTAACTTTAAAGCCTGCTTACAAGCACTAAAAGATTTCAATGTGAAGGGCTGTGTTATATGTGAAGGTCCAAGAGTTGAATACGATGCTTTATTGTTGAAAAAGACATACGAAACATTATAATAACAGGAATTACTATTTGGCGGAAGAAGAGCAATGGAATAATGTCCTCTCGATCTTTTCTCTGCTTTTTTTATTGCATTTTGGAAACTAAAATACTATAATAGTTTATGGGTAGGGAGATTAATGGAAAATTTCTTATATCGAAATTCAATAATAAACAGCAGGTGATCATTATGGATGATATAAAAAATAATATTCTTGATAAGGCCAAAGATAGATTGGATCGTTTTGGCTTTAAGAAAACGACAATGGACGAAATCAGCAGAGATTGTAAAATTTCTAAAAAAACAATTTATGAGCATTTTAAAGATAAAGAAGATCTGTTTACTTGTTTAATAACAAGGGAATGTCATAAAACTGTGGAGATTTTGTTTTCTCAAGTGTGTGAAATCGCCGATCCATTAGAGCGATTAATTCACCTCATTAAAAGTGCAATATCTTACTTTAATGAAGATACCTTTGTAACCAGGATACTAAAGAATGATGATGCTTTGTTCTCAGCCTTTTTGAGCCGAAAATATCATACACTGATTGATCAAGAAATTATCACTCGGATTGCTGCTATTGTTAATGAAGGAAAACAACAAGGGCTTTTTCGGGAAGTGGATGAAAAGGTGATAGCATATGCCGGTTTTAAACTGTTCCAATCTTTTAGTTATATGCGAACGGGCCAATTTCTCGCAAATCAAGATAAACAAGAGTATTATACAGATGTATTAATTGATTTTATTGTTCATGCACTTGTGAAGAAATAGCAGCTGTATGTTTCGTTCATGATTCGTTCAATCATGTTATACTTTACCCTCGATAAACTATAACACTAAAATAGTTTATCGGTAATAATATAATAGGGAGGTAATCCACGTGAAGAAAAGTATCATAAATACCATTGTAATTTTAAGTATTACATCGTTACTGGTTTCTGGTTGTTCCAAGGCAGCCACAACGACAGAAGACATACCTCTGGTTCGTTCAGAAACAGTAAAAATAAACAGTTCCGGCCAAAGTGCAAACTACTCTGGTGAAGTTCGCGGTCGCTATGAAACCCAGCTTGCTTTCCAAGTAAGTGGGAAAATTATAAAAAGAAATGTTGATCTTGGCAGTAAAGTGAGTCCTGGCGATGTATTAATGGAAATTGATGCTAAGGATATTCAGCAAAATGTCAATATTTCTTCGGCTCAAGTTTCTTCTGCCCAGTCCCAGCTGCAATTAGCTGCAGCAAATCTGGAACGTTATCGTACTCTCTTTGAGCAGGGAGCGATCAGTCGTGCCCAATTGGATCAGTATCAAAATAATTATGAGGTTGCTCAGTCTGCTGTTCGTCAATCTGCCGCTCAATATACCCAGGGCAGCAACCAGTTAGGTTATAGCACACTAGTTGCTGACAGCGGTGGTGTTGTTTCCAGCATCAGCGTAGAAGCCGGCCAGGTAGTAAGTGCGGGCCAGGCAGTACTTACCCTGGTTAAGGATGGAGAGAGGGAAATTGAAATTAATGTTCCAGAAAATCGAGTGGATGAGCTGCGTAAGACTGAGCAAATTCAAGTTGTCTTCTGGGCCTTGCCGAATGTGACGGTCCAAGGAAATATTAGAGAGATTTCACCAATTGCTGATAAGGTATCTAGAACTTATAAAGTACGCATTAGTTTAGTCAATCCTCCTGCTGACATCAATTTAGGAATGACAGCCAATGTTATGATTGTCCAAGCCGGCGGTCAGCCGGTTACCTATATTCCTCTTTCGGCCATTTACCAGACTGGGGACATTCCACATGTATGGGTTATTGTCAATGAAGCGGTAACCTTGCGTCCTATCAAAGTAGGTGCTTTCGGGGATAATAAGGTTCAAGTACTGGAAGGACTCCAGGATGGAGATGTTATTGTTACGGCAGGAGTGCAAAAGCTGCATGAAGGAGAGAAGGTGCGCATATGAAGAACCTGAATTTAACCCAGTGGGCACTGAATCACAAACAATTAGTTTATTTCTTGGTAGTAGTGACTTTTATTATGGGGATCTTTTCCTATCAGCAGCTGGGGAGAATGGAAGATCCTGATTTTGTTATTCGTCAAATGATTGTATCTGTATCCTGGCCTGGAGCCAGCGCTCTTCAAGTAGAAGAACAGGTTACTGACAAAATTGAAAAAAAACTGCAGGATGTGCCGGGTATTAACTATTTAAGAAGCTATTCTCAGCCGGGAAAAGCTGTTATTTATGTCACATTAAAAGATACGGTAAATGAAAAAGACGTCCGTCCTACTTGGCTGGAAGTGCGGAATATGGTAAATGACATGAAAAGCACACTGCCTCAGGGGATAGCAGGACCTTCTTTTAATGACCGCTTTGACGATGTATTCGGCTGCATTTATGCTATTACCTCCGATGGATACAGCTATGAAGAAATGCGGGAAAATGCGGAGCAAGTACGCAGGACGCTGCTTGGAGTCAAAAGTGTTAAGAAGGCAGATTTAATTGGTGTACAAACGGAAAAAATCTATATTGAGATGGAAAATAGCAAATTGGCCCAGCTTGGCGTTGACCCCAATTTGATTATTAATGCTGTGAAAACACAAAGTCCTATGGCAGCGTCCGGTATGGTAGAAACCGCAACGGATAATGTGTATTTGCGGGTTAGCGGGATATTTGAGAATATAGACAATCTTAAGAACCTGCCGATTCGTGCCAATGATCGTACCTTCCGTTTGGAAGATGTAGCAAAGATTCAGCGCAGTTATACCGAACCGATGGAACCCAGGATGTATTATAACGGTCAGCCGGCAATCGGTATTGCCCTTGCTATGGATAAAGGCGGTAATGTACTTACTTTGGGAACAGATCTGGAAAAAACCATAAAGCAAATTAAGCAGGATTTGCCTCTTGGCCTGGAGATTCATCAGGTTTCGAATCAGCCAGAGGTCGTTAAAGAATCCATTGGCGAATTTACTAAATCCCTTAAAGAAGCGATTATCATTGTGCTGGTTGTTAGCTTCTTAAGTCTTGGTGTTAGAGCTGGGATCGTTGTGGCCCTATGCATTCCCTTGGTAATAGCCGGCATTTTTGCATGTATGCAAGTCTTTGGAATTGATCTTCACAAAGTCTCCTTAGGGGCGCTGATCATTGCTTTGGGCCTCTTGGTTGATGATGCTATTATTGCGGTAGAAATGATGACGGTAAAGCTGGAACAGGGCTGGAGCAAATTCGATGCTGCCTGCTATGCCTATACGGCAACTGCTTTTCCGATGCTTACGGGGACGTTAATCACTTGTGCAGGTTTCATTCCTATCGGATTTTCGAAAGGGGCTGCATCAGAATTTACCAGCAGTATTTTTACGGTAGTAACCATTGCGCTATTAATTTCATGGCTTGTATCGGTTTTAGTAACTCCTTTGCTGGGGTATAAGCTTATTAATCCAAAAGCAAAAGAAGACAAAGCTCATGATCCATATGATTCGAGATTTTATCGATTCTTTCGCAGGATACTTACTTGGTGCTTGTATCATCGTAAACTAGTACTGGGGATTACCATAGCATGTTTTATTAGCTCCCTTGGTCTGCTTACACTTATAAAACAAGAGTTCTTTCCGCCATCTGTACGTCCCGAACTGATTGTAGAGATGACGTTACCGGAAGGCTCTTCTTTACTTGCTACTCAGCAGGAAGCCCAAAGACTTGCCGAGCAGCTTCAGGATGATCCTAACATTAACAATTACAGTTATTATGTGGGGCAAGGAGCGCCTCGTTTTGTACTAACTTCTGATCCGAAACTGCCGGCAGCCAACTATGCCCAGTTTGTCATTGTTGCCAAGGATTTAGAGGCACGGGAGGCATTAAATACTAAAATTAATACCATTTTTACAGAGGATTTTGCGAATGTGCGGGGACATGTAAAATTCATTCAAACGGGACCGCCTTCTCCTTATCCTGTTATGCTAAGGGTTAGCGGATATGACCATGAACAGGTGCGAACCATTGCCAAAGAGGTCAGTGATGTGATGCGCGCAAATTCAAATCTGCATAACATTAATTTTGACTGGAATGAAAAAAATAAAGTCATGCATTTGTCAGTTGATCAGGATAAGGCAAGGCTGCTAGGGATTAACAGCCAAACCTTAGCCCTTGACTTACAAACGCAGTTATCAGGAGCATCCATTGCGGAGTTTTACGAACAGGATAAAACGATCGGTATTGTCTTTCGCATGGATTCTCAAAATCGCAAAGATCTTTCTGCCATTAAAGATCTTCCCATTCATATTGGCAGTGGCAAATTTGTTCCTCTCGATCAAATTGCCAAAATCAGCTATGATGCGGAAGACGGGATGATTTGGCGGCGTGATCTCAAACCGACTATCACCGTTCAGGCTGATGTAAGACCAGAAATAACGGGGAATGATGCAACTAAAAAAGTATATGAAGACCTTGCAGCCCTGCGTCAGAGCCTGCCTCCCGGTTATAGTATTACGATTGGCGGTTCTCTAGAGCGCAGTCAGGAATCCATGGAGTTCTTGCTTAAGCCTGTTCCGGTGATGATACTCATTATTGTAACTTTGCTGATGATTCAGCTCCAAAAAGTTTCCCTTATGATCCTAGCTGTCCTCACGGCACCTTTAGGCATTATCGGAGTCAGCCTCTCTATGCTGCTCACTCAGCGGCCAATGGGATTTGTCGCGGAGCTTGGTATTCTAGCCCTTAGCGGCATGATCATTCGAAACTCAGTTATCTTAATCGATCAGATTGAACAGCATATCAAAGCGGGTGAAAGCCCCTGGGATGCTATCATTGACTCTGCTATATTAAGATTTCGTCCCATTATGCTTACAGCAGCAGCTGCCATATTGGGCATGGTTCCTTTGATCCCCAGTACTTTCTGGGGACCCATGGCAGTAGCCATTGCCGGTGGATTGCTGGGCGCGACGATTTTAACATTATTAGTATTGCCCACCATGTATGCTGCCTGGTTTAAGGTGAAATCGAATGACTAAAAAATGTAAAGATCAATTGTAGAAAACAATGAACTCCTGCGAGGCTGTTGAAGCTTTGCAGGAGTTCATTGTTATAAGCAGGATTTAAGAGAGTAAGTTATTGGCTTTTTTCGCTTCAATAAATAATACTTTCACAAACCTTTTAATATTAATACGTGAATTTCCAATAGACGGTTTTATATTACTTTGTAAGTTGAGCATTATTTTTCTAATTTCGGTAAAATCAAAAAACTTCGGAGTATACTCTTCAAACGTTGGATTGGTATAATCTATAATGCCAAGAGAGGCTAAATGGGTTATTCCTTGAAAGATTGTTCTGCGTACTCGCTGTTCTATGGCTTTAGCTTCTTTCTTTATGTCATTTGGATTAGGTGTTTTCATACCTAGTTTTTTCATTGCTACACTAGTAAAAATATCTTTTAATGAAGGGAATTCGTGATTAATCGGTTCTTCATTTTCAGATATGCATAAATAGTCTAGCATGTCCAGTAAGTCTTTACTGCCGCTTTCCCCGATCATTCCCAGCTGGGCAAGTAAATCTTGTCCTGAGGCACTAATAGCATTTCTTTTTGTTGTGATCGGTGTGGATGTATGAATGACTTTTTCAGAATTTAATACATTTAGGTTCTTTTCAATATTGCATATGACATTTTGCAGTCGAATGTGTTCCATCACATTTTGAATGATGCTGAGCACTTCAAGTCGATTGATGGGTTTCGTAATATAATAATGTACACCAAGAGAATAGGCATTGCCGATCATTTCTTTATCTTCTACTTGCGAAAGCATAATAATTCCACCCTTGTAGGTGGGGATCAACTCACGGACAGTTTGAATTCCATCGCGTATCGGCATTAATAAATCAATAATCAGGATATCAATGGCTTTCACCGTTAATAAGTTGCCGTCAATAGCGGCACCATTTTCTGCTTCTCCAATTACCTCTCCAAGATCATAATCCTCAATTATTTCAGCTAGCATAGATCGGATCGCTTCATCATCATCGACAATAAAAAAACGCATCGTAATCATCCTTCCTTTATTACACTTTGCAGTGGCAGTTGTATGATAAACACTGTTTCATCAGTATGAGGAGCGTCTTCCAGGGTAATACTGCCATGTAAGCTAGTTGTTAAATCCTTGATATACGGTAGGCCCATACCAGTCGAGGGATTACCTGACGGATCAAACTTAGTCGTGTAGCCAGGTTTGAAAATAAGGTTTCTTTTCTTAGGGGGGATTCCTGCTCCAGTATCGGCTACCCGAAAGGCAATGCATTCACCGATTCGATAAAAAGATATTTTGATGAAGCCAGAATCTTTAATAGACTCCACCCCATTGGATACTAAATTATTGACAAGGGATAAAACAGTAGAGACATGTAACGGCGGTAACAAATTATCAATTTGCAAATCAAAGATAATGTTTTTTTCCAAGGAACGCGCATATTTTTGATGGGATTGCAGGATAATATCCGCCAGTTCTGAAGCAGTCATATAGTCATGTAATTTACCATCTGATATTAACTGGGCGATACTGGCATAGATTCGCTGATTATCCTTTTTGATTTCATGAACTTGACCGGCGATCCCTAGTATGCTTTGTGCTAAAGTGTTCTTATCAAATGGCAATTGGGAGTTGTGCAGATCTTTATATAAGTTATAACAATCCCGGGTAATATTTTCCGCATTTTGTAAAGATTTTCTAAGCTGGATGCCTTCTTTATACAAATCGGAAATCAGCAGGAGCATATGCTTATTTTGTTCTCTTTGCTGTTCTACTACGACTTCTGCATGGTGTAAATTTATGATAAAAAAGAAGCTCAGAATAAAGAAATTGCGTATGACGGCAATAATTAAGATTTTGCTGATAATGGGGAAAGTAAGGATAACCGCTGCATTTGAAGAGGTCAAAGAGAGCATCAGCTCCACGATACTAGCGATTATTTCTGCAAGGGTGGATAACAGTCCGATACGCATTGGCTGGTTATATAAATCCTTGGCTTTTGCCAATTGAAAAATAAGGGAATATGTTACGTAATAAAAAAAGGTTGGGACGCGAAGCATAAAACTAGAGGAGAATGTGCTGTCAATCGTACTTAGATCTAATACTATGCGAAACACTAGAACGGAGAAGCCTACTAATAATCCGGATAAGGCAAAAGAAGTGCTGCGTAGCCATAGTAAAAAAAATAAAAAGATTGGTGAGCCAAAGCTAACACGAAAGGAACTGAATTCATGGTCAAAAGGATAAAATTTGAGTTCGCCAACTAAGGGGACAATTAGGATCATTAACAAAACTGAAAGCCATGTTCTTTTCATTATGATATACCTCATTGGTTTAGAGTCGTAGTCTGTGCAGTAGCCTATATTGTCGTTGCTTATACATGATACAAAATACATTATACATGATAAAAGAATATTTTGTGATTTCTCAGGCAATTTTAAAATAAAATTTAAAAAAATATAGGTTTATATTGGATTTTATAGATCGTATGATAGAATCCAATTGTAGCAATTGCCACCTAATTCTGAAAAATCACCATAATACAAGAACTTGATAAGGAGGAGGATAGTCATAATTTTTTTGTTTAAAAATGTATACAAAATACTGTATTCCTAAATTAACAAGCATATTAAACTCTTGTTAAGCTATTATCCATGTTTTTCTTATATATAAGATTAAGGAGGTAACGGTGATTGAATTGTAAAATAGTACGAGGTCTAATTTGTATTTTTATTGGACTGGCCATTTGGTTTAGTCCCATTCCTGAAGGCATAAAGCCTGCAGCATGGCATTTGTTAGCTGTATTTACAGCAACGATAGCCGCCTTTATTTTACAGCCAGTAGCGATTGGCACAGCATCTATCATTGGGTTAACAACAGTGGTTATTACCGGTGTTCTGACTCCTGGACAAGCTCTTGAAGGGTTTAGTAATACGGTCATCTGGCTCATCGTAGCAGCGTTTATGTTTGCTAAGGGTTTTATTAAGACGGGCCTTGGTCGGCGAATTGCGTATATTTTGATGAGCAAGTTTGGCGATAGTACGTTAAAGTTAGCTTATACTATGGCTGCAACGGACTTTATTGTTGCACCATTTACCCCATCGAATACTGCCCGAGGAGGAGGCATTATCTATCCGATAACCCGCAGTTTATGTACAGCGTTTGGCTCTGAACCTGGTCCTACTGCTGGTAAGGTAGGAAAATTCTTAATATTTAGTTCGTATAATAGCGTTATTATTTCAGCATCCGTATTTTTGACTGGTGCATCGAATAATGTTGTCGTTATGAAGTTAACCCAAGAATTATTTGGGCAAACCATAACTTGGTCCCAATGGTTTATAGCGTGTATCTTTCCAGGCATAGTATGTACCATCTTGATACCATATATTTTATATAAGATTTACCCGCCAGAATTGAAGAAAACACCAGAAGCTAAAGAACTGGCACGAAAAGAATTGATGAGTATGGGTATTATGAGTCGAGATGAAAAAGTACTTCTGCTAATCTTTGGCGGTGCTCTTGCTCTTTGGTCTACTAGCAGTATTACAGGTCTTGATTCAGCCTTTGTTGCTCTTTTAGGTTTATCTTTTATGCTGATCACCGATGTTCTCAATTGGGATGACATCTTGAGTGAAAAGGGTGCTTGGGACGTTCTCGTCTGGATGGGCGTTTTAGTTAATATGGCAGCCTATCTTGCCAAGCTTGGTCTTATCACTTGGTTTGCTAAGCTTGTAGGAGCACAATTAGTAGGAATTCCTTGGGTTACAGTGCTTGTTGCACTAAGTATTGTTTATACTTTTATCCATTATGGTTTTGCTAGTAATACGGCGCATGTTATGGCTCTTTTTAGTGCTTTTGCTACGGTAGCTGTAGCTGCTGGCGCACCAGTACTTCTAACCGCAATTCTCTTAGGGGTATTTGCCAATACTTGTTCAACTTTGACTCATTACGCTTGCGGAGTATCGCCGATTTTCTTCGGTTCGAATTATATTACACAAAGTGAGTGGTGGCGACTTGGTTTTATTCTGTCTATACTGCATTTGGTGATATGGCTAGGAGTTGGTGTTCCATGGATGAAGGTTATTGGTATTTGGTAAAGCGTCATGCAGTGTTTGGCAGTAGAAAAGATAAGTGATAATTAGAACAAAAGTAGTTTGACTTCTACACACAACAAAATTATAGGGGGAAATAGCGATGCATTTAGAACATGATTTTTTAGGTGAAATGGAAGTTCCAGATAATGTTTACTATGGAGTACAAACCCTGCGGGCTATGGAAAATTTTAAGATTACAGGTCAAAAATTAGATTCAGATTTTGTAGATTCTCTGGCGATTGTAAAAAAAGCGGCGGCAAAAGCTAATATCCTTACAGGTCGTCTGGATAAAATCATTGGAGAAGCAATCATTGCTGCTGCGGATGAAATTATCAGTGGTAAATTACATGATCAGTTTTGCGTAGATCCAATTCAAGGCGGTGCTGGAACTTCTGCAAATATGAATATGAATGAAGTTCTTTCGAATCGTGCATTGGAGTTAATTGGTGATAAAAAGGGTAATTACGAACGTATTTCACCAAATAATCATGCCAATATGGCCCAATCAACGAATGATGCATTTCCGACCGCGATTAAGGTTTGTGCCATTCGTAAAGGTCGTATTCTCGTTTCATCTCTGCAGAATCTAGCTCTAGCCTTAGATGAAAAGGCAGAAGAGTTTCAAGATGTTCTCAAAATGGGTCGGACTCATTTGCAAGATGCAGTACCCATCACCATGGGGCAAGAATTTGCTGCTTATGCTTCATCAGTTAGACGTGGTGCTGAGCGTGTAGAAGATGTTTTACGGCGTTTATATAAAGTAAATATGGGGGCTACAGCTGTTGGTACGGGGCTCAATGCGGAACCTGAGTATATTCGTGAGGTAGCCAAGCAATTAGCCGAGATGACTCAAGAA
This sequence comes from Pelosinus fermentans DSM 17108, assembly GCF_000271485.2. Classification (NCBI taxonomy): domain Bacteria; kingdom Bacillati; phylum Bacillota; class Negativicutes; order Selenomonadales; family Sporomusaceae; genus Pelosinus; species Pelosinus fermentans. Next base: position 1,599,105 of record NZ_AKVN02000001.1, read on the forward strand.
CCATTTGTAACGGCTGATAATCTAGTCGATGCTACGAATAATACAGACGTTTTTGCTGATGTATCTGGAGCGATGAAAGTTACCGCGTTGGCTCTGATTAAAATAGCAAATGATTTTCGCATGATGGCCTCTGGTCCACGCTGCGGACTTAATGAGCTTGATTTACCAGCACGTCAGCCTGGTTCATCCATCATGCCTGGTAAAGTGAATCCAGTGATTCCGGAAGTTCTAAACCAGACTTGCTATCAGGTTATTGGCAATGATTTGGCTGTGACGCTAGGTGTTGAGAATGGACAATTTGAATTGAATGTAATGGAACCTGTGATGGCATTTAATATCTTCAATTCCATGATGTATTTGACAAATGCCGTTGATGCTTTCAATACATTGTGTGTACAAAATGTAAAAGCAAACAAAGAACAATGCGAAGCATGGTTAGAAGGAAGTGTTGGTATTGTTACAGCTCTTCTGCCTCACATTGGATATGAAAACTCCTCTATGTTGGCTAAAGAGGCTTATAAAACTGGACGTCCAGTAAGGGAACTTATTCTGAAGAAAAGATTATTGACTCAAGAAGCGATGAATATTATTTTATCTCCAGAGGAAATGACGCAACCTGGTATAGCTGGTAAAAGGTTAGTTAATATGTAATAGAAAAATGAATTGCCCCTGTCAAGTAGACAGATGAAAAAAATGTTATGCAACTAAGGTCTGATTTCGATACTCTATCGGAGTCAGACCCTTTAATCTGTAATCTTCGTATGAAACTTCTGCAAAAAATACATCTAGGATTTAATGATTCTCCAGAATCTTTTCATCGGACCATTATCAATACATCTGCTAACGCAGAGCGTATTTTGAGTACTGGTTCGAGTGCGCGTGCACATATCATAAGATGTCTTGCAGGAGTTTCTGCTTTTATAATAAAAGAAAAAATGATAATATGGAAAGTAGCAAGGTGTTTGATTTCTAAAAGATCATTACATGGGTAATCCTATCCAAAAGGGGGCTAACATGATACATAGAAAAAGATACTTGTATGTATTCCTGACTGCTTTATTTATGTTGAATGCAGTGCTAGGGATTTGCAGCGCTTCCGAAAGAATTAGTTCGGATTCAATAAAGTTTCAAAGAACGGGGTGGAATTTTGATTCTAAAGGGGCAAATGTTTTTGTTGGAACGCTGAAGAATGTTTCCGGGAAAGATATCGAATTCATCGGGCTAAGGTGTGGCTTTTATGATGCCAAAGGAGTACAGCTCGATCATGGTGTTGTCATACTGCGGGACGTTTTAAAGGACGAATATGCTGCATTCGAGTTCTATCCCTCTGCTCCAGATGGAACAGTTACAGCTACCATATCAAGTGTAGATGTATATATCAAATAATAAAGCTGACACGTTCTTAAAAAATAAAACGATTTTATATATTTTTGTGCTCTCCTTTGTGTGCCGCATCAGCGGCATTGTGCCTTTGTGGTTCATAAAATCTTACGTTTTTCACCTACAATGCATTAACCCCTGCAAAACTCAGATGAGAATTTGCAGGGGTTATTTTGGGTTGTATCTTAGTGATCAGAGATTCTTTAGCTCTGTCGATTCGGTAATAATTTGATTTACAATACCGTATTCGATTGCTTCTTGTGCGCCAAGCCAGTAATTTCTTTGCGTGTCTTTTTCTATCTTTTCTAAAGGCTGGCCAGTGCCATCACTAATTAGTTTGTTGATTCTAGAGCGCATTTTAATAATTTCATCCGCTTCAATTCGAATATCACTGGCTTGACCCTGGACTCCTCCCAGAGGCTGATGAATCATATAGCGAGTGTTAGGCAGGGAAAAACGATTTTCTTTAGCCGTTGCCAGATAAATGGTGATGCCGGCGCTGGCAACCCAGCCAGTACCAATCACGATGACGCGTGGTTTAATAAATTTGATCATATCGTGAATGGTATCGCCAGCCTCAACATGCCCTCCTTGGCTGTTAATAAACAACTTAATTGGCTGATCTCCCATTTCTTCTAAGATCAATAACTGGGCCATAACTTTTGCTGCTACGGCTTGATTAATTTCACCGGAAATAATAATCGATCGGGTTTTTAATATTCTTTCCTGCAGTTTCTCCTGAGAACTTTCTTTTTCATGATGTTCCACAATATCATTCCTTTCTTTTGAAGTGAGCACCACTTTATGGAAAGAGTGGTGCTGCTTCATATCTATCTATTTGACCATTGCATTAAAAATTAAAATTGTCAGGATCAGAACCAACACGCTGGTTTTCATTTAAAGCATCGATTTGTTCCAGATCTTCTTTGGTCAGCTCGAAATCAAACACATTTGAATTTTCAATAATACGGTGTTCCTTTATTGATTTGGGAATGGTTACGACATCATTCTGCAAGTCCCAGCGTATGATCACCTGAGCTATTGATTTGCCGTATTTGTCAGCAATCCCTTGCAATATAGGATTGTCTAACAGCTTGCCCTGCATCAAGGGAGACCATGCTTCAAACTGGATGCCTTGTTCTTTACAAAAGGCCCGCAGTTCTTTTTGTATGAGGCGGGGATGAAATTCCACTTGATTGATCATTGGCTTGATGGTAGAACCTTGGAATACATCTTTCAGATGATGAACATGGAAATTACTGACGCCGATAGCGCGAACACGTCCTTCATGATAGATGCGTTCTAAGGCTCTCCATGTATCTTTATATTTTCCTTTTACTGGCCAGTGAATCAGATATAAATCCAGATAATCTAAATCAAGTTTTATCAGGCTTGTTTGATAAGCTTCTAAGGTGGAGTCGTATCCTTGATCTGCATTCCAGACTTTTGAGGTTACAAACAGGTCTTCTCTGGCAATACCAGCTTCCTGCAAACCCTCTTTAATACCTTGACCTACGCCTTCCTCATTTCCGTAAATAGCTGCTGTATCAATACTTCGATAACCATATTTGATGGCAGTCCTTACCGCGTCAACAACTTCAGAACCTTCTTTTACCTTAAAGACTCCTAAACCAAGCCAAGGGATTTTTACTCCATTGGCTAATGTGATTGTATCTTGCAGATTCTTTGCCATAATACGATAACCTCCTACTTTTTATTAGTACACGTTACATATCTACTAAAGAATACCATTTATATGTTGAGTATATAGTTGATCTTGAATTTCCACAAGTAGGCACTTTTAGGTGACATGTATTGTATCAGCAGCAGGCAAGGGAAGCTCACATTTACAACTTGAGACACAGCCAGGTTGCTTCTAGAACTTTCTTTCCGTCACAGGAAGCAGTTCCGGTTTGTTTGAGTATTTTATCGGTAATCCTAAGATTCTTCACGATCATGGTAACTGGGATATTGGGCTCAACAGAATCGAAAAAATGAGCAGTTTCGATGGATGCTAATCCCCATAAGGCTTTAGTAAATAGACCTGTGTCATTGACTCCTGCACCGCCGCATTGCACGATGGATTCAATCAAAATGGAATGAGGCACGATTTTTTTGCCAGGAAAATACTCCTGAAAATATAGAAAGGTTGCATCATAGGTTTTCTTTCCTATGATCTCATCTCGATTTGCAGAAATAATTTCATCAACAAATAAAAATGGATAGCGCTGTGGGAGCAATGTTTCAATAGCTTTCATGTACGAAGACCTCCTAAAAGAATCTGTCTACTCTATAGGTGACAGTTCATTGGGGAATTAAAAGGTCAGATTCTCTAGGGAGAGATTCTGACCTTTTTATGATGTGTAAATGTTTTGATTCTTTATGTTGATTCTATCAATTTTTCCATTTGAATTCAATGGTATTTCATCAAGGAAGATAATTTTTTGAGGACAATAATGGGGACGCAATTTCTTATGACAAAAATCTAGGACATCGCCAGCCGTCAGAGCTGGCTGATTTTTAACAATCCATGCACAGACTTTTTGTCCCCGTAATGGATCAGCAATTCCTCCGACAACAACTTGAGCGATTCCAGGGCATTGAAGCAGAGCTGTTTCTACCTGCTCTGGGATTACTTTGATGCCTCCAGTATTGATGATGCCATGCTTACGTCCCAATAAATATAAATAGTCTTTCTCATCTAAGCGGCCCAAATCCTCTACAGATGCTTTTGGTCGGTAGGCGGGAGCGACATAGGGACTTTCGATCCAGATGATATCATCTTCAATTGAGATTGTTACGTGAGGGAATGCCCGGCCTACGGAATCGGGGCGTTCTAAAAGATCTTTGGTATTGGAGTAACTTACATGACCTAGCTCACTGGCACCATAATATTCAAAGATTTCTGCTGATGGAAAGTACGCTAGGAGGGCTTGGAGAGTCGGCAGATCCATCTTTGCTCCACAGGTTACTAGTGAGTGCAGCTTTGGCAGTGGAGCTTTCATATTCTTAAGCAAAATTTTATAGTTTGCAGGCACCATAAAAATAGCACTTATGCAATGCGATTCTATTTCTCGCACCCAGGTGCGAGGCATGTGCGTGCTGGCAAACATAACAGTGCCGCCTTCAAACAGAACATGCAGACAGGCATTTAAGTTGGCAGTATATACCAGGGAACTGATTAAATAGAGAGTATCTGCATTTGAAAGTTGAAAAACCATGCTTTGACTTGAAAAAGCCCTGGTCCAGCTTTGGTGGTCACGCCATATTAACTTAGGAGTTCCGGTGCTTCCCGAGCTCAAGGCCCCTAAAAAGAGATCTTCGGGGTGAACCTCTGGCAGTAATGGAGCAGAGGCGGCTGGAAGCTGAAAACTTTCATCGATATACAGTGTTAATTGATGAGTGTCCATAAGAGCTGCACAGACTTCTTCCGAGGTGGAAGTATCGATGAAGACACAAGCTCCTCCTGCTTTGATGATCCCAAAGAAATAACATAGCTGGGAAAGCGGGTCGGCAAGTTTAAGCAAAACTTTGTCACCCTTTTTTATTTGCACAGCAAGGTGATGGGCTAGATCATCAACTTGTTGTGCAAATTCCCGATAGGTAAGACGTATTTTGCCATGTATGAGACAAATTTTATCTTTTGGCTTTGCATGTAAACCACTATAAATCAGCATTTTTTAACACCTTTCAATAAGGGTTGCAATTCCCATGCCTCCTACGGCTCCAATCGCAGCAATTCCCCGCTGGCCGTTTACTTGCTGCAAGGCTTTTAGTAAATGCAGCAAGATGATTGCTCCGGAGGCTCCATAGGGATGACCATAGGCTAAGGCACCTCCCAGAATATTGGTCTTATCCAGACTAAAATTCAATTGACGGCAGCAGGCCAGGATTTTTACGGCAAAAGCCTCATTCATTTCAAGGGCATCGATATCCTTTACTTGTAATTTATTTTGCCGCAATAATTTTTGAATGGAGTCAACGGGTCCTAATGGGAAAAGGTTGGGGTCACAGCCACAGCTTGCTGTACCAGTGATCATTGCTTGCGGCTTTAAATTATATTTTTTTACCGCATTTGAAGAGGCCAGGAGGATTATGGCGGCTCCATCATGTTTTAAGCAGGTATTTCCTGCTGTGATTTTACCTTCTGCCTTAAAAACCGGCTGCATTCGCTCTAGGAGTTTCAGACTCATACGGTTTCTGATACATTCATCGGAATCAATAAGTTTTCCTGCTGTTTGGATAGGAGTGATGATATCATTAAATACATCTTGTTCTTTTGTAATAGAGGCTCTTCTATGACTTTCAAGAGCGAATGCATCCATATCTTCTCGAGAAATGGACAGATATTCTGCAAGGTATTCTGCTGCATCCCCGACTTCTGGATCACCGATTGCTGGAGTGGAGAAGGGGGCTCTTTCATAATATACATGTTCTCCCTGAAAGCGCGGGTCAGCAGGATTAAACTGCCGTCTAGGAGCCAGGCTGGTGCTTTCCACGCCTCCGGCGAGTACTAGTTCAGCCTGACCCGATTGGATTTGACTAGCGGCCAAGTTAATGGCACTTAATCCGGAACCGCACTGGGTATCAACGGTAATGGCAGGAATACTGTAAGGCCAGCCTGCTGCAAGCACCGAAACCCTGGCAATATTACCGCCTGGGCCTATAGCATTTCCTAAGATGACTTGATCGATGTCTTTTGGCGATAGGTTATATTTATGAATTACTTCATTTAAGATACTAGATGCGAGCTGTTCAGGCAGCAGATCTTTTAAGAATCCGTCCGTTTTTCCTATGGGGGTTCTCAGGCCGCCAATCATATATACTGGATTCATCAGCGTGACCCAGCTTTTTGGAGCTGCCGATTCACAGCTGTGCCTACAACCGTTGCGACAAAGGCTTTAAATAAATCTCCTGGTATATAGGGAAGAGCACCGACAGTGAAGGCCTTTTCTAATCCCATGCCTGTAACAAAACCTAGCCATAGTACTCCGAAGGTATAAACAATGATGATACCGCCTAATACATTTACGAGAGCCAGACGCCATTTGTTGTTGCTTTGTCCTTTTAATAGGGCAATCACAATAGCTCCAGCTAAGAAGCCAAGGAGATATCCACCTCTCGGACCGACAATAATGCCAATTCCCCCTGTCATACCTGCAAAGACAGGCACGCCTACGGCACCAAGCAGTAGAAAGGTCAATACGCTGTAAGCAGCTTGTCTTACTGTTAGTATGCTGCCTGCCAGCATTATGGCCAGAGACTGACCTGTGACAGGAACAGGACTAATTGGCAGTGGTATGGCAACTAGTCCGAGCACTGCGATTAAAGCTGCGAAAAGTGCTGCATAAACAAAATCAGTTACGTTATTTTTTCTTGACATTATTTTCCTCCATGATCAGCATAAAACATGTTTTAGCCGTTCTAATATTCATAACTCAAGAAAAAGTATAAATGAATCAGATCATCTAGTCAACCATATGAATAAAAAAGGTTAACTAAAGTTGACTGGGTAAAACTGCATCATTCTTTCAATTGGAGAATGAGAAGATTTAGAGGGAATAACTGCTAGTATGGAGAATATTTTAATGAATGAATGTGTACAATATGTGCACATGTTTTAGATAAGGAGGAGTAGCAGTGGAAAGACAAATCAGAGAGGTAATGCCTGAGTTTTTAGGACTTAAGGAAGCGATGGAGTTATCCCGGGAGGAAAATCGGGATAACCATCGGAAATTTATCAATCCGGAGTTAGTCAATCTTTTGGGGCTTTTGAATTTTGACAAGTCCTTTGTGAAAGCGCAAGGGGTATCGATATGGGATAGAGAAGGTCATGAATACTTGGATTTTTTAGGGGGATATGGGGCATTGAATTTAGGTCATAATCATCCTGAAATCAATGCAGCCCTTGAAGCAGTGCAGGAACTTCCCAATTTGCTGCAAGCATCGTTAAATCCTTTAGCAGGAGCATTAGGACGAAATTTAGCCTTATTCACTCCTGGGGCACTGCAGTACTCATTTTTCTGCAATAGTGGGGCAGAAGCAGTGGAAGGTGCCTTAAAACTAGCTAGAGCGGCGACTGGAAGAATCAAATTTATTTCTTGTGAGAGTTCTTTTCATGGAAAATCCTTAGGGGCTTTATCGGTAACAGGCCGACAGAAATATAGGAAGCCTTTTGAGCCCTTACTGCCAGGTGTCGACTTTATTCCTTATGGAGACGCCGAAGCTCTGGAAAGAGCATTGAACCAGCATGATGTAGCGGCTTTTATTGTAGAGCCCATTCAAGGTGAAGCCGGAATTATTGTGCCGCCGGAAGGCTATTTGAAAAAAGTTCGGGATATTTGCAGCCATTATAATACACTGCTGATTTTGGATGAAATCCAAACCGGGTTTGGACGTACAGGAAAGTTGTTTGCCTGCGAGGAGGATAACATTGCTCCTGATATTTTATGTCTATCCAAATCATTTGGGGGCGGATCAACGTCATTAGCTGCCTATACCACAACGGAAGAGATATGGAAAAAAGCCTATGGCAGCGTTGAAAAGGGAACACTGCATACTTCGACTTTTGGTGGAAATTCCCGGGCGGCAGCAGCCGGAATTGCTACTTTAGAAATTCTGTATAGAGATGATTTATCCCGTCAGGCAGCAGAAAAAGGCAAATATCTCATAGAGAAATTGCAGGAGCTGCAGCAGAAATATCCTTTTCTAAAAGAGGTTCGCGGCAGAGGACTTTTCATTGGACTTGAATTTGCTCAGCCGGAGAAGGGATTGCTCAATCGATTGACAGGGGGAGCCTTAGAAAAATTAGCCAGTGAATATTTAGGCGCTATGGTAGCAGGAGAACTTTTAAATAAACATCGGATTATTACAGCTTATACGTTGAATAATCCCAATGTAATACGTTTAGAACCGCCTCTCATTGTATCCTATGAGCAGCTTGATCAATTACTGGCGGCCTTGGAAGAAATCTTCGCAAATAATAAGGGCTTTGGCGATATGGTGATAGCCAGCAGTAAAACGATATTAAGTTCCTTCGTCAAAAAATTCTAAGGCGATAGATGCTAAAATAAATAAAAGAAATGGAGTATAGGGATTGGCTTGCTTTGTATGAAAGCAGCTTGTTCCTATACTCCATTTTCTGACTCATAATCTATTCGGCATCATACAATTCAATGCCTACCATTCGCATCAAATATTTTGCATTGGTAGTTGTGCAGCGCCCACTGCGAAGTTTGTAATCAAACTGTATTTCGTTATTTACATAGCTTTCAGTGAAGTGATAATTCACGATTTTATTACCAGCCTCATCTTCTAAATTGCAGAGTTCAAAATCATGGGTGGAAATGAGTCCAATTACCCATGGCTTATTTAAATTCTTTAATACACTGGTAGCTCCAACTAGTCTATCGATTGAATTGGTGCCGCGAAAGATTTCATCAATTAAAAAAATCATGTCCTGCTTTTTATGTGAAAAGTCGATGATCATTTTTATGCGCAGCAGTTCGGCGTAGAAGGTGGATATGCCACTGTTTAAATCATCACTGATTCTCATAGACGTAAAAACATTCATAATGGAACATTCCAGCTTAGCAGCGCAGACAGGGGCTCCGCAATAAGCCAAAACCAGATTGATTCCGATTGTCCGTAATAGAGTTGTCTTTCCTGACATATTCGATCCGGTTATGACACAGAGATTATTTTTGATTTCAATATTGTTGCGTACACTTTTATCTTCAACGAGTAAGGGATGTCCAATGTCTGCTGCGGAAAATACCAGATCCTGTTCAACGAAATCTGGAAAGTTCCATTGAGGATGTATTTGTAAAATGACGCCTAGACTTGCAATGGCTTCAAATTCGCCGATGATCTGAAACCATTTTCGGATCATTTTACCATTTTCTTTCTTCCAAGCTTCTAATGCAAATACACAATGAAAATCCCACAGTGAAAGAAAGTTCATAAGGCAAAATGAAATGAAATTATAACGAAGCTCGCTTGCAGCAACAATTCTTTCAAGCTGTCTTATTTGCAGTGAGGCAGATTTTTCAGCGTGATACAATTCTGTTTGCAGGTGCATTAAGTATTCATCCTGAAAGTTTTCTTTTTCAATTAGCTGAATGAAGTGATGGAACGCTTTAATTTTTTCTTTAAATTGAAACACCGTGTATAAGGTCAATGCATTCTTTGAAAATCCAATGGCTGTAATCACCATTTGTATAATAATTAGTATTAGCGGTACATAAATCGAAATCGAAAAGCCATTAAAGAATAAAACCATCGTTAGAATTGTTGCTGCAGGTACGATATAAAATATAATTTGCAGCAGCTTTGTATATGACGGGGAGGATTCTTCTGCGTAAGCAATTAAAGTATCCGGATCATTCTTAACTTCAGCAGTAAGCATGCCTATGCACTGTAATTCTTCTAGGAAGTTGTCCTTTTGTGCCATTTCAGTTACAGAATTCTGACGTTTTTTTATGAGTGGGATATTTTTCTCAGGAGCAGCAAGAAGATCTCGTAATTGCTTTCTGCCATGGAAAGTATATGTAACATTCATCCACTGAAATAAGGATTTTGCTCCGAAGAGATCCAGATCACTTGTATAGGGATGGTTAGGATCTATAAATTCCTGCCCGTTATCTGTGAATTCAATCCAGCTTCCATCCATTCGGCTAAGATGCTTTTCATTTATTTTAATTTTGCAGATGAGCTTATTGAGTTCTCTTGTGATCTTTTGATGCTTGAACACAAAATAACAAAAGAGAAGAAGGGATAAAAATAAGGCAGAATAACCATAAAGGGATTCGGTTTTAAGAAATGCGAAGCCAGTAATTCCTGCACCTATTAAAAACACGAGCATTCGTATATTGCTAGTCCGATTAAATCGCTTGATATGCTTTTCTTTTTGATCTTGATAATATTGCAAGCGATTTATAAATTTAATATTGGTTGACATATGTCCTCCTTAAATAGTGAACAACCTACAGGATGATGTAGATCGTCTATTATTAATATTATTTACCATTGGAGTATAAAATCCTTTAAAGTATCGGTGTAAGTGTAGTATTTTTGCTTAAGGTTTAGTCTTGTGGAAAGTATTGCTAAGTGGTAAAATTGGAGATATTACTATTGAAATAGTAATGATCATTATGTTATTGAGTGACTAAATAGTCATTTTATTTAATTTGAGCGGAGGTTTTATGTTGAAATATTGTAAATGGCTCTTACTTGCCGGTGTTTTATTGTCATATTTCATTACCCCTTATCTGCCTGTTTCGTGGGGGTGGGAAAATAGTCTGTTAGAATGGCTGCAGGTTGCCATATTAGTGCTTGGTCTGCTTTTAACTTGCACGTGGTGGCAGGAAGCCAGATCGACGGAAGATATTCCTGCTGCGCGCTTTCTGATGTGGGCTGTACCTTTATGGGTATTGATGATTGGCAGGGAATTAAGCTGGGGGAGAGTATTTTATCCTAGTGGTTTTCATGCGATTGATGGTCCTTCATTTCTTCCGCTATCCCAATTGCCTTATGGTGCCTTTGTCAATCCGCTGATTGCAGTAATAATAGTAGTGTGGCTATATGGGGTCATAAAATACGGCTTATATAAAGTTCCCTATACACTAGTGAAAGAACACAAATTTCCCGTTACTGCGCTGGTAATTACAATTTTTGCATTTGTATCTGCAGAGCTGGGCGAAAGGCATTTGCATCTTCAAAATATGGAAGAATTTGATGAGTGTTTTGCCTATCTAGGTTTAATCTTAACTGCTTATTGCGTGAAAAATGCTTTACGTAAGTCAATATAAAGTATTGAGCCAGTATCTAAAACGTTAGATACTGGCTCAAGTTATTTTTAGCATTCAGCTTGTCTTAGCTGCTTGCTGTTAAATGTGCAGTACTCATGTTTTGGCAACCGGAAATTGAATATAAAAGGTCGTTCCCTCTTCATGGGTATTAACCGTAATTGCAGCATTATGACGTCTTGCGATGTTATAACAAGTGGGAATGCCAAGCCCGGTTCCGCTAGCCTTAGTACTTAGAAAGGGTGTACCCAGATCTTTTACGATATCAGCAGGGATACCGCAGCCGTTATCTTCAATCGCTAAGACGACTTGCCCTTCCTCAAGATAGGTTAATATGCTGACCTTGCCGTTAATTCCTGTGGCCTCAAAGCCGTTGCGGACTAAATTTAAGATGAGTTGCCGGATCTCATTGGTATTCAATAGAATGTTAGGTAAATTAGGATATAAGTGCGTTCGGAAAGACTTTGCCTGGGAAGCAGCATCAGCTTCCAGCAATGGACTGAGAGTACGGATGACTTCATTTAAGTCATGGGCAGCTAAAGGTGCTGCTTTATTCTTGGCTAAGGATAGGAATTCGGTAATGATCTGATTGGCCCGGTCTAATTCCTCAATCATTAGTTTAAATTTAGACTTTTCCTCGGAGTAATTCTTTTTTTGAGCGAGCAGCTGCAGATAGCCCCGCACAGTCGTCATTGGATTACGAATCTCGTGAGAAATTCCTGCTGCGATTTGAGATACCAGCTTCATTGTATCTAGTCGGCCTAGTTCTTCCTGTATCTTTTTCTCTTCTGTTATGTCCTTATCGATTTCAATGATCTCCTGAGAGCCGCCCCTTATATTTTTACGCAGAAGCCAGCAGCTTCTTACTGTTACTTGTTTATGGTCTTTAGTTGTATGGATGAGTTCTCCCACCCATTTGCCCTTAGCCACCACTTCTTCATTGATGCTGGCAATTGGTATGGAAATTGGGTTTTGAGTAAGGTATGGGATATCTTAGATAAGGCCTCGTCTTCTGTCCATCCGTAGCCTCGTGCAGCGCCTTGCCCCCAAAAGCTGATTTTTCCGTTCAGGTCGTGTATAAATGTATAATCGGGGTCCAGGTTTAATAAAAGAATTTGTTCCTCAAGCAATTTTCGATATTCCAGTTCTTTTTGTTCAATTGCTTTATGCTCTGTTATATCTCGAAAATAGATGGAAAGCCCCTCTGGTGAAGGATAGGCATGTACCTCTAACCATGCGTCAGTACTGGCTGACTTTGCTTCGAAATGGACGGCAGTATTTTCTTTCTTAGCTTTATGGTACTCATCGTAATACGGTTGGACATTCGTAAAGCAATCCCATATTTTTTTGCCCAGCATATCTTGGGAATTGCAAAACCAGAATTTTTCGGCAACGGAATTAATGTAGGTATACCGCCATTCATTATCCAATGCGAAAAAACCATCTGTAATACGTTCTAACATTTGGTGTATTTGGTCATAAGCGAAAGCTGCTTTTTTTTGTGCTTCGATTCTAACCAGATTTTCTGCGTGAAGCTCATCAATTGTATTTTCCAATTTTTTGTGAACCCACCAGTGGGAGACTGCGGCACCAATTCGTTCCCCCAGCATCTCTAAGTAATTGATCATTTCTTTGGTGAATAAATTTTTTCGACTGTCGTTGATTTGTATTAGACCGATGATCTTTTCCTTGATTTTGAGAGGGACGAGCGCAACGGATTCATAAGCACAACAACGACCTCGCATTTTGCCCTGCAGATTTTCCCGTGGTGTTTGTGCTACAAGTTCTGAGGTACTATTTGACCAGAAACTACCGCCTGTTGAGAAAAATGACATCGAAGGGTTTATGCGGCCTCGTATTACATTTCCGCACATGCATTCCAATAAATATTGACCATTCTCACAAAGGATGCGATTGTTCATTTCGTCCTTTGCACACAGGCTTTTTTCTTGTAAAATAAACTCTTCTGTAAAACCTTCCCATACAAAGTAGGGATAATCCCCCCCATCCTCTAATCTCATGGCGATTGCCTGACACTTTGTGATATTGCGTATAGAAGTTATGGCAGCAGAGAGTGCTTTTTTAAAATCCTGCAGACCAATTAGTTCAGAAAATAGCCTGTGTCCCTCAATTTCTTTGAGCAATTCTTTCGTAAGGGCACGATGGCGTTCTTCATTTTCCCTCATTTCTTCTTCAGCTTGCGTATGTTTAAAGATATCCAGCGTTTGCTGTGCTAGTAAATCCAACAGTTGAAGGGATTTAGTATCTGGTTGGTGAGGAGTACGGTGATAGGTGGATAAAATCCCCAACAATTGACCCGTACGATTGAATATAGGGATGGATTGCATGGAGCGTATACCAGCCGCTAACATGACTTCCAGAGACTGAGAATCAACAAAGGAATTTTGAGTGATATCTTCAATAATGATATGTTCGCAGCACTTAGGAGTCAAACCGCAGGCAGTTTGACTTTTGTGGGGGCTGTTAAAGTAACTAAGAAAGGAATGATCAAGACCACGATGAGCAATGATTCGGATAACATCGGAGCTTTCATCAAGAAGTTGAAGGGTACCTCTGTCAGCTTGCATGATCCATATTGCTGTTTCAATGATCTCATCGAAAATTTTTTTCATCCCTTCTTTACGCATAACGCATAAGCTGATATTATGCATCTTTTTCATAACGGTTAGCTCAATCGACTGATCTTCTAGCTTTTCATACATTAATTCGTCCACACTCCTTAGCAGCTATCTTCAAATAGTAAGAAATTGTCTTTTTCTAGTAGTGTAATTGCTAAATAAAAATTGTAGATACGTTCATACCACATTGGAAAAATATACTGTGATACACTTCGTTTTATAGTAGGTCATTTCCTTTTAGATTTACATAATTTTTAATTATGGGAATGTAAGGAGTCAAAGATCAGCAAGCCGAGGCAATAAAATTTCTTTTTTTGATGACTAAGAAAAGAAGAACCTGCAGATACTCTTACATATCGACAGATATTCTTTATTGTAAATAAAGAAGGGATATTGAACCACAGAGCACACAGAGGGGGGAGTATAGGTGGCAGCTGTGTTAGCTAAAACATTTGTGCGTACTTTCTTTTCCAACTCTTTTAACCGAGATATTGTGATACTCTTGATTGTTAGTATTATCATTGGATCATCCTTGGCGAATCTAATCGCCATGTCAGCAAATACATATTTTTCTGCAACGATATCTACTCTTGTTGGCGACTACGGAGAATTTGATCTGCTGATTAATGTAAGAGAAGAGATGAAACAAAATGGTCAGGCTCAGATAGAAAAAGTAATTGAACAAGTTTTTCCTGGAGGAAAGATAAAAGAGGGGCCAACCTTAAATGGGCTGACCAGTTTTTTAGTGGGCTTACCAGCAGAATATAAAACAAAACAAACCTATGAAAGCATTGACAGTATTTTTGGCAGTGTTCCAGGCCGATCGGGGATTAGTATTATGACTGAACCACGAGTAACCTTAAAGGCGGTGCCAGAAGGAGCAAAAAATACAATTATTGAACAAATTATGCAGATTGATGGCGTACTATTTGCTTTTCGCGATGGCGGGTCCGTTACTGTTATTATTCAATCCATTAGTAAATCGGCTACGGTCAATGCCGAGATTGAAAAATTACTCAATCAATACCATACAATTGATATTGCATTTCCAGTTGGCAGTGAACCTGAGAACTCTATGCGCTTAGGTGAGCAGATTGCCAATGCAATACGAGATGAAAAGGGAGTTGGCTACGCTGAAAGCGTTTCCGTGGACAGCAAAAGCAGCGATATGGTGTATCTAGTGAGTTCGATGATCGAGCTAAAACGTTTTTTGACTGCTTTTGCTACCAAAGCTGCTATTACTCCAGCAGCTGGAGTTACGTTTATGCTTGGTGATATCATTGCATTTCAGGGAACGGCTGCCAGTGAGCTTGTTTCTGGTGCACCCCTGGATTCCGCAAATGTGCTAGTAAAGGTAACAATGGTAAAGAGCGGTGGCTCAGCTGAAGGGATGGTTATACAAGGTGACGGAACCCAAGCGGCCAATGGGCAAGGACATGCTGTTCTTAACAATGTTATTGGAAATCTTGTGGGAACAGCTATTTTTCATAATCCTCGTACTCAATTAGGAAATGCTTTGAAAGAAACATCGAGCTTGGTTCTTCAAATTCCCAAGATTGCTCAAGATGCTCAAAATATGACTGGCGTCGCCAATAATGCGCTGAATAGCTACAGCGGCAGTATTACTGCTGTAGAAGAGACATTAAGCAGCTTAGCTAAGGCAGAAACAACGATTGAAGCAGCAACAAGCGGTTTAGCAAAGCTCGATACCAGTGCCATTCAGCTGCAATTGACGAATTCTTCACGTGCTATGGGCAGCCTTGTCAGCACTTTGCAAATCATCCGATTATTAAATCCTGAGGTATCATCTTCTATTAACCAACTGACTGCAACACAGCAAAATCTAGTGACTCTGCAAGATACGCTGAGTGCAGTTGATAATGTGGCAGCTGATGCCCGCCGGGCACGGGCGGCTATTGATGGGATTGTAGCCAATGGCAATAGTATGGTCACTAATTTACGTACATTTGATGTGAATGGAGCTCGCCAAACCCTTAGTGAAACAGGTACTGGCATTACTAGGCTGCAGCAGTTTAACACACCCCTTATTGCAGAGCAGTTACAGTATTTAGGAGCAGCCGTTCCTAATTTGAAAGATGAGGAAATCACACGATCAGCCAATCTAATGGATCAGTTTATTGCAGGGCAGGTAATACCCAGCCAGCGTATTCAAATCCTGACAAAAAGCAATATTACGACAGACTTTGCAGGACCTATTATCTATCGGGTAGTGGGGCATAGCAATGTGTCATTATATACTTCTGCTGTGGGCATCATTGAGCCTGATCCCCGGGCCGAAGTCATGACGATTTTGATGCAGGTGAAAGCGATTTTAGCCGGCATGGTTTCGCTGATTGCTGTGATGATATTCTTGACTCTTGATCATACAGCCGTTATGACCGTCATTCGACGAAAATGGACAGTTAATCAAGCACCTCGGGCCAAAGGGCTCAGAAGAGTGGTGCAAGGTGTAAAAAATAGTTTTACTGCACCGGAATGTATCTATGGTATGGGGATTGGTGCACTATTGCTTACGGCAATGTTTGTCTTGTCTGGTGGTGGAATTCCAAATTTGCCGTGGATTGGCGTACCATTTTTAGGAGCGGTTATGGGGTTATTACTCGCTAATAATGCAGAAAAAATTAGTCCAATTGCCATTGATGAATTGACTGCCGGGGAGTCACTTGGACTATCTTTTGATGAGGTAATGCGAGAAATTGTTATACCTAGTGGGCGCCCGGGACTCTTGCAAACCATGAATCGCCGTAAAATGAAGTTTAAATAAGCTGGGTGGATTAAGATGCTTGTTATTCAAAATCTTTATAAACAATTTGGCAGTTTAGTAGCTGTTAATGAATTTAATCTTAGGGTAAAAACCGGGGAAACCGTCGTACTAATGGGACCATCTGGATGCGGGAAATCAACTGCCATTCGCACAATTAACCGTTTAGTAGAGCCGGATCGCGGCTCTATCATGCTAAATGACTCTAATATTCTTGCAATGGACCCGGATGAATTGCGGCAAGCCCGCAAACGCATTGGTTTTGTATTTCAGCATTTTAATCTGATTGGACGTTTAAGTGCCCTTGAAAATGTTATGTTAGGATTAGTGATGAGCGGCGCAGAACGGGAAAATGCTGAAAGTCGGGCAACAGAGTCGTTGCGTAAGGTTGGTTTAGATAACCATTTGGATCACAAACCAGATCAGCTGTCAGGCGGGCAGCAGCAGCGTGTGGGAATTGCCAGAGCACTGGCTTATGAGCCGGAGCTTATGCTGTGGGATGAGCCTACTGCGTCCCTAGACCCAATTCTAGTACGTGAAGTATTAGTAGTAATGGAAGAGTTAGCCCGCTATCGTGCCAGTACTATGATTGTGGTAACTCACGAATTGCCTTTTGCCCTGCGGGTGGCTGATCGAATTATACTTATGGATCATGGAAGCATTGTGGAAGAAGGCAAACCCTCACAAGTGTTTGTTAGTCCTGTCTCGGATATTGGAAAAAAGTACAAAGAATTGATTGAATACCAGATGAATACCAGTGCACAAAGCTTAGCCGGTAAGCCGTAAGAGTTTATATGTCTTACTGTCAGTCTTGCCGAAAAAGTTGCTTAATGATAAAATGAAACATGCTTTAATTTATTGTTGAAAGTGGTTTATAAAATGGAATTTATACCTGCAAAAACAATTATATCTGGTTATAATACGGGTGATAATTGGTTTGGGAAAAATTATAATATGAATATTTACAAAGGCTGCTGCCATGGGTGTATTTACTGCGACAGCCGCAGTAAATGCTATCAAGTGGAAAATTTTGATGAGGTAAGGGCAAAGGAAAATGCTCTTGCTTTAATTTCATCTGAGTTGAAATCAAAACGCAGGACTGGCGTGGTAGGGACCGGTGCAATGAGCGATCCATACAATCCTTTTGAAAAGAAATATGGTTTAACAAGAGGAGCTATAGAGTTAATTCATGCTAACCGCTTTGGTATTTGTATTGCCACCAAAAGTGACTTGATCATAAGAGATATTGACCTATT
Source organism: Pelosinus fermentans DSM 17108 (assembly GCF_000271485.2). Lineage (NCBI taxonomy): Bacteria > Bacillati > Bacillota > Negativicutes > Selenomonadales > Sporomusaceae > Pelosinus > Pelosinus fermentans. The sequence goes on from NZ_AKVN02000001.1 coordinate 1,616,968, forward strand.
AAAATCCATAAAAAAGCATTCACCAGTGATTGTCAAGATTACCATTACCACTGTGAATGATATACTTTGTAAGAAAATAGAGCCGAATGTAGCAAACTCTTCCAGGCGTTTTTCTGTTATTAGACAGCTTGCAGAAAATGGAATTTTTACAGGAATATTACTTATGCCCGTACTTCCATTTTTAGAGGATAATGAGCATAATATCAGTGAGATGATTCGCCTTGCACATGAAAATGGAGCTAAGTTCATATATCCCTTGTTTGGAGTAACCTTAAGGCAGAATCAAAGAGAATGGTATTATCAAAAGCTTGATGAGCACTTTCCCGCTCTTCGGCAAAAATACATTAGTCAGTTTGGCAACGAATATGAATGCCCTTCGCCAAACGCAAAGCTGCTGTGGCAGTTGTTTCAAAATCAATGTAATCGATTTGGGATTCTTTATAAAATGCATGATATTATCAAAAGCTATAAAAAAGGGTATGAGGGTCAGCAGCTTTCATTGTTCTAAAAGCTAAAATAGTATAAGTCCTGCAAGAATTCAAAAAGAGATTCTGCAGGACTTTATTGTTATATTTTTTTCGTCGCAATGAAAGAAAAACTATAAATATTGGGAATCCTATAAAAAAACGAGTATGTGAGGTAATCATGTATTGTGATTTTTGTGGTAAAAAACCTTCTTATAATGCAAAATACTGTCGTTACTGTGGTCAGAAATTAAAAGAATATTTAGGTGATACGCAGCCATTGCCTGTTATCAATGAAGCAATGATGCATGGTTATAATGCTAAAACGCAAATCATGATTGCTGCACCCGAACCATGGTATAAATCAATAATTCCTAAGAAAGCAATAACCAAGCGATCTAAAGCATGGCAATTTGCATATGACTTGTTTGCTTTGGGGGTGCTTGCCGGGCTGGTATATATATTGGCAACATTTAAAACGATTCAGGAGTACCAAGGTTTAACAGCACTCTGGGGCGTACTCTGGGCCAGCTACATATGGTGGAAACGTTAAGGCACATTTGGCTTGGCAAGAATGGATTAGTCGTCTATGTGTAAGTGCCCCCATTTGCACATTTCCTCTAAAATAGGCATAAGAGATAGTCCTTTTTCCGATAGAGAATATTCTACTTTGGGTGGAATCTGATGATATTCTAGTAGCACACGAAAAGGTGCATACTATACTTCTTTATATATTTATATTATCATATATACATAAAGATTTTGTAAAGCAAAATGAAAATAAAGGAGATTATAACATGACTATATTTAATGAGATTAAACCTGAGGAATTTGAACAGAGCCCTTTCAAATTGATAGGGAAAGACTGGATGCTGATTACTGCAGAAAAAGATGGAAAGCAGAATACCATGACCGCTTCTTGGGGTGGATTTGGTGTAATGTGGGCAAAAAATGTCGCTTATATTGTGATTCGCCCACAACGTTTCACTAAAGAGTTTATCGATCAATCCGATACCTTTTCCCTTACTTTTTTTGATGAAAGTTTTAGAACAGCCTTAAGTTATCTTGGAGCAAAGTCCGGCAGAGATGAAGATAAAATAGGAAAATCGAATCTGACGGTTCTTCATGCAGATGGAATTCCGCTCTTTGAAGAAGCAAATATAGCGATTCTTTGCAAAAAATTATATGCGCAAGAATATAAACCTGAATGCTTTATAGCAAAAGATCTTAACGAAAAATGGTACCCCGATAAGGATCACCATACTTTATATATTGCAGAAGTTACTAAAATTCTTGTTAAAAAGTAATGAATACTTTGCTGGTATAAAACCCATCGCTGTTGTCTACTACATAACTTAGATACTATTCAAAAAAAACACTGGAATCTCCAGTGTTTTTTTATCAGATAAGAATTTATAAGGTTAGGGGGACGTTAACCGCAGAGGACACAGAGAGCACAGAGGTTTTTAACCTTATCTATTTTTTCTCAGTGTTCTCTGCGCCTCTGCGGTTCGGTTTACTTTCTAGGCTTTAAAGGACGCGTAGCGTTTTTTCTTATACTTTGCATTTTTGTGTTGCAATTCGTTTTTATATGTTTTTAATATTTACATTCATCTTTGGTAAATACTAATCACTAGGAGGGGATCGTATGAAAGAAAAAAAGCATTGCAAAACAAAGCGCCATTATAAGAAGATTGCAGCTGCGATTGGCAGTGCTGCTGTTGTTGCGGCTTCCATTATTCCTGGCATAGCTTCCATTCTTCCATCTTCTGGGACTACCGCACCAGAGGCATCACCTGTTACGCAAGAAGCTACGCCTCATCAGGCAGATCAGCTTGCACAAAATCAACCGTCAGAAGAAGCGGAGGCAAAGCAGGTTTTAAACATTACAGCAACTGCATATGCTCCAGGACCTCATGACAACGATCAATGGGGTAATAAGACTCATATGGGAACACAAGTCAGACCTGGTGTAATCGCGGTAGATCCTAAAGTAATTCCCCTCGGTTCACGAGTCATGATAAAATATCCTGATGGAACGAAAGAGTACGCAGTAGCAGAGGATACGGGCGGAGCGATTAAGGGGCATCGGATTGATATAGCAAAATGGACTGTAAAAGAAGCCTATCGATTTGGCATTAAACCGGTGAAAGTATATGTATTGCAGACTCCGACGCAAAACAGTAGAAATCAGGCATAATTCCATAGCCTTTCTTGCTGCACAGCAAAATAATGGGGTCTATATAATAACCTTAGCCAAATCGTTGGCTAAGGTTGTATTTTTTGCAGCAATGAGAAATTGTCACCTTGTTTTGCAATCTTACATAGGATAGAAAAGAGAGTATCTAGGAATGGGGTTTGAAAATCAGGAAGGAGGGCTCTTTTTATGTCGATTCCAAGTGAATTGCAACTGTTTTTCTGGGTCGTAGGATCTCTTCTAGCGGCAAATGTATCGATGATGGCATTTTTTGTGTTGTTTGCCAGGTTATCTGAAAGCAAGCTAAAAGGAGTGATCCGAAGGATCATTTTGGAGCTGGATGAATTTGCAGATAAAATGGAAAACAGTGAAAAACGAAATCGAGCGATACAGCAAATAAATGAACTACTAGGATGGAAAAAAATTGTAATTCCATCGGTACTCATTGGCTGGGTTATTGATATGGAGGTTGCTGCAATTCGTGAAATGCAGCAATCCATCGATTCATCTAATCGAACAGCCACAAGACAAGTAACACTGACAGAGCTGAAACAACTGGCCTCGCAGAGCAAAAACACTCTTTGGTCGGCGGCCAACAGCATGAATCGGGATGTAAAATTATATCTGCACTGGTCAGCAGGACACTATGGTCAATTTTTCGATGAGTATCATATTAATATCGACCAGGATGGCAGTATTCACGTTACTACGAATGACTTCTCGCAAATAAAATCCCATACCTATAAAAGAAATACAGCTTCCATTGGTATTTGTTTAGCCTGCTGCTACGGTGCGACGACTGAGGATTTTGGCAGTGAACCGCCAACAGCATTACAGATCGAGTCTATAAGTCAAGTGATCGCTGTGCTGTGTAAGGCACTGGATTTGACAGTTGATATTTATCGTGTTATGACCCATGCAGAAGCAGCAAACAATCTCGATGGCCTAAATCCAGGCTATGAAAGCAATGGTTATCCTGATGGGAAATATGGACCTGGTTTTAGTTGGGAGCGATGGGACTTGTGGTATATTCCCGGTGTTGCAAAAGGGGAAGGCGGCAACGTTTTGCGTGGAAAAGCAATTTGGTATCAGCATAATGGAGTAGGCTTTTAAAAGCCTACTCCCCGTTTTGGTCAAATATGTTTGCTTCGTGTTCTTCCTATTCTTCGCGTCTTCGCGTTTCAAAGGTTTTATTTTTAAAGGACGAAGTGTTTTTTACAAAAAGTTATGAAAATAAAATTAGTGAGCAGGAATCTAACGGGGATGCAGCGAAGAGAAACAACAATTAGTTTGTTTATTCAATAAACTAATTGTTGCAAATATAGGAACAGGACAGAGGATAAATATGAAAACTGCTGATCAAGTGTTAGTAAAACAGATTAATAAAATGATTGTATTAAATATCATATATAAAAAAAGACCTATATCCAGGGCAGAAATTGCGAAAGTCACCGGACTCAATAAGTCAACGGTGTCTGCTTTAGTGGATGAACTGCTTACAGAAGAGTTGGTTTTAGAAATGGGAACGGGTGAATCACAAGGCGGTCGAAAGCCAGTCAATCTTTCAATTAATAAAGAGGTTGGCAATATTATTGGTATTGATTTAGGAGTCAATTACATCTTAAGTATTATGACAAACTTTGCAGGGGAAATTATTTGGGAAAAGCGCATTGATTTGCTGCACACCCACAGTTTGCCGGGACAAAGGATTGCCGATTTGCAAACCTTAATTCAGGAAACGATTGAGAATGCATCCCAGACGGTCCGCGGTATCATTGGCATTGGAATTGGTGTCCCGGGTATTGTAAATTATGAACAGGGACTCATTTTATCGGCACCTAATTTAGGGTGGGAGAATATTGAACTTAGGTCAATTATTGAGCAGAAATTTGGCGTTCCGGTGTTTATTGATAATGAAGCCAATGCTGGTGCCATTGGGGAAAAATGGTTCGGCGCAGGGAAAAGAGCAGATGAGTTCTTATATATTAGTGCAGGCACAGGGATTGGAGCGGGGATTATTATTAATAATGAACTTTATCGCGGATCAAGGGGATTGGCGGGTGAAATTGGGCATATGACAGTCTCTCTTGATGGGGTACCTTGCTCTTGCGGCAATACAGGCTGCTGGGAAGAATATTCTTCAGAAAAGGCCCTATTCCGCTATATGAAAGAGCATATATGTGTGGAGGACCTGACCATATTCAATGTTATCGATAATGCGATTGCAGGGGACGATGTGTCTCGTAGGGCATTTGAGTATGTAGGTAAATACCTTGGTATTGGTGTGGCTAATCTAATTAATGCATTCAATCCTCAGCTTGTCATCATTGGAAATAGCCTGCCTTTAGCAGGTGATATTCTGATGGATGAATTGAGAAAAGAGGCTGGGAAACGCTGTTTTGCCTCAAAATATTTTTCGGTAAAAATACTGCCTTCTCAGCTTAATATACATGCCTGTGCAATGGGAGCTGCTGCATTGGTCATTTCCAGACTCTATGCATCACCGGTTTCATAAATATGCTTTTGGCAGCTGCTAACTAAAATATTTAGTTTTAGTTAGCAGGAATATGCATGTAAACATCGAATTAGTTTATCTGACCAACAAACAATGAAGATAATCGTATGAATGTAAGAGAGGTGATACCATTTCGCTATATTTTTTTATTTAGTTAGTTTATCGGAGCAACGAACTTATGCAGAAGTAAGGAAAAAGTTGTCGAATGATTAAAGGGGGGGATAAGGCGGAATGAGCTTTTTAGGAATTGATTTAGGCACATCTTCTGTAAAACTGCTGTTATTAAGTAAAGCGGGAAGTGTATTACGAACAGTAGCAAAAGAGTATCCTGTCTATTATCCTAAGGTCGGTTGGGCGGAACAAAGTCCTATAAATTGGTGGAATGCTGTCCGTGAAGGAATTCGGGAGATTTTGACTGAGCCTCAAGAATTACCAGATAAAGTGGAGGGAATTGGCTTAAGTGGACAGATGCATGGCTTGGTTCTGCTTGATAAAGACAATCGTGTGCTGATGCCGGCCTTATTATGGTGTGACCAACGTACTCAGGAAGAATGTGATGAGCTGAATGAAAAGTTAGGGTCAAAATTGTCCGAATATACAGGCAATAAGGCACTTACGGGATTTACCGCTCCCAAGGTTCTATGGGTAAGGAAGAATCGTCCAGAGATTTATGATCAGATTGAGCACGTCTTATTGCCCAAAGACTACATACGATGGAAATTGACAGGGGAATATGCAACAGATACATCCGATGCATCGGGAACCTTGTTTTTTGATGTAGCTCATCGTTCTTGGTCGTCAGAAATGCTTACTATTCTGGGGTTATCAGAGGAAAAAATGCCTAGATGCCATGAATCCTATGAGATAACAGGCAGTGTAACAAGGCAGGCTGCACAGGAAACGGGACTTGAAAGTGGTACGATTGTTGCCGGAGGCGGTGGTGATCAGGCGAGCGGCGCGGTAGGTACAGGTGTGGTAACGGTCGGTACGGTGTCGGTGGCATTAGGCACCTCGGGGGTGGTATTTGCCTGCCAGGAGAATTATTCTGTTGACAGCGAAAATCGCCTGCACTCTTTTTGTCATGCCAATGGAAAATGGCATGTCATGGGAGTCATGCTATCTGCTGCTTCCTGCTTGAAATGGTGGGTGGAAGAAGTCTGTCAATTAGACAATGCTGGTTATGCTGTCTTGCTGGAAGAAGCAGCAAGAGTTTCCCCTGGGAGCGAGGGACTGCTCTTTTTGCCCTATCTGATGGGTGAACGAACTCCCTATAGTGATCCAAATGCCAGGGGAACTTTTGTGGGGCTGACTATGACTCATGGTCGAGGGCATATGACTCGGGCCATTTTGGAAGGTGTCAGTTTTGGCCTGCGTGATTCCTTGGAGATCATCCGGGAGCAAAACATTCCTATTTATGAGATTCGAGTGAGCGGCGGCGGAGCGAAAAGTCTTTTATGGCGTCAAATACTGGCTGATATTTTGGGTCTGCCCATTCATGTGGTAAATTCGGTAGAAGGACCTGCTTTTGGCGCTGCCATATTGGCTGCAGTAGGAGCTGGAGAGTTTGCCGGTGTGGAAGAGGCGTGCAGCGTGATGATCAAAACCGTGGAACAAAGGGAGCCGATTGCAGCTAATAGAGAAAAATATAATTCTTTATATGAGGTTTACCATCAATTGTACGGTGCACTTCAAGATTCCTTCGAAAAACTCAGTGTGATCTAAGGATGACAGCTGCAAACTGTATATAACAACAGGAGGAGAAAAGATGGAATATTTTAGTGGGATAAAAAAAATTACCTATGAGGGTCCTAAGTCTCAAAATCCGCTGGCTTTTAAGTATTACAATCCGCAAGAATTGGTGGCCGGCAAAACCATGGAGGAGCACTTGCGGTTTTCAGTTGCTTATTGGCATACGTTTACTCATGATGGTTCCGATCCATTCGGCAGTGGGACGATGCTAAGACCTTGGGATATCTATAAAGGAATGGATAGAGCCAAAGCACGAGTGGAAGCAGCCTTTGAGCTGTTTGACAAACTGGATGTTCCTTTCTTTGCATTTCATGACAGGGATATTGCCCCGGAAGGTGCGACACTTAAGGAAACGAATGGGAATTTAGACCAGATTATTACTATGATAAAAGAATATTTGAAGACAAGTAAGGTCAAATTGCTCTGGAATACGGCGAATATGTTTACTCATCCTCGTTTTCTTCATGGTGCGGCTACTGCTTGCAATGCGGATGTATTTGCTTATGCAGCTGCTCAAGTGAAAAAAGGATTGGAAACAGGCAAGGAATTGGGAGCAGATAACTATGTATTTTGGGGCGGCCGGGAAGGTTACGTAACCTTATTGAATACGGATTTAAAGCTGGAACTGGATAATTTGGCACGATTTTTCCATATGGCGGTGGCGTATGCCAAGGAAATCGGCTTTTTCGGTCAGTTCCTAATTGAACCCAAGCCAAAAGAACCAACAAAACATCAATATGATTTTGATGCGCAAACAGCCATGGCATTTCTGCGGAACTACAATTTACAGGACGATTTCAAGATGAATATTGAAGCGAATCATGCTACGTTGGCCGGTCATACCTTCCAGCATGAATTAAGGATTAGCCGGATCAACGGTATGCTGGGATCCGTTGATGCCAATCAGGGAGATATGCTGCTAGGCTGGGATACGGATGAATTTCCCACAGACTTGTATGAAACTACGCTGGCGATGTATGAGATTCTGGAAAACGGAGGCTTGGGTAAAGGCGGTTTGAATTTCGATGCTAAGCCACGCCGGGAATCCTTTGAACCGGAAGATTTGTTTTATGCCCATATAGCCGGGATGGATACCTTTGCCAGAGGATTAAAAGTGGCTGCCAAACTAAAGGAAGATCAGGTATTTGAAAATGTAATTGGAAAACGATACAACAGCTTTAAGGAGGGGATTGGCCTTGCAATTGTAGAAGGCAAGGCAGATTTTCATATGCTGGAAGCCTATGCACTGCAGAATAAGCCAATTGTGAATCAATCGGGCCGTCAGGAACAAATCAAAGGAATCTTAAATCAGTATCTATTAGAAGTGTAATGGTTGGGAATTTGGGGAGATAGGGACTTGATTTTAATAATAGGAGGGAATAGATTGTGTTTAAGAAAAATAGTATGAGATTATTAATTACGGTGTTGGTCTGCATTACTTCTTTATTCATGATGGTCGGATGTACCAAGCAAGAAACAGCTGCTTCCAAAGACTCCTCTCAGAAAAACAAGACTGTGAAGATTGGTCTTAGTATGGATGATTTACGATTGGAAAGATGGCAGCATGACAGAGATATGTTTGTTGCCAAAGCCAAAGAACTTGGTGCAGAAGTGGTTGTCCAGTCAGCTAATGGGGATGATCAGACCCAGTTCTCACAATGCGAGAATTTAATTTCCCAGGGCGTAGATATCTTGGTCATTATCCCGCACAATGGTGATGTTTTGGCGCCGATTATCGAACAGGCCCACAAGGCTGGTATTAAAGTATTAAGTTATGACCGCCTAATTACAAAATCTGATGTAGATTACTATATTTCTTTTGACAATGTGAAGGTCGGCGAATTGCAGGCTAAAGCTATTACTGACCTGGTACCTAAAGGCAACTATTTCTTAATGGGCGGTTCTCCCGTTGACAATAATGCAAAACTCTTTCGTGAGGGGCAAATGAATGTTCTTAAACCATTCATCGATAAAGGGGATATCCAGATCGTTGGCAACCAATGGGTAAAAGATTGGCTGCCGGAAGAAGCTCTTAAGATCATGGAGAATGCACTAACGGCAAACAATAATAAGATTGATGCTGTGGTAGCATCTAATGATAGTACTGCCGGCGGTGCCGTGCAAGCTCTAGGTGCACAAAATTTAGCAGGAAAAGTACCCATATCCGGACAAGATGCTGAATTGGCTAGCTGCCAGAGAATTGTAGAAGGAACGCAGACCATGACCGTCTACAAACCTATTAAACTTCTAGCACCTTCGGCAGCGGAAATTGCGGTGAAAATTGTCAAAGGGGATCAGATCAAAACAGATGGTGTAGTCAATAACGGCAGCAAAGATGTTCCCTCTATTCTCTTGACGCCCATAGCTGTGGATGCCAAAAATATGGCGGATACGGTTATTAAAGATGGCTATAACAAATTGGAGGATGTATACAAAAACGTTCCTAAAGACAAATGGCCTAAGTAATCACTCAAATTGCAGGTGGGGTTGTATCCCACCTGCTCAATTTAAATATGAGGGGATAAAAATGGACGATTTGATTTTGGAGATGAAGGGAATTATCAAAGAATTCTCTGGCGTAAGAGCCTTAAATAATGTATCTTTTGCTGTAAAAAGAGGTGAGATTCATGCTTTATGCGGTGAAAATGGTGCCGGTAAATCAACATTAATGAAGATACTGAGCGGTGTATATCCCCACGGCTCTTATCAGGGGATATTGTTTTTAATCAGGAGAAAATGATGATTCGAAATATTTCTGATGCAGAAAAAGCCGGTATTGCAATCATTCATCAAGAATTAGCTTTATTTAAAGAACTTCCCGTATATGAAAATATTTTTATCGGTAACGAGATTAGCTCTCATGGGCGTATTCACATACCGGCAATGTTATCAAAAACGCAAGAACTTTTAAAGGAAATGAGGCTGGATGTCAATCCTTACACACTGGTAAAACAATTGGGAACAGGTCAGCAGCAGTTGATTGAAATCGCCAAGGCGTTATCAAAAAATGCTACTTTGCTTATTTTGGATGAGCCCACAGCTTCCTTATCCGAGGGAGAAGTAGAGATTCTGATGGATATTTTGGGACGGTTGAAGGTTAAGGGCGTTACTTGTATTTACATATCTCATAAACTGGATGAAGTCCTTCGATTAGCGGATACAGTGACCGTTATCCGTGACGGACGTTCTATTGGCTCTAAAGTAACCCGTACGCTGACAAAGGACGAGATTGTGGAGATGATGGTAGGCCGGGAAATTACCGATTTATATCCTAAAGAGGTACATAGTACAGAGCAAGAGGTTTTTGGGGTTAAAAATTATACGGTATATGATGTAAGTGATCCCAATAGAAAGCTAGTCGATAATGTTAATTTTTCCTTAAAGCGGGGTGAAATTTTAGGCTTTGCCGGCTTAGTAGGGGCTGGGCGTACGGAACTAGTATCATCAATTTATGGTTTTCATAATGGAAAATGTCATGGGGAGGTTTATCTGGAAGGGAATCGATTGTCTATTCAACACCCGAAAGATTCGCTGCAGCAGGGAATTGCTATGGTGCCCGAAGATCGCAAGCGCCATGGTATCATAGAGATTATGTCTGTCAGGGAAAATATGACACTGGCTACTATTGAGAAGTATCGATTGCCAATGGATTGCATTGATGATTGTCAGGAACTAAGAGATGCAAACGATTATATCGCAAAATTAAAGATAAAAACACCTGGATTGGATACTTGTATTAAAAACTTAAGCGGCGGAAATCAGCAGAAGGTTGTATTGGCAAAATATTTGCTGCGTAAATTGAAGGTGCTGATCTTGGATGAGCCAACCCGCGGCATTGATGTTGGTGCAAAATATGAAATTTATAATCTGATGAATCGTTTGGCTGCAGATGGTATCGGTATTATTATGATCTCTTCTGATTTGCCGGAAGTTCTGGGAATGTCTGATCGAATACTGGTCATGAATGAAGGGCGGATAAAAGGCGAATTCTTGAACCATAAGAATTTGGACCAGGAACAAATAATGCATTGTGCTGTAGGGGGGACTACTGCGTGACAACAGAGCTGAAGAAAGAAGCAGTTGGGATGGGCAGTGAGAAAAAAAGATCCTTGGCATCCATGTTTCATTTTGATGTAAAGACATATACTATGATTTTAGCATTAGTGTCGATTTGGGTTATCTTTACCATGGCAACAAACGGGGATTTTCTAACCTCCAGGAACTTGTCTAACTTATTTCGACAAATGTCTATTACGGGGATTTTATCCATCGGTATGGTTTTTATCATTATTGCAGGACATATTGATCTGTCAGTCGGGTCGCTTATGGGACTGCTGGGCGGTATTACAGCTGTTCTTAATGTTTGGCTCAAAATAGATGGAATTTTAGCGATCGGGATTACCCTCGTACTTGGCTTGTTGATTGGTCTTTTTAATGGCTGGTTAATTGCTTACAAAAAAATACCGGCTTTTATTGTCACTCTAGGGGGGATGCTGGTATTTAGAGGTATATTAGTAGGTATGACTAAAGGAACTACCGTTGCCTCTCTTGACCCAAGTATCCGTTTTGTGGGGAATGCATATCTAGTTGATGGGATTGGAATTTTCCTAGGTATAATCGCTGTTGCATTTCTTGTTTATAACTCTTTCTCAAGTCGAAAACTTCATTCCCAATACGGTTTGGCAGTCCCGTCAATGTCCGTTGAGATTGCAAAAATTGCTTTTGCCGCAGTAGTAATTGGTTTACTTATTATCATTCTTAATTCTTACCAGGGGGTTCCTGTGCCGGTGCTCATTCTGGCAATCATGGCTGTTGCCTTTTCTTACGTTTTGACTAAAACCGTATTTGGCCGCCGAGTGTATGCAATTGGCGGCAATGCAGAGGCGGCTAAATTATCAGGTATCAATGTTACGAAAATGACATTGAGTATATTTGCCATTAATGGCTTATTGGTTTCTATTGCCGGAATACTCCTTTGTTCCCGCTTGAATGCAGCTTCGGTAGCGGCTGGGCAAAATGCTGAAATGGATGCCATTGCGGCCTGTGTCATCGGGGGAGCCAGTCTGATGGGCGGTTTAGGCAGCGTCGGTGGCGCGATTGTCGGTGCGCTGGTAATGGCAAGTTTGGATAATGGTATGAGTATGCTAAATATCGAAACTTTTTGGCAGTTTATTGTGAAAGGGTCTATATTAGTACTAGCTGTTTGGGTGGATATTGCTACAAAAAATAAGCGGTAGCGTATGAAGGTAATAATACTGGAGAAAGACAACTTCCTGCAAAGTGTATTAACCTTGCAGGAAGTTGTCTTTCTTTTTTTCACAACATTTTTGTGTCCTTTGCGTCTTTGTGGTTCAATTCGTTTTATATGTTTTAAAGAACTCACAGCATTTTCTGAAAATCAGCGTATTAGCTTTTCGAGGAGTTTATTAGTCACCGCTTGCTTTAGTTCTCCTTTGGAGACAGGAATATCTTGCTGTTTCAGCCTTTCTAGGGCTTCTTGGCTGAGTTGCTCAGGATAGATGGTTCCATAAGCAGTTTGAATGGCGATTCCAGAAATATCCGTAGTAGTTCCTTTCTTTACAAATAAGCCTGTCATCTTCTGAAAAGCAAGCCCATAAGTTTTGCCGTCGTGGATGCTAAAGTTTCCTCTCGTGACAGCCGTCTCACCTTTACCGCTGACGTGGCCGTTAAAGGCAAGGGGACCTTGAACATCTTTATCTGTCAATTGTGAACTGTTAAGACCTTGTCCGGTTACATCCAGTTCGTAGCTTTGATCTTCTGTCATTACCGTTCCACTGGCTGCTAAATTTCCCTGATAGGCTGTGCCTTGTACCTGCTGCAGCAGTACTGTATCGTCCGTATAACGAAAGTTCCCTGTAACGCCGTTGACTGCCATACTACTGAAACTGATTTGAGGCAGACTGAAATTACCTGTGATATTAGGCTGCGCAACTGGTCCGGCAATTTGCACTTGCAAGGCTAGCGGACGCGTTGCTGTAATTCCTGATACAAAAGCGGCAGGGTCAGCATCTGGCAGAGTCAAAGAAAAATCAAGGATGCCCGTACCATCCATCCAGGAAATAGTACCTTGACCTTGTGCCGGTTGACCAGAAATCAATAGGCTTACGTCTTTGAAATGCAGTCCTGTTTCGTTACTGCTGAACTTTCCCTGTCCTTCCTGTATTCCCACTTTACCATTTAATTTCAGATCAGAGAAACTGCCTTCTGCCTGATAATGCAGCGTTCCTTTGGTATCTTGTTTTACAGTAATCTGTAATGGCTGTATCGTGCCCGCTTCCAGAGAATAGGCTGTATCCGTAAAAAGCTCTTTAAATTTGAGTGCATCAAGAGTATCAATTTGGATGTTAAAATCTCCGGGAAGATTTTCTCCCCATTGTCCGTTTACGTTCACTAGGCTTTGATCTGCTTTACCTTTAAGAGAAATTGTCATCTCCGGGTTGTTTTGCCAGTCAATCGTACCTGTTGCATTTTCTAATAATTGAGAAAACAGAGGGGTTTCAATATGTATTTTTCCGTCTTCTAATTCGACTTTACTGCGAAAGGATGTTGATTCATCCTGTTCTTTTTTGAGTAAGTCATCCCAGTTAAAATGATCATTGGACTGTTTGAACCATAGTTCCCCACGCTCTAATGTAACTGTTTCAATCTTGGGGAGTCCGAGGCTGCCGCCGGTCAAATCAGACCAGCGATACTGCATTCTGATTACTGGAACCTGGGCTAAAAGTGCCCCCTGCTGATCATAGAGAGAGACATTTTGGATTTTAATGCGGCCAGACAATGATAAATCAACGCTTCCCACTGTCAGCTGTCCATTAATTTGCTGGCTGACCCGCTGAATAAGGGTGTCTTGTATATCCTGTCTAATTTTAACGGCAAATACTTGCCAAATAACAAGCACTATACAGGCCATACTTAGTACAATGAATGTGATTCGCTTATGTGCTGTTATCCAATCTTTCATGTAAGCTCCCTTCGGCGTTAATGGTTGCCTGTTTAATAATAAATATCATAAAAATTTAATTCTTGTTTTTTTGCCAGATTCCTTTTTCCTTTTTCCTTAAAAAAGAGGAATTAATCAGAGATTTTGTAAAGGATGGAAAAGAAGAGACACTTAAGAAATGTACGACAATGTGCTGAATGTAAGGAGTTTGTGGACTAAAGGTAATGAAGAGGATTGATTTATAAATGGATATGATCCTAATTATTACCTGAAAAAAAACAATAAATTTTAAAAACGTTAAACAAAAAACAAATTAAATTCAAAAAAATACTAGGAAGGTATTTACAATATGAAGAGAGTATCATAATATTAAAGATAATAATTTTCATTTTCAATAGAATGAAGAACAAAATATTATATTGTAACAGTAGTGTTATAAATTCGGACAAAATTTGCAAATAAATGAATTTGATTATCATTATTAAATTCATTTATTACTGATTTTACATTTAAATTTTGGAATATAGTTGCATGAAATTATTATACTTTCAGAGAGTGCTTCGTTATGAAATATAGTATATTAAAAGGGAAGTGAGGTAGAGATTCAATGATGTTTTATAAGAGCAGCTGGCATAAAGCAATTGCTTTATCTATTTTTTTACATATTTTTCTTTGGGTAACAACTGGTTACTTGGCTTTTCGAGAACAAGATGTTCCTCTTGTTGATGAAGAAGTGATGGAACTGAGTTTAATCGATATGCCTGGTGATGATATAGCAGAGGCGGAGCCACAGGTTGCAGCAGCAGCACCGCCGATACCAGAGGTTCCGATTGAGCCGGATCCTCCTCCAGAACCTCAGCCGCCGGTTGTTGAGGATGATATAGCGGAAAAGGTAGTAGAACCTGTAAAAGTGCCAGAAACAAAAGAAGAGACTGTTGTTTCACCTGATAAAGTAAATGCTGGCGGAAAAAAAATTGGCTTTGGGACTCCGCCAATCGTATTAGTAAAAGTTGATCCTGTGAATCCTCCAGAGATGAAAGAAGTCGGCCGTAAAGTTAATGTTGTGCTGCGGATGCAAATTTTAAAGAATGGATTGCCAGGCAACGTATCAATAGCAGTTCCGTCTGGATATAAAAGTATTAATGATGCAGCCATAGCCGCAGCTAAAAAATGGAAATTTGAACCTGCAAAAGACAATGAAGGCAGGCCAATCGTTTGTCTTACCATATTAACGATTCCCTTTACTGTAGACTAGTGACTTTACGAAAGAAATCCACATCTTGACAATAAGCATATTTAGCAGTATTATTTCTAAGTGAGAATGATTATACATATCGTTGTTGAAAATATTTCCATATTATATATATGAAATATTTCGATTCTAACAAATGGTGGAAAGTCTCATTGCTATTAAATGATAATGGATTTTATTATCGTCTAAGACAATGATTATAGAAGGAGGTGAAAATATGCGTAAATGGTTATTTGTCGTTATTATGGCATTTATATTAATTAGTCAGGGGATGGTTTCAGCAGCTCCTAAATGGGATGCTGTCGTTGACAAAATAGAAAAAACGCTGGATCAGTCTCTAACTGTGTATACAAGCGGAGACACAGCTGGAGCCAAGAAAATAGTAAATGATGCGTATTATGGAATGTATGAAAAAGATGGTTTGGAAAAGGCGGTAAATTCGACTGTTTCCGCTAAAAGGGCCAACTTGACTGAATACAAGTTCAGTACTATAAAAAAATTAATGACCAACCAAGCGCCTGAGGCAGATGTTAAAAAGCAGATTAAAGAGATCATTGGAATGATGCGTGAAGACGTTGCTCAAATGGATGGCGGCGGTAAACAAAGCAGTTCTATGGCAACTTTTTGGCCGGCTTTTCTGATTATGGTTCGTGAAGGCGCGGAAGCGATTTTGGTTATTGGTGCTATTCTTGCTTATCTGATTAAGTCGGGAAATGGTGACAAGACGCAGGTTATCTATAATTATTCTGGGGCCGCTATCGTAGCGAGCTTTTTAACGGCTATTTTATTCCGCTCTGTGATTAATCTCAGTGGTGCCAGCCAGGAAATTGTGGAAGGCATGACTATGCTGGTAGCGGTGGTTGTTCTTTTGTCCGTTGGACATTGGATGAGCAGCAAAGCAGATGAAAAATCATGGGGAAATTATATTGAAGGCCAGGTAAAAGATTCTCTGACTAAAAATAATACTTTTTCCTTGGGAATCGCTGCTTTCTTAGCCGTGTATCGTGAGGGTGCCGAAGTTGTATTGTTCTATCAGGCACTATTTAATGATGCGGGTGATGATATGCAGATGATTTGGCTGGGATTTGGTGCGGGATGTCTCGCTTTAGTCGTGATTTTTGCAGTAGTTCGCTATGGCAGTCTGAAGCTTCCATTGAAACCTTTCTTTCAGGGAACTAGTATTTTAATGTTTATTTTAGCAATTAGTTTTGCTGGTGGCGGAGTGAAAGAGCTGCAGGAAGGAGGTTTAGTTGGAGTTACGCTTCTGGAGGGGATGCCCATGTTTGATCTTTTGGGAATCTATCCGACAGTAGAAACTTTGTTGCCACAATTCTTTCTTGTAATAATGGTTATTGGAAATAGTATCTATCAAAAAAGAAAAAATAGGGAGGTCGTATTATGAATTTGAAAAAGTTTTTATCAATGACTTTTGTTGCCTTGGCAGTGTTTGGATTATCAGTAGGACAATCTTTTGCTGCCGGATTCCAGGAATATCCCGTTGGTGATGACATCGAAGTGCCGGAAGCAGGGTTTAAAGTTGCTCTTGTTTATTTTCAGCCAGTAGAAATGGTGCCAGCAGGTATGGGATTGTCGCCTGATAAGTCAGATATTCATCTGGAAACAGATATTGCAGCTATTGAAGGCAATAATACCGGTTATGGTGTTGCTGAATTTATTCCTAATTTGACTGTACATTACAAATTAACGAAGAAAGGTACTGGAGAAGTGATCGAAGGTACTCTTATGCCGATGAATGCCAGTGATGGACCACACTATGGTGCGAATATCAAAATGAAGGGTGCCGGTACATATGATGCAGCCTTTACAATTGAGAGCCCAAATCGCCAAAATTACTTGTTGCATGTTGATAAAGAAACAGGCGTTGAAGGTCGTTTCTGGACCAAACCAGTAGTTCTACATTGGGATTTCGACTATATTCCTAGAAGTTGGTAAAAAAAAAACTGGCGGTCCGGGATGATTTCCCGGACCTTTTTTATAATTTAAGAATTTCATAATGTCCCGATCCTTGCACACAGAGAAAAATATTCTAGGGTGTGCTTTGTGTCTTTATAGTTCAAAAGGATGTAAGGCTATTTTAGTATAGTTAGAAAATTAAAATGAAAGGAGAACAATATGCTGCAAAGTATACTGCAAAACATGATACCGACCATGCAGAATTTAGCCATTGCTTTTATCCCTTTAGCGATGTTGCTGGCTCTGGCTAGTAAGGATGAGTCGGGAGCGTTTAAAAAGTGGATTTGGCGCGGGATCCTTTGGGGAATCATGGGTGCCGCTTTTATTGCAACGGTAAGGTTAGGTACAAAAGCTGTAAAGCGGGAAGTGTATGAAGGTTTGGTTCTTATATTGGGGCTGATAGGCGAAATGTCACTGCTGGGATTTCTGTGGTGGAATGTTAGACAGGGGATTTCTCTAGATAAGTATAAGTTCGCAGGTGGTGCTTCTTGTATTGCTGCTGCTGCCCTGCTGCTGTATCATGGATTGGATTTTATTCTTTTTCCCATTGAGATGATTACCTTCACCAATGAGATCATCAGCCTAGAGTTTCTCATGAAAATGATTGGATTTTTGTTAGGAGGGCTTTTGACCTGGTTGACGGGCCTGGCAATTATCCGAGCTGCAAGTATTTTGCCGACTCAAAGGATCATTGCTATTCTTGCGGCGCAGCTTTTGGTGGTTATGGCGAAGCAAGCTCTTATTGTAGTGCAGATCATGGCCGTAAGAAAAATTTTCTTAACCACGAAACAAATGACGCCAATTATAGGACCTTTGATTAATCATCAAGTTTGGTTCTTATATGCACTTCTTGCAGTTACATTGCTTTTGCCAGTGGTGCTGATCTTGCAGCGCAAGCCGGAAAAGCCTATAGGGCTTAATCCTGCGCAATACAGAAAAATACTAATGCAGACTCGCAGGAAAATGCGCTGGAGCGGAGCGTTAGCTTTAGGTGTATGTGCTATGTTTCTGGTTTCAAGCGTTGGTATGGTATATGCCGATGAAAAAGTTGAAATTGTTCCAGCAGTGGCCGTAGTTGCCGAAGGGGAGCAAATTCGTATTCCTCTGGAAAAAGTTGATGATGGGCATTTACACCGCTTTTCGTATCGCTCATCAACAGGCGAAACCGTACGGTTTATCGTGATTAAAAAAAGTGGTTCCGCTTATGGTGTTGGACTGGATGCTTGTGAGATTTGCGGACCAACAGGTTATTTTGAACGGGATAATCAGGTGATTTGCATGTTGTGCGATGTTGTAATGAATACAGCAACCATCGGTTTTAAAGGCGGATGTAATCCAATTCCCCTGGCATATAAGGTAAGTGAAGGAAAAATGAACGTACCTTTAGAGGCTTTAGAGCAAGAAAAGAGTCGATTTAAGTAAAGGAGGATTAAGTCATGTTTTGGGAGATGCTGAAAGGAGCTCTTGTTAGGCAGAGCCGAAAGATGTTTATGGTAGCTCTTACCATTGCATTGGGCGTTTCGCTGACAACAGCCATGCTGAACGTAATGCTTGATGTAGGCGATAAGGTGAATCGGGAACTGAAAGCGTACGGAGCAAACATTACTGTAATTCCTCGGGCGGCATCCGTCTTGCGGGATGTTTATGGAATAGAAGCCAGTTCTGGAAAGACAGGGCAGTATTTGCAGGAAGCTGATGTCGGTAAGTTAAAAACTATTTTCTGGGCTAATAATATTGTTGCATTTTCTCCTTTACTCGAAACGAAGGCTACTGTCGGTTCAGATGATATAACCGTAGTAGGGACCTGGTTTAACCGGCCATTAGAGCTGCCTACAGGTGAAGTTGTGGAGACCGGAATTAAAGAACTAAAATCCTGGTGGGCAGTTGAGGGAAATTGGATCAATGATACTGACATTAAGGGAGCAATGGTTGGTTCTACATTAGCGCGAAAATTAAACCTTCAAATCGGTGATTCGGTGGAGATTGCCTTGCCAGGAGGTACCCAGCGGGAAGCGCTGACTGTGCAGGGGATTTTTAATAGCGGCGGTGCTGAAGATGATCAAATTTTTGTGACCCTGCCTTTTGTTCAGCAAGGACTAAACCTTCCTGGTAAAATTGGCAAAATAGAAGTAAGCGCTATAACGACGCCAGAGAATGATTTAGCCCGCAAAGCAGCCCATGATCCAAAAAGTCTTTCCCTGAAAGAATGGGAAACCTGGTATTGTACAGCTTATGTAAGTTCAATTGCTTATCAAATCGAAGAAGCTGTTGGCGATTCCCGTGCCAAGCCAGTTCGGCAGGTTGCTGAATCAGAGGGGACGATTCTGCAAAAGACACAGCTGTTAATGCTATTGATCACAGGGCTCAGCTTAGCTGGATCAGCTCTGGGGATCTCCAATCTTTTAATGGCTAATATTATGGAACGCAGTCGGGAGTTTGGTTTGCTTAAAGCACTTGGTGCAACCGATCGGGATGTTTTACTGCTGACTCTCACGGAAATTATGACAACGGGTTTAGTTGGTGGTATTGCAGGCTATTTTTTAGGCTTGGGATTTGCTCAAATTATTGGTCACAATGTATTTGGTACCGCCGTTGCAATTAATGCAATGGTCATTCCTTGGGTCATTATTTCAGTAATTCTAATTACTTTGGTCGGTAGCCTTCCGGCTATGCGAATGCTTTTATCGCTGCGTCCGGCAGCAGTACTTCATGGCAGGTGATAAAGATGACAAAATATTCAATGTACACGAAGATGATCTGGAATGCCTTGCTTCGCCGTCGGTCTCGCATGTTGATTGCATTATTGGCTGTGGCGATTGGCGCGACTGTCGTATCAGGGCTTGTTACCATTTATTATGATGTTCCTAGGCAAATGGGCAGGGAGTTTCGCTCCTATGGTGCTAATTTATTGTTAACGCCAGATGGTGATCAACAGGTGATGGCGCAAAACCTGGTTGCCAATGCGACTACGCTTTTGCCCTCAGATAAGCTAATTGGCATTGCCCCATATTTGTATGATCGTATTAAGCTAAATGAACAGCCTTTTCTAGTTGCAGGTACGCATTTCCAGGCTGTAAAGAAAGTAAGCCCTTACTGGCAGATCCGTGGTGAGTGGCCAGCGGATCAGTCTGAGGATATCGTGATTGGTGCTGAAGTGGCAGAACGATTAGAAATTGAACCAGGACAGCAAGTGACTCTCGCGGCAGCTGGCAGCGAAACTGAAAAGAAAGTGAAAGTTGCTGGCATTCTTCGGACAGGGGGTTCGGAAGAAAACTTTATTTTTCTTGATCTGTCTTTGCTCCAACAGATGTTGAAAAAGGAAGGTGTGATTAGTATTGCTCAGGTCAGCATTACGGCTAATGAGGCAGAACTAAACACATTAACACAACAAATTGGAGAGCAAGTTCCTGGTGTGGCACCGCGTTTAGTGAAACAGGTGACCCAGTCGGAGCAGACGGTTCTTGGAAAGCTGCAGGCGTTGGTTTATCTAGTCACAATTGTAGTATTGCTGCTTACTCTAATTTGTGTAGCTACAACGATGATGGCAGTTGTTACAGAGCGGCGTAAAGAGATTGGTTTAAAGAAAGCGCTGGGTGCGGAAAATCGCAGCATTATCCTTGAGTTTTTAGGGGAAGGTCTGGCATTAGGAGCCTTAGGCGGTCTGCTGGGAACGATTTTAGGTTTCTTTTTTGCTCAAGCGGTAAGTGTCAACGTTTTTGGCAGGATGATTTCATTTCAGCCCTTGATTGCGCTATTAGCATTGGTTGTTTCTATAGCAGTTACCGGCTTAGCATGCCTAATCCCGGTAAAAATTGCAACGGAAGTTGAACCAGCGATTGTACTCAGAGGCGAGTAGAGGAGGTTAATGAATATGAGTTTACTAGAATTGCATAATGTATCGATGATTTATGGAAGTGTGAAGGCCCTTCAAGGGATTGATTTAACAGTAGAAAAGGGTGAATGGCTGGCACTGATGGGGCCATCCGGATCTGGTAAGACGACCCTAATGAACATAATCGGTTGTATGGATAAAGCCTCCACAGGATCCATTGTTTTGGACGGTGTAGATTTTACCGATGTTACTGCAGGGAACCTGACAATGCTCAGGCGAGATAAAATCGGACTGGTATTTCAGCAGTTTCATCTGATTCCTTATTTAACAGCAGTAGAAAATCTGATGGTAGCTCAATATTATCATAGTATGCCTGACGAACAAGAAGCCTTAGTGGCTTTAGAGAGGGTTGGACTCAAAGAAAGGGCTCGTCATTTGCCTAGCCAGCTTTCTGGCGGCGAACAGCAGCGGGTGTGTATTGCTCGCGCTCTAATTAACTATCCTATGTTGATCTTAGCCGATGAACCAACGGGTAATTTGGATGAAACCAATGCTAAAATTGTATTAGAATTTTTTCAGCAGCTTCATCGCGAAGGGCATACCATTATTATGGTTACCCATGATCCGAAAGTTGCCGAGCTGGCTGAACGGTGCATCGTCTTGGAGCATGGCCGCATAGCCAATCGGAAAGACCGTAGAATCGTCTGCAGGGAGGAAGAAGTCTCATGAGAAGATGGTTATGCATGGCTGCAGCAGGAGTATTAATCGGGCTTCTCCTTACTGGCTGCAGTAGTAATCAAAAAGCGAATACTGTTCACAATGACAGCAGCCATAGTGAGCATAGCCACAGTTATAAGGATGGCACCTATACAGCTAAAAGCAGCCCTGATGAACGGGGAGCAGTAGGTGAAATAACCCTTACTATTCAGCAGGGGAAAATCGCTAAGGCAGATTATCGAGGAATTCAAAAAGATGGTAAGGTCAAGGATATAGATTATGGAAAGACGAGTGGGAAAATTGAAAATCCTGAATTTTATCAGAAAGCGCAGCAAGGGGTAAAAGGTGCAGCTGCCTATGGGCCCAAGCTGATAGAAACGCAAAATATCGATCAGGTAGATTCTATTTCAGGAGCAACCGTTTCTCATAAGCAATTTACTGAAGCTGCAAAATCAGCATTAGATCAGGCAAAATGATCACTTTTCTTTTCAAAAAAAATAAGCGAAGGAAATCGTAAAATCGATTTTCTTCGCTTATTTTTTGCTATGCTAAATTTTGAATTAAAAAGCATAATTCATAATGCGCGTTTTGCGGCACGGAAAAGAGAATTCGTAAAAAAGTGGTGAACCGCGAAGGAATCGAAGAGATGCAAAGAACACGAAGGATAATATGAATGCTTTAACCTTCGTGTTCTTCATAGCCTTAGCGTCTTCGCGTTTCAAAAGGTTTATTTTTACGTCTCTTTTCCCTACGCCTCTACGGTTCATTTATGTTTAATGATTCCGAAATGTCTTTTTCAAGATGCCAAAAATGTTAACGAATTTGACAGGGACTTTTTTTCGGGGATATTTGTTATTGGCAGGTACCAGTTCTACAAATTCATCATCAATGACATAAACGTACTTTAGTGTTGCATACAAATCAGGTGTATTTCCTGAAATTCCAACTGCACAAATCTGTCCATGATCAAAGGTACGCTGTTTCTTTATGAGGGCTAAGTCTCCATCAAAGATTCTGGCACCTTCCATGCTGTCGCCTTCCACACGTAAGATGAAAAAGTTATGAGGCTCGCTATTTAGCCATTTACTTGGCAGATCTTCGTAATATTCAATGGACTCACGGGCTATGCAAGGTGCACCTGCAGGTATATGTCCGAGAACTGGAACGGCGTACGTGGATGCTACTTCTACTGCATTCAGGGGGGTATCCATATTACAAGGCAGATAACCTGCTTTTATCATTAGATCTTCGAAAGAACAATTGAGATGTGGGGCTAATTTTCCTAAGGTCTGTGGGCTTGCTTTTTGTTCTCCGGACTCCATTCTGGATATCGTAGTATTGCTTACGCCTGAAAAAATTGAAAGCTGCCGCTGACTTTTAAAGCCACTATCTTCTCTTATTTTTGAAAACCATAAGCCAAAATTCTTTAGTTGTTCATTCATTTTATCGATCATCGTAAGCACCTCCTTGTTTAGTATAAACTTTTCTGTTTCGTATACGCAATAAAAAAGATGTTGCGATAACGAAATGTTTTTTAAAAAAGTTATTGCGTAAGCAATGAGGTAATGATAAGATGGTGTTGCGATGGCGATACAATCAAGAGAAGGGAGGTGTATACTTTGACGCGAAGAAAAGAATTAACCGTAAAACTCAATATAAAAGCATTTGAGGAAAATCAGAAAAAATATAACCTCAATGAAGAAGGGAAATGTGCCGAGTGTATGGAGATTAGTCCATCTCAGCTTTGGAAGGTGAAAACGGGTATTCATGACCCAGGCAAGGATTTTATTGCAGGTGCATTAAAAGCGTTTCCTAACACTTCTTTTGATGAATTATTTTTTTTGCCTGGAGTGTCGCGCCAGCGAGATGAATTCCCAAAAGATAAGGCGATATAAGGAGGTGGTGATAAATTGATTGTTTCGTTAACGACAGAAGAGACCAGGCAGATGTTTCTTCATCTTTCAAAGCAAATCATTGTAAATCAGCCATTGCTAATAGAGTTAGATAAAAAGATTGGCGGCAAAGCCCATGGAGGGGAGATTGCAAAAGGTTTTAGTGCGATAATACATACTCTCTCCCAGCAAAGATCCTTTCATATTAATGATATTTTTACGGATAGTGGAATAGCAATGCTTAGCTCCAACAAAGGCTTCTCAGGTATTATTTTTGGTACTTTATTTTTGGGTGGCGTAAGTGGAATGCCTAGTATTGATAAACTTCATGCAAAACAATTGTCCGCTATATTTGATAAAGCATTACAGACTCTTAAAGCATGGGGAGCAGACCATATCGATGGTAAAATCATAATTCATACATTTGAATCTGCTGTTGTTGCTTTTCGTCACGGTGTCAAGGAAGGTGACACCCTTCTTCAGGCTTTACAGGTAGGTGAGATTAGTGCTAAAGAGGCTATGGAGCATTTAAAACATTATCAAACTGGTTTTGATCCTGGGATGTATAGTAGTGAAAAGGTAGTATCCTATTATGATCCTGGTGCTGTAACTGTTTGGCTTATTTTAAAATCCATGCGTGAATGGGTTGCATCATTAGAAAATGTGAGGTCGACCATGAATGCTTAGCTCCAAGGAAAAGAAAGGAATTATGAGATGATGTTTGTTTGTTAGACTCTCTACTTTGAATAAGTAGAGAGCTTTTTTCTTACTATAAGAATGTATAAGTTTTGGAGGATGAAAGTAACATATATCTGTCATTGCGAGCAGTAGCGAAGCAATCTCTTAGCAAGAGATTGCTTCGCTATCACTCGCAATGACAGAGGACGAGCGTTTTTCTTATTTAATATGCTAAGATTAAGAAAGCGATAAAAAGGTCGTCCCAAAGCTTTCGCCTTATGGGACGACCTTTTTACTTATTTGTATTGCTTATTGGACTGTTACCCAGAGTTCACTGGCCCGAGCCGTTTCTGAGGTGTTTGGAATAACGGTAAGTTTACCTTTACCTGGGGCGATGGCTGTAAATATGGCTTTACCAGTGTCTGGGCCACCCGTT
Organism: Pelosinus fermentans DSM 17108; assembly: GCF_000271485.2. Taxonomy (NCBI): domain Bacteria; kingdom Bacillati; phylum Bacillota; class Negativicutes; order Selenomonadales; family Sporomusaceae; genus Pelosinus; species Pelosinus fermentans. The sequence continues at coordinate 1,641,635 of NZ_AKVN02000001.1, forward strand.
TCTTGTTTTAGTATATCGCCGACGAAGTATTCACCTGATGAGGTGAAGCGTGTATTCTGGGTAAGACCTGGCGTCGGTTCAAGGATTAATTTTTGACCTACTTTTAACATCAGATTATTGGCAGATAACTGTACTTTTTCGTTATCACTGTAGTTATAGACAACTTTAACATCTTTCAGGTCGTCTACTGGTTTGGTAGGAACGCTTGGAGTTGTTGGGGAAGGATTCGGATCAACAGGAGTAACTGGGTTAAGATTTGTGCATCCTCCCAGAAAAAGAGCCGCTGATAGGAATAAGCCTATAGTAAGATTCATCCATTTTCGATCTTGCATACTTTTCATAAGAACCTCCTATTGTCATTTACAGTAGATTATGTAGATTACCTATAGATTTACCTAAAATGATGATAATATGCAAATTTTTTAACAGTATTTGATGTTTTAAGAAGGTCATTTGAATAGCAGGTATTATTATAATGATAATAAACATTGTTTAAGGTTTAAATTTTAACTTCTATATAAAATAGGCAGGGGATTAGAAATGAAGGAAGAATGTATATTTAATGCGGGTATAATAAAAAATCCTGCCTGCTTCTTTACCAACTTGGCACAAGCCAAGTCTTTTCTTATAAGTAGAGAGCGTATAGTGTTATAGGTAGAAAAAGACAAGCGGTATGAACCACAAAGGCACAATGCCGCTGCTGCGGCACACAAAGGAGTGTACAAAAAAGTATAACTAAAACCCTTTGTGTCCTTTGCGTCTTTGTGGTTCAAATGGTTTTAGTTTTTCACCGTGCAGTGTTTTCTTATTATCATTCTTAGGTAGATATTCTTGTATCAGGAGGAGGATAATTATGGTTCGCTTTGGTGTAGTAGGTACGAGTCGGATTGTTGATGATTTTATTCGGTGTGCCAGACTGCATAGTGAATTTTCCTTAGAGGCTGTTTATTCCAGAACGGAAGAGCAGGGGAGGCTTTTTGCAGAACGCCATGGGGTGAAAAATCGGTTTACTTCTTTACAGGAGATGGCCCAGAGCAATCAAATCGACGCAGTATACATAGCGAGTCCTAATGCCTTACATGCCAAGCAGGCGGTACTGCTGATGTCTCATGGAAAGCATGTGCTTTGTGAAAAGCCCATTGCTTCTAATCGCAAGGAACTATCCATGATGATAGAGTCTTCACGGCAGCATCAGGTACTATTAATGGAGGCAATGAAAAGTACTTTTTTGCCAAATTTTCAGGCTGTTAGGCAATACCTTCATAAAATCGGTGCAGTGAGAAAATTCTTTTCAAACTTTTGCCAATATTCATCTAGATATGACGCCTATAAGACGGGAGAAGTGCCAAATGCTTTTAATCCTGTATTATCGAATGGGTCGATCATGGATATTGGCGTTTACTGTATCTATCCTGCTATCTATCTTTTTGGCAAACCAGAGAAGGTGATAGCGAACGGGATTATGTTAGACTCTGGCGTTGATGGTGCAGGCAGTATTGTTCTTCACTATCCTGATAAGGAAGTTATCATATCTCATTCGAAGATTACCAATTCCCAAGTCAGCAATGAAATACAGGGGGAAGAAGGCAGCATTGTAATTGATAAAATATCAACACCGAAAGTGGTAAAAATCTTTTATAATAATGGCTCAATTGAGGATATTGGGCAAGAACAATGTAATGATTTTATGTATTATGAGGTAAAGGAGTTTATTTATTTAATAAACAATCATAAAATAGAGTCAACTATGAATTCCTTGCAGCTATCTTTAGATGTAATGGAAGTCATGGATGATTGCAGAAAGCAAATCGGTCTTGTTTTTCCAGCAGATGTGTAAAAATATAGGTGTGACTAAATACAATTGCAGCGTTATTTGACAAAAATGACGAATACATTGGTTTTTGACGTATGTCTTGCCTTTACAGTTTTACATATTTCATATATATTATGTCTTATACCCTTGTAATGGGACGCAATTATCTAAGTATCTCTAGTATAATACAAGAGAATGATGGAGGTGAAAGGTATGGCTATAAAAACCATAGGAAAGCATTGTAAGGGCTGTGGAGTTTGTGTAACTTTCTGTCCTAAACAAGTATTAGGGTTAGATGCTCTAGGCAAGATTACAATTGTAGATGAAACAAAATGTATTACCTGTAAACAATGTGAAATGCGTTGTCCTGATTATGCAATATTTATAGAAAAAAAATAAGGGAGTGATTTATAAGTGGCAAAGGTACTGCTCTTGCAAGGAAATCAAGCTTGTGCTGAAGGTGCGATCGCTGCGGGTGTTACGTTTTTCGCAGGTTATCCGATTACACCATCAACGGAAATTGCTGAGATAATGGCGAAACGCCTGCCAGAAGTTGGTGGCAAATTTATTCAAATGGAAGATGAGATTGCAGGCATTGGAGCGATTGTTGGTGCTTCTCTGACTGGTAAAAAAGTATTGACAGCTACAAGTGGTCCTGGTTTTTCTTTAAAACAAGAATTTATTGGATATGCAACGATTGCAGAAGTTCCCATTGTAATCGCCAATGTACAGCGGGTAGGTCCGAGTACCGGACAACCGACAGCTCCTGCCCAAGGAGATATGATGCAGGCAAGATGGGGAACCCACGGTGATCACCCTGTTATTGCTCTGACTCCAGCAAGTGTGCCAGAGTGCTTTACTCTGACCATTAAGGCTTATGAACTATCAGAAAAATATCGCATGCCTGTTCTATTGATGCTAGATGAGATCATTGGACATATGCGTGAAAAAATAGAGATTCCTGATTATGATACCATTGAAAAACCTGTCCGCAAGGGTCCACGAGTAGGCCCTAATGAGTTTAAAGCCTATGAGCCGGATAGTGATGGTGTACCTCCTATGGCTGATTTCGGTACAGGCTATCGCTATCATGTAACTGGCTTAGTACATGATGAAACAGGCTTCCCCAATGGGTCTCCCGCAGCCACTGAAAAGCTTCTTAAAAGACTGCATGAGAAGGTAGAACGTGATATTGATAATATCACTATGTATGAAGAATATAAACTGGATGATGCTGAAATTGCGATTGTGACCTATGGGGGAACTGCGCGTTCTGCATATGCAGCGATTGATATGGCTCGTGAAGAAGGTATTAAGGTAGGCATGTTCCGCCTAATTTCCGTATGGCCTTTCCCTGAAAAAGAGATTGCCCAATTGGCCCAGAAAGTGAAAGTGATTGTTGTTCCTGAGCTTAACTACGGTCAAATGGTGGGTGAAGTCAAAAAAGCTGCGGAAGGCAAAGTGCCAGTAAAACCAATGTCCAAATATGACTCTGAGCCAATTTCACCAAAAGAATTATTAGCATTTGTGAAAAATCTTTAATTTAGGGAGGTAAAATAGATTGGAAAAATTAATTGAAAAATACTATCGCCCTCGCTTGCCGCATATTTGGTGTCCAGGCTGTGGCAATGGTATTGTTACCAGTTCTATTATAAAAGCGATTGATAAACTAGGACTTGATCAGGATAAAACCGTAATTGTATCCGGTATCGGCTGTTCCTCAAGAGCATCAGGTTATCTGAATTTTGATACGGTTCATTCGCTGCATGGTCGTGCGCTGCCTGTAGCTACGGGTATTAAACTGGCTGATCCTGAACTAAATGTAATTGTTATTACTGGTGATGGAGACGGCACTGCCATAGGCGGTAATCATTTCATCCACACTGCTCGCCGTAACATTAATTTAACGGTTATTCTATTCAATAACAACATTTATGGCATGACAGGCGGTCAATATTCACCACTAACGCCAACGGATAGTAAAGCAACAACTGCGCCTTATGGCACCTTAGAACGTGCGTTTGATATTGCAGAATTGGCAAAAGCTGCTGGCGCTACCTATGTAGCTCGGGGCACGGCTTTTCATGCCAATATGCTGGTAGACGTGATCGCCAAGGGTATTAGTCATGATGGATTTTCTTTGATTGAGGCCGTGACCCAATGTCCGATCTATTTCGGTCGTCAAAACAAAAAAGGCGATGCATCTGCGATGCTTAAAACCCAGCGTGATAATGCGGTTACAGTAGAAGCAGCTAAAAAACTAAGTCCGGAACAACTGGAAGGAAAATTCAAAATCGGTGTGCTGCATCAAAGTGAGGCACCGGAATATACAAAACAATACCAAGGAATTATTGATAGAGCACAGAAAGGAGCTAAATAATATGATTGAAATGCGTTTATCTGGCTCTGGCGGACAGGGATTAATTTTGGCAGGCATTATTTTAGCAGAAGCAGCCTTACTTGATGGTAAGATGGCTATTCAGTCTCAGTCTTATGGACCAGAGGCAAGAGGCGGTGCTAGTAAATCAGAAGTTATTATTTCGGAAAAAGCAATCCACTATCCAAAAGTAACTAATCCTAATCTTGTTTTGGCAATGACCCAGGAAGCGGTGGATAAGTACTCAAAGGATTTACCTGCTGATGGCATATTGATGATAGATACAACCTTTGTCAAAAAAGTACCAGATCATTTGAAAAATGTATATCATCTTCCCATTACGGAAAGAGTGACAGCAGAGCTTGGAAAGGCACTATTTGCGAATATTGTTGCTTTAGGAGCGATTGTAGCCACAACGAAAGCAGTGAGTGTTGAATCCATTACAACAGCGATTCTTCACCGAGTTCCAAAGGGGACAGAAGACATTAACAAACGTGCTCTTGAACTTGGCATAGCATTAGCTGCTAAATAGAGAGAGCGTTTCATAGATTTCGATTCGTTAGGTTGGTTTTGTAATAAAGGAAGTAGACGTTTTAGAAACGTTGAACCGCAGAGGACACAGAGGACACAGAGAGGTATTTTTTACCTTATCTATCGTTTCTCTGTGTTCTCTTTTTATTTTTACGATGTTTTAACTGAATATTTTTACAAATCTTGTATGGCTTGACACGCCGTAGAAAAAAGAATAAAATAAATTTAATTCCCAGCAATTCACTATGAATACTAGGGATTAAACCCTGAAAATAGTTAAAAATAATAAATGATAGATAGAAATAATGAGGTGAAATAATGGCAGAAAAACTCTTAGCAATTCATGGGTTACACGCAGCCGTTGAAGGCAAAGAAATCTTAAAAGGCTTGAATATTGAAATCAATAAGGGCGAAGTTCATGTTATTATGGGTCCTAACGGTTCCGGCAAATCGACGTTAGTGAATTTGATTATGGGCCATCCAAAGTATGAAATAACTGCTGGTTCCATTGCTTTTGAGGGGGAAGACATTACAGCTTTAAAAACCTTCGAAAGAGCCAGAAAAGGAATCTTTCTATCTTTCCAAAATCCTGAAGAAATACCTGGGATAACGGTAGAAAATTTATTGCGGACAGCGAAAAATGCCATAACTGGTGAAACTATAAAAATTATGGCTTTTAAGAAAGAGCTGAAACAAGCTATGGAGACCTTGAAAATAGATAATACATATGCAGCACGACATGTAAACGTCGGCTTTTCAGGCGGAGAAAAGAAAAGAAATGAAATATTACAAATGATGATGCTCAATCCGCAATTGGCCATGCTGGATGAAACGGATTCGGGCCTGGATATTGATGCTGTTCGTATTGTTTCCTCAGGGGTAAAACACTTTAAAAACGAACAGAATGCAATTTTAATTATCACACATAATACCAAGATTCTTGAGCAATTAGACGTAGATTATGTTCACATCTTAATGAACGGGAAAATTCTCCAGACGGGTGATGCTTCCTTGATATCCCAAATCAATGAAAATGGTTTTCTACATCTGGGAGGAGACGCTCTGGATTCAGGTGAGGTGAATACGCTCCATGGATAAGAAGAAGACTGTTATTGAGGATATTGACCGAGGTCTTTATGATATTAAAAATGAAGATCACTATCGTTATAAAGCTTCAAAAGGATTAACTTCTCAAATTGTGCTGGATATTTCCAAAGAAAAGAATGATCCGGAATGGATGCGAGAATTTCGCCTTCGTTCTTTGGAAATTTATAATCAAATACCAATGCCGACATGGGGGCCCTCTCTGCACGAACTGGATATGGATGATATTGTTACCTATGTTCGTCCAGATACAGAAATGAAGGGTAAGTGGCATGAGGTTCCTGATGATATTAAAGATACATTTGAACGTTTGGGAATTCCCCAGGCTGAACGAGAATCATTAGCTGGTGTAGGAGCTCAGTACGATTCTGAAGTAGTTTACCACAGCGTCAAAGAAGAACTGGTTAAGCAAGGTGTAGTCTACACCGATATGGAAAGTGCCCTAAGAGAGTATGAGCCTATGATTAAGGAATATTTCATGAAGCTTGTTACACCAAATGATCATAAATTTGTAGCTCTGCATGGGGCTGTTTGGTCAGGTGGTTCCTTTGTCTATGTTCCGCCTGGTGTTCAAGTGGAAATACCGCTGCAGTCTTATTTTCGTTTGAATTCCCCAGGGGCAGGGCAGTTTGAGCATACATTAATTATTGTGGATAAAGGGGCGAAGCTTCATTTTATTGAAGGCTGTTCGGCTCCTAAATATAATGTTATGAATCTGCATGCAGGATGCGTCGAGTTATACATAAAAGAAGATGCGAGTCTGCGCTACTCTACCATCGAAAACTGGTCGAGAAATATGCTGAATTTAAATACTAAACGTGCCTTGGTCGAAAAAAATGGCAGCATTGAATGGGTTTCTGGTTCTTTTGGTTCTAAGATTTCCATGCTGTATCCCCGTAGTATTCTCAAGGGAGAAGGAGCACGAGCAGAGTTTAACGGCGTCACTTTTGCGGCTGGCGGGCAGGTGCTGGATACAGGGGCGGCTGTGATTCATGCAGCACCGTATACCTCTTCCAATATTAATTCCCGGTCTATTTCCAAAGGCGGAGGAGTTGCTGTTTATCGTGGTGCGGTAAAAGTAGCACCTAACGCTCACCATTGCAAATCCTTGGTAAGCTGCGAATCTTTAATGCTTGATGATCTTTCTCGTTCTGATACTCTGCCGGTCATTGATATTCAAAATGATGAGGTAGATATTGGTCATGAAGCCAAAATTGGCAGAATCAGCGAGGAGGCTATTTTTTATCTCATGAGCCGGGGTATTAGTGAGCAAGAAGCTAAAGCCATGATTGTAAGAGGGTTTGCAGAACCGATTGCCAAGGAACTTCCCTTGGAATATGCTGTGGAAATGAATAATTTAATTAATATAGAACTGGAAGGCACCATTGGATAGGGGATGATGATATGGAAAAACTACAGAAGAATATAAATCCGATTCCAGTAAAAACCTGGAATTGGCTAGGTGTTAATACTGCTGTCCTTGAAGCTGATATTCCTGCTATAACGGATTACTCCAAGCAGCCTGTAACGAAAGGCTCAGAAAAGGGCGTAACCATTACAGATATCCGCTTGCATAGAGATACTATTAAATTTATGGAAAAGAAAATGGATGCGGGCGCAAGTGAGGAAATGAGAGACTTTGTTAAGAAGAACCACAACAGCGGTTATTTCATTGAAATAGAAGAAGGGGAGAAAATAGAAACTCCTATTATCCTTCAATATGACTTAGATGAGGAAAACCCAACCCTGATAGATGACCACTTTATCCTTGCTCATGAAAACAGCGAGGCGACCATTATCATCAACTATACATCGTCCTGTATTCAAAACGGTTTCCACAGTGGTGTGACTAAAGTCTTTGCTCAAAAAGGAGCCGTTGTTCATTTAATTAAAGTGCAAATGCTGGCTGACCAAGATACTCATGTCGATGCCATTAGTGCGATCACTGATGAAAAAGGACAGATTGATTTTACCTTGATAGAACTAGGTGCCCTACAAACCATTACAGGCTGTCGAACACAATTGGTGGGGAAAAACAGCACTGGAACGATTCATTCTCTCTATTTTGGTGATAAGAATCGTAAAATTGATATTAATTATGTACAGACCCATCAAGCCCCAGAATCTTTGAGCAGCATAGAAGCACGAGGCGTACTCTTAGATCACAGTCAAAAAGTCTTTAAAGGCACATTAGATTTTATTAAGGGGTCCAGCGGCTCTAAAGGCAAAGAAGAGGAATATACGGTTTTATTAAGTCCAAACGTACGAAATCGCTCGACACCACTGATGCTGTGCGGAGAAGATGCGGTTGAAGGACAGCATGCTGTCAGCACAGGAAAAATGGATGAAAATAAACTCTTTTATCTAATGAGCAGAGGGCTTAGTGATGTAGAAGCAAAAAAATTAATTATCGAGGCTGACTTTCAGCCTATTCTGGAAAAAATACCAGTGATCGAATTGAGAGATGCAATCTCTACGTATTTAAGGAGGCGGCTACATCATGTCTAATAATTACGTCAATGATTTTCCTATCTTGCAAAAAACGATGAATGGAAAACGGCTTGTTTACCTTGATAATGGGGCTACCACTCAAAAACCTCTTTCGGTCATCAATGCTGTTCAGGAATATTATGCAGCCTTTAATGCCAATCCCCATCGGGGTGCTTACGAGTTAAGTGTTAAGGCTACTCAAATTTATGAAGATGCTCGAGAGAAGGTTAGAAAGTTCCTAGGGGCAGAAAAAACAAGTGAAATTATTTTCACTAAGAATGCCACTGAGTCTTTGAATTTATTGGCTTATAGCTATGGTATGACCTTTATTAATCCCGGTGATGAAATTGTTATTTCCATTGCTGAGCATCACAGTAATATTGTGCCTTGGCAGCAGGTGGCGAAAGCGAAGGGAGCTACCTTACAATATTTGTATGTGAATGAAGCAGGCGTTCTGACAGATGAGGAAATCGAAAAGAAAATTAGCAGCAAAACCAAAGTCGTAGCGGTTACCCAGGTATCAAATGTGCTTGGAATAATCAACCCCATTGAAAAGATTGTGCATAAGGCGCATAGTGTGGGGGCTGTTGTGATTGTTGATGGTGCACAAAGTGTTCCTCATTTTGCCGTGGATGTAAGAGCATTGGATGTTGATTTCTTAGTCTTCTCGGGACATAAGATGCTGGCTCCTATGGGGGTTGGCGTGCTATACGGCAAAGAGCATTTGCTGGATAAAATGCCGCCTTTCTTAAGCGGCGGCGATATGATTGAGTATGTATGGGAGCAGGATACTTCTTTTGCACCACTGCCAGCTAAATTTGAAGCGGGAACTCAAAATGTGGGAGGAGTCTTAGGACTTTCAGCAGCCATAGACTACATTGAGAAGGTTGGTTTTTCCAATATAGAACAGATTGAAGAAGAATTAATTCATTATGCGATACCAAAGCTTCAACAGCTACCTTTTATTACTCTTTATGGATGTGATGATCTTTCGAAAAAGACCGGGGTAATATCTTTTAATGTAAAAGATATTCATCCTCATGATGTATCCTCCATTTTGGATGCCGATGGAGTTGCTATACGAGCTGGTCATCATTGTGCCCATCCTTTGATGCAATATCTTGGAGTGAATGCAACATGTCGTGCTAGTTTCTATTTTTATAATACACGTGAAGATGTAGATGCATTAATAAATGCCTTAGGACGTGTCAGGGGAGTGCTTGGCTATGGATCTTAGTGAGATTTATACGGAAATTATTGCAGAGCATAATAAATCAAAGAGAAATAAAAAGCAGCTGGAAAATCCTACGGTGATCCTAAAGGGCAGAAACCCAAGCTGCGGCGACGAAATAGAACTCGCATTAAAGGTAGAGAAGAATATCATCCAAGATGCATCGTTTACAGGGGTTGGCTGCGCGATTTCCCAAGCTTCTACATCGATGATGATTGACTTGATTCGCGGGCAGACCATCGAAAAAGCACAGCTGCTGATTGATACCTTTCTAGGCATGATCAAACGGGAAATCACAGAGGATGATCAATTGGAAATATTAGATGAGGCAGTTGCCTTACAGAATATTTCCAACATGCCTGCCAGAGTGAAGTGTGCCGTTTTATCATGGCATACCCTGGAAAGTGCGATTACAACGGAAGAAGGAAATACAAGTAAAAGCAGTCAATTACCCCATTGAATGACTGCAAGATACACCAAAAGAAGACTCATTCTCGAATGAGTCTTCTTTTGTGTACGCAGAGAGGAAAATTTGTTTCTATCTTTTCTCAGTGCTCTCTGCGTCTCTGCGGTTTTCTTCGCGTTTCAAACGATTTTTTATTTTAAAGACGCCCAGCTTTTTTCTTATTCTTTTCTTGTCAGGATGGTTGGTGTCATTGGCTGTATAAAAGACAGAAGGCTGTGTTAAGCTAACAAGGGGGATATGATGAACAAACAGAAACTTTTACTGCTCTGTGGTTTGCTTAGCATCATTTTTTTAGTAACGTCTTGTACTCCTGCGAAAAAACCAGAAACCCGGGTAGTTCCTGAGATCGGGGAGGAGATAACTCCAACCGATAATGATAAATATAAGAGGGGGCATAATATTCCTGGAAAGTTATATTGGGCCGGCAGTGCACATGATAAAAAGATTGCCTTAACCTTTGATGACGGGCCAGAGAATGACTGGACGCCTAAGATTCTGGCAATTTTGAAAGAAAAGGATATAAAGGCAACTTTCTTTGTGATTGGCAGACAAGCTCAGGTATATCCAGATATGTTAAAGAAAATTGATGAAGAAGGACATATTATTGGTAATCATACCTTTGATCATGCTGATCTAACAAAGCTGGATGCCCCAGGCGTAACAAAAGAAATCGCAGAATGCGCCCTTGTGATCAGTCGCATCATTGGGAAAACACCTACACTAGTACGACCGCCCTTTGGTTTTCATAACGAAATAGCAGATACTGCAATTTATTCCAGGAATAATAAGATTATTTTATGGTCCTTGGATACGGACGACTGGCAGGGACCAGATGCTGCAACTGTTAAGGAGCGGGTAGTGCCTAAAATGAAAAATGGCTATATCATTTTACAGCACAATGGGGTCAATCCTCATTTAGGCGGCAGCGTAGAAGCCTTACCAATTATGATTGAAGAATTAAAAAAACAAGGATATGCATTTGTTACCATTCCAGAATTATTAGAACTTCAGCCTTATGAAAAATAAGATGCAGCAGAATGTCTTTAAGATAAGGGGGTTCTGCTTTTAATTTAATAAATCCGGGGCTGCTCTCAAAAATGCAAAGAAATGAGGACAGCCTCGTTATTATTGAGGATATATTTAAGCGAAAATAAGTATTAATTCATTCAAGGTATCATGCTTTTCAAACGTTTCGGCCCGCATATAAGCATTTCAGACGGCTATTTTGGTGTTTGGGTTCAATTATCTAGTTACATTGAGGCGTAAATAGTATGATATAAGATAATGTTGGAGGTGAAGAATATGGCTATAGAAACCATAGGAAAGTACTGTAAAGGCTGTGGCGTTTATGTATCTTTAGCGTTAGTTAGTAAATCATAAGGAGGATGTAGAATGGCGGCACCAGCTAAGTTAGAAATTCAATCTGTAGAACAATCATTTCTAAAACGTTTTGGTTTAATTATAGGTGCATTAATATTACTTGGCATTGTTCTTATACCTACCCCCGAAGGATTACCTATAGCAGGCCATAGAATGCTTGCTATTCTAGTCTTCTCGGTTATTATTTGGATGACAGACACGATATCTTATCCGGCTAGTGCTGCTGTTATCATGGCGTTAATGGCTTTCCTGGTTGGAATATCTCCTAATGAGTCTGATCCAAAAACAATAATAGGAACGGCTCAAGGCTTAAGGATGGCATTAGACGGTTTTAGTAATACGGCACTCGCATTAGTGGGGGGAGCTCTTTTTATTGCAGCTGCCATGATGCAGACGGGGTTAGACAAAAGAATTGCTTTATTTGTTCTATCAAAAATCGGCGCTAAAACCAATAGGGTATTAATTGGTGTAATATTGGTGGGATTTATTCTTAGCTTCTTTGTACCAAGTACTACTGCACGCGTGTCTTGCATGGTTCCTATTGTTATGGGGATTATAGGGGCATTTGGTGTAGAACATAAGAGTAAGTTTGCTGGCATGATGATGATTGCCGTAGCACAAGCGGACAGCATTTGGAATGTAGGAATTAAGACGGCAGCTGCTCAAAATATGATTGCATTGGGCTTTATTGAGAAGCAGCTCGGTATTTATATTAGCTGGCTGGATTGGTTTATTGCTGCTGTTCCTTTTTCCATTTTTATGTCCGTGGCTTTGTATTACGTGCTAATGAAAATGATGCCACCTGAAACAGATGAAATTGCAGGTGGAAAAGAAGCGGTTGCTAAAGCTTTGACTGAACTTGGACCTATGAAATCAAATGAAAAGAAGTTAATGATACTATCGGTAATACTTCTTGGTTTATGGGCAACAGAGAAGATTCTGCATCCCTTCGACACTTCTTCTACGACCATTGCTGCCATTGCAATTATGCTATTACCTGGTATTGGTATTATGACCTGGAAGGAAGCTCAGTCTAAAATACCTTGGGGAACACTACTCTTATTCGGGGTTGGTATTAGTCTTGGTTCGGCACTTCTTTCGACCAAAGCTGCTACATGGCTTGCAAAGATTATTGTTACCATTTTTGGCTTGCAGACGATGCCAATATTAATGATTCTGGCAGTGTTATCAGCATTTCTTATTATTATTCACCTTGGATTTGCCAGTGCTACGGCGCTGGCGGCAGCTATGATACCTATTATTATATCCATACTGCAGGGCGTGAAGACTCCGGGAGTCAATGTAGTAGGAATGACGATGATTTTACAGTATGTTGTGAGCTTTGGTTTTATTTTACCTGTTAATGCGCCGCAGAATATGGTGGCCTATGGTACTGAAACCTTTGAAGTAAAGGATTTTATCAAAACAGGTATTCCATTGACCGTTATCGCCTATCTTTTGATTATGATTCTAGGGGCTACGTATTGGAAGTGGCTGGGATTAGTTTAAAATAAAAGGAAGCAGTAACATTCCTTTTATTTTAAACCCATGGCATTCTTAAGCAGTTTTACCTTATTTCGGCTGACCGGTACTTCTTCTGACTTAAAATCATCCATTTTTAATAAATAACTTCCATGGAACCAAGGAATAATCTCTACTATTTTATTCAAATTTACAATGAATTGACGATGGATACGTAAAAAAGACGAGTTTGAAAGAAGACTTTCAATTTCTTGTAAATTTAATGTCGTTTTATATTCCTTTGTCTTGGTTCGAATATAGACATCTTTATCTTTGACATAGGCAAAGACTACATCTTGTTTGTCTAAAGGAATAATTTTGCCTTTAGCTATAACGCAGATTTTATGTACTATATTCTGTGGGCGTGGGGGTGAATTAGGAATTAGATTTCTTATTTTGTTTAAGGTATGATCCATTTGTCCTTCTGTAACTGGTTTTGTAATATAGCCTACAGCTGGTGTGTTGAAAGCTTCTAAGGCATGTTCAGTAAATGCGGTAATAAAGACAATGAGAGGAGGATGTTCTAACGTATTTAATTCTTGGGCTAGTTCTAAGCCGGACATACCTGGTATTTTTATATCAAGAAATACAAGTGGACAATTATTTTCGATGAGATAGGAAAGAGCCTTTGAGGCATTATTAAAAATAGCAGTGACTTCAATATCAGGATGTTTTTTTAGAAGATATTCGATTTCATCACAAATCGGTTGCTCATCATCAACAATTACAGTTTTAATACGCATGCTGTATTGCCTTCCTTTCATAAGGTATACGAATGGTTGTTACAGTCCCATATCCAGGTTTACTGTCAATGTTTAGACCATAGTGCTGTCCATAGATGCCTTTTAATCGCATGTAGACATTTCTTATGCCAATTCCTTCTGAGTGGGTGGCGAAAAGTCGCTCTACCTTATCCATATTCATACCGATGCCATTGTCAGTGACACAGATTACAACATCATCTTCTTGCCGATAGACATCAATAGAAAGGACACATTCTGCTATTTTAGGAAAAAGACCATGCTGAATGGCGTTTTCGGCAAGGGGCTGAATGGATAAAACAGGTATCTTAGTATGTAAGAGATTCGGGTCTATATTAGTTTTAATCTGCAAACGTGATCCAAACCGTGACTTAGCAATTTCAAGATAAGCATGAATCGTATTAATTTCTTCCTCTAATGTTACAAAATCTTCATGATTGGTAAAATTATAATGAAGCATTGTTGCCAGATGCTCTAACAGTTTTCGGGCAGTGTCGGGATTGGTTCGGCAGAAGGACATAATAATATTGATCGTATTAAATAGAAAATGAGGATTGATTTGGGCCTGAAGAGCCTTAAACTCTGCTTTTTTTCGCATTTTCTTTTGATGATCTATTTCAGCTAACTCAATTTGCCCTGATAATAGCTTGGCTACACCGTCAGCAATTCGAATATCCATTTCTGAAATAACCCTGCCTGCTGAGCGTGACAGTTTTATCGTTCCTGCTACTGCTCCATGGGCTGTTAATGTGGCAACAACAAAAGAGTCTGATACAAAATCATCAGGTATGTCTTTGACGATTTTTTGCTTAGCAGCAAGAGGGGATTCAATAGTATGATTTTGAGATTCACTGCCAATAAAAGCAAGAACTTCCTTATTGTTGGATATAGAAACAGCATCCATTTTAGTTAATTCATAAATGATTTTCCCTGTTTCTTTGGCAGAGGTGAGGGTTAGCCCATGACGTAAATAGGGGAGAGTGCGATGGGCTATTTCCAGGGAAAGCTCTGCAGCCTTAGCCCCATATAATTCTTGCTGGATTTGAATATCTTTAATAATTAACATAAAAACAGACGTTCCCAACACAGTAACCAGGGTAGTTGGAAAGGCGATAAGCAGCTCCAGATTCCAGGCTGCTTCAAAGGGTTTAGCAAATACAAGTACCAAACTTTTTTGTAAAACCTCTACCATAAAGGCTACTAATGCTGCTGTTTTCCAGGTTAGGTTATTTAAGCCAATTTTATGACGAATCATACCCGCAAACAATCCGCCCAGGACAGTGGCTATCGCACAAACTTCCGCAGTAAATCCACCCACAAGATATCGATGAATGCCAGCTATAATTCCCACACTAAATCCAACAAGGGGACCGCACATGATGCCGCTCATCAATGTACCGACTAGCCTCATGCTAGCTAATGCCCCGCCAATCGGCACACCATTAAATGTACACAAGCTGGATAAAACTGAAAAAATAAAAGTCAGTACAGCCCAATTTTTAAAAGTAAAGGGATTGTGAACACATTGTATAATATAAGGAGTTCGTCCGAAGAGATAAGCAGCCATGGCAATCAGTGCCATGTCACTTAAGAGATCAAAAATTAACTTCAAATCCATAAAAGCCTCCATACAGTAAAAGTTAAATAGTCAAAAGGAGGAATCTATTGTTGCATAAAAGATAGAAATGTGTGTTAAGCTAAAGATATATTTTTGTCGACAGCTTCTTAACTTTGCATTTTTGTGCTTTAAAATTCATATCATCAAAAAGGTAATTGAACTATTTTTCTCAGCTCAATTGTACATAGTATTATTATGTGTGCTGCCTTATTAACTAGGATGGTTGTTACATCGTATATTGAATGTTACAATAAGAAAAATATACCTTTTAAGTTTATTACGCGATGGATGCTAACTTTTCCTTTGCAGGTAAAAGGATAGGATTGTGAAAAATCTTTGTAGTAAAAGTGTTGATGAGGTAAATATGAGGGGAGTGAAACGTAGCGATTTCTATCTCGTTTGATAGAAATTAGCTAGGGCAAAATGATGGATCATACAATGCTGGAAAAATATGCACGTCTTATTGTAAAAACAGGAGTTAATATTCAAAAAGATCAAACCTTGGTAATTGCTTCGCCCATCGAATGTGCTTTTTTTGCCAGGATGATAGCCCAGTATGCTTATGAAGAGGGCGCAAGAGATGTTGTTGTTGCCTGGAAAGATGAGTTATTGTCTAAGATTCGATTCCTGCAGGCACCGGAAGAGGTGTTTGAGGAGTTTCCAGAATGGCAGAAGGATTTTTATTTGTCTTATGTAAAACAAGGAGCCGCTTTTGTCAGTATTGCCGCATCTGATCCTGAACTTCTCAAGGATGTGAATCCTGGAAGATTAGTAAAGGTGCAGAAAGCCAGCAATACGGCACTTAAAGAGTATAGAGAAAGATTGATGAGTAATAAAAATACCTGGTGTGTTGTATCCATTCCTACTAAATCCTGGGCTAAAAAAGTTTTCTCTGAATTATCAGAGGATGAAGCGGTTGCCAAGCTCTGGGATGCGATTCTTAAAACGGTGCGAGTCGATACTCAAGATCCGGTAGCAGCTTGGGAAGAGCATAAGCAAAATTTAAAGAAAAGTTCAGATTTCTTAAATTCAAATCAATTTCAGTATCTGCAGTATAAAAATTCATTAGGTACGGATTTGAAGATCGAACTTCCGAAGAATCATATATGGCTTGGCGGTTCGGAATATACTCCGGAAGGATTGGAATTTGTCGCTAATATGCCAACGGAAGAAGTATTTACGTTACCTAAAAAAACAGGTATTCAAGGTACCGTTGTAAGCTCAAAGCCATTAAATTATAATGGCAACGTCATTGATCATTTTTCTCTTACGTTTAAAGATGGGAAGATCGTTGACTTTACTGCTGAGCAGGGGTATGAGATTCTAAAAGGACTGATTGAGACAGACGAGGGTTCTTATTATCTTGGTGAAGTGGCTTTGGTGCCTTACAATTCACCAATCTCCAATTCCAACATTCTATATTTTAATACGTTATTTGATGAAAACGCTTCATGCCACTTGGCTATAGGAAAAGCGTATCCTGTATGCATCAAAGATGGTGAGAACTTGGCAAAGGAAGAATTAGAAGCATTAGGTGTTAATGATTCTTTGGTACATGTAGATTTTATGATTGGAACCAAGGATCTTGAAATCATTGGAACAACAGCAGCAGGGAAAGAAATACCCGTATTTAAAAATGGTGATTTTGCGTTTTAAGATAAAAATTCCCGCCATTTGAAGTGATAAAAAAATTGACAGATGTATTCTAGAATGATAAGATATTGATAATTTACTAAGTTGTTACGTTATCCCATTGCTGATCAGAAATCTGAAGGCTGGGCGCATGTTTATTTGCGCTAGCCTTCTTTTTTTATACTACTCTTAACAGCAAGGGAAATGATAGCAGAGCAGCTATCCGTGAATCATTTTGGGAGGGGTATATATAATGAAAAAAAGAAATTTAGGGATTTTTCTGATTTTTTTATTGACGGTATTTGCGATTGGGTGCAGTTCACAACAAACAACCAAAGTGGAGGAAACAAAAAAACAGACCTTATTAGAAACGATTCATCATCGCGGCACGATTAAAGTTGGTACAGAAGGGACGTACCCTCCTTTTACCTTTAAGAATGAAAAAGGGGAATTAGAGGGATTTGATGTTGACATTATCAATGAGGTAGCCAAACGGTTACATGTTAAAGCTGAATTTGTCCCCACTGAGTGGAAAGCCATGTTTGTTGGACTTGACTCAGAACGATTTGATGTAATTGCCAATCAAGTAAGTATTAATGAAAAAAGGCTGGAAAAATACGACTTTTCTGCTCCTTATACGGTTTCAGGTGCTCAAATCATTATTAATAAAGATACAACGGATATCAATACAGTAGAAGATTTTAAAGGACGTAAAATCGGTGTTACGCAGGGCAGCAACTGGGAAGAAATTGCTAAAAAAGCAGGGGCCAATATTCAGCATTATAAAGGTGCCAATGAGATATTCGCAGACGTAGCAGCAAAACGCATTGAAGGTTCAGTAAATGATCGACTGTATATTGCAGAATATCTTCTGAAAAATCCTAACCCAAATCTTAAAGTAGGAGGAAAAACCTTTGATACTGCAAAGATGGGATTTGCTTTTCGGAAAGGATCTCCTGAACTTATTGAAGCGGTAGATAAGGCACTCCAAGAAATTCAAGCAGATGGTACCTATTTAAAGATATCCCAAAAGTGGTTTGGCGAAGATGTTAGCAAATAGAGAGTGGGATATTGTCATTGCCTCCTTATCCGTACTGGGAGAGGGGGCTATGGTTACAATTTATCTAAGTGTATTAGCCATGTTAGGAGCCGTTATGGTAGGCTTAGCAGTAGCATTGATGAGGATTTTTAAGATCAGGATCTTCGAAGTGATTGCCAAAGTCTATGTATCCTTTTTCCGCGGTACTCCTCTATTAGTACAATTGTTAATATTGTATTTTGGCTTAACTTCCTTTCATATTATGCTGGAACCTTTTCCTGCTGCGCTTATCGGGCTTATTTTGCATTTTGGTGCTTATATTTCAGAAATATTTAGAGGCGCAATTGTGTCCATACATATAGGACAATGGGAAGCTGGCCGATCTCTTGGCATGAGTACAATGCAAGTACTCCAAAAGATTGTTTTGCCTCAGGCGCTGCGAATCTCCATTCCCTCCTTATGGAATTGTTTGATTGATATTTTAAAATCATCTTCACTGGCTTCTGTTATAACCGTTCCTGAATTGACGCGGCAGGTGGAGGAACAAAGTTCAGCTCAGTTTGTCTTTATGCCGTATTTTCTTACTCTGGCTGTGTTTTACTGGGTAATGGTTATTGCTATGGGGTGGGTTCAAGAATGGCTGGAGAAAAAGCTTATGATACCGGGAGGATCATCATTAAGCAGGCAAGATACATTATAGGTTGAACATCCTGCAGATATTATCCTTGATCTTGAGCAAGCCATGAAGTAAGATAAGAAAATAAGAATAGTGGAAGCATTGTTAATTAACATCAACAATGCTTCTTTGTTTTCATGAATTAGTAAGCAGCAGGCTTTGAAGCGGGAAGTTTGTCATCATATATTGATAACTTCTATATAGCATATTTTATACAAATACAGCATCAACTCTATCCTATGTGTATTTACAGATTCAGAGTTGAGACTGTACTGACAGGAGGAAATCAACGGATGATAAAAAGACTCTTTTTCTTATTTTTGGGATTATTTCTTTTTGCTCTTGGAATTGTAATGACCATTAAGAGCAATTTAGGGACATCACCATGGGATGCTCTTCATATAGGACTGATTCATTTTCTTCCGTTGACCTTAGGGCAAGTATCCCAGTTAACAGGAATTTTAGTGATTATTGTCAGTTACTTTTTAGGAATGAAGCCAGGCTGGGGCACCATTGCTAATATGTATTTCATCGGTTTTTTTATGGATGTAATTATGGATAATAGGTGGATTCCTGATCCTACATCTTGGTTATTCCAAAGCGGACTCTTACTGGCAGGTATTTTAATTATTGGCTGGGGAAGCTTTTTTTATCTTTCTGCTGCTCTGGGGGCCGGTCCTAGGGATAGCTTCATGGTGGGAGCGGTTACTAAAACAGGTTATCCAGTGTGGAAAGTCAGAACTGTCATTGAAAGCAGTATTGCAATTTTAGGCTACTTTCTAGGAGGACCGATTGGTATTGGTACCATCATTATTGCTTTGACGTTGGGACCTTCCATTCAATGGGCTTTTTCCCTTATGGGTAAAAAGGCTCAGGAGATAGAGCATGATTCTTTAAGGATTCGGTTAGAACAATAAAAGGAAAAATGGCAGCAGGATTATATAGATCTTTGTAAAATAGTTCTTTTATATGGAAGGAATGTGATTTATGGGAGGTAGAAAGTGAGGAAATTTAGCTTTATTAAAATATGTTTTGGGTTGATGGTTCTTTGGATATGGGGATTATCGAATACCTTTGCTTTTGAAATTTTTCAGCCTGCAATGGTTAAAAAAAGTTATTTTACAAATGACGTTGTAGTTGATTTTACGATTATGGGATCATCAATTGCGACGCAAGAACAATGTGTAACATATCTTCTAAAGCGAAATCCCTTGCCTTTGCTTACAACCACTCCTAAGCAGTTGGTTGAGCATTATTACCAAGAGGCAGGATTGGAAGGAATCCGGCCAGATTTAGCATTTGCACAAGCATTACATGAAACGGGCAATTTTCGTTATGGCGGTGATGTGATACCATTACAGAATAATTACTGTGGACTGGGAACAACAGGCAACGGTGTTAAGGGGGCGTGGTTCCCTTCAGCGCAAGTTGGTGTTAGGGCGCAGATTCAACATTTGTTGGCCTATACGACAAAACGGCCGCCAGCACTATCGATTGTTGATCCCCGATATAATCTAGTAAAGAGTACGGATAAGTTCGGGCAATCTCTTACATGGACGGATTTAAACGGTAAATGGGCTGTCCCTGGAAAAACTTATGGACAGATGATATTAAAAATTCATGAAAAAATTTTAATGGGAGAATAATCAGAAAAAGGTGTCTTTTTTGACATCTTTTTTAAATCTTCAACTTTAAAAAAAAAGTGATTTGCAGGAAGGGATTGTAATAAATTCGTCGAATAAAAATAAGATTGACTGAATAGTCATTTTGAAAAGGAGTGATTTCAATATACAGGGGAAAATTCTACCTTACATAAGGTATATTCCATAAAGGTGTTTATGATGTGAATACAACAGTGGAGTAACAGCAGGTAAAAATTAGTGTTAGCAGAGTTAAGGGAGGTAAATAATTTGGTTCGCATAAGTTCAAAAGTAAGATGGCGCAATTATATGGCATTAATTATTTTTAGTATGGTGATAATAAGCGGCTGCAGTAAGCAGGCAGCACCGGCACCGCAGGCTGTGGAAGTAAAAGCGATGCAGGTAGTTCGGAAAGATACTCCAATTGCATATGAATTTGTCGGTACTATAGAAGCAAAAAATGAAGTCCAAGTACGGGCTAAGGTTTCCGGTAATATTGTGGATAAAATGGTAACCGGCGGAGCTGAAGTAACTGAGGGGCAGCCAATATTTCGCATTGACAGCCGTCAATATAACTCCGCATTACTGACAAATCAGGCAACAGCTGCTCAAGCAGAAGCCTTATTGGCGAAAACACGTAAGGATGTTGACAGATACAACCAGCTTGCTTCGCAAGGTGCCGTTTCCCAACAAACCTTGGATAATTCATTGGCAGAAGAAAGGCAAAATGCTGCTGCAGCCAATGCCAATTGGGCTAAGGTGCAGCAAGCACAACAAGATCTTGAGGACACAACGATACTTTCTCCCTTGAATGGCAGGATTGATATTAACGATTTAAGCATTGGCAGCTTTGTATCGGCAGGATCGACCATTATGGCTACAATCTCTTCTGTTGATCCAGTCATGGTAAAGTTTAGTATGAGTGAAAATGAATATTTACAATTTGCTAAAAATAAAGGTGCTTCTCCAGCAGAATGGGGAGGGGATTTGAAGCTGATTCTCAGCGATGGATCTGCCTATCCACTCACTGGGCAAATTGAACAGGTAGATAAAGGATTAGCAACTGGCACAGGTACACTGAGTTTTAAAGCATCTTTTGCCAATCCTGACAAGCTTCTGGTTCCCGGTATGTTTGCTCGTGTTGCGGTACAAAGTGAAGTGCGCCCAGGAGCCTTATTAATTCCGCAAAGAGCTGTTCAGCAGATGCTGGATAAGACCCTTGTTACTGTTGTGGGTGAAGGAGATAAAGCAGAAACACGGGTAGTTAAGATGGGTACGAAAGTTGGCAATATGTGGGTAGTAGAAGAGGGCGTTACTGAAAACGACCGCATTGTTGTAGAAGGCTTTCTGAAGACTCCGCCAGGAACACCTGTATCTGTAATCATGATCGGCCCGGATGAGTTACAAACTCCGGCGAAGCAATAGGAGGTAATCTGGTGGCTAAGTTTTTTATTGAACGTCCCATTTTTGCGATTGTATTATCGATCGTTATTACATTAGTTGGTTTAATCTCAGCATTCAATCTGCCGATAGCCCAATATCCGCAGATTACGCCGCCGCAAGTTAGTGTAAGTGGTAATTACACTGGAGCAAATGCTGAAGTTGTAGAACAGACAATGGCCCAATTGATTGAACTGCAAGTCAATGGGACAGAAGATATGGTTTCCATGCAGTCAACAAGTTCTGACTCCGGTTCGTACTCTTTGACGGCAAAGTTTGATTTAAGTAAAAACGCTGATATGGCAACAGTGCAAACTCAAAATCGGGTTGCACAAGCCAATGCGTCACTGCCTGCTGAGGTTACTGCAACAGGTATTACGACTCGTAAGGTTTCTCCCGATAATTCTCTGATCTTTTCCTTATGGTCTCCAAAGGGAAGCTATGATAGTACGTTTCTAAAGAACTATGGTAGTATCTACCTTATCGAAGAGCTGAAGAGAATCAAGGGCGTAGGGAATATTATGGAATATGGTGCTGATTATGGGATGAGGATCTGGCTGCAGCCAGATAAAATGGCGCAGTTAGGACTCACGGGGAGTGATATTTCTAGTGCGATTACTACCCAAAATGTGCAGGCTCCGGCAGGAACCATTGGCCAAAGACCTTCTGCTTCCCAGCAGGAATTTCAATATACAGCCCGGGTACAAGGTCGTTTGACTGAGCCTGAAGAATTTGAAAATATTATTGTCAGCTCTAAAGATAACAATTTCATTCGCATAAAAGATGTCGCCAAGGTTGAGATGGGCTCTAAGGAGTATGGCTTCCAGAGTTTCCTGAATGGTCATCAATCGGTAGCCTTTGCGGTTCAGCTTACTACCGATGCAAATGCATTAGACACCATTACGAAAGTACAGGAAGCCTTAGAGGTAGCATCAAAGAAATTTCCATCAGATGTTGCTTATTATTCCATCGTTGATAATACCAAGTATGTGCGTGAATCCATGAAAGAGGTTGCCAAAACCTTTGCAGAAGCTCTGGTACTAGTGCTTTTAGTCGTATTTTTATTTTTGCAAAGCTGGCGTGCTACTCTTATTCCAATGCTTGCTATTCCCGTTTCTTTGATTGGGACCTTTGCTGCATTTATGGTGATGGGCTTTTCTATCAATACGCTGACTCTTTTTGCCATGGTATTGGCCATTGGGTTGGTAGTTGATGATGCGATTATTGTAATTGAAGCAGTCGAATATCATATGCGCTATACGGGCCTTAGCCCAAAAGAAGCAACGAAATTGGCCATGAGTGAAGTGTCGGGTCCTGTTGTTGCCATTGCTTTTGTGCTGGCATCTGTGTTTATTCCTGTAGCCTTTTTTGGCGGAACTACAGGTGTTTTATACAAACAGTTTGCTTTGACCATTGCGGTATCCATGGCATTGTCTGCCATTGTGGCGTTGTCTTTGACACCAGCTCTTTGCGCATTAGTGTTAAAACCTCATGATCCCAATGCCCACTCAGGCATGCTGGAAAAGTTTTTTAACAAATTCAATGATGCATTTGAGGCAACCGTAGAAAAGTATGGCAGTGGTTTAGGAAAGCTGATTAAACGATCTGCTTTAGGTATTGTTTTCTTGGTAGTGCTATTACTTGTAACTGGCAAGCTATTTCAACTGGTGCCATCTTCCTTTGTTCCTAGTGAAGACCAAGGATTCTTTATTACCAGTGTAAGCTTGCCAGAGGCGGCAAGTGCGAATCGTACTGCTACTGTAGCGAATAAAATAGCCGATGATATGCGTGCTCAGCAAGGCGTATCGGATGCCATTGTTATTCAAGGCTATGATATTTTAGCTGGTGCTGCCAAAGCCAACTCTGCAATTATTTTTACAAAACTTGCAGATTGGGATGAACGAAAGGCACCTGGTTTAGGCGTTCAAGATCAAGTTATGAAAACCTTAGCGAATAGTGCTCATGTTCCTGAGGCGAAGGTTACTTCCTTTAATGCTCCTTCATTGCCCGGTATTGGTACCGTAGGCGGCTTTACCATGATGATCCAAGATAAAGGTGGTAATACCATTGAGGAAATGGATCGGATATCCAAAGAATTTATGGCCGCTGCTCGTACACGACCGGAAATTGGTATGATTTATTCTACTTTTGGCATTGATACTCCTGGGTATCGCTTTGAAGTAGACCGGGAGAAGGCAGAGCAGTTAGGTATCCCGGTAAATGATGTGTTTACTGCTTTGCAGACCTTTCTTGGCGGCGTGCAGGTCAATGATTTTAACCGTTTTGGTCGATCCTATAAAGTCGTTATGCAGGCGGAACAAAAATTCCGTAATGATGTAGACGGTACTCGTTTCTTCTTCGTCCGTAGCTCTTCTGGCGCTATGGTGCCACTTAATACTTTATTAAAACCGCAAGTGATTACTGCTCCTTCTTCCATTAAACGCTTTAATGGCTATAGAGCCATTCAGGTGGGGGGAAATCCAGCGGCTGGTTATAGTTCTGGGCAGGCCTTAACGGCATTGGAAGAAGTGGCAGCACAAACATTGCCTAAAGATTTTGGTTATGAGTGGACCGATCAGAGCCGTGAAGAAAAAGTATCAGCTGGTCGTGCTCCTTATGTTTTTGGTTTTGCGCTGCTGTTTGTATTCTTATGTTTGGCAGCTCTTTACGAAAGCTTTGGTATTCCTTTTGCAGTTTTGCTCTCAGTCCCTACAGGTATCTTTGGAGCAATTTTCTTCCAATATGCTCGTAATTTGCAAAATGATGTGTACATGCAAATTGGGATGGTTATGCTCATTGGATTGGCGGCTAAGAATGCAATTCTAATTGTAGAATATGCCAAAGTTAGGGTTGATAAGGGAATGGATCCTGTTGCAGCCGCTATTGAGGCCGCTAAATTACGGTTACGTCCTATCATAATGACGTCATTGGCTTTCATTATTGGATGTTTGCCTCTTGTAGTTGCTACAGGTGCTGGTGCTGGTGCAAGAAATTCTATGGGAACGGCAGTTGTTGGCGGCATGCTGGCAGCAACCATCCTGGGGATATTCTTGATCCCTGTACTATTTGTCCTGATTGAGCAGGGCGTAGGTTCCATTAAAAAATTTAAGAAGCATAAAAAAGAGATTGATGTTGATGTTTCTTAATGTAGACGATCTTTAGTCGTCGGATAAACCCGCTTTTTATAAGCGGGTTTATTTTCTTTTAGTTGGCAGACCTGCGATTTAGGTGAATCTTTGGCGGCAGCTTTGCAAAGGATAAGCCAATTGTAAAATACTTTGGTTGAAAAGAGTAGTAAGATATGTTACGATGATCCTGAAAAGAATATTTCACGTCAAGGGGAGCTGGATGAGCCGGCTGAGAGATAGATCTGAAATCTATGACCCTTTTTAACCTGATCTGGGTAATGCCAGCGGAGGGATGAGCGATAGAGTCTTTGTATATGCTAAAGCGCATCCTTATGGATGTGCTTTTTTATATATTCGCAGCTTAAATTTAAAAAGAAATGTTGAGAGGAAAAACAAATGAAAAAGGAACCGCAGAGGCGCAGAGAGCACAGAGAAAGATGGCGGAATAGAGATTTATACTCCCTCTCAGCGTTCTCTGCGCCTCTGCGGTTCAATCATTTTTATAATTTAAGTACAATTTTGTGATTTCAATAAGGGGGAATTTATATGAAGAAGGTACTAACGATAGCTGGTTCTGATTCAAGTGGCGGGGCTGGGATTCAAGCCGATCTGAAGGCTTTTTCGGCACATGGAGTATTTGGCATGAGTGTGATTACAGCAGTGACAGCACAAAATACCCAAGGAGTATTTGCTGTACAGGATATTGATGTAGCTGTGATTGATAAACAGATTGAAGCTATTTTTGATGACATTACAGTAGATGCTGTGAAAATCGGCATGGTTTCCCGTACGGAAACGATTAAAGCCATAGCAAATGGTCTTAAAAAATATAATGCCCAGAACATTGTCGTAGATCCCGTAATGATATCGAAAAGCGGTTACTATTTGTTGCAGCCCGAGGCGGTAGAAGCATTGATCTCTTATCTGCTGCCCTTAGCATCAGTTGTAACGCCTAACATTCCCGAGGCAGAAGAAATTAGTGGACTAAAGATTCATAGCTTGAAGGATATGGAAGAAGCTGCTAAATTCATTCATCAATTAGGACCAAAGTATGTACTGCTAAAAGGCGGACATCGGGAAGATGATGCTACCGATATTTTATTTGATGGAGAAAGCTATCAGCATTTGAGTACACCTCGAATTGCTACACAAAATACCCATGGCACAGGCTGCACCTTGTCGGCTGCAATTGCTGCCAATTTGGCTAGGGGGTATTCTGCGCAAGAAGCAGTTTCTAAGGGGAAGGAATATATTCACACGGCGATTGAACACTCTTTTGCCATTGGTAAAGGTGTTGGTCCTGTTCATCATTTTTATAATTTATATAAAGGCGCAGGTATGTTAAATGACGAATGAAACAAATAATACATTAGGTTTTAAGCACTTTTTATTTTTATGGTTTGGTGCGGCAGTATCCATTGCTGAAATTTTAACAGGAGGGTTATTAGCTCCTCTTGGGTTTCAAAGCGGAGTAATGGCCATTGTGATTGGTCATGTGGTTGGTGTGATTATTTTGGTGCTGGGCGGTATTATTGGTACCCAGGAACGGATACCAGCTATCGTCTCTACCCGTATTTCTTTTGGCGTATATGGATCTTATTTATTTTCTGTGTTAAATGTGCTGCAGCTTGTAGGGTGGACAGCAGTTATGATTATTGCGGCAGCCCGGTCAGCTAATGAAATCAGCAAAATGCTGTGGGGAATGGATCAGCTTTCTCTTTGGAGCATGGGGATTGGCGGCTTAGTTCTTCTGTGGATCGCTCTTGGCAGAGAGGACGGCTTAAAGAAAGTGAATATGGCAGCCGTATTTTTGTTGTTTGGCATTACGGTACTCTTAAGTAATGTAGTATTTAAAGATAGTACCGCTTTAAATGCACCGCCTATGGGAGGAATGTCTTTTGGTGAGGCATTAGAATTGAGTATTATTATGCCATTGTCCTGGTTGCCGCTGATTGCTGACTATACACGCTTTGCGAAAAGTAAAACAAGTGCAGCTTTGGGCAGCGGGCTAGGTTATTTTATTGGCAGCTGCTGGATGTATCTGATTGGCTTAGGCGCTGCTATTATTGCAGGCAATCCCGAACCTTCTGCTATGATGCTGGCAGCTAATTTAGGATTATCAGCTCTAGGCATTATTGTGCTGGCAACAGTAACAACTACTTTCTTAGATGCTTATTCTGCTGGGATTAGTTTTACTAATATTTTTCCGAAGCTGGATGAGAAACGAATTGCTTTATTTATGACGGTGATTGGCACGGGTATCGCTTTGTGGGTGAATATTGAGCAGTACGAAAATTTCCTCCTTGCCATTGGATCTGTTTTTGCTCCATTATTTGCGGTACTATTAACTGAGTATTTTATTATTAAAAACAGGCAATTGCGTCCAGACCTTCTTGTAAATTGGAGTGCTCTGGCAGTTTGGGCCTTAGGAGTTATTATGTATCATCAGTTTATTACCATGGAGTTTGTACTGGGAGCGACCATGCCGGTTCTACTCCTTACATCACTACTTTATAAAATCATTTGGGGGTATACAAAAGAATGGAAATCCTGCAAAAAATATCCGACAGCCTCATAACTGTAAAAACCAAAAAGCCTCTGGTACATCATATTACGAACTATGTGACAGTGAACGATTGTGCCAATATAACTCTGACCATTGGTGCTTCTCCTGTTATGGCAGATGATATAGGAGAAGTAGAAGAAATGGTTTCCTTTGCTTCGTCTTTGGTATTAAATATAGGAACTTTAAATTCGCGAAGTATTGAGTCCATGCTGGCGGTTGGCAAAAAGGCGAAAGAACGCGGCATTCCTATTGTTTTTGATCCCGTGGGAGTGGGAGCAACCAGTCTTCGAACTGCCACTGCCAAGCGAATCATAGAAGAAGTTGGGCCGTCGGTCATTCGCGGCAATATGTCGGAAATGAAGATTTTGGCTGGATTGGAGGTACAGATTAAGGGGGTTGATTCGACTGCTGATGAAGAGGATGGAAAAACAGTAGCCAAACTCCTTTCTAAAAAGCTTAACTGTGTAATTGCGATTACCGGAAAGCAGGATATCATTGCTCAGGGAGATCGAGTTTGCTTGATTGATAATGGTCATCCTATTTTATCTCAAGTTACAGGTACAGGATGTATGGCTACATCATTGGTTGCTTCTTTTTGTGGAGCAACGGAGGATTGGTTTGTGGGAGCGGCAGCAGGCATTATGATCATGGGCTTAGCCGGGGAATTGGCACAGCAGTCTTTGCAGGCAGGAGAAGGAATCGGCACGTTTCGGATGCGGCTGTTTGATGCCGTGTGGGCTATGACACCTGAGCTTATGAAGAAAGGCGGTGTCATTTCCAATGGATAAAAAAGCAGTTGATTACTCATTATATTTAGTAACAGATCGAGAGTTACTGGGGAATAAGGATTTAGCGGCAACAGTGGAAGAGGCTATTAAAGGAGGTACTACTTTAGTACAGATTCGTGAGAAGAATGTGTCTACTTTAGATTTTTTTGAGTTAGCCTTGGTGGTAAAACAGATTGCTGGAAAATATAATGTCCCTTTCATCATCAATGACCGGATTGATATTGCTTTAGCGATTGATGCTGACGGTGTACATATTGGACAAGAAGATATGCCTTTAGCAGTAGCACGAAAATTACTTGGTCCTACTAAAATAATTGGCGTATCTGCCTCTACTTTGGAAGAAGCTGTAAAAGCCCAGGATGGAGGGGCGGACTATTTAGGAGTCGGCGCCGTATTTCCTACCAGGACAAAAAGCGACGCTGATCATGTGAGTTTAGCAGCTTTGCGAAGAATAAAAGAGGGCGTCTCGGTGCCGGTTGTTGCTATTGGCGGCATTGATAAGGATACTATTCAGCGTGTGATAGAGGCTGGCGCCGATGGAGCAGCCGTTGTATCAGCGATTATTGCTTCTGCTGATCCTTATCAGGCAGCGTGTAACCTTCGCCATATTATAAAAAAATAAGAACATAACACGATAGTCCTGCAACAGTTTATTATAAAGACTTTGCGGGACTTTTTGTTAAAAAACAAGGGTTGTGTAGTTCCTGATAGTATGGTATAAAAGACATAGGTTAATCTCATTGAATAAGGGCAGGCTATAGGAAAGAAGCGCACTTGAAAAGAGGAGTGTTATGAATGAAAGATAAGGAAGGACTAAAGCGTACACTCACTAAAATTCAATATGAGGTAACACAAAATCAGGCAACAGAACCTGCTTTTCAAAATGAATTTTGGGATCATACCCAGGCTGGTATTTATGTGGATGTTGTATCGGGAGAACCTTTGTTTACTTCTTTAGATAAATTTGATTCTGGCTGTGGATGGCCTAGTTTTACCAAGCCTATTATGGAAGAGGTCATCAAGGAGAAACAGGATGTCAGTCATTTCATGATTCGTACAGAAGTGCGCAGTAAAACAGGGGATTCTCACTTAGGGCATGTATTTAATGATGGTCCTGCACCCCATAAATTACGCTATTGTATTAATTCGGCAGCACTGCGTTTTATCCCTAAAGAAGATTTAGAAAAAGCAGGATATGGACAGTTTGTTCCGTTGTTTAATAAGGAGAAATAAATGGCAGGTATTCATGAAATATAGTCATATCGTACAAGGTATTTTTATAAAGCGTGTCAATCGCTTTATTGCCCATGTATTAGTTGACGGAATCGAAGAAGTGGTTCATGTCAAAAATACAGGCAGATGTCGGGAACTTTTTATTGCTGGAAGGATCGTGATACTGGAGCGAGCCAAAAATCCAGAGCGAAAAACCAGATTTTCGATCATTGGCATCTACAAAGAGAATTGCTTGATTAATATTGATTCACAAGTACCCAATTCTGTTGTTTTTGAAGCATTGCTGGCTAACGGTATTTCGGAAATTACAAACACTACTATGGTGAAAAAAGAAGTAACCTATGGAAAGTCCAGATTTGATCTTTATTTTGAGTCAGCCGATTGCCGAGGATTTATTGAAGTGAAAGGTGTCACCTTAGAAGAAAATGGTCTGGTAATGTTTCCTGATGCTCCTACACTGCGAGGAACTAAACACGTGCTTGAAATGATGAAAGCAGTGGAGGAGGGGTATAAGGGGTACATTTTCTTCCTGGTCCAGATGAAAGGGGTAAAAAGTTTTAGCCCTAACAATAAAACGGATCCGGGTTTTGCCGCAGCCTTACGACTTGCTGCTCAAAAAGGCGTCATTCTGCTGGCATATGACTCCTTAGTCACTGAGGATGAAATCGTAATCGGGGATAGAGTGGAGATAGTATTGTAATGATATGTAAAAGTATAAGTTTTTTAAGGAGAACGTTTAACACAGAGTGCACAGAGATCCACAGAGATCCACAGAGGTGTACGCTGAGGGTATTATGTTTTTATTCTATCTATCTTTTCTCTGTGTTCTCTGCGCCTCTGCGGTTTCGATCCTGTTTTATATGTTTTTATTAGGGAGGGAAGTGTATGTATTTTGATACTGCCGGGGGTCCTGTGTTTCGTCCGCCCAGTGAAGCGGAAAGTTTTATTTTAAGAGTAACTATCGGGTGTTCTCATAATCGCTGTACCTATTGCAATATGTACAGAAGTGTTGATTTCCGCATGCGAACGATGGATGAAATTATGGCGCAAATTAACCATGCGGGACAATATAAGGATTTTATTCGCCGTATTTTCTTAGCAGATGGTAATGCTCTTGTTTTGCCGACGGAGACACTATTGGAGATTTTAAGAGTACTGAAAGAGCGTTTTCCAAAACTGCGCAGAGTATCCTGTTATGCAGGACCCAATGATATTTTGCGAAAAACACCAGAAGAACTGCAACACTTATCAAAAGCAGGATTAAAACTGGTGTATTATGGAATGGAGTCGGGTGATGACGAAGTACTGCGTCATGTAAATAAAGGGGTTACCGCACAACAATCTATTGAGGCAGGGCAGAAAGTAGTGGCTGCTGGCATCAAATTATCTTTAATGGTAATCATTGGCCTTGGAGGGAAGGCAGGTTCTAGGCAGCACGCCTATCATACTGCTCAGGCAGTAAATGCCATTCGTCCTACAATGCTGAGTGCTTTAACGTTGATGATGTACCGGGGAAGTGAGCTGCGAGCTGAATACGAACGTGGGGAATTTGAAATTCTATCGCCGCCGGAAATCATGGACGAATTGCATGAGCTGATTCATGCCATTGATCTACCTAGTGAATCTCATTGTTTGTTCCGCAGCAACCATATATCCAATTATGTGGCTTTAGCAGGTACGCTGCCGCAAGATAAAGAAAAATTGCTGTCTGACTGCAAAAAGGCGATCGAATATTTGTCGACTATGACAGAGTGGGACCCTTATAATAATGTTGAACAATAGACAATTGATGTGTAGTACTGCCATTGTTATCTAATAGGAAAGGAGGCTAGGAGTAGTGGGAGATGGTATTTTGAAAAAAATGATAAATTATATATGTTTAATCACTATGATACTGCTGCTTTCTCAGCCTGTCATTGGCAGTGCAGGAGCATTGGAAGATTATGAAGAGGCCAGGAGCCTATATTTAGCTGCTGTTGCCTGTACTGCTGCATATAGTGATCGAGAAGGAAATATTGCCAGGAGTGCTCTGGAACAAAATGGCTGGAAAGTACAGTCCTATAGAGAAAAAAGTGATCAGGCAGATGTTAGGTTCTTGGTTGCTAGAAAAATTCAGCAAGGAGATACAGTGCCTTCTTATTTGCTTTCTGTAGTGGGGACTGAAAATGTAAAAGACGTTAAAGTCGATTTGCGTGTGAGTAAGGTTTATTTTGCTGGGAAAACTCTTGAAGAATTCACCGCTAATTCCCTGCTCAAAGATATACCGGATTCCGCTCCAAAGGTGCATAAGGGCTTTAACCAATATGTTCAGACGGGATTCAGTAGAGAAATACTTGCAGAAGGTGCCAATTCTGAAAAATCATTGCTGGAAATGTTGCTAGGCGATAAGGATAAAAAAGTATATTTAGTAGGCCACAGTTTAGGCGGTGCTGGAGTTACCATTGGTGGAGCAAGGCTTCTTGATATGGGGGTAAAGCCGGAGCAGATTGAAGTGATTACCTTTGGTGCGCCAGCAGTAGGTAATAAAGCGTTTCGTGAGAAGTTTGAACCTGCTTTGCACCTTACGCGCGTTGTGACCACTGGCGATCCTGTAACTGGAGCATTGCAAAAACTAGTGGGGGGATATGAGCAGTTTGGTCGAGAAATTCGTTGGCAGACCCCAAGTAATCAAGATGCTGATCCACATCAAATTACTTTATATCTGGATTTGGCGATTAAGAATTATTACCAGAAAAGACAGCAGGCTGTAGCAGCGGGAGAATTGTCAATACCAAACGAGACAACATATACTCCTGGCAAGCCAAGAGTATATGTTGCACCCATCAAAAACCAATTGCCGGAAGAGCTGCGTGGAGAATTTTCTTATATGAAGGAAGCGCTGTATGATGAATATCGAAATACGTTGCCCGGATATGTATTAGACACAGGGGAAAAAAGTAATGATGTCTTTAAAAAAGCAATGGCTGCTGATTGTGATTGGGTGGTAGTATCTGAAATTCAGGGCCATACGGTTAAGAATGAGGAGAATACAAGTTATATTACGTTGGAGCAGCGTGTATATCAGGCAAAGAGTGGTGCTATTGTTACTGTGGCCAGTTACGGGAGCAGCACGCGGGATCTTACCTCTCTGGAAGCTCTTATTCATAATACCAAGAATATGAGTCAGAACAGGCAGGATTGGTTAGGGACGTTTGATAAAAATACAATTTAAGATATCGCTTAGTAAGAAAGTTACTCTTCTTTATAGGAGAGTAACTTTCTTTGTATTTAAGAGTTATTCAAATCGAAATAAACTAATTGAAATACGCAATAGAGGATAAAATTTTGTGAAATGAAAATATTAGAAGAGATATACAGGAAAAAACAGCAGAACTCATAATATATATATAGTAGTATTTTTCAGTGAAGGAGAATCGTTCAATGTCAAAACAGCCTCATTTAGTTCCTTTTGCTCTTAGCCTCATGTTGCTTTCGACATCCAGTGCTATGGCGGCAGGAGCGGAAACGTTTCAAATTCCCAGTCGCGAGGAAATTGCAGCTGAGTATAAATGGCATCTTGATGATTTGTATGCCAGCGATGAAGAGTGGCAGGCGGATTATGATAAGGTAAAAGAAATGCTGCCTAAAGTTGGTGAATATCAAGGAAAGCTGGACCGCTCAGGAAAGAACCTGTTAGCCTGCCTCACGCTTAGGGATGATATTTCCCAAATTACGGGGAAGCTATATCCTTTTGCTCGAATGCATCAAGATGAGAATACGGCGGATAATAAATACCAGGCATTAACTGGTAAAGCTCAATCCTTGAATATTGAAGTAAATGCTGCTACTGCCTTTATTGAGCCTGAGATAGTGGCGATACCAGCAGAGAAACTGAGAAAAATGCAAAGTAAGGAAAAGGGGCTGGAGGTTTACAGCTTCTATTTAAAAAGTTTGATACAGCAAAAAAAACACGTACTATCCCAGCGGGAAGAAGCATTATTATCTCGGGCAGGAGAAGTAGCTGCCACTCCGGCAACTATTTTTAATATTTTAACAAATGCGGAAGTAAAATTTCCTTCGATTCAGGATGAACGAGGGCAAGAGGTTCCATTAAGTGAAGGCCGCTATAATAATTATCTGCGTTCTCCCGATCGTCGTGTACGTCAGGATTCATTTGTCGGCATTCTAGGTGCTTATAGTCAATATCGTAACACTTTGGCGGCAACACTGAATGGGCACGTCAAGCAGCATGTGTTTTTTGCTCAGGCTCACAACTATCATTCATCCCAAGAAGCGGCTCTTATGCCAAATCATATTTCTGTAGAAGTATATGATAATCTTATTACTACAGTAAATCACAATCTGGCTCCTCTGCATCGTTATGTGTCACTTAAGAAGAAAGCGTTAGGTGTAGAGGACATACATATGTATGATTTATATGCGCCAATGGTAAAAGATGTGGAAATTCGGCTATCCTATTCGGAAGCTTTGGAGCTTGTTAGGAATGCCTTGTCTCCTCTTGGCAAGGAATATATAGAAAACTTTAACAAAGGAATTTCTTCTCATTGGATTGATGTGTATGAGAATCAAGGTAAACGTTCAGGTGCTTATTCTTGGGGGGTTTACGGCGTCCATCCTTTCGTATTTTTAAATTATAATGGACAATTTAGTGATGCATCCACCCTTGCCCATGAGATGGGGCATGCACTGCACAGCTTTTATAGTGCTGAGAAGCAGCCCTATCCTACAGCGGATTATGTTACTTTTACAGCCGAAACCGCCTCTACTACGAACGAGATATTGCTCATTGATTATATGCTGGCAAAAACAACGGATAAAAAAGAAAAAATGTATTTGCTGAATCAATACTTAGAAAATATTCGCACTACCTTATACCGGCAGACGATGTTCGCTGAATTTGAAAAAGAGATTCATGATCGAAGTGAAAAGGGTGAGACATTGACTGCAGATCTTATGGAGGAGATCTATCATGATCTTAATGTAAAATACTTTGGTCCGGAAATGATTGTAGATAAAGAAATTGATATTGAGTGGGCTCGGATTCCACATTTTTATCGAAATTTTTATGTTTATCAATATGCCACAGGATATTCTGCTGCAACGGCCTTTGCTAAGCAGCTTCAAACCGAAGGCGAAGCTGCCCAAGAACGATATACGAACAATTTTCTAAAAGCAGGCGGTTCTGATACGCCAATCCGTATTTTAAAAAATGCTGGTGTTGATATGTCCACCCCTCAGCCAATTGAAATTACGTTACAGAAGTTCAACAGGTTATTAGATGAATTAGAAGCTTTATTATCTGAATAATAGAAAGTGTTACTAAAGTTGAAGATATTATAGCTTTGAACAGATACCCTCTTAATAAATGCGAGTATAGATAAAATATACAACGCATTTACTAAGGGGGTTTTTAATTATAGATGGAAAATTATTTATTTAAGGTATTGTAATTTTTCAAATAATATATTAATATATAAACATGGAACGAAAGTTATATACTATCACAAATGTGACAGTGTGCAAAAAAATCAATAAACCATATAAGGTTAGAAAGGTATACTAATGCTTAAGGTAGATAGACGGTTACTTGTGAAAGTTTCCCAGATGTATTACATAGAGAATATGAATCAAAATGAAATAGCTAGTAAGTTTGGTATCAATAGAACTACTGTAAGCAAGTATCTGAAAAAAGCAATGTTAGCAGGAATTGTGCAAATTTCTGTTGTAAATGATTTGTATGAAAGTTTGGAAACCGCATTGGAAAAAAAGTTTGGATTAAAAGAAGTATATATTGTGCCTTCAAGCTCAGACCCTGGTGAGGTAAAAAATAATCTTGGAAAAGCGGGAATCGGTTACTTAAAGCGAATCATAAATGATGGTGATATCGTAGGGTTTGCCTGGGGAACGACCATTGGTGCGTTATCGAATCTAGCTTCTGTAGAGAAGTGTGATATCGTTAATGCTGACATGGTTCCTCTAGTGGGGGGACCTGAAAATTTAGATAGCGAATACCATGTAAACACCATTGTATATAAAGTTGCAAATGCTTTTAAAGCCAAAAGTCATTATTTGTATGCACCTGCTATTACCGGAACGACAGAAACTAAATCAGCTATCATGCAAGATGCTAATTGTAGTAAAATCGTGAAGTTATGGGATGAAGTGAGTATTACAATATTAGGAATTGGTGCACCAATACGATCTTCCAACTTAGTCTGGTCTGGCTCTTTTGGCAAAGAATACAGCCGTATGCTGGAAGATGCGGGGGTAGTAGGCGACATTTGCTCAAGGTTTTATGATGTTGATGGCAATGTGGTGGATACGGTATTAAAGGATAGAACCATAGCGATTGATTTGGAAAAGTTAAGGAATGTAAAATATTCCATAGGAATTGCGTCCTCGCCGGAAAAGGTGCCTGCTATATATGGAGCTATGAAGGGGAAATTTATAAATGTGTTAATTTCTGATGAAAAAACTGCTAAATTACTAATTGATTTTGCTGGCTAAGATGAAAGATAGCTTAGTTTTAAATGATTATGTAAGGGCCATGGGCTAAGCATAATGCTGCTCATGGTTTTTATATACCATTTTTACAAGATGCAGGGTATCAAAAATGTGGTTTAGGAGGATCTTCTATATGGCTAAAGAGATAAAAGCAGTTCTGCAACCAGGGGATAAGATATATACATTATTTGAATATAATGAAGTAGTAATCAGAGGGAATAAAGAAAGCTTTATCATACGAATAGAAAAAGTAGAAGAAAGCAAAAGAAATATGTATCGTCAATATGTAAGAGCCATGGGCTAAGCATTGATTGCTTATCTCATGGCCTTTTTGTATATGAAACAATATAAAAAAAACATTTCAGGAGGTAGTTAGCTATGGTAAAGGTTGCACTTGTCGTTGGTGGAGGAAGAAGTTTAGGAGAATATTTAAGTAAGCATATGGCGAAGGAAGGATATGAGGTAGCTGTTGCAGACTTGATATATGAAAATGCACAAAAGGTTTCAGATGATATCAATGCTAGCGGTGGTAAAGCAATTGCAGTAGGGGTGAATGCTTGTAGTGAAGATGAAGTAAAAGCAATGGTACAAAAGGTTGTAAAGGAATTAGGAAGAGTGGACTTATTAATATACAATGCAGGAATAGCCAAAAGCTGCAAGATTACTGAATTCGAATTACGAGAATTTAATCGAATTGTAGATGTTAATTTAAATGGATATTTTCTTTGTGCTAGAGAAGTAGCGAAAGTAATGATAGATAGAAATATTAAAGGAGCTATTATTGAAATAAATTCTAAATCGGGTAAAACGGGAAGTAAATTTAACAGTGGCTACTCAGCGGCAAAGTTTGCAGCTGTTGGTTTAACGCAAAGTTTAGCTTTAGATCTAGCGGATGATAATATAAGAGTCAATGCAATGATGCTTGGCAATCTTCTGGATTCAGATTTATTTGAAAGCTTGCTGCCCCAATATGCAGTTAAATTAGGAATACCAGAATCACGAGTAAAGCAAACATATATAGATAAGGTGCCATTAAAGAGAGGATGCACTTTTGAAGATGTTGCAAATGTAGTTGCTTTTTATGCGTCAGAAAAAGCAAATTATTTAACAGGGCAATCTGTAAATATAACTGGTGGACAAGTAATGCACTGAGAGGATGTGTCAAAAAAACAAGTTAATTAGTAGTTAAAATAGCTGAACAGTAAGATAATAGTTAATGAAAGTAGGACTTGAGATTAAAGGGGGAAACTATATGCTGTGGTTTGTTCTTCTTGCTGCAGGGATGTGGATACTTCAAGGAGTACTTGGTTTTTGGCAATTGAGACATTTTAATCAGCGATTTAAATTATTGAGAAAAGAAGGCAGAGTCGTTATTGGCAAGTCTAAAGGCCGTGTTACCGCTGGGGTTGTGCTGATGTTTTGTCTTGATCAAGATTGCAATATTATCAGGGGCGAAAAAATGGAAGGGTTTTCAATTTTTGCTAGATTGAAGCCTTTTAATTGCTTCAATCATTTAAATTTATTAGCCCTTGAAGAAGGTAAATGTTACGGATTAGATAAATCAGCGAGCAAGGCAGTAATGAACGCTATTGAAAATTATAAGGCGTTTATTAATATAGCGAAATCTGGTATGGAGGTGGCTGGAACAGAAAATACAAGAATCACTGTGTAATGGCATTAAAAAAAATATTGAGAGAAGGTATCGTATGGACATTTTCATTGTGTTGGCCAAAGGGTTTATCGGCATGTTTAATGAAGGTGGCAAGGTTTTTGTAAGTATGATAACTGGAATAATACCTACGTTAGTTATGTTGCTTGTAGCCATGAATGCTCTAATTCGATTTGTCGGGCAAGAGAAAGTTGAAAAGCTCGCTCATTTGTGTGGTGGCAATCCTATATCTAGATATCTTATTTTACCAGTAATAGGAACTTTTTTCTTTTGTAATCCAATGACTTTATCGTTAGGAAAGTTCTTGCCTGAAAAATATAAGCCCAGTTATTATGCTGCATCTTCTT
Organism: Pelosinus fermentans DSM 17108; assembly: GCF_000271485.2. Classification (NCBI taxonomy): domain Bacteria; kingdom Bacillati; phylum Bacillota; class Negativicutes; order Selenomonadales; family Sporomusaceae; genus Pelosinus; species Pelosinus fermentans. Next base: position 1,679,589 of record NZ_AKVN02000001.1, read on the forward strand.
TTTCTTGTCATAGTATGAATGGTTTATTTCCACATATAAATCCTGGAGAATTATTTGTTTTTCTTGGAATTGCGGCTGGGATAACTCAATTGGGTTTATCAACGGTTGATTTAGCAGTAAGATACTTTCTTGTTGGAGTTGTGACCAATTTCTTTAGAGGATGGATTACTGATTTTATTACCGCATATGTTGAAAAACAACAAGGCGTCAAGTTAAAAGCTGAAGTGAGTACTGTACAGTCGACTGGCTTCACGATTTAGGAAGGGGGGATTGGAAATGGCGAATTATAAATCAGTTATTATAACGGCAGGACGAGGCGGCTTTGGTGGACCATTAGTGATTCAGCCTAATGATACCAAGAATAAGATTGTCAATATTACCGGTGGTGTCATTTCATCTGTTGCAGAAAAGATAGCTGAAATGACAGGCTGCGCAGTGGTAGATGGATTTAAAATGAAAGTGCCTGATCCTGAAATTGCTTGTGTAGTCATCGATTGTGGAGGAACTTTACGATGTGGAATATATCCTCAAAAAAGGATTCCAACAATTAACTTGATGCCGTCTGGCCCCAGTGGACCTTTGGCAGAACATATTACGGCAGATATTTATGTATCTGATGTCAAAGAAGTAAATATAAATTTTAGCGATGGAACTATCCAGAATGCGATTTCTGAAGATAGTAGTGCTAAAAAGTCTAAGTATGATACCCAGAAGAAAATCAGCGAACAGACTACTGCTGGTGTTATGGCCAAAGTCGGAAAGGCTATGGGTGGTATAACTGCTACATTTTATCAAGCCGGCCGGGATGCTATCAATACTGTCTTAAAAACTATATTGCCTTTTATGGCGTTTGTATGCATGTTAATTGGTGTTGTACTAAGTACGGGCATTGGTGATACTTTTGCTAAAGTACTAATACCGTTAGCTGGAACCATCCAAGGGTTGGTTTTGCTGTCTGCAATATGTTCTTTTCCTTTCTTATCTCCATTTCTAGGGCCGGGTGCTGTAATTGCTCAAGTAATTGGGGTGCTGATTGGCGTTGAGATCGGTAAAGGCACGATTCCACCTCAATTGGCGCTGCCGGCGCTTTTTGCAATCAATTCCCAGGCCGCTTGCGATTTTATTCCAGTCGGTTTAGGATTGGCTGAAGCGGAAGCCGAAACAGTAGAAGTAGGTGTACCTTCTGTATTGTATTCGCGCTTTATTACTGGACCTACGACAGTATTGGTTGCCTGGGCTGCTAGCTTTGGTCTCTACGCAAAATAAAAAGTGAAGAAGCAATGGATGGATATAATTCCATTGCTTTTTTTAATATTTAGGCGCTATTATGGAGGTGTAGTCTATGAGAATTATATATAATACTATGGTTACTACTATTGGCGAACTTGTATCAGCATTTTACAAGGAGAAACTGATCATTATTTTCAAAGATAATGCTCCGGAGGAATTGGCTGATTATTGCGTATTACATGCTGGCAATATGCTTTCGGATTGCGTTAAACAGGGCGATGTTTTAGTCATAGCTGGTCAAGAATATAGAATTGTATATGTAGGCGATGAAGTGCAAACCAACCTGCAAAATTTAGGGCATATAACCTTACGGTTTGATGGTACTACGGAAGGACTAGGCGGAAGTGTATATCTTGAGGACAAGGCACTGCCTGTCATAAAAATTGGCGATACTATTTCTATATACAGAAAATAGACAGTTGGTATGCAATTAACATTTCATGGAATACAAAGGTATTTACTAGAAGAACAAGAAAAGTATAAGATTACGAAATTAACATAAATAATAAAAATATATTGACATTAGTAAAGGTAAAATGATAGAATTCATTCCAAAGCATAATGAAGAATAGTAATGACGGAATAAGTAAACCACTTGCAAATTTTCAGAGAGTCGGCATACGGTGGAAGTCGACAATGAGCGGTGGAAGAAGATCCCTCCGGAACTGTGTTTCTGAACGTTAGTAAGAAATACCGGGTTAGCCACGTTATTTGGCTTAGGTTTGATAGAACTGAAGAGGCATTGTTGTGCAATAAAGGTGGTAACGCGGGTAATAACTCGTCCTTGGATATATTCAAGGGCGAGTTTTTTTATATTCAAAATCATTTGGAGGTAACTTATGTTGAAGCAAAATAATAGCATTTTTCATGTAGCTAATTCTCGTGTATCGATTGAAGATATTTATGCTGCAGAAAAAAAATTACAAGGTATAATCAAAAAAACAGAGCTCATTGAAAGCCCAGTGTTTAGTAATGAGTGTGGAAATCTGGTATTCATTAAACCAGAGAACCTACAAGTTACAGGTGCATTCAAAATCCGCGGAGCCTTTAATAAGTTGAGTAAGTTAAGTGATGAGGAAAAAAGCAGGGGAGTCATCGCTTCCTCAGCGGGAAATCATGCCCAGGGGATTGGCTATGCAGCTCAATTACTAGGTATTAAGGCTACTGTTGTGATGCCTGCAACCACGCCCATTATTAAAGTGGAAGCTACAAGAAATTATGGAGCAAATGTTGTATTATACGGCGATAGTTATGATGAAGCTTATAAAAAAGCCAGAGAACTGGAGACCGAACATAACTATGTTTTCGTGCATCCCTTTGATGATTTGGATGTAATTCTTGGTCAAGGTACAGTAGCTTTGGAAATTTTGAATCAATTAGAAGATGTTGACGAGATTTTAGTTCCTATAGGCGGAGGCGGTTTAGCAAGTGGCATTGCATTTGCGGCGAAAATGCTAAAGCCAAGTATCAGAATTATCGGAGTTGAGCCAGAAGGTGCATGCTGCATGAAAAAGTCTTTGGCTGAGAATCAAGTAATAGAGCTGGAGAGAGTGGATACCATAGCAGACGGTGCTGCTGTAAAAAGGGCAGGTACATTAACTTTCGAATTTATCAGAGAGTTTGTTGACGAAGTCATTGCTGTTTCTGATTTTGACATTGCAGAAGCAATACTGCTTTTAATCGAAAAGCATAAGCTGATTACGGAAGGAGCAGGGGCGCTGTCCTTGGCTGGTTTAAAGAAATTGTCTTCCAAGAATAAAAAAATCGTTTGTTTAGTCAGTGGCGGTAATATTGATATTTTAACGATTTCGGCTATCATTAATAAGGCCTTAGTATTTAGAGGAAGGCTATTTTGTTTTACCATCAATTTACCCGACAAACCAGGAGAATTATTACATGTGGCAAAAATTATCTCTGAATTAAATGCAAACGTAATAAAACTGGATCATAATCAATCCAAAGTGATGGACAGCTTTAAGCAGGTTCAGCTGGAAGTTACTGTAGAGACAAATGGACATAGTCATGTAGAGGAAATTGAAGCTGCTTTTCAGCGAAATAGCATTGAGATTCAAAAGATTTACTAATAGATTGCAATCTTTGACTGCAGTGAGAATATACAATGAGGTGAATGTATGACTGTGAAAAAGTTATTTTGGAAAGATCCTTACTTAAAACAATGTACTGCAACGATAATGACTGTCGATGGTAATCGTATTACTCTTGACCAGACAATCGTGTTTGCTTTTTCTGGCGGCCAGGCATCGGATTCGGGGACCATTCATGGTTATGCTGTGTTAACAGCCCAAAAAGTTGCAAAAGAAATTATTTATGAGATTGATGTATCCCATGATTTGCAAGTGGGACAGCAAGTGAATGTGGTTATTGACTGGGATAAACGTTATAGAATCATGAAACTTCATTTTGCCGCAGAAATTGTACTGGAGCTGATGGTTCAAAATTTTAATAATCCTAAAAAAATCGGCGCCAATATAATGGAAGAAAAAGCAAGAGTGGATTTTGAGTGGTGTGGAAATATTTCAGAGGTCTTGCCCTTATTGCAAAAGAAGATGGAGGAAATTATTAATTCCAATTCTCCCATTTTAAGTTGTTTTAGTGATGAAGAGCGGGAAATCAGATATTGGGAAATCAAAGGTTTTGGCAAAGTTCCTTGTGGCGGAACTCATATAAAAAATACTGGTGAAATAGGCGCTGTCTTGCTAAAAAGAGGAAAACGTCTTGGTGCTAATAAAGAAAGAATTGAGATCTATTTACGCTAAATTATGAAGAGTTAAAAATTAGGTATTGCCTATTATAATTCTTTACCTTATAATGAAAGAAAAAAGTGTCAATTAACTGACACAAGCAAAGACGCTTGTACAGGGACTAATTTTAGTTCTGTATAGGGCGTCTTTTTTGTTTAGCAAAGTTTATAGTAATCCTTCATAATGCAGAGAGTGAAAGTGTTTATTATATGATAAGGGAGGCGTGCTTTTATGAATTCTCAGTATCCTTTGCCGATTGAGGAATTTCGCAGTTATCTTGAAGCAGACCAATCAGAAAAAGTAATAGAGAGTTTTCAGCAGCTTTTAACCTTATATGAATTGCAGCAGGCTAGGCTGGAAGCACTATTAGATACAGTTAATGAGGCGGTATGCATTATTGATGAATCAGATAAAGTAGTAGTGTGGAATCATCATGCTGAGCTTTTATATGGAATTGCCGCTGATGAAATTATTGGGCGTCCTATCGAAGGTTTCTTTTCCAATTTAATGCTAACTAAAGTGATGAAAGAACGCCGCACCGTGCATGAACAATACCACACTCCTTGTCCTGATACTCATGTATTAATTAACGCAAGACCTGTGAAGTTATCTGGTCAGGTGATCGGCGGAGTTTGTGCGGAACGGGATATTACAGAAGTAGTGCAGCTAAATCAAAAACTATCCCAGACTCATCAGGAAGTACAAACCCTAAAACAAGAAATTGATAAAATTCATTCCCAGTCAGATTCCTTTTCGACGGTTTATGGTCATAGTGCCGCTATTCGCGAAGCGGTTAGTATTGCCAGGCGTGTTGCAGCAACGGCGGTTCCAGTATTACTGCGTGGAGAAAGCGGCACAGGAAAAGAATTATTTGCCCGTGCTATTCATGATGCCAGTCAATTTACGGGTCCCTTTATTGCTATAAACTGTGGAGCGATTTCTCCTAATCTATTTGAAAGTGAATTGTTTGGCTATCAGCCCGGTGCATTTACGGGAGCTGACCGCAAAGGAAAAGTGGGGTTATTAGAGCAAGCGAATGGAGGAACTCTCTTACTCGATGAGCTGGGAGATATGCCTAAAGACATGCAGGTAAAGCTACTAAGAGTTCTGCAGGATAAGAGTTTCTATCGTGTGGGCGGCAGCAAAGCGATTCATATTGATGTTCGTATTATTGCTGCTACCCACCGCAATTTAGAAGAAATGATTAAGAACGGTGAATTTCGCGAGGATCTATATTATCGTTTGAATGTAGTGGCGGTATCCCTGCCTTCATTGCGTGACAGGTTAGATGATATACCCGAATTAGTTCATAAGGGTGTTTTGCATTATGGCACAATTCATAATAAAAAAATCTCAAAAGTGAATCCTGCACTCATGGCATCTTTTATTCAATATCCATGGCCTGGAAATATTAGAGAGTTATTCAATGTATTAGAACGGCTGGTGATTTTAGCTGATAGTGACCAATTGGGGATCGATAACCTGCCAGCTACCTTCTGCCAATTGGATTTTCCTATGGAAAGTATAGATCCCTGTGCTATGGAAGGCAGTTTGTTGGAAAAAACGATAAGCCTAGAAAAAGAAGTGATTGCTAAAGTTTTGGCAGAATTCCATTTTAATAAAGCAGCTGCAGCAAAAAAACTCGGTATCCCTCGCAGCACCTTATATTACAAAATGCAGAAGCTGGGACTAGAATGTCAATAAACTGACGCTATCGTCGAATGGTAGATGAAAAATGTTGTTATAAAAGGTCATTATTAAAAATAGATACAGAAAAAAGTGCCGAAAAGAATATGATCGGCACTTTTTTCTATACTAATAGGCTAGAATGATTGACACAGAGAACACAGAAGGAGATTTTTAACCCTTATCTATGTTTTCTCTGTGTTCTCTGCGCCTCTGCGGTTCGAAGCTGTAGTAGTGTTTTCTCTGTTTTCACTAAATTTATAATATAAAAAATATATAGTTGGCACGGTTATTGCATTAGGAATAGGGCAGGAGGTGTTTAACTATGAGAATTGTCAACCATCCAATACTGACATTTCCAAAACAAGATATGGTGACCTTCACATTGAATGGTCAAACGATAGAGGGAATAGCGGGAGAGCCAATTGCTGCTGCACTACATGCGGCTGATGTAAAGGTATTGCGTCATAGTCATGGACGTCACCGTCCTCGTGGTCTTTTTTGTGCCATTGGCAACTGTTCATCTTGTTTGATGACAGTAGATAAAATTCCGAATGTACGGGTTTGTATTGAGCCCCTTCGCGCTGGTATGGTAGTAGAGACCCAAGAAGGGAAGGGGAAGATCGTATGATAACAACAGAGATCTTAATCATAGGAGCTGGTCCGGCTGGTTTAATGGCTGCCATTCATGCTGCAGAGGCTGGTGCAAAAGTACTGCTTGTCGAACGGGCAGATCGTTTGGGCGGGCAGTTAATAAAACAAACTCATAAATTTTTTGGTTCAAAAGCAGAATTTGCCGGAGAACGTGGAATGGATATAGCTGAAAAATTGATCAACTGGAGCTCAGATATTTCAGGTATCACCATATGGAAGAACGCTGTAGTACTGGGAATCTATCCAGATGGCGTAGTTACGATTTCCCATGAAGGTGCTTTTTGCACAGTCAGTCCTAAAAAAATTATTATTGCAACGGGCGCTTCGGAAAAAACTATGGCTTTTCCTAATAATGATCTGCCAGGCATTTATGGCGCAGGGGCAGTCCAAACCTTAATGAATGTTCACGGAGTAATACCGGCAAAAAGGATACTCATGATTGGTGCTGGCAATATTGGTGTGATTGTAGCCTATCAATTACTGCAGGCGGGTGTTGAAGTTGCAGGCATTGTAGAAGCGGCACCCCAAGTTGGCGGTTATCGTGTTCATGCTGCTAAGCTGCAGCGTCATGGTGTACCCATTTATACATCTCATTCGATACAATCAGCCCATGGCGATTCCTGTTTGGAAGGTGTTACGATTTGCCGACTGGACGAACAATGGCAGCCGATTGAGGGAAGTGAACAATATATTGCTGTAGATGGGCTCTGTTTGGCGGTAGGATTAAGCCCCTTGACAGAACTGTTGTGGCAGGCGGGCTGTGAAATGAAGTTTGCAGCAGAATTAGGCGGTTATGTACCATTGCGTGATGCCAATATGAAAACAACTCATGAGAATATCTATGTAGCTGGTGATGTTTCAGGAGTCGAAGAAGCCTCAGCAGCTATGGTAGAAGGAAAATTGGCAGGCTTGTATGTTGCATCTGTTTTAGGACATAAAAAAGATTCGTTTACAAAAGAGTTTCAGACTGCAAAATCACAACTGAGTGCCTTGCGCTCTGGTCCAGCAAGTGTGAAGATTTGTACGGGACTTAGCAAAGTTGTTTTAGAGGAGGTTGGATAAAATGCCATCACAAGAACGTTTTGCGAAAGGTCCAATCGCTTTATTTGAATGTATGCAGCAAATCCCCTGTAATCCTTGTGCTGATGCTTGCCCACGGGGTGCCATTACCGTAAAAGAAATTAATGACTGTCCTTCTTTAAATGAAGAACTTTGCAATGGCTGTGGAGTGTGTATGACTCACTGCCCTGGGTTGTCTATCTTTGTTGTTGACTATACTTATGGAAAAGATGCGGCCTTAGTTAAAATTCCCTATGAATTTTCTCCTTTGCCGGAAGCGAAAACCGTTGTTGATGCTTTAAATCGACAAGGTCAATGTATCGGTACCGCCCAGGTCATTCGGGTGCAAACATCACCAAATAAAACTAATATTATTTGGCTGTCTGTGCCCCGGGAATTAGCTATGGAGGTACGCAGCATTCACCTTAAGAAAGGAGAAACATCATGAACCATAATGATATTATTATCTGTCGTTGTGAAGATATAACCTTAGGGGAGATTAGAGAGCAGATTGCACAGGGAAAACATACTCTGGAAGAAATAAAAAGAGCTTGCCGTTCCGGAATGGGCCCTTGCCAAGGAAGAACTTGTGCTCCTCTTATTGTGAGTGAAATTGCCAAGGCCACAGGAAAGCCTGTCGCACAGATTCCTCTGCCTACGTTTCGTCCTTCTACCTCTCCCATTAAGATGGCTTCTTTGTTAGGAGGAGATCAACATGATTAAGAATGCAGATGTTGTGGTAATTGGCGGCGGTGTCATCGGCTGTTCCACTGCCTATAACTTAGCTAAATTAGGTGCAGGTAAAGTAGTCGTATTAGAAAAGAATTATTTAGCCAGTGGTGCTACAGGGCGCTGCGGTGCAGGCATGCGAATGCAATGGGGCACAGAGACCAATTGTCTTTTGTCTCGTGAAAGTGTTAAGATGCTCTCCCATTTACCAGAATTGCTGAATGTGGATGTAGATATTGAATTTACCCAAAATGGTTATTTAATGCCCGCTTATTCGGAGAAAATGGCAGAACAATTTAAAAAGAATTTGGTACTGCAAAATTCTCTTAACATTCCTGCACGTTGGGTGACGCCAGAGGAATCTTTGGAAATTGTCCCTTTTTTGAATACAAAAGGAATGTTTGGCGCTACCTATTGTGCAGAAGATGGCCATTGTAATCCTTTTAAAGTAACAGAAGCTTATGCCCAAGCTGCTAAAAATTTAAATGTTGAGATTTATACTGATACGGAAGTGCAAGGCATTATAACGAAGAACGGTAAAATTATTTCCGTCCGCACCAATCAAGGCAATATTCAAACGGATACGGTTGTAAATGCGGCAGGAGGTTATGCAAAGACTGTCGGCCGTATGGTTGGCGTTGAACTTCCAATTTTTCCAGAACGTCATGAAATTTTGGTAACAGAACCTGTAGAACCTACTATGGGACCCATGGTTATGAGCTTTTATCACAATTTGTATTGTCAGCAAAGTCCTCATGGCAGTTTTATTATGGGAATTGGTCATCCAAATGAACCGGAAAGTTATAATATAAAATCCAGTTGGCAGTTCTTACGTGATATGGCTGAGCGGCTTGTGGAAATTCTGCCGCCTTTGGCAGGGCTAAATGTCGTTCGGCAATGGGCGGGATTATATGATATGTGTCCTGACCGCACACCGATATTAGGCAGCAGTCCTGCGCTCAATCGTTTCTTCACTGCTGCAGGCTTTAGTGGTCATGGTTTCATGATTTCACCTATCACAGGTCAATTAATGGCAGAGATGGTAGTGGGAAAACCTACGGCCTTTCCTATCCAAATGTTTGATGCTGGGCGGTTTGACCGCGGAGAGTTATTTATAGAGCCATCTGTTGTGTGAGCCAATATGTATCATTACATTAAAATATGAAAGTGAGGAATTTAAAAATGATTACAGAATACAAAAATGAACCTTTTACTAACTTTGGTCTGCCAGAAAACAAAGCTGCTATGGAAAAGGCATTGGCTGGGGTGCAGTTGGAAAAAGCTTCTCATTACCCACTTGTTATCGGCGGAGAAACTGTTGATACAGAAGCGCGTATTACGTCGATTAATCCTTCCAACACATCTGAAATTGTTGGTACCGTTGCCCGGGCCAATATAGATTTAGCTGAAAAAGCAGTGCAGGCCGCCAATAAAGCATTTGCTTCATGGCAGTATGTAGACCCCGCAGAACGATCTTTGTATTTGTTTAAAGCTTCTGCTATTTTACGCCGGCGTAAATTTGAGTTTTCCGCTTGGTTAGTGGAAGAGGCAGGAAAAACATGGGCGGAAGCGGATGCCGATACTGCAGAAGCAATCGATTTTATGGAATACTATGCTCGCCAAATGGATAAGTATGCAAAAGGCATGGAAGTAATACCTTATCCTGGAGAACAGAATGAGTGTGCCTATATTCCTCTCGGTGTTGGTGTTGTAATTCCACCATGGAATTTTCCTTTAGCCATTTTAGCAGGAATGACAGCAGCAGCTATTGTAGCTGGTAATACGGTGATTATGAAGCCTGCAAGCTCAACGCCTGTAATTGCTGCTAAATTTATGCAGTTGTGGGAAGAAGTCTCTTTGCCTGCTGGTGTTGTGAATTATCTTCCCGGCAGCGGTGGAACGATTGGCGATTATTTGGTATCTCATGCTCAAGTGCGCTTTATTAATTTTACAGGTTCTAAAGAAGTCGGACTTCGCATTAACAAGTTAGCTGCTGATTTGTCCCCAGGGCAGAAATGGATTAAAAGAGTCGTAGCTGAAATGGGCGGTAAAGATTCTATTGTTGTAGACAGTGAAGCTGATCTTGAAGAAGCAGCAGCTGGAATTGTTGCATCTGCCTTTGGTTTTCAGGGACAAAAATGTTCTGCCTGCTCTCGTGCTATTATCGTGAAAGATGTATATGATGCAGTACTGGCGAAGGTAGTAGAAAAGACGAAAGCACTTAAGATTGGTGCTGCCAGCAGCCCTGAAAGTAATATTGGTCCTGTAATCGATGAAAACTCTTATAAAAAGATTTTAAGCTATATCGAAATTGGTAAAACAGAAGGAAAACTAGAGTGCGGTGGATCTACGGCTGGTGATCAAGGCTACTTTATTGCACCAACTGTATTTTCAGGGATTTCTCCCGAGGCCCGCATTTCCCAAGAAGAGATATTTGGGCCCGTGCTTGCGGTGATTCCTGCTGATGACTTTGACCATGCTCTTGCTATTGCCAATGGTACTGAATATGGCCTTACTGGCGCTGTGTATTCAAAGAGCCGTGCTAAACTGGAAAAGGCTCGCCGTGAATTTCATGTAGGCAATCTATATTTTAACCGTAAGTGCACAGGTGCTTTAGTCGGTGTTCATCCTTTTGGCGGTTTTAATTTGTCAGGTACAGACTCTAAAGCGGGCGGTGCTGACTATTTATTGCTCTTTTTACAAGCAAAATCGATTTGTGAAAAGTTATAAATTAAAGTTTATTTATCGCTGTGCTAACTTCCAAGGTGAGTGTTAAGAGTAGTATTTGTTTTTACGAAATATTAAAAAAATGTACTGAAAATGTTTTAAAAAATATAAAATGTTTTTTTAGAAAAAACACTTGTCAAGTTGAGAAGCGCACGGTATAATAAAAAACAAATATAACAAAAGCAAAACAAAAGAATAACAATAAAGCAATGGTGCTTTAAATAAGGGAAGCTTTCTCTTATTTGAAGCGCCTTTTTCGATATCTTTTTGGGGGTGGTAGGGAAGAAGGTAAGGGTATAGTATAAGAAACTTAGAAATAATACGATTATTAAGGGGGATTATTGTGTTTAAAAGAATGAATGCTAAATGGTTATCTTTATTCGTTGTTGCTATTTTAGTTGCTGGACTAGTAGCTGGGTGTGGTGGAAGTGCTAGCAAAGACATTAAAATTGGTGTTGTGTATGAATTGACAGGAAATACTGCATCCTTTGGTACAGCTGCTGCCAATGGCGCGAAACTGGCATTTAAAGAAATCAATGCTAATGGTGGCGTTTTGGGCAAACAAATCCAAATCGCAGTTGCCGATAACAAAGGTGAACCATCTGAATCCTCTAATGCAATGACAAAAGTTATTTCTCAAGATAAAGTAATTGCTGTTACTGGTTTTACTACCAGCTCTAACGGTATTGCAGGTTCAACCGTTGCTGAAGCGAATAAAATCCCATTTGTCGCCGCTGCAACAACGAATCCTAAAGTAACCTTAGATGAGAATACTGGAAAAGTTAAAAACTATACCTTCCGCGTATGTTTTATTGATCCTTTCCAAGGTACTGTAGGAGCAAATTTCGTATTAAACTCTCTTAAAGCTAAAAATGCTGCTGTCATGATTGATAACTCTAGCGATTACAGCAAAGGCTTATCTAAATTCTTTAAAGATGCTTTTACTAAGGGCGGCGGTAGCATAGCTATCGAAGAAGCGTATTTACAAAATGACCAGGATTTCAAAACGCTGTTAACAAAAATTAAAGCTTCGAATCCAGATGTAATTTATGTGCCTGGCTATTACGGCGAAGTAGGAAAAATCATAAAACAGGCTCGTGAAATCGGTATCACCGTACCATTTGTTGGCGGCGATGGCTGGGATTCACCTAAACTGGCTGAAATCGGTGGACCAGATGCTCTTAATAATACGTACTTTACAAATCACTATTCTGTAGAAGATAACAGTCCTAAATCAAAAGCATTCCTTGATGCTTTCCAAAAAGAATATGGTCAAGTGCCAGATGCAATGGCTGTTCTAGGTTATGATGCAGCTTATGCTTTAGTAGATGCCATTAAACGGGCTAACAGCACGGATTCCGAAAAAATTCGTGAAGCACTTGCCAATACAAAAGATTTCCAAGGTGTAACTGGTTCCTTAACATTAAATGATACCCATGATGCAATCAAAAGCGCTGTAATTATTGAAATGAAAAATGGTAAACAAGTATATAAAGAAACTGTAAAACCTTAATAAGAATAATAAAGAAACTGCCAGGGATTTTATTCCCTGGCAGTTTCTTTGTTGTTCTTTTGCCATACATGCATTCCTAAGGAGCAATTAATGTAATATGATTGCTCCTAAAGAAGTCCGTATATTCATCATCTGGTTTTTGATTAGTTACAAATACTTGTATATCTTTTAAGTCGTAATACGTTATTAACGATACTTTACCGAGCTTCGTATCATCTGCCAATAGTATTTTTTTATCGCAGTGTTCTACAATATATTTTTTTATATCGTACTCAAGAGATGAGGAGTTTGTGATTCCTTTTGCAATTGAGATCCCTGTTGTAGCTAAAAAAGCTTTAGAAATATTATATTTTTTCAAGGAGCTTACTGCTCCTGAATCAACAAAAGAATTCGTTCTTCTAAACAGTGTTCCCCCTGTAGAAATCACATTTAAGTTCTGATACGGGAGAGATTTTAATATCACATGTAAATTATTGGTGACAATGGTTAGATTCTTGACATCTGACAAGTAAGGTATCATATGCATCGTAGTTGTCCCAGAGTCGATATAAATGATATCCCCATCTTCAATTAATGTACTAGCAAGTTTTGCGATAATTAATTTGGCATCTTTGTTTTTGACTTCTCTGGATTCAAAGGGCTCAGTCGTTTTCTTGTCTGTTAAAATAATGCCGCCATAGACTTTTTTAATTTTGCCTTGAGACTCTAGCTGATTAATATCTCTTCTCATTGTGTTTTTGGAAACATTGAACACGCTGCAAAGCTCTTCAATGGAAGCTCGTTCTTTTTCAAGAATATAGTTTTGAAGTTCGTTAATTCTATCTTCTTTCACGTTATAAACTCCATTTCACATTAATTTGTCTTATATCGTATTAGCCCTCTTGAGGCTAAATATAACCATAATACTATTACCATGATACCATAATATGATCAAATATGTAACTGAATTTTCTTGCAAAATTAAGACTTGCATTAAAGTTATAGAATATACTATAATATAACCAAAATATAATAACAATATGACAAGTATTAAACAATAAGTAACAAAAAATTTCTAGAATGTAATCAAATAGAGGCAATATAAGGAGGGGACAGGAAAGAAATTCGAAGATCGTGGTTAAAGATGAGGTTTTGTATTAGAAGTAAGGGATAAATGATTCCATATAAAAAGGAGAATGTTGATTATGACAATAGCAAAATTAAAGTATAGCGTAAATGGAGAATGGAAAGAATCGGCAACAGCTACCTATATGCCGATTACGGATTCGAATACAGGAAAAGTGATTGCCGAGGCGCCATGCTGCACCGTTGACGAAGTCAATCAAGCAGTTAGCGCAGCAAAAAATGCATTTCCTGCTTGGTCTTCGACACCTGTATCAGCAAGAGCTCAGCTTATGTTTAAGTATAAAGTCATTTTGGATGCCCACCTGGAGGAGCTAGCCTTGCTGGTAACTACGGAGTTAGGCAAGAATCTCAATGAAGCTCGCGGCGATGTTTTAAAGGCTATTGAAGTGGTAGAGTTATCATGCTCTGCTCCTGTTATGATGCAAGGTGATTCGTTGATGAATGTTTCTCATGGTCATGACACGGTTATGTATAGAGAACCTGTAGGTGTATTTGCTGGTATTGTGCCCTATAATTTCCCTGCGATGATTCCCTTTGGCTGGATGATTCCTCTCTGCATCGCTACAGGTAATACCTTTGTACTTAAAGCCGCCAGTCATGTTCCTCAAACCGCTGTAAGAATGTTGGAACTCTTAATTGAGGCAGGACTGCCTAAGGGTGTTGTCAACTTGGTTACTTGCAGTCGAAAAGAAGCGGAAACGCTGCTGAAACATCCGGATGTTGCAGGTATTTGTTATGTTGGCTCCACTTCAGTAGGTCTTCATATTTATTCCACTGCGGCAGCTCATGGCAAGAGAGTCCAAGCTTTATGTGAAGCTAAAAATCATGCTTTAGTTCTTAAAGATGCTGCTTTAGAAATGGCTGCTACAAGAGTTATTAACTCAGGTTTTGGCTGCGCAGGACAACGCTGTATGGCTCTGCCGGTGGTTTGTGTGGAAGAAGAAGTGGCCGATGAATTCGTTGCTCATCTGGTAAGGCTTGCAAAAGAGCTTAAAGTAGGTCCGGCTTATGATCCTTCCTATGACTTAGGACCTGTTGTATCAGCTGAACAAAAACAAAGTATTGTAAATTGGATTCATAAAGGGGTTGAAGAAGGGGCCAAACTGATCTTAGATGGCAGAGATATTGTTGTTAAAGGCTATGAAGACGGTTTCTTTCTGGCACCAACTATTTTTGACCATGTAAAACCAGGAATGACGATTGGCGATATTGAAATTTTTGGGCCTGTTGTATGTATTAAACGCGTAAAGAATTTTGAAGAAGGTCTTGCTGTAATGAATGCAAATCCATTTGCCAATGGTTCCTGCATTTTTACCCAGAGTGGCTATTATGCAAGAGAATTTGCAGCGAAAACCCATGGCGGCATGGTTGGAATTAATGTAGGTATTCCTGTTCCTCTTTCTGTATTCCCTTTTGCAGGGCATAAGAAATCTTTCTTTGGTGACTTGCATTGTATGGGCAAGGATGGTGTGGCTTTTTTCACGGAAGCTAAATGCGTAACTAGCCGGTGGTTTAATGAAGAAGATAAGAAACATACCAAAGTGGATACTTGGGAAGGTACTATGACTCGTAAGTAAAGGAAAATAGCTGAATTTGAAAGGAGGCAAATAATGTCTTTAGTTACATTGGATAATGCATTGAAAAACATTCGTGAAGAAAAATATGGAATTGGTGCTTTTAATATAGCAAATATGGAAATGGTTATGGGAGCTATAAAAGCAGGGGAGGAATTAAATTCTCCCATTATTCTGCAAGTAGCAGAAGGGCGGCTGAGGTATTCTCCACTGCATCTTATTGGTCCTGTGATGGTAGAGGCGGCTAAGAAAGCTGCCATTCCCATTGTTGTGCATCTGGATCATGGTGCTAGTATGGACGTGATTGCCCAGGCGCTGCAGCTGGGATTTAGTTCGGTAATGTTTGATGGATCCGCTTATCCTTTGGAAAAAAATATTGAAATGACAAATAAAGTCAAGAGAATGGCTGCGGAATATGGTGCCTCTGTGGAAGCGGAAATCGGTAAAGTTGGCGGCAGTGAAGGGGATTATGAAAATGTGGAAGTGCTGATCACTTCTGTTGCTGAAGCCAAA
Organism: Pelosinus fermentans DSM 17108; assembly: GCF_000271485.2. Classification (NCBI taxonomy): domain Bacteria; kingdom Bacillati; phylum Bacillota; class Negativicutes; order Selenomonadales; family Sporomusaceae; genus Pelosinus; species Pelosinus fermentans. The sequence continues at coordinate 1,695,221 of NZ_AKVN02000001.1, forward strand.
ACATTTTATGACGAAACGCAAGTTGATGCATTAGCGGTAGCAATCGGAACAGCCCATGGGCATTACAAAGAACAGCCTAAATTGCAGTTTAAACGGTTAGAGGAAATTGCTCAGGCGATCGATTGTCCTTTGGTCTTACACGGTGGCTCAGGGCTTACTCCTGATGATTTTAAAAATTGCATACAGCATAAAATCAAAAAAGTGAATATTGCTACAGCATCTTTTGAAAATGTTGCTCAAAAAGTTAACCAATTGTCTAAGGGGTCGAAAGATATTACGTTCTTTCAATATCTTGATACTGTGCTTGACGCGACATATGAAAATGTTAAAAACCATATTTTGATTTTCGGCAGTCAAAATAAAGCATAAAAATCCTTATCTTAAGTAAAGGTATTCATTCAAAGGTATTTGTGAAGTATTTGTAGTGAGTTTATAAAATTATAAAGTAAGGAGAACTCGTATGAATAAGCCGGTACATTTAAATACAGAGGATTATATTGCTAGTTTAATTGTAAGAGCACGTCAAGCTCAAAATATCGCCAGTGGTTACAGCCAAAAAAAGGTAGATGAACTGGTTACTGCTATTGTATGGAATATTGTAAAAGATGGACCAGCGCAAGAGATTTCTCAAATGGCTGTTGATGAATCAAGAATGGGTAATTATGAGTCTAAATATGCCAAATTAATGACGAAATGCAAAGGTACCCTTCGAGATATGAAGGGAAAAAAATCCGTTGGCATTATAGAAGTAGATGAAGAAAAAGGGATTTTTAAGGTAGCCAAACCCGTAGGAGTCGTCGCAGGAATACTGCCATGTACCAATCCGGAAGCTACACCTGTAATCAAAGCCATTATGGCAATTAAGACAAGGAATGCGATCATCCTTGCACCCCATCCCCGGACGAAAAAAACGAATACCCATATTGTGAATATCATACGAACTACACTGAAAAAATACAATGCTCCAGAGGATTTAGTCGTTGGCATTGAAGAACCGACTCTTGAATCAACAAACGAATTGATGAAACAATGTGATCTAGTTGTTGCAACAGGCGGTGGAGCATTAGTAAAGTCAGCTTATTCATCGGGAACTCCAGCTTATGGCGTTGGACAAGGAAATTCGGTTGTTGTAGTAGACGAAACTGCTGATTTAAAGGATGCTGCAAATAAAGTGATGCGCAGTAAAACTTTTGATTTTGCTACGAGCTGCTCTACCGAAAATTCGCTGGTCATTCAGAAAAAGATATATGCTGAATTTATAGCATGCCTTAAAGCCGAAGGCGGTTATTTGCTTAGTCCGGAACAAAAAGCAAAACTGCAGCAAGCCATGTGGGTGGATCATCATTTAAATGCTAAGATTATTGCTCAGTCAGTGCAGACAATTGCTAGTGTGGCCGGGATAAACATACCAGAGGATTGTAAATTTATCATGGTGGAAGAGAGTCAAATTGGTCCGGAAGCTCCTTTTTCTGGTGAAAAATTATCTATGGTAGTAGCTTTATTTCAATATGATCATTTCCAAGAAGCAATTGATCATGTAAATGAGATTACCAACTACCACGGAAGAGGGCACTCGTGTGGAATTCATTCTTTTAATGAAGAACATATCAAGCAGCTGGCGCTAGCCACGAAGACCAGCAGGATTATGGTCCGCCAGCCTCAATGTCTGGCTAATAGCGGCGCATGGACGAATGGTATGCCAATGACGTTGACCTTAGGCTGCGGAACTTGGGGTGGAAATGCCTCATCCAGCAATATTACTTGGAAAGATCTGCTTAATATCACATGGGTTTCGTCCCCAATCGAGCATAATATGCCAACGGATGAAGAAATATTTGGTGAAATCATGCTTAAAAATAAATAAAATTTGTTGCTTTGGTTTGGTGTAAAATTACGATAGGAAAAGGGGTGTGTTATGGTCAAGATCGTTACTGCGGCAGAAGCGGCTAATCTTATTGAAGATGCTGCTACGATTGCTACGAGTGGTTTTGTTGGTAGTGCAAATCCTGAGGCACTAACGACTGCGTTGGAAGAACGATTTCTAAGAGACGGTAGGCCATGTAATTTAACGCTTGTGTATTGTGCGGGGCAAGGGGATGGGAAGGATTGCGGAGCCAATCATTTCGGTCACGAAAATATGGTAAAAAGAGTAGTTGGCGGACATTTTAAGACGGCTCCAAAACTCAGTCAATTAGCTGTTGATGAAAAAATTGAGGCTTATAATTTTCCTCAGGGGACGCTTACCCAGTGGTTTCGTAATGTAGCCGGCAAGAAGCCGGGTGTTATTACGAAAGTTGGCTTGAATACCTTTGTTGACCCAAGGATTGAGGGTGGAAAAATTAACAAAAAGACCACACAAGATCTTGTAGAAGTGATTGAGTTAGGTAATGAGGAATGGCTGTGGTATAAACCTTTTCCAATCGATGTTGCTTTTATTCGTGGCACTACGGCCGATGAAAATGGGAATATTTCCATTGAAAAGGAGTGTGTCTCCCTAGAGCTATTATCCATTGCCCAAGCTGCCAGAAATTCTGGAGGAATTGTCATTGTACAGGTAGAACGTATCGTTAAGTCTGGCAGCTTGCATCCCATGAATGTAAAAGTTCCAGGGATTGTAGTTGACTATATTGTAGTAGCAGAGCAGGCGAATCATAAGCAGACATTTTCGGAAATCTATAATCCTGCTTATTCAGGAGAAATGAATATATCAGCTTTGTCAGATAGCTGTGCAATGCGACTAGACGAACGAAAAGTGATTGCCCGTCGTGCTGCGATGGAATTGATTCCGAATGCAATTGTTAACCTTGGTATTGGTGTTCCTGAAGGGGTCGCAATCGTGGCAAATGAAGAGGGGCTGGGAGACATGATGACTCTTACCGTTGAAGCAGGCCCGGTAGGCGGGATCCCTGCTGGCAATCTAAACTTTGGAGCTTCCAGTAACCCGGAAGCGATATTGGATCAGCCTTATCAATTTGACTTCTATGATGGCGGTGGCTTGGATTTAGCTTTTCTGGGGTTAGCAGAAACGGATAAGCATGGAAATATTAATGTAAGTAAGTTTAAAGGCTGTCTAGCTGGCTGTGGTGGTTTTATTAACATTACTCAGAATACAAAAGAAGTCATCTTTCTTGGTACCTTTATGGCAGGAGGTTTAAAGGTCGAAGTTGCAGATGGCAAATTACATATCATTACAGAAGGGCGAAATAAAAAGTTCTTGGATCATGTTGAACAGATTACATTTAGTGGAAAATATGCTTGGGAAAGTAAGCAATCAATTCTCTATATTACTGAGCGGGCAGTATTTCGTCTAACTCCTGATGGTATGGTTTTAATTGAAATTGCTCCGGGAGTCGAGCTTGAGAAAGATGTATTAGCACATATGGATTTTGAACCGATTATAGCTCGGGATCTTAAAACCATGGATCCTCGGATTTTCAGAGAAGAAAAGATGGGACTCGGTGGGATGTTGTCAAAATGTACAAAGTAAGCTCTTATTGAGATGTTAATTACTGAAAATTTATAATGTTAAAATATTTTAAAAAGAGTGATAATTTAATATTGCAATTACTCTTTAAATATACTAGAATGTAACTATAAAATAATAATCAACATCTTAATATAACCATAATGTTATCAAAATATACAAAAAATGCGTGTACAAAAAAGGATGATGATTATGTCGAATGTATTTTTAATTCCAGGAACTATTATTTCGGGGAATGAGGCATTAGAGAAATCTGGTTCTTATTTGAAGAAATCTGGAAATAAAGCTCTTATCGTTACTGATAAAATAATGGTGAGCATTGGAAATGTTCAAAAATTAATCAATTTATTAGAAAAACAAAAGATCGGATATGAATTGTTTGCAGAAATCAATAGTGAGCCTACCGATAAAATGGTTTATCAAGGGGTTAAAACGTATAAAGAAACGAATTGTGATTTTCTGATCGCTATAGGCGGAGGCAGTCCGATTGATACGATGAAAGCAATTGGTGCCATGCTGACAAATCCAGGAACATTAGCCGACTATATGGGAAAAGAAATCACTACTCTGCCACCTACGTTAATTGCCATACCAACAACGGCTGGAACTGGTTCAGAGGCGACACAATTCACCATCATATCAGATACACAAACTGAGGTGAAAATGCTGCTAAAAGGAGCACCATTATTACCAGCAGTGGCGATTGTAGATCCAGAGTTAACCCTTACCTCACCGCCCAACGTTACGGCAGCGACTGGTATTGATGCTTTAACTCATGCCATAGAAGCATATACATCTAAGAAATCCCAGCCAATGTCAGATACTTTTGCAGTGTCAGCAGTTAAAAGGGTTTTTAAAAATTTGTTAACAGCATATAAAGATGGCAAGGACATTGAAGCAAGAAAAGAAATGTCCATAGCAGCACTTGAAGCTGGTATTGCTTTTAATAACTCTTCCGTAACAATTGTCCATGGAATGAGCAGGCCCATAGGAGCACTTTTTCATGTGCCTCACGGTCTATCAAATGCAATGCTGCTTTCTGAATGCTTAAAATTTGCTTTGGGTGGAACTCCGGAACGGTTTTGTGATTTAGCGAGAGCAACGGGAATTTATGAAAACAATATGAGTGACTTGCAAGGCGGGCAAGCCTTTATAAAAGAAGTAGAAAAATTATGCGCTCAATTGCAGGTTAGCACGCTGGAACAGTTTGGCGTAGATAAGAAAAAATTCTTTGATCAGTTAGATAAGATGGCAGAAGATGCCTTAAAGAGCGGCAGCCCGCAAAATACAATAAAAAACGTTGAAAAAGAAGACATAATCAATATTTACAAAGCTCTATGGAAGTAAATTGATAAAAGTTAAATGTTGAAAGAACTAAATCAAATACAAAGCAAAAAAAGGAGGATAAAATGAAACATCTTGAATTTGATAACAGCCGAAAGTTTGACATTGTACCTATTGGGAGAGCCGCAATTGATTTTAATCCTGTGGATATAAATAGAACCCTTGCCGAAAGTACAACTTTTAAAAAGTACCTAGGCGGATCGCCAGCTAATATAGCAGTCGGTTTAGCTAGATTAGGTAAAAAAGTAGGATTCATAGGAAAAGTATCAAAAGATCGATTTGGTGAATTTATTATTGATTATTTTAATAAAGAAGGAATCGATACATCACAAATTTATAAGGCGGAGAATGGTGAATCACTAGGTCTTACTTTCACGGAAATATTGAGTCCTACGGAAAGCAGCATTCTAATGTATCGCAATGACATTGCTGATTTAAGTTTAGCAGTAGAAGAAATTGATGAAGAGTATATAAAAAATGTGAAAGCAATTGTTGTATCCGGAACTGCATTGGCAAAAAGCCCTTCCAGGGAAGCCGTATTAAAGGCTTTGGAATATGCGAAGAAACACAACACAGTGGTTATTTTTGATGTTGATTATCGTGCATATTCATGGCTGAATAAAGATGAGATTGCCATTTATTATTCTATCGTTGGTAAGAGCAGTGATTTAATTATAGGATCAAGAGAAGAGTTTGATCTGATGCAAGGACTGATGACCAAAGAGAGCAGTGATGAAGAGACTGCGAAACGATGGCTTGCATATGGAAATAAAATTGTCGTGATTAAGCATGGAAAAGATGGTTCAACTGCATACACGACAGATGGAAAAAAATATAATATTAAACCATTTCCCGTTAAACTTCTTAAGTCTTTTGGAGGAGGCGACGCTTATGCATCAGCCTTTATCTATGGACTGTTGGAAGGTTGGGACATGATTGACTGTTTAGAATTTGGCAGTGCTTCAGCTGCTATGTTAGTAGCTAGTCATAGTTGTTCCGAAGCAATGCCAACGGTTGAGGAAGTAACAGAATTTATAAGAAAGAGCAAAGAGGAACATGGAGAGATGGTAGCAAGAATATAGGAGGATAACATTATGATTCACAATATCGGTGAGTTAAAATATGGCTTAAATTCATTATGTGAAGTCAATGGAAAAAATAAAGAAATGCTAATGGATATCAGCATTGTAAAGCTCGATAAAGATTCCCATGAATCCTATTATCAGCAGCATAAAGAAATTGCTATTTTGCTGCTAGATGGCAAGATCAAGATAAAATGGTCTGCTAGACAAGAAGTGATTGAAAGAAGATCGGTATTTGACGAAGATCCTTGGTGTTTGCATGTTCCAAAAGAGACAGCGGTTACTGTAGAATTTTTAGAGGCAAGTGAAATACTCGTTCAATGTACTGAAAATGAGAATAGTTTTGCAGCTAAGCTATACAGTCCTGCTGACTGTCAAAGTGATATTTTTGGTGAAGGCGTTTGGAATGATGTTGCAAGAAGAGTCGTTAGGACCGTATTTGATTATCGTAATGCCCCTTACTCCAATATGGTTATGGGCGAAGTAATAACCTATCCCGGTAAGTGGTCGAGTTACCCTCCTCATCATCATCCACAGCCAGAAGTGTATTACTACAGATTCAATAAACCACAGGGATTTGGTTTATGTCTAGTCGGTGAAGATGCTTATAAAATACAAGATAATAGCTTTTTAGCAATACCGGGAGGCTTAGTCCACCCCCAAGCATCTGCTCCAGGCTATGCGATGTATTATTGCTGGATGATCAGGCATTTGGAGAATAATCCATGGACTGATCGAATTGATGATGAAAAGCATACATGGTTACTAGATAAAAATGTGAAAATATGGCCGGACAAATAAGAAAAATAATAATCTGGGACCAATATTTGCAATACTTGAAAAGATCTGAATGCCAAGGGGAATCAATTGTGAAGTAGGAGGAAGGGTATGTTTAATAAGGAAACAGTGAAATTAGGAATTGCGCCCATTGCTTGGACAAATGATGATATGCCGGATCTGGGGAAAGAAAATACTTTTGAACAATGTATAAGCGAAATGGCTCTTGCTGGTTTTACTGGTTCAGAAGTAGGTTGTAAATATCCCAAAGATGTAAATGTTTTGAAAAAGGCCCTTAATTTAAGAGAATTACAAATAGCAAGTGCTTGGTTTAGTGCCTTTTTGACAACAAAGCCATATGAAGACACGGCAAAAGAATTCATTTTACATAGAGATTTTCTGCATGCCATGGGAGCTAAAGTCATTGTAGTATCGGAACAAGGTCATAGTATACAAGGAAAGCTGGATATTCCAATATTCACAGGAAAATATAATTTAAATGATGAAGAGTGGCAGAAATTTGCAGAGGGCTTAAACAAATTAGGTGCTTTAGCAAAAGAAAAAGATATGAAATTGGTTTATCATCATCATATGGGAACTGTAGTTCAGACTACGGAAGAAATAGACCGACTTATGAATATGACAGATGAAAACTTGGTGTATCTATTATTTGACTCAGGACATCTAGCGTATTCAGGGGAAGATTTTATTTCCATATTAAAAAAATATGTTAACAGAATTAAGCATGTTCATTTAAAAGATGTGCGTCCAGAAATGCGAGAGAAAGTTAGAAAAGAAAACTTAAGTTTCCTTCAAGGGGTTAGAGCAGGTGCATTTACAGTGCCAGGAGATGGATGCATCGATTTTGGGCCAATCTTTACGATTTTGTCTGAAAATAAGTATGAAGGATGGCTGTTGGTAGAGGCAGAGCAGGATCCGGCACAAGCAAATGCTTTTGAATATGCGCAAAAGGCTAGAAACTATATCAAAGAAAAAATAGGGTTTTAAAAAATCCATAGGGTAGATGATTTCGTCATTCAAAGGTAATGAATAATGATAGGCGAGGTGGCATTATGAAAAAAATACGGCTTACAGTTGCTCAAGCACTTATAAAATTCCTTAATAATCAATACGTTGAATTTGATGGTGTGGAAAGGAAATTTGTCAAAGGTATCTTCACCATTTTTGGTCACGGTAATGTAATCGGATTAGGACAGGCATTAGAGCAGGATGCAGGTGATCTAATCGTTCATCAGGGGCGGAATGAACAAGGGATGGCGCATGCAGCTATCGGATTTGCCAAACAAAAGTTTAGAAAACAAATATATGCTTGTACATCATCGGTAGGACCAGGGGCCGCCAATATGATAACAGCAGCAGCGACTGCAACCGCCAACAGAATTCCTGTATTATTCTTGCCAGGTGATGTATATGCCACCCGGCAGCCAGACCCTGTTTTACAGCAAATCGAACAATTTCATGATTTTTCAATTAGCACAAATGATGCTTTTAAAGCAGTAAGTAAATACTGGGATCGAATTTCTCGCCCGGAGCAACTCATGACTGCCTGCATTAATGCAATGAGAGTATTAACAGATCCGGCAGACACTGGAGCAGTGACAATCGCTCTGCCTCAGGATGTGCAAGGAGAAGCTTATGATTATCCAGAGTATTTCTTTCAAAAGAGAGTTCACCGAATCGAAAGAAGGCCTGCAACGAAAGAAATGATTCAAGATGCAGTTGCCCTTATTTCGAAGAAAAAGAAACCCATTCTAATATGCGGCGGTGGAGTAAAATACGCAGAAGCGGCAGCCGTATTTAAGCTCTTTGCTGAGAAGTTCAATATTCCTTTTGGAGAAACACAAGCTGGCAAAGGTGCAATCGTCTGGGATCATGAGTTAAATCTTGGCGGAATCGGTGAAACAGGCAGTCTGGCAGCAAACACAATTGCGAAAGAAACAGATCTTGTCATTGGTGTAGGTACGCGGTATACAGACTTTACAACCTCTTCGAAATGGATATTCCAGAATCCAGAGGTAGACTATTTAAATATAAATGTAGCTGCTTTTGATGCTTATAAATTGGATGGTGTAAAAGTGGTCGCTGATGCAAAGGCTGCTTTGGAAGCATTAACGGAAGAATTAGAAAAAATAGACTATCAATCAGCCTATGAAACTCAGATAAAAGATGCTAAAGATAAATTGAAGGCAGAAGTAGATCGAGTATATGCAGTGGAATATACAGGTGAAGGTTTTGTTCCTGAAATTGATGATCATCTTGACCGTGCCGTTTTAGAAGAGTTTAAAAAGGTAACTGGTTCCTGCTTAACCCAGTCAAGAGTCTTAGGCGTATTGAATGAACTGCTCGGTGAGACTGATATTATCGTTGGCGCATCAGGAAGCTTGCCGGGAGATCTGCAGCGAGTTTGGCGGGCAAAAGGAACAAATACCTACCATATGGAATATGGATTTTCCTGCATGGGATATGAAGTAAATGCAAGCCTGGGTGTGAAATTGGCTGCACCAGATCAGGAAGTATATACATTTGTTGGTGATGGTTCCTATATGATGCTGCATTCTGAATTACCGACTTCTATTCAGGAAAGAAAAAAGATCAATGTGATACTATTGGATAATATGACATTTGGTTGTATCAACAATGTACAAATGGAACATGGAATGGGAAGCTTCGGTACTGAATTTAGATTTAGAGACAAAGCAAGCGGCAAGTTAGATGGCGGATTTGTGCCTATTGACTTTGCTATGAATGCAGCTTCTTATGGATGCAAGACGTATACCGTTAAAACAGTAGATGAACTGAAGGCTGCAGTCATTGATTCGAAAAAGCAAACTGTTTCTACGCTGATTGATATAAAAGTGCTGCCTAAAACCATGGTGCATAAATACAATTCATGGTGGCGAGTTGGTGTTGCGGAGGTTTCTACCAGCGAAAAGATTCAGGAAGTGTATAAAACAATAAGAAAGAATATTGATCAGGCTCGGGAGTATTAACATCAGTTAAATAAATATCCACAAGCAGTAAGTCATAAATAATGATCATTGTTCGAATCGATCATTTTTAAATGAATAACTCAAATAATTGTAGAAAATTGTGAATCTTATTTTATGGCTTACGTTTGCTTGTATCTAATCTCTATAGGATAATGAAACCGAATTTACGGTTCATTATTAAAAAATGCCCTCAACGTGCCCGGGCACTTTAATTTTACGAATATTTCATTTAATTATTATTTTTAGAATTATCACAACGGCTATGAAGGCATAGAAAAATGAAATAATTTTGTATTTAATGGAAATCATCCGTTGAATAAATAGTGAAAATGGATAGGGAGGAAAGTAGTATGAATGGACAGGTAAGTACAGCTTCCGGAACCGAGACAGCGGCATCCAAGGAACCGAACTCATCAATGAATGGAAACCAACGTACCCCCAAGTCATTTTTAAAAAGGATTACATTTATATCAACATTTGGAGGACTGCTTTTTGGGTATGATACGGGTGTTATTAATGGAGCATTGCCGTATATGTCTCAAGCTGATCAATTAAACCTAAACGCATATACAGAAGGTTTGGTTGCCAGTTCACTTCTGTTTGGAGCTGCACTAGGAGCTGTGGCAGGGGGCTTTTTTTCCGATAAGAATGGTCGTCGAAAGAATATTCTTTCTTTAGCAGTAATATTCTTTATTGCTGCACTTGGATGTACTTTTGCCCCCAGTGTACCCATCATGGTTGGATTTCGGTTTTTGCTTGGCTTAGCTGTAGGGGGAGCCTCTGTTACGGTACCCACCTATTTAGCTGAAATGTCTCCTTCGGAGAATCGGGGCCGCATGGTTACTCAAAATGAATTGATGATTGTTACAGGGCAGCTTTTAGCTTTCGTTTTTAATGCCATTATCGGCGTTACATTAGGTCATGAAGCTCATGTTTGGCGTTATATGTTAGTTATTGCTTCGATCCCCGCTGTGGTCTTATGGTTTGGCATGCTTGTAATGCCGGAAAGTCCTCGTTGGCTTGCATCAAAGGGCAGAATTGGAGATGCATTACGCGTTCTTCAGCAAGTACGTGAAGAAAATAGAGCTCAAGCTGAATTGAATGAAATTCAAGAGACACTTGCAGAAGAAGCCGAACTCAAAAAAGCGACTTATAAAGATTTGACAATTCCTTGGGTGCGTCGAATCGTATTCTTAGGGGTTGGTATTAGTGTTGTTCAGCAAATTACAGGGGTTAACTCCATTATGTATTATGGAACGGAGATTTTAAGAAATGCCGGATTTAGCACAGAGGCAGCCTTAATTGGTAATATTGCAAATGGTGTCATTTCGGTAGTGGCTACGATTGTAGGAATTTGGCTGCTGGGGAAAGTGGGGCGTCGTCCTATGTTGTTGGTCGGGCAAATCGGAACTACTACAGCATTACTGCTGATTGGAATCTTTTCATTAACCATGCAAGGATCTGCAATGCTTCCATTTATTGTACTTTCATTAACGGTAACCTTTTTAGCGTTTCAGCAAGGTGCCATTTCACCAGTGACATGGCTTATGCTCTCCGAAATATTTCCATTGCGCTTACGGGGACTTGGAATGGGTGTATCCGTATTCTGTTTATGGGTTATTAATTTCTTAATTGGTTTGAGTTTTCCTGTATTATTAGCAAAGTTGGGATTATCCACAACCTTCTTCGTATTTGTGGCTTTAGGGCTTATTGCAATAACATTTGTAAATAAATATGTACCAGAAACAAAAGATCGTACTCTTGAACAACTTGAGTGTGATTTCCGTAATTTTGATAAGCCAAAAAATAAGGTTGTTCAAGCATCGATTATCGATTGTGATTAACTATCTGACTAACGGCTATTATCTGAACGTTTTAAATTATACGAATAGATTGACAACAGATATAGCCTGTCGTATACTTATACCATCAACGTGCCCGAGCACGTTGATGGTATAAGCAACAATTTGAATTGACGGTTCACATGGGAATGCAGTTATAAATAACATCATTAAAAATGAAAAGGTTTATGCAGAAGTTACTCTGTAACTTTTGATAATACTATCTAAAAATTTAAGGGGGAAAAAGATTATGACATTAAGAATAGGCGTTATCGGTACAGGTGCCATTGGCGAGGATCATATTCGCAGAATCACCAACACACTATCAGGTGCTAAGATTGTAGCAGTGACTGATGTGAACGTAGAGCAGGCAAAGGCTGTTATTAAGAATCAAAAATTAGATGCAAAGCTTTATGAATCAGGTCATGGTCTCATTCAGGCAAAAGAGGTTGACGTGATTTTAGTAACATCCTGGGGACCTACCCATGAAGAATTCGTATTGGCAGCAATTGCCGCAGGTAAACCTGTATTTTGTGAAAAACCGCTGGCAACGACGGCAGAAGGTTGTGCCAGAATTGTTGAGTCTGAGGTGAAACATGGCAAGCGTCTGGTTCAAGTTGGCTTCATGCGTCGCTATGATAAAGGATATTATGCATTGAAAGATGTCGTTACAGCTGGAAAAATTGGTGAACCATTAATCGTGCATTGCGCACATCGCAATCCCGTGGTAGGAGATAACTACACCACAGACATGGCAATTACAGATACCATGATTCATGAAATTGATGTTTTACGCTGGTTATTGGATGATGATTATGTTTCTGTCCAAGTGGTGTATCCAAGAAAAACCCAAAAAGCATCGAGCCATTTGCGTGATCCACAAATTATTTTAATTGAGACTGCAAAAGGAATTCGTGTTGATGTAGAAGTTTTCGTTAACTGCCAATTTGGATACGATATTCAATGTGAAGTTGTGGGCGAAACGGGTATCGCCAGATTACCTGAGCCAGCCAACGTACTTATGCGCAGTGAGGCAAAGCGTTCCGTAGAAATTCTTACTGATTGGAAAAAACGATTTATCGAATCTTACGATATTGAGCTGCAAGGATTTATTGATGCCGTTAACCAGGGACAGCCAAACGGTCCTTCCGCCTGGGATGGATATGCTGCAGCAGTGACTGCGGATGCATGCGTCAAAGCGCAGCAAACAGGTGAAATCGTTCCGGTGACCATGAAACAACGTCCTGCATTTTATAATAAATAGTGAGACATAGTTTTAGGGCAAGGACCTGAGACACTAGCCAGAATAAAAAAAGAATTATTATAAATTAAGGTGGTTGTTAAAAGCTTCGTGCATTATCGAAATCGCATAGTAATCAACGTCTCATGGACTTATTTTTGATTGAAATTTCCAAAGAAAAATCATATAATTCATGTGAGGTGGAAGTTTATGCGAGTCACGATTAAATCGGTAGCGGAAGCTGCCAATGTTTCAAGAGGTACAGTAGATAAAGTGCTAAATGACAGACTTGGTGTAAGTGATGAAGTAAGAGAACGTGTTAGAAGTGTAGCCAAGGAACTCGGCTATACCGTAAACTTAGTTGGCAAAGCCCTGGCCTTTCAAAAAAATCCAATAAAAATCGGAGTCATTATTTTAAATAAAAAAGATGAGCTATTTCATGAGATTTATGAGGGGATTATGCTGGCTCATGATGAATGGAAAGATTCAGGCATTATCATAGAGTGCTGTGTAATGCAGAAGGTTGATGTAAATGAGCAAATAAATTATATAAAAGAGCTGGAACAGAAGAATATTCGAGCCCTTGCATTATCTCCTCTAGATGAAGAAGCAGTAACGAATGAATTAAATAGACTTGCCGAGAAAGATATAAAAATTGTAACCTTTAATACGGACGTTCCTGGTATCAACAAAATGTGTTTTATTGGACAGGATTTGAAAAAAGGCGGGCGTGTGGCCGGGCAGTTAATGGGAGATTTATTGCCTGCTGGCGGAGAGGTAGCAATCATAACAGGAACTGCTAAAATTAGGGGATTAGGGGAACGAAAAGCAGGTTTCGAAGAGATTATTTCCGCAGAATATCCTGCCATAAAAATCGTTGATACGATAGAGCTTGCCAATGATAAAGCTTCCTATGCAGACACAGTAGAACTTTTTGCAGCACATCCGAATCTCAATGGGATTTTTATAACTGGCAGAGGAATCGAAGGCGTTGGCAGAGCCATTCAGAAGCTCAATAAAAAGAATGTGAAATTTATATGTTTTGACTTGCTTCCTGAAACCATTCAGCTAATAAACGATAAAACAATCGATTTTACGATAACACAAGAGCCATTGATGCAAGGATATTTACCCATTAAGATTCTCTTTGAATATTTTTTCCTTAATAAAATGCCAGAAAAAGAATATTTGTACACCAAACTTGAGATTAAAATTAGAGAAAATATTTGAAAATTATTTTAGACTTTGTATATTAAAAATTTACCCTAAAAAGAGCCCGAGCACGTTTGATTCAAAGGCAAAAAATAGCTATATTTAGGAGGAGAAAAGAATGAAATTGTGTTTTAACCAAGCGACCACCATGGTAAAGTCATCACTGGAATTAGATTTACAATTCTGTGAAAAACATGGTTACGATCTAATTGAAATCAGAACCATGGATAAATTAAAGGATTATCTAAAAAATCATAGCATTGAAGATCTGGCAAATTATTTCAAGACACATAAGATTAAACCATATGCATTTAATGCCTTAGTATTCTTTAATAATCGAGATGAAGCAGGCTATAAAGAAATAAAAGAAGAATTGCAGTACATGTGTAAAGTCGGACAAAAAATTGGCTGCCCCAATATCGTTGTGGTTCCTCTTGTAGGTACCGACAAATTCACTTACGCACAAATCAAAGAAAGTTCTGTAAAAGTCTTACATGAATTAGCAGATATTGCTGAAAAATATAGCATCCGGCTTGCTATTGAATTCGTAGGGCATCCTCAATGTACGATCAATACTTTTGGTCAAGCCTATGACATTGTGCAGGCTGTAAATCGAAATAACGTGGGTCTGGTCTTAGATTGTTTCCATTTTCATGCAATGGGCTCAAGAATGGAAGATCTTAAAAAGGCTGATGGATCAAAAATCTTTATATTACACATTGATGATACCGAGGATTTTCCGATTGGCATCCTAACGGATGTTGATAGAGTGTGGCCAGGTGAAGGTGCAATCGACCTTAAAGGTATATTGACTACTTTGAAGGAAATCGGTTATAAAGAAGATATGGTATCTGTAGAATTATTCAGACCGGAATATTATGAGCTTGAGGTAGAAGAAGCAATAAAAATTGCCAAAGAGAAAACGTTAGCGGTTGTAGGGAAATATTTTTGATAGTAAATAGAGCCTAGTGTGAAATATAAAGGTACCCGATCTTGTTGAGATGAGACTTAACAAGATCGGGTACTTTTATCAAGGTGTTAAGAGGGTAATATTATTTGCCGCAAAAAAATCTACATATTCATTGGGGGGAAGTGTATTGGTGATAAAATAATTAAAGTCTTCAAGCTTACCATAGGTCATTAAGGATGCGACGTTTATTTTGGTGCAGTCGACTAATAAAGCAGTTGTTGTGCTATTTTCAATTAAATAGCGCTTAATTTCAGTTTCAAGAGGAGATATATTTGTTACACCTTTTGTCAACGAGATACCTGTTGAAGCTAAAAATGCTTTTTCGATATTGTAATTTCTAAGAGATGTTGTTACTCCAGTACCAGTGAGGGAATTAGTTCCTCGATAAAGCACCCCGCCGGTAGAAATTACATTCAAGTTCGGATATGGAATAGAAGCAATGATAGCGTGTAAATTGGACGTGATAATCGTTATATTTTGTTTATTGGCCAAGAAAGGAATCATATGTATCGTCGTGGTTCCAGAATCAATAAAAATAACATCATCGTCATCTACTAAATCACTTGCGAGTTTTGCAATCTGACTTTTTTCTGCCTGGTATTTTATCTCCCGGGATTCGAATGGTTCGCGAGATTCAACACCATTTTTCTGATTGATGGTAATACCGCCATATACTTTTTTTATGGCACCCTTTTTCGCCAATTCGCTGATATCCCTTCGAATTGTATTTTTCGAAACTTTAAAGACATCACATAGTCGATCTAAGGAAACATGCTCTAATTGACGCGTATACTTTTCGATTTCGCTAATTCGATTGATTTTCAATTTCGTACCTCACATTACGTATTCTTTTAATATTATATGCAATTGTAACACATTATACAAGTTCAATTATAAAGAGATGAGTAAGTTATGATTATATATTATAATAAATAGTTGTAATCTTTTTAGTTATTAGCTTATAGAGAAAGATGCCGCCTAGATTATATCTTAACAATTCCTGTAGGAAATCCTTATATATTAATAAGTATATTCAATTGAATAAATATTTGCAATATTAAGAAATGTGTATTGACAAAGATTAAAATCTATAGTAATTTGAGTATGAGTTGGTTAATAATTTACCAATTGATATCAAGATATAACAATCATATGAACATTATATGATTGTAATTTGATAAAGTATATGTAATATCCGTTTTATCTTTCGGTTAAGACAATAAATCGTGTATATTTTAAAGTATATAATAATTTGATAGGGCAATGGCTAGAATCCAATAGGTGTGCCGGGTTTGAAGTATCACAAAATTCGAAATTAATATAGCTTATACTGCCAATAAACGTTTGGTGGATATAAAGCAATATTAAGATAAAAAACTGTGAAATATGGAAAGGTGGCATTATTATGTTAAAAATCGGTATTATTGGAGCAGGCAGAATTGGCAAGGTACATGCAGAAAGTATTACTAAATATGTTAAAGGAGCAGAAGTAATATTCATTGCTGATCCATTTTTGGATGAGGCTACAAAACAATGGTCCACATCATTAGGAATTCAGCATACAAGCAAAGACTATCATGATATTTTAACAAACCCAGAAATTGATGCTGTGTTGATTTGCTCATCAACGGATACCCATTCACAAATTTCTTTAGAAGCGATTAAAGCTGGTAAACATGTATTCTGTGAAAAACCTGTTGATCATGATGTAAACAAAATTAAAGAAGTACTTAAGGCAGTGAAAAATGCTGGTACTAAATATCAAGTTGGCTTTAACCGACGATTTGATCATAATTTTAAAGCAGTCAAAGAAGCAGTCGATGCGGGAAAGATTGGTAGGCAGCATATCATTAAAATTACTTCAAGAGATCCAGAGGCACCACCTATTAGCTATGTTAAAATCTCAGGCGGCATGTTTTTGGATATGACAATTCATGATTTTGATATGGTAAGATATCTTTCCGGCAGCGAAGTGGTAGAAGTGTATGTAATGGGAGGGGTATTAGTAGATCCCGAGATTGGCGCAGCAGGTGATATTGATACAGCCATCATCACCATGAAACTTAAAAATGGTGCAATGGCGGTTATTGATAACTCGAGACGTGCGGTGTATGGCTATGACCAACGTGCCGAAGTATTTGGCTCCGAAGGTGCTGTTGCAGTTGGTAATGATAAATCTTCTACAGCGGTCCTTAGTACAAAAGAAGGTGTTGTATCTGAAAAACCGTTATACTTTTTCCTGGAAAGATATATGCAGGCATATACCAGTGAAATTCAGGAATTTGTTGCTGCAATCGTAAATAATACCGATGTGCCAGTGAATATTACAGATGGTTTAGAGCCTGTGATTATTGGGCTGGCTGCTAAAAAATCTTTGGATGAAAATCGGCCTGTTACAACAGCCGAAATCAAAAATATCTTTGGTTTATAAAACCCTTATCTTGTTAGGTTAAAAAATGAAAGTATCTACAGGAACGGCTGATATGAAATATGTTACTGCTATAAAAGCATTCGATGTATCGGGAGGTTTATGTATGAGTGAATACTTTTTAAGTCTCAAAGGGATATGTAAAAGATTTCCTGGTGTAAACGCCTTAACAGATGTCAGTTTGGATATTAAAAATGGTGAAATTCATGCTCTTTGCGGTGAGAACGGAGCAGGGAAATCCACGTTTATTAAAATACTAACAGGTGTATATCAAAGCAATGATGGTGAGATGCTCTGTGAGGGCAAGATCGTTCGATTTAATAATACGAAAGAGTCATTTTCTTTAGGGATTACAGCAATTTATCAGGAATTAAGCATATTGCCCAACCTGACAGTTACAGAAAACATTTTTCTAGGTCGAGAGTTACGCACTTCAGGATTTGGCTTATTAGATTACCGTAAAATGAATCATTTGGCAAAGACGGCTTTACTGGAGCTGGGAATTGACATTGATGTAACTAAGACGGCTAGTGAATATACAATGGGATATCAACAGATGATTGAAATTGCTCGTGCGTTAATTGCCAATGTGAAGCTTATTATTATGGATGAACCAACATCCAGTCTGTCTGGTCGTGAAGTTGATGTTCTGTTGAAAAATATACATAAGCTAAAAGAAAAGGGCATTGCAGTTATTTATATTTCCCACCGATTAGAAGAAGTACTGGCCATAGCTGATCGTATTACAGTGATCCGGGATGGCTGTAAAATTGGAACGATGGAAAGAAGTGAAGCGGATGAAGAAAAAATTATTCGTTTAATGGTAGGACGCACTCTGGAGGAAAAATTCCCTAGACACCAAGCTCAAAAAGGTGATATTGCTTTAAGGGTTAGAAATCTAAATCAAAGAGGCAGACTAAAAGACATCTCCTTTGACTTGCATAAAGGAGAAGTGATTGGCTTTGCGGGATTGGTTGGCGCAGGGCGCACCGAATTGGCAAGAGCCATTTTTGGCGCAGACAAGATTGATGGCGGAATAATCGAAATATTTGGAAAAGAAGTTAAAATTAACAGCCCAAAGGATGCCATTCATCATGGTATGGCTTTTCTTACAGAAGACCGTAAGGGGCAAGGACTAATTCTTATGCATGATATTATTGTTAATTCCACTTTAACGGGTCTGAAGAAATTTTGCAAGTTTGGATACTTTATCGATCAAAAAATGGTAGTTGCTGAAGTTGATGAGATGATGCGTGAGCTGCAAATTCACCCTGCTATTCCAAAGATGACGACTCGTTTGTTATCGGGCGGTAATCAGCAGAAGGTAGTCATTGCTAAATGGTTGTGCTCAAAGGCAAAAATATTTATTTTTGATGAACCGACCCGTGGTATTGATGTGGGTGCCAAGGTTGAGGTTTATAATCTCATCAATCGTCTGGTTAATGAAGGAGCGGCGGTGATTGTCATTTCTTCTGAATTACCCGAGGTTATGGGAATTAGCGATCGTATTCTAGTGATGAACAGTGGGAAGATAACAGGTGAATTTTCTTGTTTAGAAGTTACACCAGAGGAAATTTTAAAAGCTGCTACAGGAGGTATTAATCATGAATACAAGCACGCCTGAAGTTCAAGGTCATGGGGGTACCCAAAAAACACAATTTCGTCAGCTGATAAAAAAAATGGGGTCGCTAATTGGGTTAATTGGTTTATCACTGATATTGACCTTTGCATCCCCTTACTTTTTAACAATGGATAACATTATGAATGTTGCCAGGCAATCAGCAATAAATAGTCTTATTGCGATTGGCATGTTATTAGCGATTTTAACAGCTGGAATTGATTTATCAGTCGGCTCGATTTTAGCGTTGAGTACCGTTATGATGGGGATTGTTGTCGTAAAGATGGGAATGTCTCCTATTATCGGAGTGGCTGTATGTTTGGGGATTGGTTTACTACTTGGGTGGCTTAATGGAATGATGCTAACTAAAATGTCTCTGCCCCATCCTTTTATCTCTACATTAGGAACGATGAATGTTGCTCGGGGATTAGCCTTAATCGTAACAGCGGCTTCACCTATTTCGAATTTTCCCACGTCGATACAATTTCTGGGAGCCGCTTTTATCGGTCCGATTCCAGTTAGTTTTATCTTGGTTTTAGTTGTGTATGCTGCATTTCACGTTTTTCTTAATTACACTACAGTTGGACGTTATATTTATGCGGTAGGCGGCAATCCGGAAGCGACACGTTTGTCAGGGATTAGTATTGACAGGGTTTTAATCATTGTATATACCATTAGCGGTCTAATGGCAGCTCTAGGTGGACTGGTTCTTGTCGGACGAGTCAATTCGGCATACCCTTTAGCAGGATTAGGGTATGAATTTGATGCCATTGCAGCATGTATTATTGGCGGTGCCAGTTTTATGGGAGGTGAAGGTACTGTTTGGGGAACGTTAATTGGTTCCATGATCATGGCAGTATTACGAAACGGTTTGAATCTTTTGAGTGTTTCCGCTGAAATGCAGACAGTAGCCATTGGTATTGTTATTATTCTTGCAGTATATATAGATGTGCTGCGGCATAAAGCGGCTGCAAGGGTTAAAGCCTGAAGATAAGAGATGTACAGGCTGACGATACCATGTTGAGGAGGTGAAAAGAAGAAGGAAAATTGTACTGTTCACTAACATTCTGGAACTATAAATTGAGAAAAGAGGGGTTAGAATGAAAAAAAACATGTCTTTGTTGGCAGCATTGTTTTTGATGGTCGCTCTCATAGTTACTGGTTGTGGTAGTACCCAAACCCAAACGCAAAAAGAACCCGAAAAAATAAAAATTGGGGTTGTAGTAAAAGCCTTAAATAGTGATTTTTGGAAAACAGTAGAAGCTGGAGCGAAAGCAGCAGGCGAAAAATACGGTGTTGAAGTAAAAGTTCTTGGTCCTAATACAGAGACAGACGTGACGGGGCAGATTTCCTTGATTGAAGATCAAGTTACGAGGAAAGTAAGTGCATTAGTCGTAGCTCCTTCACAAGCTGCTAGTGCAATCCCTGTTTTTAATCGCGCTAAAGAAGCTAAAATCCCTGTAATCCTTGCTGATACGGATGTAGCATGGGATGATAAAGTTTCCTTTGTCGGTACTGGTAACTTTAATGCTGGCAAGCTGGCAGGGGAGTATTTTGGGAAAAAACTTCCTAAGGGATCGAAAATCGTTATTTTGCGTGGAGCCCTAGGTGATCCTACTCATGACGAACGTGTTAACGGTTGCATCGAAGGGTTAAAATCTGTAGGTTTGGAAGTGGCTGTAACCCAGCCTGCTAATAGCGAACGTGCCATGGCAGTAACCGTAATTGAAAATATTCTGCAAAGTAAGCAAGAATTTGCAGGTGTTTTTACCACTAATGATGAGATGGGGCTAGGAGCAGCCAAAGCCTTAGAAGATGCTGGCAAGAAAATGATTGTCGTTGGCTTTGATGGTTCGCCTGATTCATTGGCTGCTATTAGTGCTGGAAAACTGGATGCTTTTGTTGCACAAAATCCCTATAATATAGGCTTTAAAAGTGTTGAAGCGGCTGTTAAAGTCGTTAAAGGTGAAGCCATTGAAAAACGAATAGATACTGGTACGGAAATTGTCAATGCAGAAAATGTTAACGAAAAAGTAAAGAAATAAAAAAGTTATCAGGTAAATAAAAATTTAAGAAAAACTAGGAAATCCTTTACAAGCGCATGCATAATGCTAGTCAGGATTTTATTAAGTGAATATTTTACATAATGCATGTGCTTGTAAAAAGTAACAGCTGTTTTATATTTAGATAGTATTCAATGTTTGTATTGCGAAAATTGATACTGCAGGGCTATAAAACCTATGATTGGATGTGTTGTAATTATGAAAAAGTCAGCATGTATTGAAATGATGTTTACGGAAGTTCCATTTGAAGAAAGATTTTTATTGGCAAAAGAAGCGGGGTTCCAATATATTGAATTTTGGTCATGGAAAGATAAAGATATAGAAAAGATAAAATTATTATGTGAGAAATATGACTTGAAAATTGCCAGTTTTTCAGGCGATCAGGATTTTTCGATGGTCCATCAAGAGGAGAATGAAGCTTATATTAATTTTGTTATGGAATCAATAAAAACTGCTATATTTCTTGACTGTAAGTACCTTGTACTGCATTCTAACGCTTTGGGAGAAGGCGGAAAAGTAGTCAATGCTTTTGATGAAATAAATGGAAATGAAAAATTCGCTAATATGGTACATGTTTTAAGCAGATTAGCTCCGATTGCGGAAAAACATGAGATTACGTTGGTATTAGAAGCATTGAACACGCACGTAGATCATGTGAACAATTTTTTAGCATATACAAAGGATGCTGCGGCATTAATTGCGATGGTTAATTCAAAGTACATAAAGATTTTGTATGATGTTTACCATATGCAAGTTAATGAAGGGAATATCATTGATTCCATAACGCGATATATAAAATTAATTGGTTATATACATGTAGCCGATGTTCCAGGCAGAAATGAGCCTGGCACTGGAGAAATAAATTATAAGAATGTAATGGAGCGCTTAAGACAGCTTAATTATGATGGTATTGTGGGTTTCGAACTTTTCCCCTCACGAACTTCTATGAAAGTGGCCGGAGAATTACTAGCGCTTTAAGCTTTATAGTGTGTATATTGGTTCTACAATAGGCCATTTCTCTAATGTCAGCTTTAAAAGACTAGGAGTGAGGAAAAATGAATTTCTCTAATTTTTGCAAACAGAAAATTAGACTTCCACGTTTTTATGATACAAAAAAATGGCAATATAATCGTTTTCCTATTGGGAGAAAGTTATATTTAGGATTTGGAATAATCGTTAGTCTTATCGTTGCACTGCTGGGATATACATATCATAATTTTTCTGTTGAGTCGAAGAGTGTCGTTGCTAATATCCATACCTATGAGGCTTTGAATGAGACAAGTGCTATTATGGTTAACTTGGTGGATATGGAGACGGGAGTGCGAGGTTTTATTTTAACTGGTAAAGAGGAATTTTTGCATCCTTATAAAAGCGGAAAAGAAGCCTATCAAGAGCATATTAGTAAACTTAAAGAGTTGACAACGAGTTCCACCCAGTTAGAACGTCTGCGCTTTTTGCAGGAAAAAACGCAGAATTGGGAAGCGAGAGAATTAACACCATTGCTTTTTATGAAAAATCAGGCGGGTAATGAACACGTCAAAATGGATACGATGATGCGTCACATCCAAACTGGGTTTGGTAAAAACGATATGGATGAAATTCGCAAAACTCTTATGGAATTTGATAATGAGAAGCGAAAGAATTTAGAAAATCGATCTCATGAATTGCAAGTGCTGGAAGAGTTCACACGGAAAGCTATGATTGTTGGCGGAGTGGCGTCTATTGTTGCCGGAGTATTATTTGCTTTGGTTATTACGGGCGCAATCACGAGACCTGTTAACATATTGGATCGTGAACTTCACAAACTGGTTTTAAATGGTGGTGACTTAACACAGATTATTCACGTGGATAGTAAAGATGAAATTGGCGATCTTGCTCAGACGATTAATAAGTTTTTAGCTGATATACGTCAGATTATGATACAAGTATTGGCAAGTTCTGAAAATGTGGCAGCATCAGCTGAGCAATTAACAGCAAGCTCTCATCAATCCGCACAGGCTGCAAATCAAGTTGTTGCTGTTATTAGTAATATTGCTGACGGTGCTAAAAACCAAACAAAGGAAGTAAATGCTGTATCTGCTGTTATTGAACAGATGTCAGCTAAAATCAAAGAAGTTGCAACTCATTCTGATGAAGTAGCGACTATTTCAGATAAAACTTCAATTGCAGCGCAAAATGGCGGACAAGCCATTGAGAAAGCAATTCAGCAGATGGCTAGTATTGATGAAACCGTAATGCATTCTTCAAAGGCTGTATCTAAGCTTGGCGAAAGTTCCAAGGAAATTGGTGAAATTGTCGCTACTATTTCAGGTATTGCAGGTCAAACGAATCTACTTGCTTTGAATGCGGCTATTGAAGCAGCCAGGGCGGGAGAGCAAGGGAAAGGTTTTGCTGTAGTAGCAGAAGAGGTTCGTAAGCTTGCGAATCAATCGGAAGAAGCTGCTAAGAAAATTAAAAGCTTGATTGATGAAATTAAAGTAGATGCAGATAACGCTGTAATTGCCATGAATAATGGTACCGAGGAAGCTAAGAATGGTATACACGTAGTTAATTCAGCTGGAGTGGCATTTAGAGAAATTATTACACTTGTTGCAGATGTTTCTAGCCAAATTCGGGATATTTCATCTTCCATCCAGCAAATGGCTTTGGGGAGTCAACAAATTGTATCTTCGGTACATGGAATACAGATGCTCAGCATAGAAGCTGAGGATTACACTGAAACGGTATCAGCAGCGAGTGAGGAACAGTCTGCTTCTATGGAGGAAATCGCAGTATCTAGTCAGGCATTGGCAAATTTATCAGAACAGTTAATTAACGCAGTGAATAAGTTTAGTGTTTAGCAGTAGATGTCTAGTTTCTTGAGACAAACGATTAGCAAATAGATCTAATTTACACATGCTAAAATACTTAAAAGCAATACGTAACATTTTACGATGTTACGTATTGCTTTTAAGTATTTTTTGATGGCAATATTGATTTAATAATGGAATTTTGGTCAAAAATGTGATACATTGTTAGAAAATCAAAAGGAGGAGAACCATGGAAAAAAATGAAATTCATGTTATGTATGGCACGGATTCCCGGAAAATGACTTATGAAATGCTTGAGAACATTCAGCTTATAAAAGACTTGAATGCAAAGATGCATATTGGCATAAAGCCAAATTTGGTTGTCGCAAAACCTGCCAATGAAGGAGCAACAACTTCACCTTTGATAGTGGAAGGCGTGATTCAGTATTTGCAAAATCATGGGTGTATGAACATTAGCATCATGGAAGGTTCCTGGGTAGGGGATAATACGAAACGGGCCTTTAAGGTTTGCGGCTATGAAGATCTTGCAAGAAAATATAATGTACCTCTTTATGACTTAAAAGAGGACTCTTCGGTCATACGGAAAGTGGGAGATTTAGAATTAAATGTTTGTCAAAAGCCACTGCAAGTTGATTTTTTAATCAATATTCCAGTATTAAAAGCCCACTGCCAGACACTAATGACTTGTGCATTAAAAAATTTAAAGGGATGTATTCCTGATAAGGAAAAGAGACGGTTTCATGCTTTGGGCCTTACGAAGCCAATTGGATATTTAGCAAAAGCGATTCCCATGGGATTAATTATTGTTGATGGTATGGCCGGCGATCTTACCTTTGAAGAAGGGGGGAACCCTGTGCAGATGGATCGTATTCTGCTTGGAAAAGATCCTGTATTGATGGATACTTATGCAGCATCCTTATTAGGGTACACAAAAGAGGAGATCGAATATATTGAGGTAGCTGAGAGCATGGGGGTAGGTTCCGGCAATCTTTCTGCAGCAAAAATACAAGAGTATAATGTAGGGCTTAAGAAAAGCAGTGCAGTTAAACCGTCTAATAAGGTACGGTATTTGACAAAGAAAGTAATAGCCGAAAGTGCCTGTTCAGCTTGTTATGGCAGTTTGGTTCATGCACTGCAGCGCTTGGATGATAAAGATATGTTAAAAAAGATCAAGCAGACGATTTACATTGGACAGGACTTTCAAGGCAAGGAACTGCAGGGGATTGGTATTGGCCGCTGTACGAATAAATGCACACGATATGTAGTAGGCTGTCCTCCCACCGCAGCTGATATTATAAAAGTATTGGAGTCTGTCTAATTACTGATTGCAATTGTCATTAATTGTAAATTTAAAAGAGAATTCATAAAAAGAGATAATTACATAAATTATTATTAGTTGTTAAGCAGGATTTTCAATTTTTAATGCGAATAACCAATACAAGTGGTAGGATGACCGTGTTATCTTATAAATCGAAATCAGGAGGGGCTGTTCTGAAATTTCAATCTGTAAAACAAACGAAAACCTATGCTGAAATTGTTGGGCAAATCAGCAAGCTTATTGAACAAGGCGAACTAGAGCCAGGTGAACGCCTTCCTTCCGAAAGAACATTGTCTTCAGCCTTGAATATTGGACGGCAATCTCTTAGAGAAGCACTCAGTGTCTTAGAAGCAATCGGTTTATTAGAGGTAAGACATGGTATCGGGACTTTTGTAAGACAGGATGCAGTATCAAATTTGACGACAATTCCTAAAGAGGATGAAAGTTTGATGAATCCTTTTGAATTATTGGAAGCAAGACGAGTAATCGAAGTAGAGTTAGTTAGCCTTGCGGCAAAGAGGGCTACAGAGCAAGAGATTGAAGAAATGGAAAAGGCTTTGGAAGCTTTAAAAAATAATCTGGATGAAGGGCAGCATGCTTTTGAGCTGGACCGGAAAGTTCACTTGGCATTTGCACGAGGTGCAAAGAATGAAATATTATATCGCACAATGCTTGAGATAACCAATCAAATGAGTAAGCATTTGTGGACAATTATGAAAGAGAAAAGTTTAGAAGTTTTAGGACGCGGCGAGAAATACCATAAAGAACATGAAAAAATTTTTAATGCTATAAAAAGCAGAGATTCAAAAATGGCTACACATGCAATGCTTGAACACCTCAAGAATATAGAACGTGCTTTTTTACAAAGATAATGTAGGTAGAACAGTCGAGATGGAATGACTGTTCATTATCTTTGAAAGAGTTTAAGATTATTTTTTTGTGTTAGGTGGTACGATCACCTAGACAGTTGATTATCAAAAAAGTATCTAGATGGTGAAAATACTGCAGTTCTTTTGATTTACTGTTTTAAATACAGTATTAGTTGGTATATTGCCGTGTATTTCTTTCTAGGAATGTTCTTTGATTCCTAGAAAGTTACAAAATATTTTATTCATAGGTATATCGTAAAAATGAAATGGGAGGTATTTACAAATGATTGAATCTATGAAAAAATACATGCAAGTCGGAATCGTAAATTTTATGGCCTATCCTGCGACGATAAAGGGGGAAGGTCCTATCTTGGAAGCAGCTAAGAAAATTGCAGCAGATGATTATTTTGATGCCATTGAACTGACCTGGATAAAAGACAAAGACATCCGCAGACAAGTGGCACAAGTCGTTAAAACCGCTGGCTTAACAGTAGGCTATGGCTGCCAGCCAAGGCATCTGACAACAGGCTTAAACATTAACTCCCTGGATGAAAAAGTACGTATAGAAGCCCTGGCTTCCTTAAAAGAAGGTGTGGACGAAGCCTATGAATTAGGCGCTGTAGGTTGTGCCTTTCTTTCGGGAAAATATGAAGAAGCCAAAAAAGAAGAAGCCTTTGCGGCCCTCGTAAAATCAACCAAAGAACTATGTGCCTATGCCAAAGCAAAAGGAAATCTAAAAATTATTCTCGAAGTATTTGATTATGACTTTGACAAAAAATCCTTAATCGGCCCTGCTGCTCTTGCCAAACGTTTTGCCCAAGAAATTCGAGCTGAATATGATAACTTTGGGCTCATGGTAGACCTAAGTCATATTGCCCAATTACATGAAACCGTTGAAGAAGCCATACTGCCAATTAAAGACTATATTGTTCACGCTCACATAGCCAATTGCGTGGTTGAAAACCCATCCATGGAAGGCTATGGAGACTTACATCCCCGCTTTGGTTTTCCCAATGGTGTTATCGGTGTAGACGAAATCGTCCACTTCTTGCGCGTACTCATGGACATCGGCTTTATCAGTGAAGAAAATCGTCCCATTGTAAGCTTCGAAGTAAAACCCTGGGGGGATGAAGACCCAGACCTGGTAGTTGCCAATGCAAAACGAGCTTTAAACCTAGCCTGGGCTAAACTATAAAGTCTCATTTAGGACGGCAAAGGATGAGCATAACTAACGCTTCGCCGTTTTACTTAACCTACGCTTTTAGTTATGCTCATCCTTTGCCTGTTTACTGTTTACAGCTATATATGGTTGTTTTTCGAGAATATACTATAAAAAAATGGAGGAAGATCCTATTATGAAAATCGTTGTATTAGATGGCTATACCCTAAATCCTGGTGACTTAAGCTGGGATGGTCTAAAAGCACTCGGTGAAGTGGTGGTCTATGACAGAACACCAGCTGACAAAACCATTGAAAGAATTGGGGACGCCCAGATCGTTTTCACCAACAAAACCGTTATTGATCAAAAAGTCTTTGCTGCCTGCCCGAATATCAAATTTATCGGCGTATTGGCAACGGGTTACAACGTGGTAGATGTGGAAACTGCCAAAACAAAAAGCATACCCGTAGCCAATATTCCAACCTATGGCACCACTGCCGTATCGCAAATTACCATTGCTTTGCTGCTGGAAGTATGCCATCACATTGGAGAACACAGCCGAAGTGTACTAAAAGGTGACTGGACCAATTGCCCAGACTGGTGCTACTGGAACTATCCGCTCATCGAACTTGCCGGTAAAACACTGGGTATTATCGGATTCGGCAGAATTGGTCAGGCAACCGCGAAGATTGCTCAAGCGTTGGGAATGAAGGTATTAGCCTTTGACTCCTATGAAATTGAAGAATTAAAAAGCGATACCCTGCAGTATGCAAGTCTTGATGAACTATTGGCAAACTCCGATGTCATTTCCCTGCACTGCCCGCTGTTTGACAGCACCAAAGGCATTGTGAACAAAACGAATATTGCCAAAATGAAAGATGGAGTTATCATTATCAATACCTCCCGGGGTCCTTTGATTGTGGAAGAAGACCTGGCAGAAGCGTTAAACAGCGGCAAAGTATATGGAGCGGCATTGGATGTTGTTTCCTCTGAACCGATTAAAGCAGACAATCCATTACTCACTGCAAAGAACTGCATTATTACGCCTCATATTGCCTGGGCACCAAAAGAATCCAGATCCAGACTGATGGATATTGCAGTGGATAATCTAACAAAATTCTTGGCAAATACACCGGTGAATATTGTGAATCAGTAAGAGTTGCTAGATAAAATACATTGGCTGTGTAGAAGGTTTTATTTCACTAGAGATAATAGTAAACATAGATTAATAATTGGTAAAATGATAAAATAATAAGAATAAGAGTATGAGAATGATTTCATACTCTTATTTACATGGAGTATCATAGATATCTAGATTGATAAAGGATGTGATGGATATGCGTATTGTCGTGGCCCCCGATTCATTTAAAGGAAGCGCGTCAGCTGTAGCTGTAGCAAATGCTATGGAGGCAGGAATATTATCCGTTTTCTCAGATGCCGAGGTAATTAAAGTACCAATAGCGGATGGAGGAGAAGGTACAATTGAAGCTCTTGTTGTAGCTACTGGTGGACAAATCATTACAGAAACTGTCCTTGGACCATTAGGAAATCCGCTGGAGGCTCATTGGGGGATACTTGGCGATGGGGAAACCGCTGTCATTGAGATGGCAGCTGCGTCAGGATTGCCTTTGGTACCCCAGGACAAGCGCAATCCTCGCATCACTACTACTTATGGTACAGGTGAATTAATAAAGGCGGCTCTTGATCGAGGAATTCGCAAATTAATCATTGGAATAGGCGGCAGTGCAACGAATGATGGCGGAATGGGAATGGCTTGTGCTTTAGGAGCAAAATTTCTGGATGCTGTTGGCAACTCCCTGCCTAGTGGAGGAGCGGCATTACAGCAGTTAACAAAGATTGATGTGAGTCAAATGGATGTACGTTTAGCAGAAACGACAGTAGTCGTTGCCTGTGATGTTGATAATCCTTTATGCGGACCCCGGGGAGCATCGGCTGTTTATGGTCCGCAAAAAGGTGCTACGATAGAAATGATTGCTGAGTTAGATGCGGCATTAGCAAAATTTGCTGCGATTGCTAAGCAGGTTATAGGAAAAGATGTGGCCCAATATCCAGGGGCAGGAGCTGCCGGCGGTCTTGGAGCCGGCTTACTGCTTTTTACCAATGCAAAGTTATTGCCTGGTGTTGAGATTATACTTGAGGCGGTACGCTTTTCTGATATTGCCAGAGAAGCGGATGTTATCATTACTGGTGAAGGTTGCACTGATTTTCAAACTGCTTGCGGGAAAGCTCCAGTAGGTGTAGCGCGCATTGCTAAAGCGCACGATGTTCCTACTTTTTGTTTATCCGGTAGTTTAGGTAAAGGATCTGAAGAAGTATATTCCAGTGGGATTAGTGGTTTAATGAGTATTATTCCTTCGCCAATGAATTTAGCTGACTGCATGACAAATGCTCCTGAATTGATAGAAGCAGCAGCAGAACGATTATGCCGCATTATAAAAACGAGCATGGAGCTGGGGATAAACGTAAAGAAATAAGAAAGAGAGTAAAGCTCATATCCCAACATGGGATATGAGCTTTACTTTCTTTTGTGGTCTTCTCAGTTGTAAAAAAATGAGAAAATAGAGTAGAAGTATAATGCTTAAAGAACAAGTATTTTCTAATAATAAACAAAAAATTGACAAATTTAGCAAGGAATTAAGACGATCCTTGTGGAACCAAGTCATATATATTTTTTGTTGATCGTGTAAATGATTGGCAGTGACTAATGGATAGGAAAGGAGTTAATGGCCATGGGCAGCAGGCTAATTGCTAGTATTTTTATTATAGGATTTGTTTGGCTTGGCAGCGGGTGCAGCAGTAATACGATTGGGCAGCAGAGTAAGACGGATGACATTATCATTGCCAGTGCCAATCCCATGACCGGCAACTCTAAAGAGTTTGGCAGCATGAAAGTAAAAGCCATTCAATTAGCTTTAGAGGAAGCAAATGCAGCTGGCGGCATTCAAGGCAGAAACATTACATTATTGGTGGAGGATGATGCCAGTTCACCAAAAGAAGCTCATAATTTGGCAGGAAAAATAGTAGCAGACCAAGCTGTAGTAGCAGTGCTTGGTCACTGGAACAGCGCTAGTACCATGGCAGCTAGAAACGTATATAATGGTGCAGGAATTCCTGTAATTACCGATTCGGTAAATAAAACGATTACAGATGGTACAACACCCTATATGTTTAGAATCATTCCAACAGATAAGGCAGAAGCAGAAGGCCTGGGAGAATATTCTTTTTATCAGCTAGGCTTAAAGAAAATGGCGATTATTTACGTCAATAATGATTACGGCAAGGGAATGAAGGATTATTTTCGTGAGAAGCTGCAGCGCATTGGCGGTGAAATTACAGCCATTGAAATCTTTTCGGAAGGACGAACTACTGATTTTTCTTCTGAATTGTATAAAATAAAGTATTCAAAACCCGATGGAATTTTTATAGCGGGATATTCTTCGGAAGCAGCATTTGTTGTTCGTCAAGCGAGAGAGATCGGGATAGACCTTCCAATCATCGGTACAGATGGAATTAGCTCAGAAGAATTTATCTTGCTAGGTAAAGAAGCGGTGGAAGGCGTACGTTTTAATGGTTTTTTTTATAATGGCATACAGGAGAATGGATCTGAAGAATTCATAAAACGTTTTCAGGATCGCTATCATAAAGAACCTGACAGTTATGCAGCCTTGGCTTACGATTCAGCTCAATTGTTGATTCAGGCGATGAAAAAGAGTGGTGCCAGCCGTGAGGGGATTTATGATTATCTTAGTAAGGTGGAAGATTTTCCTGGTGTTACAGGGCGTATTACTTTTGATCAGCATCATGATGTGAACAGAAAAATGATGATCTTGACGATTCGAAATGGAAAGATTATCAAGGATGATATACAGCCTTAAAGGAGCCGATCTTGAAGGGGAGGATCCATAGCATGAAGATTCGTTCTCAGCTGCTTTTAGTAATGGTGGTATCATTATTCCTGATGACTTCACTCGTTACTGGTGTACAGATGTATACTGCTTACATCCAAGAGAAAGAAAGTATGCAGGGAATTCTACAAAATCAGGCTACGCAATTTAGTAACCAAGTGGAAATGTGGTTTACTCTTATAAAACAAGGCGGTCACCTTTTTGTAAGTGAATATTTTGTTCAAAATGCAACTCAGCAAGAAATGCAAAAGCTTTTGGGAAATATGCATAATGAACTAAATGCTTTTGATGATCTTATTGTAGTAAAGGCAAATGGAGAAATCACTAATATCTATCCTCATAATCCCAGTGCAATTGGAAAAAGTTTGGCGGGTTACAGTTACTTCCAAGATACCATTACATCGAGAACCTCCCAAATTAGTAAGTTGTTGATTAGTCCTACGACTGGGAAACCTGTCATTGTCATTACCCAGCCGATCATAAAAGAGAATGGGGAGTTAACAGGGGTATTATTACAAAATATTAAGTTGGATGTATTACAGGACATAAGTGAAGATGCAAAGATTGGTCAAACAAGTCAAACACTTGTTTTTACTTCCGATGGAAAAGTAATTGTACCGCAGCATATTGAACCTGCGGGGCATATTTCCTATGTTCCAAGTGAGCTTACTGATTTATTTAAAAAAGATTTGCGCAGTATAAGCCAGTTTACTAGAAATAATACAGAGATAGTTTTGGCTGCCACTAATCGTGTAAAAACTCCAGGCTGGGGCATTGCTGTTACTATTACAGAAAAAGAAGTATTACAAGGTTTCTATGATAGTATTAAATATGGCATAGTCACCTTCTGTATTATCTTTTTGTTGCTTTCTTTGGTTTCTCTCTTGATTTTCAATACGTTATTTCGTTCGATTACTACGGTAACAAAACATTTTACAAGTATGAATGAGGGGAATTTTGTTTCTGCAAAAATCAGTGAAGAGATCATTCGCTCTGCTCCTCAAGAATTGCAAGAATTATGTACAACTTTCAATACCATGTCACAGACGATTCAAAAGAATATGGATGTAATACAGAAAACAAACAAAGAACTGATGGTCAGCGAAGAGCGCTGGCAGCTGGCCTTGCAGGGGAACAATGAGGGGATTTGGGATTGGGATATAAAAACTGACAAAACTTTCTTTTCTGCCAGAGTGATGCAAATGTTTGGATATGATGATGCAGAAGTTTTTAAAAGTATGGAGGAATGGCGAAAGAGAATCCATCCAAATGATTCTGAAAGGATTGAGCAGTGTCTGCAGGATTATCTTGGAAAAAAAACAGACTTTTTTCGTGGGGAATATCGTTTTTGCTGCAAGGATCATAGCTTTAAATGGGCATTTGTCAGCGGGCAGGCAGTCTGGGATGAACAGTGTATGCCATTGCGGGTTGTTGGCTCGATCAGTGATATTACGCAGCGTAAAATAGCTGAGGAAGCACTGCTCCAAGCCCATGAGCAGCTAGAGATCAAGGTAGAACAACGAACTAAAGATTTGCTGGCGATGAACGAAGAATTACAAGGCGTAAATAAAGAATTACAGTATACTTTGGAGAACTTGCAACAAACTCAGACACAGCTAGTGCATGCGGAGAAGATGGCTTCTCTTGGCAGTTTAGTTGCAGGGATTGCCCATGAAATTAATACGCCAGTAGGAGTGGGGGTAACGGCTACTTCTCATTTACAAAAGGTAACGAAGGACTTTGTTGATTTATACGCTGCTGGCGATCTAAAGCGTCGAGACTTATCAAATTATTTAGCCGATTCCGAAGAAGCCTTATCCATTATTTTTTCTAATTTAGAACGGGCATCCCAATTAATTCGTAGTTTTAAACAAGTTTCTGCAGATCAATCGAGTGAAGCCAGACGTGTTTTTAATATTAAACAATATTTGAACGAAATATTATTAAGTTTACACCCAAAAATTAAGCGAACGCAGCATAAAATTATCGTTCAATGTGATGAAACTTTACAAATTGATAGTTTTCCAGGAGCCTTTGGACAAATTATCACCAATTTAATTATGAATTCTTTAATCCATGCCTATGATCCTGATCAAGGAGGAAGGCTTACCATTACTATTTTGGAAGATGCAAACATCATATCTCTGATTTATTCTGATGACGGAAAGGGCATGAGCAAAGAAGTGGCATCGCAAATCTTTAATCCTTTTTTTACCACAAATCGAGGCATGGGTGGAACTGGTTTAGGATTATATATTTTATATAACCTTGTAAAACAACAGTTTAATGGAACGATTGAATGTGAGAGTCAATTGGGAAAAGGAACGAAATTTATAATTAACATTCCAGCTGAGAGGAGGGTACGTAATGGCAAAGAATGATGATGAACTATTATTTGAAAAATGGGAGGAGGAACTTCCCGTATCAGAAAGTGAGTTTTCACCTATTCATAGGGGGAAATGGAAGGTCTTAATTGTTGATGATGAAGAAGAAGTTCACCATGTAACCAAATTGGCACTTCGCCGCTTTACTTTTGATGCTAAGGCAATAGAGTTTATCAGTGCTTATTCAGCAAGTGAAGGGCGAGGTTTATTAGTGGAGAATCCGGATATAGCTGTGATATTGCTGGACGTGGTCATGGAGGAAGAAAATTCAGGCTTGCAGTTGGCTCGCTATATTCGCAATGAATTACAGAATCGTTTAGTTAGGATCATTCTGCGGACTGGTCAGCCTGGTCAGGCTCCGGAACATGATGTGGTAGTAGAATATGATATTAATGATTATAAGGAAAAAACAGAGCTAACATCGCAAAAGCTGCATACTACCTTAGTAACAACCCTGCGTTCTTTTCGGGATTTGAGTATTATTGATATGAATCGCCGCAGTTTAAAGCAAATCATTGATTCATCAGCTACTATTTTTCAGCTTCAATCGATGACAAAATTTGCTTCGGCGGTATTATCACAGCTGGTGACGATTCTGCACCTGAATCCTAATGCATTGTATTGTCATGCATCTGCCTTTGCCGCAACAAAAGAAGGAATAGATGATTTTTGTATACTGGCGGCAACTGGTACCTATGAAAAGTTGATTGGTACTAAGTTGCAGAAAGATATAGAAACGAAAGTAGGACAAGATATTGAAGCAACTTTTCAGCAAAAGAAAAGTTTGTATTTTCCGGATCGTTTTGTAATTTACTTTTGCAGTAAACAAGGTTCAGAAAATGTAATCTACTTAGATGGTGTCGCTTCTTTAAGTATTTGGGATAAGGATTTAATTGAGGTTTTTTGCACCAATGTATCTATTGCTTTCGACAATATTTATTTAAATGAAGAGGTAGAAGATGCACAAAAGGAAATTCTCTTTACATTAGGAGAGATTGCTGAAGCACGCTCTCAGGAAACAGGATGTCATGTGAAAAGAGTTGCTGAAATTGCAAAATTATTAGCATTAGCTTATGGCCTTTCTCCTGAAGAAGCAGAAAATTTGCGTTTAGCTGCTCCGATTCATGATGTCGGTAAGTTGGCAATTCCAGATGCGATTTTAAATAAACCAGGTAAACTGACTCCTGATGAATTTACCATTATGAAAAGGCATTCTCCTGTAGGCTATGAAATGTTAAAAAGATCAAAGCGTTCCATATTAAAAAGCGGAGCCCTTATCGCTCATGAGCATCATGAGCGATATGATGGCAGCGGATATCCACGAGGACTGGCAGGGGAAGAAATCCATATTTATGGTAGAATTGTTGCATTGGCAGATGTTTTTGATGCCTTGAGGAGTGAGCGGATTTATAAAAAGGCTTGGCCATTAGATGAGATACTGCATTATATTGCCAAAGAGCGGGGAGCTCATTTTGATCCTAAACTAGTGGACCTTTTTATGAATAAGTTGGATGCAATCTTGCAAATTTGTGAAAAATTCCCGGATTAATAAAGAACTAATGAAAACTATCTTGACATTTTAAGCTATAATCCTTTGTTTTTTATAAATTAAATAATAAATAATGGAAGGTATTTGAAAAATAAATGGCGAATTTTATCAAATAAACCTGGTATATCAGAGAACAGAGAAAATAGATACATTGTTAGTAAGTATTAATAAAAAACGATATTTTATCAAAATGGGGAGGTAAAAAGTAATGTACTCTTTTTCCTCACTTGCAGAATTTGCGATTCTGCGGGATTCAATAAAAAGAGAATTGGTTCAAACGTGTGAAGAGGACGCCCTTCGTCTATTTATTGCCATCAATGAAGGGGTTAATAATGCAATTTTTCACGGTAATAAGGAAGATAATACTAAAAAGGTACAGATTATTATAGAAAGATCACCAGAAGATGTACAAATTATTATTCGCGATGAAGGTGACGGGTTCGTAAAGACGAAAAAAACTGCTGGCATGGAATTATGGGATGAAAATGGGCGAGGCCTTGATTTAATAGGTCTTTATGTAGATTCTTGTTGGTGGAACACCAAAGGAAATGAGATTACCTTAGTAAAAAAAATTAATCCTGCCTATTGTAAACCTTTTAGAACTTATACCAGTTTATAAGATGAGGAAATTGAACATGGAGAGGGGATACACAATTGGAGATTACTACAAATATTAGTGAAAAAGAAGTGATTGTAACCTTATCTGGAAGTATGTATGTGGAGGACGCTGCCGTATTACGAGAAAAGCTGATGGGTTTCATAGAATCTGGATATAAACAATTTATCATCAAACTGCACAATGTAGATTATATTGATAGTTCAGGTCTTGGTGTACTTGTCGCGATACAAAAGAAGGTGCTGCCGAAAGAAGGGCATGTAACCTTAACAGGTGCCAAAGGTGTCGTAAAGGAATTATTTGAATTAACAAGATTAAACAAGGTATTTACGATGCAAGCATAGTAAGGAGTTAAGTAGATGAGTGTTTCACAGGGGATTTTTAGCGGTATGTGTGATTATTGCCAGCGTTTTGATCTGTTTAACATGATCAATGATGCACTGCTATTAATCGATTTTGAAGATGGAAAAATATTATTTATGAATCAAAAGGCACTGACGCTGTATCAATATACCCAAGAAGAATTTTTGACCTTGTTCGCGGATGATATAGCAAACAGTTCAATGAGAACATTGCGAGAAAATATGGAGTTAGCTAAGACGCATAAAGAGGGGTATATTTTTACTACCAACCATATTAAAAAAGATGGAACTATTTTTAAAGTAGAAGTAAGTGCCCGTTATATGAAGTTACATGGAACTCCTGTTTTTGCTGCTGTTATAAGAAACCTTACCTTTGATGGAAAAATGCGGGAAGAAATTCAAATGGCTGGTAAAGTGCAGCATAGAATGCTGCCACGAGATTTAGAAAATGAATTATTTCGTATCCGATCGGTTTATCAGCCTCATCATTATGTGAGTGGAGACTTATATGATTTTGTTTATGAAGAAAAATCTCAATTGCTGTTTGGCATTATGATTGATGTTATGGGGCATAGTGTTGCAGCTGCACTGCAGACGAGTATCCTAAAATATCTTTTTTTAAAAGCGATTAAGAAGAACATTACAATAAATGACAGACTGGCATGGATTAATAAAGAAGTGATGCCCTTTTTTAAAGGGGGACAATTCGCCGGTGTATTTTTATTTGAGTTTGATTTCATGTGCAATACTCTCACCTATGCAGCGGGAGGAATTAATCATTTTATCATCTTAAAAGAGCAAGGACCACACATTATAAAAACCCCCGGACTTTTCTTAGGGATTAATGAAGATGAGGTCTATGATCAGGGAAGTTATCATTTTACATCCGGTGAGAGTTTTCTATTTTTAACAGATGGTTTGTTTGAGAGAATTGTCCAGCCTATGGATCATGAGCTGGATTTTTGGAGTATTCACGAATTGTCCAAAAAAATTCTTAACAGTGGTGAATGCAAGGATGATGCTTCAGGTGTGGGAATTTTAATTCGCTAAAAAAGGTTTTATAAAATGACTATTTCAAGATTGGTCAAATCTTTTCATAGTTGAAAAAATAATGATCAAAGGTGATGAGTTTAAAATGAAAATAAAATTAAAGATAGGTGCCAAAATTGCTGTTAGTTTTGCAATTGTAATTGTCTTGATTTTTATTATGGCAATTAATTCATTTATTTCATTAAATGATGCAAAAAATGATTTGGAAAACATCAATCAGGCAAATGTCCGCATGGCGATTGCTGATGCCATTACGATTCAATATAAAATCACTGTATCTGACCTTCGTGCGTATGCCGCCTATGGAGACGATATCTATTTAAATCGAATTAATAATGATTTTGAAAAGGTTATACAGCTGGAGAACGATTTTTTGGCACTTGCCAGACCTGAGAAAAAGCAGGAATTTCAAGCTGTAATTGATGAAACGATGAAGTATAAAAATACAATTATAGCAGAGTTTGTGCCACTTGCTAAAGAGTATAATCTACTAATTGCAGCAGGTGATTACAGTAAAGCACAAGAAACCAAAGTAAAATTGGCAGACTTCGCAAAGCGGGTCGCACCTCAATCCCAGGCAATTGAAGAGGCACTGGACGGATTTGCTCAAAGTAATGTTGAAGTGGCAAATGGTTCTATAAAAGAAAGCATAAGTTCCAATAATACTGTAATTATTACTTCTGGAATCATCAGTTTTGTGGTGCTAGTGTTGGGCATCATTATTGCAATTACCTTAACGAATATGATTCGCAGACCTGTTGTCAAGCTCACTGAAATTGCGCATCAATATGCAAATGGTGATTTGCGCAGCCAAGTTGAAGTTGCCAGTTCCGATGAAATTGGTGAATTGTCAGCTTCTCTGCAGGAAATGCATAAAAACTTCGTGGAAATGATTACGAATATTCGATCTGCCTCAGGGCAATTAGCGAGTGCGTCAGAGGAAATGGCGACATCGACGGAAGAGGTAACTTCTTCTAGTGAAGATGTATCTAAAAATATGCAGCACTTAGCGCAAGAAGCAGATTTAGGCAATCAATCCATGCTGGAAGCATCTCAAGCATTAGTAGAGTTATCCAGTCTCATTCAAATTGCAAAATCAAAATCGGAAAATACCATTACAAATTCCGAGAATACATTGCATGCAGCAGAAGAAGGGCGAGAAAGAGTTACTGAATCAGTGAAAAAAATGGATAATATTAAAGAGCAAACGCAAAATTCCAGTCAAGTCATTGAAGAACTTAACACCTATTCACAGCAAATTTCACAAATTACAAATACCATTACCAACTTGGCTAAGCAGACCAATCTTTTAGCTCTTAATGCGGCGATTGAAGCTGCCCGGGCGGGGGAACATGGACGAGGCTTCGCCGTTGTTGCCGAAGAAGTACGTAAATTGGCAGAACAATCGGATCAAGGTGCTCAAGAGATTACGTCCTTAGTAAAGATGGTCACTGAAAAAACAAACCTTGCAGTGACAGCCATGGCTCAAAATGCTGTTGAGGTAGATTCTGGTGTTTCGACTGTTAATGAAGCGGGAGGCGCTTTGGATAGTATTTTGCAGGCTGTGAAGCAAACCGTGACAGAAACAAAAGATATCGGTGATGTAACTTCTTCGGAAGTTGCAAGTTCCGAGCAAATCGTAAAATTAATTAATGGTCTTGCAACGATGATAGAAAGTGTTGCAGCTCATGGTGAAGAAATTGCAGCCTCTTCTGAGCAGCAGTCAGCGGCTATGCAGACTGTAGCAGCTAGTGCGGAAGAAACAAGCGCTATGGCTCATCAGTTAAGAACTTCTGTGGAGAAGTTTAAACTATAAAAGAAATGGCGAGAGTGGTTCCAATTAAAAGAGAATAGTAAGAAGATCTTGTCGATGATAAAACAGTCTGGCAAGGTCTTTTACTGTTTTTTAATGCTTTACACAAAATCAAGGATAGGAAAGAAGGGATCTCGGAAATAATGTCCTTAGATGATATAAATATATAGTTGGAGGATCATGAATGGTAACAATATATAGTATATTAGTCATCGTTATGCTAGCCATATTCTGGGTGAATTGGCGTTTACTAACTCAATGGTTTCTTAATGGAAATTTTTCTAGTAAAAATTATATGTATTGGCTTGTAACGGGACTTGCTTGGTTCTTTATTAACTATAATTGGTGGTTCCAGCCAGATGCTGCTTTTTTCTATCGATGGATAACCCCGGTTGTTGATTTTGCTTACGTTTGGATTATCAGCGGAGTTGTTTTGCTTTGCTTTTTTCCTGTATTATTTGCCATAAGACGGTTGCTAAATCTTACGAATGTTAAAAAAGAAACTGGTAAGATGGATGTCAGTCGTCGTACATTTTTGCAAAGTGTACTTTATGCTGCACCTGTATTATCCTTAGGAATAAGTGCTAAAGGCGTATATTCAGCAGAAAAGGAAATGGTAATCGAGCATGTAGTGCTGCCTTTTGAAGGACTTTC
Source organism: Pelosinus fermentans DSM 17108 (assembly GCF_000271485.2). NCBI lineage: Bacteria > Bacillati > Bacillota > Negativicutes > Selenomonadales > Sporomusaceae > Pelosinus > Pelosinus fermentans. Next base: position 1,734,801 of record NZ_AKVN02000001.1, read on the forward strand.
TCAAGAGTTAGCAGGGTTTAAAATAGCACAAATTAGTGATACCCATTTAGGACCATTTTTTAGTTTGGAACGATTGGATGAAGTATTGCAACTGATTATAAAAGAAAAACCAAACATGGTAGTGATAACAGGAGATCTAATTGATGATTTGAATTTACTTGACGCAGCAGTAATAAAACTTAGCGAGTTCTGCTCCTTAATACCCTATGGTGTTTATTTCTGCTGGGGTAATCACGAATATTTTCGGGACATTAATCGGATTAGCAGAGCTTTGCACAATAGTCCGATCCATGTTCTGAGAAATGGTAATATTCCGGTTCAGGTAGGAGGAACGACTGTATATATATTAGGTGTTGATTATCCTTGGCCAAAAGATCTTGGAGAAAAGGAACGAACACGGCAACAATTTATGGCAAAGGCTGAACAGAATATACCGAAAGATGCTTTTAAAGTATTATTGGCACATCATCCCGATTTTTTGTTTAATGCTTTTGCATCCCAAATACCACTTACTCTATCAGGGCATACCCATGGAGGACAAGTTAATATCTTAGGAAAGTCCTTACTGCCGGTAAGTTATCATTATATGCGTGGGCTTTATCAGGAAAATCATTCCTATGGATATGTTAGTCCAGGGACAGGACAATGGATACCCTTTCGTCTTGGTTGTCCACCTGAAATTAGTGTATTTACTTTAACAGTTAAGAATCCGTAATGGCATAATGATAAACAGGCTTTGCTTTTATACTGAAAAGAGCAAAGCCTGTTTATCATTATATGTTATTCGCTGTTTCTTTATAGAACTACTAACGGATATAATTCTGTATTTTCCTTATCCACGCGCCTTTGAAGGGCTGTGAAGACTTTTTGCGATTCAATAAGAAAGGCCGCCGGATTAGCAGAAATTTTATTTGTAGTGGCAAAGTTGTTTTTAAATTCTTCAAATACTTGGGCTAAGCCGCCCATTTCTGTGTAAAATTTTTGACTGATGTTTTTAATGTTAAGATTATTGTGATTCATTAAAGACGGATATAAAAATTTGTCTTCACTTATGGCATGAATTTTAAGTTTTCCTGATAATTGATTTAGCAGTAATGCAATAGCAGCCGCATTAGCTTTTACCTGTTCTTCTGATCTATGTATGGATATTTTCCCCATTAAAACGAAAAAATCCTGATGTTGTCTTTCTAAATTTCCTGTATCAATCATGGTACATCCTCCATATCATTCTTTTTCACTTCTTATATTGTAAGTATAGAGCAAAGCATGTATAGATACTGTGATGCTTGTCACAATAATAGAATTGAATCTAATTCTTCTTTATCTTTTGACGAATCCTTTTAAGCGTCGTACAATATAAGGATATAGCATGTGATTAAAGGCCATTACATAGCATGTATTATTAGGAGGTAAATGTGGTATATAATCCAACAAATCCAATGATTGTTCAAGGCGATTTTTCTGTATTGCTGGAAGCATATCATCCCGATTTTGAAATCGTTCGCAGCGGATTGTCTGCGTTTGCAGATTTAGAAAAAAGTCCTGAACATATCCATACATATCGTATTACTCCTTTATCTTTATGGAATGCTGCAGCTACGGGTCAGACAGCGGCTCAGGTGCTTGAATTTTTATTAACGTATGTGAAATTCCCTTTGCCGAATAATGTGTGTCGTGACATTGAAGGCTACATGAGTCGTTATGGTCTGGTAAAACTAATGGCATATCCACCAATGATCGCAGAACATGAAGCCGATGAGCTTACTGTGCCTGGAGAATTTTTATATCTTTACTCCCAGGATATTCCTACAATTATGACCATTGCTGGACATAAAGAGACAAAGGCTATCTTTACTGCAAAATTAGATGAACACACCTTGGTTATTCCAGCAGGAAAACGAGGGATTATAAAACAGCTTTTGGTAAAAATCGGTTATCCCATTGAGGATTTGGCCGGTTATGTTGATGGTGAAAAGTTAGCAATAGCATTACGGCATACGGATCTAGCAGGACGAGAATTTTTCCTGCGGGATTATCAGAGGCAGGCTGTGGATCTTTTTTATGATGGCGGTCGAGAGACGGGTGGATCAGGAGTCTTGGTTTTACCTTGCGGTGCAGGAAAAACGATCATTGGCATCGGCGCAATGGAAAAGGTTGGAATGAATACACTGATTTTAACAACCTCAACCAGCGCTGTACATCAATGGATGCGAGAAATTGTGGAGAAAACAGATTTGCCTGCAGAAATAGTAGGCGAATATTCTGGAGATAGAAAGGATATCTGCCCAGTAACAGTTACCACGTATCAAATGGTAACCTATCGCCCTGTTAAAAATGGTCCCTTTCCTCACTTTGAAATTTTTAATGCCCGGGCTTGGGGATTGGTTATTTATGATGAAGTACATACTTTGCCAGCCCCTGTTTTTCAAGTTACAGCTGAATTGCAGGCAAAACGCAGATTAGGTTTAACAGCTACCTTAGTAAGAGAAGATGGTAAGGAAGCTGATGTCTTTACCTTGATTGGTCCCAAAAAGCTTGATGTTCCATGGACTGAAATGGAGAGCGCCGGTTGGATTGCTACAGCAGTCTGTACAGAAGTACGTGTGCCCATGGATTTTTCTCTGCGTATGGAGTGTGCCCAAGTTCCAGAACGAATAGCCTATCGCATGGAAGCGGAAAATACTTCTAAGTTAAAGGCTATCGAATATATCTTGCATAAACATGCTGGAGAAGGTATATTGATTATTGGTCAATATATAAAGCAGTTAGAAGGGATTGCCGAGTATTTTGGATTTCCCCTCATCACTGGCAAGATGCCAACAGTAAAACGTGATGAGTTGTATGAAGCATTTCGCAATCGAAAAATTCCAGTACTGATTGTATCAAAAGTAGCTAATTTCGCCATTGATCTGCCGGATGCCGCAGTAGGTGTGCAGGTTTCTGGAGCTTTTGGCTCTCGCCAGGAAGAGGCTCAGCGCTTGGGCAGAATCTTGCGGCCTAAAGATGATGGTCGATCGGCTTATTTTTATAGTGTAGTCTCTAAGGATTCTCGGGAACAGGAATTTGCTCACCATCGTCAATTATTTTTAACAGAGCAGGGATACCAGTATCAAATTTTGGATTTTGATGAAACATTGGCAAGGGAAGGAATGGGGAATTTTGCCAAATAAAAAATTATCCTTACGTTTGGATCATGCATATACCTTAGAAGAAATCTATGCATTGAATAAAACAGCCTTAAATAAAATGTGTTGGTTATTTGATGTAAGCGGCTGGGTGGGTAATGTTCCTAAATTACTACGTGAGGCTATCTTCCATATCCCACGATTTGCAGGTGTATATCATGAATTGAGAGAAGAAGAGCAAAGTATAATGGCTTTTCTATGTGAATTCGCTGGCAAGCCAGTCGCTATAAATCAAATATATGAAAAGTATTCTTCGACAGTGCCTGTGAAAAAAATTGATGCTGCAGTTACCGACTTGCTGCAAAAGGGATGGCTGCTAGAAGGGCAGATGCCTCAGTCTCTGTTAGCTATACCCGACTTTAAGAAAACACTTGATAAAATGTCTGCATTTTATTATTTCTTAGAAGCGCAGCTTCCGGCCACGCATTCTGCAATTGATAGCGGAGGACAGTCTCTTGCGGATTTGATTGAGCTATCCGCATTTTTGTATATAGAAAAACCAAAACTTACTGTGAAAAAGTTCATGGCAAAATCCGTATTGCGTCGTTTAATGTCACGCTTAAGCTCTGCAGCAGCTGACGAATGGGAAGAAGCCGCTGATGAAAATTTATATACGAATATGACACGTATGCTTTTAGGGATTTTACAGGAGATGGGAGCCTTAAAGGTTGTAGTTGATAAAGGTGACTATTGCTATTATCAATTAAATGGGGAAAAATGGGATGATTTCATTTTTTCGCCGGCATCCCATCGCTTACTCTATATTTTGAGCTGGCAAATCTCTCGTATTCAATATCATAAGGGAGGGAGTCTTCCTTTTATTGCTAATTTATTAAAATATGCAGCCAAGGTAAACGGAACATGGTTAACTGGCGCGTCTTTAATGATGAAAAGCATTACAGATGAATCTTCGGTGCTTTTTCATGATAAAGATCCTTTTAGCAGTGAAGAGTGGTTAGAGGCAGTTGTATTAGAGCCATTTATGTATTGTGGATTATTTGAAAAGACTACGGCCGAACTGCCAACTCAATGGCTGATGGAAGGGAAAATGCCGCGAAATTTCTGGCGATTGACTCCTTTGGGGTTAGCTTTGGCCGAGTGGCTGGCAGAAGAGAAAGACCCAGGTAAGGCTATTAGCCAAATGGTTAAAATCGATTTGTATCATAAAGATACGGAAGTCATTTTTGCACTTTTATTTGATAAATGGCGGCAGGTTTTACCCATTGAACTGGAGCAGCAGCTGATCATTCAGCCAGATCTTTCCTTTTTCGTTCCGAAAAATGTAAGTCCTTATGTGGTGTGGATGTTATCGGTTTTTGCTGAGACTCAGGTTCAGGATTATGTATATCAAGGAGAATTTACTCGCAGCAGCGTACTTCGCGCGTTAAAAGGAGGAGCTTCAGTTGATGATTTATTTGCGCTGATTGCTGATCATAGTAAAGTACCTCCCGCGGAGAATGTGTTGTGTACACTACAGCAGTGGGCCACGGCTTATGATAAAACCTTATTTTCCAGAGCAATGATATTGGCTTGTGATACTCCCGAAATGGCGACGGAGATTCTTGCGCAAAGCAAATTATCCAATTGGGTGATTGGTTTGGTTGGTCCCCAGGTTTTACTGATAAAGCCAGATGGAGAAGGGGCTATTCGTAAATGGCTAGAAAAGAAAAATTGGGTACCAAGACCTGGAGTCACTGCAGGAGAAGGGTTATATACCTGGTTAACAGCAGGAAAAAACGAAAAGTAATTGGATTTGTGCTATAATATAGGTATAAAATTCTAGATGATAGGGTGAATGAAATATGGCGAAAATACCAAAAAATTTAAGTGACACAGCTATGTTTGGTGATTACAAAGAGAATCTAACTTTTGAAAATGAAAATTATGCAGAAGAAACAGCAGCTCCTCAGCCTGTAAAGGGAATACAAAAAGATAATAAGAATTATGAAAGTGAGTTTTTTACGCCAGAGTTGCAGGAAAAGGTAGGAAAAGCATTACTGGAGTTAAAAGTTAAACTATATAAGGAAGGCATTGTTGATTTTGATGTTAAGGTAACAACCCAGGACAAGCAAATCATATTAACAGGCGTTCCTAGTAAAGCGGAAAAGAAAAAAGCCAAATAAGCGGAGGTCCCATGAAGGAACATGCTTTTTTATTTCTTAAAAACTGGTTTCATGGTTATGTTGAGGGTTTTTATTCTACTGATGAGCAGTTGCAATTTCACATTCGATTAAAAGAAGAGCATACGATGCGAGTATTGGAAAATGCAGTGAGAATTGGTACATGGTTAACTTGTTCTTTTGAACAGATGCAGCACATCAAAATTGCTGCTTTACTTCATGATATTGGAAGATTTCAGCAATATCAGACGTATAGAACCTTTAATGATGTAATGTCTGTGAATCATGCTCAGCTAGGATTGGACGTATTGCAGGAAACGGGCAGTCTGCAGGCTGCAGGACTAAGTGATCAAGAAAAGAGGATTGTGAAAAATGCTGTACTATACCATAATCGGCGTCAGTTGCCAATCGGTGAAAATGAAGAGTGGCTAATTCCTGCAAAGATTATTCGTGATGCCGATAAGATAGACATCTTTTCCATGTTAATCACGAAAGATAAGGATAATAAGATCCCTCTGCCCCAGGAGTTAGGAAATGCTGATGTGTATTCAGCAAAGATCGTTGAGGATATACTACAGGGGAAATTAGTGGAGTATCCAGACATTAAGACAGGAAATGATTTAATGCTTTTTCGTTTGTCTTGGATATATGATATCTACTTTTCCTATTCTTTTTCCTATATGGTAGAGCAAGGGTACATTGATAAGCTGATTGCTGCTCTGCCTGCTCGAGAGGAGATTGCGTGTGTGCATCAGTGTTTACGGCAGTATGCCAGAGAGCATGCTATTTCAAAGAATGATTTTGATTAGCAATCAGAAACCAAGGAGTAAGAAGTAGGAGTGAGGGGAAGATGCAGGAAACGTTAGAATTGCCTGAAGGTACGTTTTTTATTCGGATTGCTTCGCTAAGTGATATTGAGCAAATTACGGAAATTTATAATCAAGGCATACAAGATCGAATTGCTACATTAGAAACCAATACAAAAAGTGTTGAAGAAATGGCAGAATGGCTGAGAAGCAGGAGTTCCAGACATAAAGTATTAGTAATAGAAGATACAGAGAATAAGATAAAAGGCTGGGCTTCGCTCAATGTTTTTAATGCCAGAGAATGTTATCGGGGTGTTGCTGACTTATCCATTTATATTAAAAGAGAAGAACGGAATAAGGGGTTTGGCAAACATTTATTATTGGCCTTAATTCAAGTGGCGAAAAAGGAAGATTTTTATAAGATGGTGCTGACTACGTTGGCTGTTAATCGTACAGGCCATAAACTCTACCATTCTCTTGGTTTTACAAAGGTTGGTACTTACGTAAAACAAGGAATGTTAGATGGAAAATGGATTGATGTACACGTTATGGAAAAATTTTTATTAGAATAAATACTGGCATTTTCACAACTGTCTTTATAGACTGTTGTTTTTTATTGTGTCTATACGATATATGATGTAAATAACTTGAATATAAATTGTTACTGCCAGAGGGGGGAGTATTTCCCGGCAATACTTTTCTTGCTATGCAAGCTTAGCTATGGGGTGATAAGAGGATATGACCGGCACTTTTTAAAAGAAAGAAGATGAGAAAATGTATACAACCACACTCTGTTTTTTGCTTAAAAAAGATAAAATTTTACTGGGGATGAAAAAAACAGGTTTTGGTCAAGGAAAATATAATGGATTTGGTGGTAAAATTAAAGAGGGTGAAACAGTATTGCAAGCAACTGTACGGGAGCTGGAAGAAGAAAGTGGTATACAGGTGGAGGAGAAGCAATTGGAATACGCAGGTAAACTGGATTTCATTTTTCCTGCAAGCCCTCAGCTGCGGCATGATGTACATATCTTTCAAGTGCGTATCTGGCAGGGGGAACCAGTAGAAACGGAAGAAATGAAACCTCAATGGTTTTCACAGTCCGATATCCCTTATGATGAAATGTGGCAGGATGACATCTATTGGCTGCCTGCAGTCTTGGCAGGAAAGACCATAGAGGGTACAGTAATCTTTGCCGAAAATAATGAAGATGTGGCTGAAGTCAATTTTATATAGTAAGATTTAAGAAAGAAAGCCTTTTCTATGCTGCAAAACATAGGAAAGGCTTTACTCTAATCAAGCTAGAAAGAACTGCGTCCTAATCGAGGGTGATATACTGGTCTTAAGCTGAGTTTTAATATAAAAGATAAGGCTTGTTTCATGTTGAGATCTTGCCGTCCCTTAGGTGTTTCAAGAACGCATAAGGGCTCTTCCATGCCAATTTCGCTGGCTGGCAGATATACATATTCTGCGGTGTTATTATCACCAAAAATAGTGCCTGTCTTAAGATGTGCTATTGTCATTCTACTCATAGGTACCTCATAATATAATTTATAGTGTTTTATTGATTATATAATATTCGCCAAGTAAAAGTAACTAGATATTGAAAAATGTATCTTACAATTAAATTTATTAAATTTTCAAAATATATAATAAATTTAATTGTAAATGAAATGTACACCTGCAGGAGAAAATGAAGATCTATAGAACTATATATAATGTATTTTAAATACATTTACTGTAGGAAAATGAGTTGGTCTTCAGATGGTAAAGCGGAAAGGGATATATAGGAGGAAGGAATAAAAATGTTAGGAATATTATTAGCACTTATTGTGACGTCAATGGTTGTCTACATGATTTTAAAGCAATACAAGACACAAGCTGTTTTAGTTTTTGGTGGTCTTATTCTTATGTCATGTGCTGTTATTTTTGGTTTGGGAACGATTTTGCCAGCTAAGGAGAGTACGGGACTCATTTGGTTTGATTTGTTTGAATTTATTAAAAAGACGCTGAGTGGCAGAGCCGCTGGTCTTGGTCTTAGTATTATGGCAGTAGGAGGTTTTGCCCGATATATGGACCATATTGGAGCTAGCAAAGCCTTGGTGAATATTGCCATAAAGCCATTGCAAAGACTTCATGCCCCCTATGTAATGTTGGCTGCGTGTTATTTAGTTGGTCAGGTATTAGGTTTGTTCATTAACAGTGCCTCTGGTTTAGGCATGCTGCTCATGGTTACCATGTTTCCTATTTTAGTACGTCTTGGCGTCAGTCGATTAGCTGCTACGGCGGTGATTGGTACTACTTTGTGCTTGGATTGGAGCCCTGGAGATCCTGGCAGTGTCTTGTCAGCCAATACTGCTGGTATGGACATTGCGACTTATTGGACTCAGTATCAAATTCCCGTTGCTTTAACGGTAATGGTGGTAGTTGCGGTATTACATTATTTTGTCCAACAGTGGTTTGATAAAAAACAAGGACACATTGTAGAGCGGACAGATATAGTCGCGAATAAAACAGAAGAGGAACTTCCTCCAGGGATCTTTGCCTTATTGCCTGTTGTGCCTTTAGTACTGATTTTAGCCTTTAGTGATATTGGCATTAAAGGAATCAAAATGGATATTGTGAATGCGATGTTTATTAGTTTATTTGTATCTATGATTTTTGAGTTTCTTCGTAAAAGAGATGTTAAAAAAGTCTTTGCTGATCTGCAAGTTTTTTTTGACGGCATGGGCATTCAGTTTGCTGCTGTAGTTACCTTGGTCGTAGCGGGGGAAACTTTTGCTCAAGGGTTAAAATCAGTGGGAGCCATTGAATCGATTATTAGTTCTGCTCAATCAGCAGGTTTTGGTGGAGCTGGCATGATTATTGTCATGGTATCGATTATTGCAGTATCATCTGTGGTCATGGGGTCAGGCAATGCACCATTCTTTGCTTTTGTAGCTTTAACTCCTGTTGTAGCCGCTAAGATGGATATTGCTCCAGTTTTGATGCTATTGCCAATGCATTTTGCTGCAAGTATTGCCCGCAGTATGTCCCCAATTACTGCGGTTATTGTAGTCGTTTCAGGTATTGCAAATGTATCGCCAATTGATGTAGTAAAACGTACGTCGATTCCCATGATTGGTGCCCTTATTGTGAATGTGGCTGCTACCTTTATTTATTTCTATCGATAATCAGGATGTAAGAGGCCCTCTCATTTTGTCTTTGAGGATAAAATGAGCGGGCCTCTTTTACTTGTATTGAATAGGATAGAGAAAAGACTATTTATTAGTGGATACTTCTACTTGTGGAGGGTGAGATATAATGTGGCGAAATATTCAACAGGTTATTTATTTCCCGAATAAATGTATTGGAGCCTATACTGCAATTTTTATTATAATTTGGCTAGGGGCTTGGATTATGAATGGATTAAAAGATACACAATTTGATTTATTTCAATTTCGTGATACTTATATTTGGCTGATGACACAATTGAATGCGACACATGCAATTAATTCTATCTGGAATACGCCGAAGGGGACTTGTCCAGGTGATTTAGGAATAAAAGACGATACGACAGGTAAGTCTAATTGTAGCTAGTACATTGCGTCATATAAAGCATTGGAAAAGTCGGTATGAGTTAAGGTTGATGCTGCATTAGGTGATTGGGGAAAAGAAATAGACCTTTTCCCCAAGGCTATTTTATGATAGAATTTATGGATATAGAAGAATTTGGGAAAGAAAGATTTTTTATAATGATTGCAATGACGGGCGGTATATTGCGAAATGATACTGGCTGTAATGAAAAAGAACTCATAAAAGTGGACATAAAGCCTCTAAAATAAGAGTGATCATCGATAAAATAAAAAGTTGGAGGGAAGCAAAGATGAACCTATGGATTAGCGAGGCGCAAACAAAAGACTTAGAATTACGAGCGCGGGTAAAAGAAACATTATTTATGGGAAAGTCTGATTTTCAGGAGATCGCGGTAGTGGATTCTCACCAATTCGGCCGCATGTTAGTGCTTGATGGTGTATTTCAAACATCGGTGACTGATGAATTTATTTATCATGAAATGATCGTTCACGTTCCTTTATATACCCATCCTAGCCCTAAGAAGGTGCTAGTTATTGGCGGTGGCGATGGCGGTACAATACGTGAGGTTGTAAAGCATGAGTGTGTTGAGAAAGCAGAAATGGTTGAAATTGACGGTTTAGTGGTTGATGTCTGTAAAAAATTTCTGCCGGAAATTAGTGAAGCTATGATTCATAACCATCCTAAATTGGAGCTTAAAATTGGTGATGGAATTTCTCATATGAAACAGGCTGAAAATAAATATGATATTATTATTGTAGATTGCTCCGATCCTATAGGCCCCGGTAAAGGCCTATTTACACCTGCGTTTTATACTAATGTGTATAAGGCGTTAAAAGACGATGGACTGTTTGTACAGCAAACAGAATCTCCTTTTTATCACCAAGAGTTAATTACATATGTGAATAAAGAGATTCGCCAGTTATTTCCTATAACTAAAATGTATTTGGCGAACATTCCTACTTACCCTAGCGGATTACATTGCTTTACCATGGGTTCCAAGAAATATGATCCGATTCAATCTAGTGTGGAAAATCAGCAAGGGCTAACTACTCGATATTACAATAAAGACATTCACAGAAGCTCATTTGTGCTGCCGAATTTTGTACAAGAATTATTGAAATAAGACTGATCACTACTTTTTCGTAATAAAATTTTAAAAAGTTAGTTTACCCTATTGCATTTATGGTTAAGATAATATATAATGATAAATGTTGTTATTCCTCGATAGCTCAGTTGGTAGAGCAATCGGCTGTTAACCGATCGGTCGTAGGTTCGAGTCCTACTCGAGGAGCCATATGTGGCCCGTTGGTCAAGCGGTTAAGACACCGCCCTTTCACGGCGATAACGGGGGTTCGATTCCCCCACGGGTCACCAACATAGTTACGGGCGATTAGCTCAGCTGGGAGAGCGCCTGCCTTACAAGCAGGATGTCGGCGGTTCGATCCCGTCATCGCCCACCAAATTAGAGATGATAATGGGTATTAGAATGAAGATTCTGATACTCATTTTTTGTTATCATCATCCTATGTAATATGGATCAAGATAGACAATGAGCAGGAAAAAATCCATTTTGACCGAATTGTGAAAGTGAAAGGGTTCTGTTTGCTAAAAGGCATATCAATTAAGATGGCTGTGAAGCTTTCTTAATGTAAATAGGAAGTATAGGGGGCATAGTATAATGGATGCAAGAGAGCGACGAGGACGATTGTTAGAGAAACTAAGGGCAGCAGAGCAGCCATTGACAGGAACTTGGCTGGCAAAAGAGCTAGGTGTCAGCCGTCAAGTGATTGTCACTGATTTTGCTATTTTACGTGCTGCAGGAAATGTGATATATGCTACGCCTCAAGGATATCTATTGCCATTAGTAGAAAGTTCTAAGAGTATTAAAGCTACCCTAGCCTGTAAGCACGGCCAAGATGAATTAGAAGAAGAACTATCTATTATTGTAGACAATGGTGGCAAGGTACTGGATGTCATTGTAGATCATTCCTTATACGGTGAGTTAAAGGCGAACTTAATGTTAGGATCTCGTCGTGAAATCGGAGAATTTCTGCATAAGTTAAAAGATGGCAAGGCAGAGCAGTTAGCAAGTATCACTGGTGGCGTACACTTACATACCATAGAGATACCTAATGAAGAAGTCTTGACTAAGATCAAAGAAGAGTTAAAGAGCAAAGGCATTTTAATGCTGTCTTAAAAAAACATATGAAAGCGAACCGCAGAGGCGCAGAGAACACAGAGGAAAGATGGAGAATAGAGTTGGAAAATACCCCTCAGCGCACTCTGCGTCTCTGCGGTTAGGGTTCTCCTTACAGAAACTTTGCGAACAGAGCAAACAATAATAAGAGGTTGAGAGCAATCGCTCTCAACCTCTTATTATTTACTAGTCTTTGATTTGTTCGGCAATAATTTCTGCAACATGCTTGATTTTAACATTAGGAGCTTGTTTATCCAATCCACCTTGAATTTGCATCATGCAAGCTGGGCAGGCTACAGCAATTACTTCAGCGCCGCTGTCTTTAATATTATCAATTTTCTTTTTTAAGATCGGCATAGATAGCTCTGTATACTTCACACCGAATGCGCCAGCCATACCGCAGCATTTATCGCAATCTTTCATTTCCACGAAATCATAACCAGGTGCAGATTCTAGCAATTGTCTAGGTTCAGTGTGCACATTAAGACCACGTTTCATATGGCAAGAATCATGATAGGTTACTTTTTGTCCGCCAGTAGTTTTGGTTAGACGGCCAATTTTATCATATTCACCAGCAATAAAGCTAGTAAATTCACGTACATTGTGAACTAGTTTCTCGACTCGCTTGCTCCACTCTGGATCATCCTTAAACAGCTCTACATAGGTAAGGTGCCAAGTTTCAGCGCAAGTTGGGCAGGCAAACATAATATAGTCAGCTTTAGCTTCTTCAAAGGCAATAATATTTTGTTTGGCAATTTTTCTAGCTGTTTCATGGTCGCCCATACCTAATACTGGCTTACCGCAGCAGCTTTGATCTTCAGGGAAGACAACTTCCATATTGAGATCTTGCAGTACTTTATAGACGGATTCTCCCGTTTCAGGGAAGATAAAGTCGATATTACAACCACTGAAGAAGGCAACACGTTTCACTGGTTTGTCTATCTTTTTAGTAACTTTTTTTACTCGATCTCTAAACGGTTTGTCTGCTACGGCTGGTAAACTTCGATCAGCTGCTAAACCAGCAAAGAATAATGGTAGATGTCTAATAACACGTCCAGTGGTAAAAGGTTTTTGTCCAATTGAGGCTAAACGCAGTAAATTGTGGAAGACTTTTCGATTGGCAAGAACGTTTTCAAAGACTGCTTTTACACCAAAAGGCAGGCCATCTTGTTCAACGGATTTTGCTCGAAGATATTCAATCAGACCAGGAATATCAATTTTACCAGGACAGATTTCAGTACAACGGCGACAGCCAATACACATTTCATTGATTTGTTTGAAATCGTCCATGCTATTTAGGAGAGCAGTTAAGATGGCACCAATGCCACCTGCATAAATATGACCGTAAACATGTCCGCCAACCAAGGTATAAACTGGGCAAACATTCAAACAGGAAGCACAGCGAACGCATTGGTAAATTTGTTTTAATTTATCGTCTTTTGCTGCTTTTAAACGTCCGTTATCAAAAAGAATAACGTGAAGTTCTTTTTCTTGCTCCACCCATTGACCATCTTTTTTTACTAAAGCAGGAGCAGCACCAGAAATCATACTCATATAACTGGTCATGAGCTGACCCGTTGCATTCCTTGGCAAGGTTCTTAAGATCGGCACGGCATCCTTAATGGTAGGAATCAATTTTTCATAACCAATAATGACGACTTGAATTGGTGGCAGCGTTGCTACTAAGCGAGCATTTCCTTCATTGGTTACCAAGCCGGTAGCACCGTTTTCTGCAATACCGAAATTAGCACCCGTAATACCCATATCCGCATGCAGGAATTCATCCCTTAGGGCGATTCTGGCTTCTTGTACCATATAAGCAATATCAGGCTCTATATCTTTATTGAGTTCTTGGGAAAAATACTTTGCAACCTGATTTCGATCTAAATGTATGGCAGGCATAACCATGTGAGATGGTTTATGTCCAGCAATGGAAATAATCCATTCCCCTAAATCTGTTTCTTTAACATGTAATCCTTTTTCTTCTAAAAAGTGATTCAAATGAATTTCTTCGGTAGCCATAGATTTGGATTTGGCAATTCGTTTAACGCCTTTTTCCTTGCACAGATTAAAGAGATATTCTTTTAATGCATCGCCATCTTTAGCGCGAAAGACTTTTCCGCCTCTTTTGGTTACTTGTTCTTCGAATTGATCAGCAATTTTCTCCAAATTTTCCACGGTAGCTATTTTCATATCTCTTACAGAGTTACGTAAGGCGTCGATGTCATCAACACTTTCATAAGCCTTAGCGCGAGCAATTGGGTACGCTTCTGCAAATCGATTTAGAGAACCGCGCAAGGTTTCATCCATTAATTTTTCGTTAATTTCTTGTTTTAGGTTACGATTGCTAGACATTATTTCAGACCTCCCTTATTTCTTCATCAATAGCGATAATCACTAGCTGGCTAGGTCCGTGTACACCGATCGTTAACACTCTTTCAATGTCTGATGTACGGCTAGGGCCAGTGATGAAGCTGATGTAACCGCGATCAAATACTTTGGAAATCGTTTCAAAAGCTGCTGTTATGGTAGGTACCACATTTGCACTATTCATTACGACGATCGATATGGGAGGGAGGGTCGTAATGAGACGCTGTTCAATAGCAAGGCCATCTTCACAGACACTACCCGTTTCGGCAATGCCAAACTCCACACAGGCAATACCTATATCTGACGTATCGGCATGAGTTCGAATATCGGATTGCTCAGTGTATAAGTCTAAATTCATAGATTTTAGTATAGCAGGGAGGTCTAACGGGGATACTACTTCAGGAGTGGCTACCACTTTTTTGGCTTCGCTGGATTTTATGATTTCGACAATTACTGACTGGGCTTCTGCTGCTGTTTTTACTCTAAATACCTTAGCTGCAACATTCTGGGCACGCATTGCAAATTCCTCAAAAAATTCGGTTCCGACGCTTTCGGGTGGGAAAGCTTGCTTCCAATTAGTACTTACTTTTTTCATAAGTCACGTCCTCGCTTTTTGATAAAATAAAATATAAATTCTGGATGTAGTGGTCTGACCAGTATATTCTAACTTCAAGATACAAAATCCTCCTTAAATGCGTGAAAAAACGTAAAATTTTATTTATTTGAATTTTTTAAATATATAGGCAGGAATTTAGCCGAGTCTGTTGAAATATTATATCTATGGTCAGACCACTAGTCCAGTGATATGGCTAAAATACTGGTTGATCAAAGAGAGGTGAGAGAAGATTATACCAGTGATTAGGACTAATACGATTTAAAATAATGGAAAAACATAAAAAAGAGGTGTTTATTTAATGACATGGACTCAAGTTTATGATCCGATGAACAATTTGGCGCTTTCATCCCTTTTCGCAGCAATTCCTATTATTGTAATTTTCTATCTTTTAGCCATTCGCCGTACTCCAGGACAAATCGCAGGCGCACTCGCTGCAGCATCAGCAGTGTTAGTAGCAATTTTTGTATATCAAATGCCTGCAGGAATCGCAATCACTGCGACAGCTATGGGTGCTTTATATGGTGTATTCCCAATTTTTTGGATTGTTCTTACCGCTATTTTCATCTACAACATGACAGTAGAAACAGGACAATTTGAAATTGTAAAAGACTCAATTGCGACGATTACCGATGACCGTCGTTTACAAGCACTTTTAATAGCGTTTGGTTTTGGTGCTTTCTTGGAAGGAGCAGCAGGTTTTGGTACTCCAGTTGCGATTTCCGCGGGTATGTTGGTGGGTCTTGGGTTTAATCCTCTATATGCAGCTGGATTATGCCTGATCGCTAATACCGCCCCTGTAGCCTTTGGTGGTATTGGTATTCCTATTATTGTCGCTGGACAAGTGACTGGACTCGATACCATGAAAATTAGTGCCATGGTTGGTAGACAATTACCTTTCTTATCCATTATTATTCCTATCTGGTTAGTTGTATTAATGTCAGGTTGGAAAGCTGCAAAAGAAGTATTGCCTGCATGTTTAGTCGCAGGGATCTCTTTCGCTGGTGTACAATGGTTTTCTTCCAACTATATCGGACCAGAACTTCCCGATATTTTATCTTCACTTGCTTGTATTATTTCTTTGACGATCTTCTTAAAATATTGGAAACCAAAAAGCATTTGGCGCTTTGCTAATGAACCAGCACCTACGCTTGTTGCAAATCGTGCAGCATTAACTTTCGGTAAAGTAATGAAAGCATGGTCTCCATTCATTATCTTGACTGTAATGGTTATCTTGTGGGGCTTAAAACCAGTAGTAGCGATTTTGGATGCTGTTACACTGAAATTCTTAGTACCAGGTTTGGATAAAGTCGTTATGCAGGTGGCTCCAATCGCTAAAGTGCCAACTGCGATGGCAGCTCTTTATAAACTTAACTGGCTGAGTGCAGCAGGTACGGCGTTGTTTATTGCTGCAATCATTACAGCATTTGTATTAGGCGTTGGACCTGGAAGATTTATTTCCATTTTCACAAAAACGTTAAAACAATTAACAAAACCTTTGATTACGATTCCTTGTGTTCTTGGTTTGGCTTATATTATGAATTATTCCGGTATGAGCTCAACTCTTGGCTTATTCCTTGCAGGTACAGGTTCTTTCTTCCCATTCTTCTCCCCATTCTTAGGATGGCTGGGTGTATTCTTAACTGGTTCCGATACTTCTGCAAATGCGTTATTTGGCAACTTGCAGGCTGTTACAGGAACACAAGTTGGTGTTGATCCTATTTTGACAGTTGCTGCAAACTCCTCAGGTGGTGTTTGCGGTAAGATGATTTCACCACAAAGTATTGCAGTAGCTACTGCAGCTACTGGATTAGTTGGTAAAGAAGGAGATTTGTTTGGCTTTACGGTAAAACATTCTCTCGTACTGGCTGTTATCGTTGGTGTTATGACTTATGTGCAAGCTTACTGGCTGCAATGGATGATCCCATAGGTTCCCGGTAAAGGAATGTTATACTAGGGTCTAGACTTATGAAAGAAAATAGTATATCATAAAAGAAATATGATTATAAGTGATGTAATAGATAATCATCGTTACTAACACTTATCTAGTACATGGCGGGCGGCAAACTATGCAGCCCGCCATGTATTTAACTGATAAATCGTACATCCTTATCACTGACATTTATAGATCTCTGCAATGATTAAGGGGAAGATGGGGGATTATATGTTTAAGCCAGTTAAAACAAAAAAAGTTTATGAAGAAGTAATCGAACAAATTAAGCAGCTTATTGTTATCGGGGAATTGCAGCCAGGTGACAAATTATTATCGGAACGTGAATTATCAGAGAAACTAAATGTTAGCCGCGCTTCTATACGAGAAGCATTCAGTGCCCTAGAAATAATGGGGATTATAACGATACGTCCAGGAGAAGGCAGTTTTGTACGTCAGGTGTCTTTTGAAGGAATGCTTGAGCCATTATCTTTTTTATTACATGTAAATGTTGATGATGCAATGAATTTATTAGAAGTAAGAAAAACGTTAGAAGTTGAAATTGCCGCGTTAGCAGCTGCGCGTGCTACGCCAGAAGATATAGAAGAAATGCGGGCTGCGCTGCATCGCATGGTAGATGAAGTGAATGATGGAGAAGTGGGTGACAAGGCAGATGCAGATTTTCATTTTGCTATACTGAAAGCCGCTCATAACCCTATTATGATTAAATTAATGGGAGCAGTTTCTGATCTAATGAATAGTACCTATCGGTTTTCCAGGCAAAAAATTTTTATGGAAGAAAATATGCAGAATGTTTTGTATGATTCGCATTGTTCCATTTTTCATGCAATTGAACAGAAAAAACCTAGTCTGGCTCGAAAAAAAATGGGGAAACATATAACGATGGTAGAAGAATCATTAATTCAGCTCAAACGAGGCGGAATAACATCCTTAACTAAGAGTGAAAAGAACTTTGTACACAATAATATAAAAGCAGATTTTGGCTTTCCATCCTAAAAGGTTGGAGAGCTTTTTTTAGATAAAAACATGTATGGTGAGTGGGGATTTCTAGCAAACTAACTATTGTCATGGAGAGAGAGAAGCGCTATAATACATACATGTGACAAGACAGATGTTATTACTTTGGAGGGCTTTATGGATATTATTACTCGATTAGAAAATGTGCCTGTGACCAAATTCCATTATCGTTTATTAGTAATTACGGGACTTGGGTGGATGTTTGATGCCATGGATACAGGCATTATTGCTTTTGTTCTTCCTACTCTTGCAACAGTATGGGGGCTGACTAGTACTCAAGTTGGCTATATCGGCAGTATTGGTTTGGTGGGGATGGCGTTAGGAGCTGTATTGTCTGGATCAATGGCAGATCGTTTTGGACGTAAGAAAGTATTTTCAGCTACTCTTGTTATGTATAGTGTAGCTACAGGTTTGTGCGGCTTGGCATGGAACTTTGAATCCTTATTATTATTTCGGTTTTTGGTAGGTTTCGGTTTAGGTGGACAACTTCCAGTAGCAGTTACTCTAGTAAGTGAATATGCGCCGCCTACCGCTAGAGGACGTTTTGTAGTATTATTAGAAAGCTTTTGGGGGATCGGTTGGTTAGTTGCAGCTTTAATCTCTTATCTGGTGATTCCCAGCTATGGCTGGAATATCGCTTTTTTTATTGGTGCATTACCTGCTTTATATGTATTTAAGGTTTGGAAGTCAGTACCAGAGTCAATTCCTTATTTACTGGGCAAGGGAAAAGTCAAGGAGGCTCATGATCTTGTTAGTAAGCTGGAAGAGTCTGCAGGAATAAAGCCTGCTGCCAGCATAATTGCGCCAGAGAATAAAGATATAACGCCAGCTGTTTTTGCAGATCTCTGGAAAACGCAGTTTATTAAAAGGACAATTATGTTGTGGATATTATGGTTTGGCATTGTGTATTCTTATTATGGAATATTTACTTGGCTGCCTTCATTAATGGTAGGGCAGGGCTATACTGTTATTAAAACTTTTGAATATGTGCTAGTTATGACATTGGCCCAGTTACCAGGATATTTTGCTGCAGCCTATCTCGTAGATCGTATAGGGCGTAAAGCTACTTTATCCGGTTTTTTAGCGGCTTGTGCTGTGTGTGCTTATTTCTTTGGACAGGGAGGAAATGCAGCTACTGTATTATGGTGGGGCAGTATGATGTCATTTTTCAATTTAGGAGCATGGGGAGTCGTATATACCTATACTCCAGAGTTATACCCTACGAAAGTTCGTGCTTATGGGTCTGGCTGGGCAGCTGCTGTAGGCCGCATTGGCGGCATTTTGGCACCTACGGTTGTCGGTTATATGATAGCTGAAAATGACGGCTTTAATAATGTGTTTATGATGTTTACCATTGTGATGTTAGGAGTAGCGGTTATCGTTTGGTTATTAGGTGAAGAGACAAAAGGCAAGTCTTTGCAAGAAATTAGCAGCTAAGTCTTAGTTGTTGCCTACCTGCTGTTTTTGATGCTATAATAACGTATCATTAAGTAAGGTGGTTTTGATATGGGAATTAATATGTTGATTGGATTAATAGCCGCGTATTTTATATATAATGATGCAAAAAAACTAGGACAGCCTTTTTTTACCTCACTATTATGGGCTGTAGCTAGTATTCCGATGTCCATTGTAATCGTCCCATTATATTTGTTACTTGGCCGTAAACCCAATATAGACAGGCAGCGAAAGGCTGATCCGGATATCATTGATATAGAAGCAACTGTGGTAGAAGAGACGACCCCTTGTCCTATGTGTGGCAGTAAGGTCCAGGAGAGTTTTTTAGTATGTCCTTATTGTAAGCATACTCTGCAGTTAAAATGTCAGTCTTGTGGGAATGAGATAGAACGGGAATCTAAAGTTTGTCCTTATTGTCAGTCTCAGATCGATTATAAATGATGATAGCTTACATCGACAATTGATTAGACAGGATATTAGTTTTATGATATAATAAATTTTGTGACTAAAACTCATTAATGTGCGCCCGTAGCTCAGGGGATAGAGCATTGGCCTCCGAAGCCATGTGCGCAGGTTCGATTCCTGCCGGGCGCACCATATAGAAACTTAAGCCTTCCAAGGCACCTTTATAGAGCATAACACTATTTCCTATGCGCTAAACTCTAGAGTCTTTCTAGGGTTTTCTTTTCGTTCTCCTCGTAGAATATAGGAGGGTGAGCAGGATGGAGTTAGGACACGCAAAAAACAATATTTATAACTGCCAAGAAGAGCAAGAGTGTTACCTCTAGTACCTTAGTGACTTATGAAAGGAATCTAAAGAGGTTCTTTCCATTACCTATTAGACCCAATTGGGAGAGTCCTCAAGAGAACCTTAATGCAATATTTAAGGATGCGTGAAGAATATCTCAAGGGAGAATCCTGCAAGTGGCTCTTTGTAACGCCTAGGGCTACCAGAAGGATGATCATTGCTTGTTTAGCTAACCTCTTTCAGAAACTAAAGAAAACCCTTAAGCTGGCAGGTGAAAAGGTGTCTTGCCACACCTGGAGGCATCCCTTGCTAAGAACTATCTATTGAATGGTGGTGATATCTTTAGCCTATAGAAGATTCTAGGGCATGCGTATATTGTGACCACTAAGAATTATTTACATTTGAATGATAAAGAGGTTAAGAGTCAGCACGCAAAGTTTTAGCCCTTTAGATAATAAAGACTGGCTGTATTAATGACTAGAACTACTATTAATTATTGAGGACATATTGTATAATATAAGTACCTAAGATGCGTGGAAGGGGTCTACTAGAATTATGGAAAAGATACTACAACAAATCCTAGAGGAACAAAAGAAAACCAATACACGCCTTGAAGCTATTGAGGGTCGTTTAGACAACATCGAAGGAAACCTTGCAGAGAACACAAGGTTTATTCATGCGCTATCCCAAGATGAGCACGTACAGCAACCAAAGAGGATATTGCTACTGTAAATGTTAGTATAGAGACACTGAATACTCGCCTATTCAAGCAAGAGGTAGAGTTAACAGTATTAAAAACCGCAAAGTAATTCTTATAGGAACTTCATGGCATTACGCTGTGGGTATCCTATTTTTTTTGTCCTATTGGGATTCTCCTGGAGGTTGCCATAATACACCATTTAAGGATGTAATGCACAACATATCAAGGCGGTTCCCGGGCGAAAGACGGATGTCAAAGATGCGGAATGGATCGCAGATGTAGAGCTGCAGAGGAATTTCAGTAAAGATGCTGCAGTAATTTATGAGCACCATTTTGGTGATAATAGATCAGGATGGGAAGTAAAATATACTGGAATCGGATAAGTTATTTTTCTTGTCTTAAGTAAATCGGCAAGCACTTGCCAATTTAAAAATCACCACCTTGCTCTTATGAGTTTGCGATATTTTTGTGTTTTATCACTTTTAACACCTCAAAAACATATTATGTTATAATAAGGAGGTGTTAATTTATGTCATACGGAAATTGCCATGAAGACGAAAATAGAATAGAAAGATTAGAACTTGAAGTCGAAGAGATAGAAAGAATAGAACAAGAGCTCTTTCGAATAATTCGTGAATTGGCTGATGAAGATGATTGTCGTAGATAACTTTTAGGTTAGCCCGCCAGTGTAATTGGCGGACTTTACATATGTACTATGCGAGCAACAAGCACAGGACAAAAAACGTACTGCAAAACAAGCTTGATCTTAGTAATCAAAATACTGAAATGTTGGCGAACTTTATAACTTCATCAGATTTCATTCTGATCCCTCAGTCTTAATTTATTGAAATAAGGTATTCTCAACTTAGGAAAAGGTTCTTTTTTATTTCAGATAATACTATCTTCAATTTTAAAAGAGAATTGCTTGGCTTTGGCAAGGGAAAAGCTGTCGTCAGCGATATTATTATATCGCTAATGCGACAGCCTCATCTACTCATTTTAAAAACTTTATAGTAACATTATGGACGTATTTCATTTTAGTCGTAATTGGATCTTTGATAAAATTCGGTTCATCTGCAATCATGTTTTCAACAGTACTTTTTTCAAGAATTACATATGGCTTAACGATTCCAAAAGGAGTATGTATTTCTGAAGAAAGTGCCCCAGCTTCAAGATGAGAAATGGTTGCTCCATTGAAATAAACAGTGTACTCACCAATGGTACTTTCGTTTAGGGTAATGCGTATCCCTATGTGGTTCTTCTTGTCAGACATTATTTTTTCGGCAATTGAATATAGCGAACTATGGTTATTCATAAACGCTTCAAATGTACGCTTGTAAAAAGGCATAAACTCTTCCTGCATTAACTTGTCTGCATCAGCCATATAATCCCTCCATAAATTTGTTGTTTTTTTATTCTAACCCATAATCAAATTATTATTTGCTCATAAATAAAAACATCATGAAAACAATAAGAATATTACAGCCGTGGGCGAGTCCAATCGCCTGCGGTGCTAAAAAGATAGAAACTAGATCCTAGGCAACTAGCTACAATGCCATACGATTCAGGAAGACTATACCAAGTATGGAACTGTTTACTTCCATGGTGGAAAAAGAATTATGGAACTAAGATTAGGGAAAGTAATTGCAATAGCCGGCCTAGCGGATTGTCTTGAATAATCGGAAAAATATCGCAAAAAGAATAACTGATATGAAACTGCCTGAAGAACATATGAGAGAACGGGTTTATAAAGCTTTAACATTAATTATGGGGAACAGCCTATACTACTCTTGGTCATATGTATATAGTAATGTTCCTCCGCAATGAATCCGTATATATTTGAATAATATGCTTCTAGAAAACCATAGATACGTTTAGTTTGACTAGTTGATGATAAGCAACAAAAAGGATTAGAGAATATTATAGGTTTTTAAAAGGAAAGAGCAGTCTAAGGATATTTGGGTCTCTGATGTGTGGCACTATTATTCAGCATAATAAAGTGGCAATCGCACTGAGTGCGAAATAAGGACCGTAAGAGATAGTATCTTTGGGTCCTTTTATTTTCCCGAGCAGTAATACGGCACTAACAAATCCGCCGCTTAAAAAACCTAGAAATAAGGTAAATAATAATTTATCAGTACCTAGCCAGAGTCCGAGGACAAAAAGTAGTTTGATGTCACCACCGCCAACACCGCCTTTGGTTATAATTGCTAAAAGCAATAAAATACCGCCGCCAATCACTGCAGCAAAAAGACGGTTTAAAAGTAACGCTGGTAAAAATGGAGAAAAGCACAAGGCTAATACAAACAAGGGGAAAAGAATCTTGTCCAAAATGACCTGCTGTTCAAAATCCATGATACTGATGAGTACCATGAAAGTGATGAATATCCATAAAATAGCAAGCTGCAATCCATCAATCATTAAATAATAACTTAGGCTATAAAAGAAAAAAAGCAAACTAAACAAGTTTATTTCTCGCTTGATATGAGAGCCTGGCAATTTTTCAGGTTTTTCTAAGATAGAGATGGATTGGCATAAATAATATTGCATTATTTTCGATAGTAGTCGACTTACAATAAGTGTAAATATCACAAACAATAAAAAAATACATAAAAATTCAATTTGTTCAGACATAGAGGTCCGCCTTTCAAAGGAACCAGATTGCTATCTGGCATTATGTTCATTATATAATAAAATTTAAAAAAATATAAGAAAATCCCGGAACACTCTTGCCAATTATATTGATATTAAATAATTGTTATGATTTGCTAATTTTTTTATTATTTTTATCTGAAGGGTCTTGTATATTTTGCTGTAATGAACTATTATTAGCATAAATATTTACAATTGTTTTAGAACAAAAAAATTATAATTGGCAAACTTGTCGAAAGATAAGGACGCAAAGCCGTGGGTCTAAAGAGCTATTCTATGACTGCCTGGTTGCATAAATAAATGATATACAATTTTAGTTGTATTCTTTTTATGCAACCGGGTATTTTTACGTTTTAGAGAAAAGGAATATTTTGGTAAATATATTCCGTATGATTTTTGCTGGGAGGATTTATTTTGAATTTGTCTGAACTGCCTAAAAGTATAATGGAAAAAATGACACCGAAGCAGCTGATTCTATTGGCTTTTGCGGCGAGTTTTTTAGTAGCATTACTGCTTTATTTTTATTTGTCAGGATTAGAAGATCATCAGCAGAAAAAGGCACAAGTATTTACAGATGTAGTTATAGCGGTAAAGGATATTCCTGAAAGAAGCGTAATACAAGAAGAAATGCTGAAAACCGTTCAGATGCCAACAGATTTGATACAACCCGATGCAATTATGGAGTTGAAATCCGCAGTGGGAAAAACTACTAAAATTAAAATTCTACAAGGGGATTCCGTAACGGCGAAAAAGTTATTTACCGATGCCGGGATGGAAGGGTTTATCGGCAGTATTCCTTATGATAAACGCGCAATTTCCATTTCCATTACAGATACAACAGGAATTTCCGGTTTTGCCAAACCGGGAGATTATGTAGATGTAATGCTGATTACGGATAAGACCCAAAAGAATACAATTTCAGGTGAAATGATTTTACAGAGTATCCTTTTGCTGGCGATTAATAAGAGCAGCGATATTGTAGATGACAAAAAAGAGGCAAAAAAAGAACAAATGTCAACCGCAACGTTGGCCGTTTCTCCAAAAGATGCAGTCCAGCTTGCTGTGGCCCAGTCACAGGGAACAATCTATCTTGTGCTTCGACCTTTTAAACCTAAAGATAGCTTTATTCTCCAAACCGAAGTGCTAGCTCATCAGTATGGACAGGCAGCGGCAGAACCGGCGCCAGCCAGACCAGTTCAGGCTCCTTTGCCTCAGGAAACGCCAGTAATGAAAATACCGTCATACAGTATCCCTGTTATTCGCGGCAATGTGGTGAATACAGTTGAGGTACGATAAGGAGCAATGGCAATGAAGAAAATACCAAAAATATGCAGACAACTAATTTTTTTCGCCTGGGCTATGGTTTTCATGGCAGGGACTGCGATGGCTCAAGTAAGTATTTCAATGGATGTAAACCAGTCTACATGCCTTACTACCGGTGGGGAGATTACACGAGTTGCAATTGCCAATCCGGAAATTGCAGATATAACCATAATTTCCCAAGATGAGATGCTTGTTGTTGCAAAAAAAACGGGAACAACGACATTATACATATGGACAAATGATGGAATGCGTCAGGAATACGCAGTTAACATACGTGATCATGATACCCAAACCTCGATGGCAGTGGAAAAGATGATCGGCTATGCAGGGGTTGACGTAGAAAAGATAGGCAATAAGGTTTTGCTAAAAGGCAAAGTCAAAAATCAGCTGGAAAAAAGCCGTGCAGAAAAAATAGCAGAAATGTATGGTGAAAAGGTTGTTAATTTGCTGGAAATGACCCATCCTGATCAAATTCAGATTGAAGCGAAAATCTTGGAGATTTCCACAGACAAAGTGAAAAAATTAGGCATACAGTATGCTAATGCTTCCGATATTGATACAGACAGCGGAATCGTAACAATCGGGCAAACCGGTATGTTTGGCTTCGGACAGACCTTTTCCAATTCCCGTGATTCATCCAAGTCAAAGATGGGCGGTTATGCCGATATCAATGCAACGCTCCAGGCATTAATCACAAACGGTGATGCCCAAATTCTGTCCCAGCCAAGTATGGTTACCATGAGTGGCGAAAAAGCAAATATTCTTATCGGTGGGGAAATTCCAATTCCAATGAGTAATTCCGATGGGCAGATTACTGTAGAATGGCGGGAATACGGAATTAAACTTAATATTGAGCCAAGTGTTGATATAGACAATAAGATCACAAGTAAGGTGAATGCTGAAGTGAGTACACTTGACAGCTCTTCAGCGGCGGCGATTAATCTGAGCAGCGGCTTGTCGATACCGGCTCTGCGCTCACGCAAAGCAGAAACGGTTATTCACCTGTCGTCAGGCAGCACCATGGCGATTGGCGGACTTCTCAGTTCGGAAGAAGGCAAACAAGTTTCAAAAGTTCCATTTCTGGGTGATATTCCTATCTTAGGCAAGTTTTTCCGCAGTACGGCTACAAGTAAGGAAAAAAAGGAAATTATTATATTAGTGACACCAACGCTGGTAGATGAGACAACACCGATCAACATGTCAGATGAAATGAAGAAGCTGCTGAAAGGATCAAAAGTAGAGGAAACAGATATAAAGTAAAGATAAAGCGTGGTGAAGCAAAAGGTGGAAGAAGAAATCAGAAGCGGTATCATCATGACGGTATTTAGTACCGCATCTGCTGTTGGAAAAACGCTGCTGAGTGTTAATATGGCAGCTGAACTGGCGAGAAGCGGCTACAAAGTCTGCGTGGTAGATCTGGATTTACAGTTTGGCGATATCTGCAATTATTTGCATTTGTCTCCCCAAAAGACGATTTATGACGCTCACAAGGCGGCTGAAAATACTGTAGGCCAGTTGGATTACGGTGAATACATGACACCTTATGAATATGAAGATACAGTTTTTTCCGTATTGGCAGCACCACTAAAAATGGAAGAGGCATATAACATTCCGACTCAGGCTGTGATTGAAGTGCTTGCTGGAATTCGTGGGGAATATGATTATGTGGTGCTTGATACGACAGCTACGTTTAGTGATCTGAATTTGGCAGTGATGGATTTGAGTACCATGATCACGTTTGTCGGAATTGTGGATTTTATTCCTACGATTAAGAACATGAAAGTTGGCTATGATACCATGCGCAGTATCGGCTATGAAAAAAATAAAATTCGGTTTGTTCTAAATCGCAGCAATTCCAAAACCCATATTGAACTGCAGGATGTTGAGCAGCTATTGGAAGAGCGCTTTTACCATATCTTGCCCAATGATTTTCTAACTGCCATTGATTCTATTCATCAGGGAATTCCCTTGGTCATTAATGATGAAGAGACAGTGTTAAGCAGGGGAATGCAGGAACTGATTGAGAAATATACAAATCGTGCACGGCAAAGAAGCAGCAGGAAAAATGCCTCATTATCATCTTGGGTAAAGCGGTTATTTAAATAATAAAGGGAAAGGAGGAAATAGCCATGCCGGAATATCGTGTCCTGCTGATTGAACAGAATCGTATTATGATGGAGCGTTTATCTAGTGTAGTGCGAAACACAAAGAATTTTCAGCTTGTTTCCAGAGCCATGGATGCGCGGGAAGCTTTAGGACAAGGCGGTGTTTTTGTCCCCAATCTGATTTTATTAGATATTGATGCCCAGGAGAGTATGCAGCTTGTACGTGAATTTGTGCGTGCATTTCCCCAAGCGGGGATACTGGCCTTGAGTAGCCAATGGAATGCCCAGGCGGCCAGTACCATTGTCAAGGCAGGGGCCAAAGGGTATTTAATCAAGCCCTTTACAAGTGAAGAACTAATTGCCGCCATTAATACCTTTGGTAACAGTGGCATGGGGATGATTAGCGAAGTAATGACCTTTTTCAGTCCTAAAGGAAAAAGCGGCAAAACGACTTTGATTGCTAATTTGGGGATGGCTCTGGCACAAAAAAGCGGACAGAATGTGGCCATTATTGATGCCGATTTACAGTTCGGAGATATGGCAGTGTTTTTTAATCTCGATCCTCAAAGTACGATTGTGGAAGCAACGCGGGATATTAAGTTCTTGTCGCCTATTTCCCTCAATTCTTATTTCATGCCTATAGCCGAGCATGTCAGGGTGCTTTGTGGTACAAAACGCCCCGAATTTGCTGAAGATGTAAGTCCGAAAGCCTTTACTGATATGATCAGCATGGCCCGCAGTTTGTTTCGCTATATTTTAGTTGATGTCCCATCAGCTTTTAATCCCATTTCCGTTGCCGCTGCCGAAGCATCTGAGCGGGTTTATCTTGTTTCGATGATCAGTGGAGGTTATGAAGGTAAGCACATGCGGCAGGCGTTGGAGATTTTTAAAGCCTGGCCGGATTATGAGACAAAAGTAAAGACCATTTTTACAAGGGTTGAGCCATGTGATATACAAAAGCAGCAGCAATTAGAAACGCTGATCGAATATCCTGTATGCAGCATCCTGCCCAATGAATACCTGCTTGTTTCCGAAGCGGCTAATAATGGAAGAATGGCAGTGGATATCAAACCCGAATCACCTCTGGCCCGAAGTATTGATCTGCTGGCCGCTCAAATTTGCGGCAGACCGCATAAGGTGGGATAAATCATGCTGATCGTAGCCTTACTCAGCGGCATGCTGGTATTTATCATTTTCCTAGTCTTAATTGAATACTTCGGTAGAGGAAAAACCCATATCACTCGCAAAGTTCTGCGTTATACAGAAGATGCAAGGGATATGAACGATGTCGAGAAGAAAAATGACCATGTTGAAAAATTCATGAAGTTTATCCGGTATTTAGGCTTGAAAGTCCGTGGGGCACCTCAGGCAAAAAGTCTTGAAGTCAAGATGCAGCAGGCGGGTTTTCCCTTGCTGGGATCGGAGTTTCTTGCTCTTGTTGGTGTTGCAGTTCTCTCTGCAGGCATTCTTGGAATGATGCTGACTATGAAAGTGCTCTATGCCATGGCCTTTGGTATACTGACAGGATTGGGATGCTTTCTGTATCTGAATATCCGAATTGCCAATCGGCAGAAGGAGTTTAGCAATCAGCTGGGTGATGTGCTGATCATGATGTCTAATGCCATGCGTTCCGGTTTCAGTTTTATGCAGGCTATGGATTTGATTGCTAAAGAGATGAAACCGCCGGTTTCTGTGGAGTTCTTTAAAACCATAGCGGAAATCCGCCTGGGGGCAGATACAGAAACGGCTTTGCTTAATATGGGGAAACGGGTGCAAAGCTCAGATCTGGATCTTGCTGTTACCGCCGTTCTTATTCAGCGTCAGGTTGGCGGTAACCTGGCTCAAATCCTGGATACCATTGCCGGAACCATTAATGAACGAATTAAGATGAAACAGGAAATCAAAACCCTGACAGCCCAGGGACGTCTTTCCGGCTGGGTGCTGGCAGCGTTGCCCTTTGTGATTGCAATCTTTGCTTCTATTGCAAGTCCAGGATATATGCGGCCATTTATTGATGAGCCGATAGGGCGCGTGATGTTGGCAAGTGCACTTATTTCTGAGCTGATAGGTTTTTTGATTATACGTAAAATTGTCAATCTTGATGTCTAAAGCTTGTTTTAGCAAGCTTTTGCATAAATTATTATTCAAGGAGGAAATAATTATGTTAACTTACTTAAAACATCTCAAAATCCATTATTTGAATGAAAAAGGTCAGGGCATGGTAGAATATGCGGTAGTTGTTGCAGTGGTTATTGCTATTGGAGTTGCCTTACTAGGTGATGGTGGCGCTGGTACAATTACTGAAACAGTAACAAATCTCTATACTACCGTTTTTGGCAGGGCAGCAAATATAGGACAGTAGCCGAATAGAGAATTTGTTTAGTAACTGGGAAAGAAACAGTCTTTTGGTGGAACAAAGGACTGTTTCTTCTTTAAAAAACTTGCAAGGGAGGTTTTTCTCATGATGTATTTTAGGAATAACCGCGGCCAGGCTATGGTTGAATTTGCAATTATTATTCCTTTCTTCTTCTTTATGCTCTATGCTTGCTCTTACTTGGGAATGTTTTTTCATGATTATCTCATCTTAAATGAAATGACCCGTAATATTGCCCGACAGGCATCAGTGGGAATATCTCTTGATACCATAAAAATTAATTACAGTAATCAGACGTTTTTGACAAGCGTTTATATATTTGATTCAAATACAAATGTCCAATTGGTAACTGAGCCAGAAAATGAAAATGATACATCGGAAGGGCAGAATGTCACCGTTACATTGACGGCATCGCGGAATGTGACGAAAGACAGCTTTTGGGAAGTGCTTCCCGAAACCATTTCTTCATCATTAACGATGCGCAAGGAGGAATAGCAATGTCATTATTGGAACGCCTGGGGAAGAAAGAAGGCTTGGAAGAATCCAAACCGATTTTTGCCGGACGGAAAAATAGTTCTACAGATGATCAATACCAAGAATTGAAGCTGG
This sequence comes from Pelosinus fermentans DSM 17108, assembly GCF_000271485.2. NCBI lineage: Bacteria > Bacillati > Bacillota > Negativicutes > Selenomonadales > Sporomusaceae > Pelosinus > Pelosinus fermentans. The sequence goes on from NZ_AKVN02000001.1 coordinate 1,764,599, forward strand.
ACATCCATCGGCGTATTGTGGATGAAATGAATATCGAACAGCAGCAGATTTTGATGAATGGTCAGCAGGATCGCCGTGAAATTGAAGGCATCATAGCAGAGTATTGCAATCGGGTGCTGGATGAGAATCCCTTTGCCGTTCCCCGGGGAGACCGAACGGCGATTGTGGCGGATCTTTTGGATGAAATGCTGGGGCTGGGACCCATTGAGCCCCTGCTCAAGGATGAAACCGTTACGGAGATTATGATTAATGGACCGAAGCATATTTTTGTGGAACGCTTAGGTAAACTCCATCTTACCAAGGTGCAGTTTCATGATGATATGCATTTAATGAATATCATTGAACGAATCATTGCCCCCTTGGGCCGTCGGATTGATGAAAGCTCGCCCTTAGTTGATGCAAGACTAGAAGATGGTTCCCGTGTCAATATTATCATTCCCCCTCTGTCTCTGATCGGTCCTTGCGTGACCATTCGTAAGTTTAACAAAGACCCATTAACTGTGGAAAACTTGATTGGCTTTGGCTCCTTGAGTGAAACCATGGCAGGTTTTTTACGTGCCTGCATTGCGGCTCGCCTCAATATTGTCGTATCAGGGGGAACGGGGTCTGGTAAGACGACGACCCTCAATGTGCTTTCTTCCTTTATTCCTTCGGATGAGCGCATTGTTACTATTGAAGATGCGGCGGAACTGCAGCTGATGCAGGAGCATGTCGTCACTTTGGAGAGCCGTCCTGCCAATATTGAAGGTTCAGGGCAGATTACCATCCGGGATTTGGTTCGCAATGCACTGCGTATGCGCCCTGATCGAATTATCGTCGGCGAAGTGCGATCAGGTGAAGCGCTGGACATGCTCCAGGCCATGAATACAGGGCATGACGGTTCCTTGACCACAGCCCATGCCAATAGCCCCCGGGATGTATTAAGTCGTTTGGAGACTATGGTGCTGATGGCAGGCATGGATTTGCCCGTAAGGGCCATTCGCGAGCAGATTTCCTCGGCAGTGGATCTGATTATTCAGCAGTCCAGAATCCGGGATGGCAGCCGTAAGATTACCTATATCACAGAGGTCCAGAACATGGAAGGGGATGTCATCATTTTGCAGGATTTATTCCGTTTCATGCAGACCGGGGTTGATGAAAGCGGGAAGATCCTGGGAAATTTTGAGTCTACAGGAATCCGTCCTAATTTCATGGAAAAGATGGAAACAAACGGTATTAAGATTCCGAAGAATTTATTCAGCCTTGGCAATGAAATGCCAAGGGATGAAGATTGGGGGCAGTAAGATGGCGTTATGGATTGCCCTTGCCTCTGGATTTTTTTTGTTTTTGTTTTTTTATTTGTTTGTGATTACCAAGATAGCTCCCAAAACTCAGGTTAAGGAACGGGTACAGCGGCTGCGCCGTCCTGCTACTTTGGATGAACAGGTCCGCTTTGAAAGTGAAAATCTGAATAAACCTTTTACGGAACGTATTATTCTGCCTTTTTTTCATCAGATCGAAGAATGGATGATTCGTATAGCTCCCGGGCGTATTTATGAAATGCTGGCAGACCGAATTATGCGTGCTGGAAAACAGTATGTATGGAGTGTTAATGCCTTTGTTTGTTTTTGGATGATTTCTTCTGTTGCTTTTATGGTGGTTATGGTATTTTTTGCTTTCTACGTAAAGCATATGGCTTTTATTCAGGGCTTTGCTCTGGTGCTTTGTGCCCTGATTTTAGGAGCAGCATTACCCGTTGTATTTTTGGACTCGCTGATTGCCAAGAGGAGGAAGTTGATTTTGCGTCAGCTTCCCGAAGTCTTGGATTTACTCTGCGTCAGTGTCCAGGCGGGTCTGTCCTTTGATGGTGCCATGGCGAAGGTAGCAGACAAAATGAAGGGACCATTGATTGATGAATGCACTAAAATGCTGCGTGATATCCGCATGGGGATGACACGAAGGCAGGCTTTAACCAATATGGCAGAACGATGCCGGATTCAGGAAGTGCATCTATTTACAGCGGCCGTTGTTCAGTCCGATCGTCTGGGAGTCAGTATGGCAAAGACCTTAGTTGTGCAGTCAGAAAATATGCGGGAAAGAAGACGCCAGACCGTTAAGGAACAAGCCTTAAAAGCACCTGTGAAAATGCTGTTCCCCTTGGCAGTATTTATTTTCCCCGCATTATTCGTTGTTGTTCTTTTGCCAACGGTTTTTTCAATTTTGCGTAATTTGGGGTCGATTTCAAAATGAGAAAAATATACCTATCACTTCAAGATTCTGCCGCCGACAATGTACTGGAATTTTCTGTGGCAGATACATTTCTTTCTCGTTTAAAAGGTCTTCTGGGAACAACATCATTAGCAGAGAATCAAGGACTGCTGCTATGTAATTGTAACAGCGTTCATATGATCGGGATGCGGTATGTCCTTGATATTGTCTATTTGGATAAAAATGGCGTCATTTTAAAAATAGTAGAAAACCTCAAACCCTGGCAGGTGAGTTGTTGCTGGTCAGCGAAAGATACACTGGAAGTAAAAAGCGGAACCATACAGCGTCTTAGCTGGAAGGGAGGAGATCAATTGCAGTTAAATAAAAAAGGAGCGAAATCATCATGATTTCGCTCCTTTTTTATTTATTCTGTCAGTCTTACCTTGCCTGAACCGCCGCTGCCACCTGACCAATGAGAATTCTGATATGTTCGGGCACCTTGCCCTAAAGAGACACTCTGCCCAATAAGATAGCCGTTGATTGTTGTGCCGCCACCATTTACTGTAATACTTCCGTGGGGAGCAAGTGCATTTACATTAATCATGTTTCCGCCACTGATCATGATATTGCCGGTTAAAGAGATCAGAGTAATTGTTGCGGTATTGGAAAAGGTAATGGATGAAAAATTGAGTGCAATATCTCCTGTTGCAACAATTACTACATCATTATTTACTACGCCGCCATTAGAATTGGGACCGGAAATAATATTTTTTGTACTGTAGCCACTACCCAAATTTCCCTCTACATATAATGGGGAAGTAAGCTTTAAAGCATCAACCCCACTACCGCCTGCAGCAGAAGCTGGATGAGAAGTAGAAAAGGTATTTACTTTATTGGTGAGAGCATCAATTTTAGCTTTTACAGTTGGGTTGGTTTCAGTAATATCAATTTTATCTGTGCCATATGAAAACTTAGGTGCCAAAACCTGATTTGCGGTTTTATTTAAACCTCCAATATCATATTTTTCGGCTGTTATGGTAATAGGAGCATTAATTTCTGTTCCTGTGCTTGGAATATTATCGGTACCATAGCCCTTTTCACTATTTTTGTCAAATTGAAATATTCCGTTTACATGGATTGGCCCATTAAATTTATTACCGCCAGAACCCCATTCGCCCATTAAATAAAATGTTCCATCACCACCGGAGATAATACTATGATCAAATATACCAAGGGAGCTGCTGCTATAAGAAGCTATCGCATGTACAGTAAGCTTTATAGGATCGTCACTGAATTTGAACAAAGAAATGACAGAGCTCATAAATGGTAGCTGTGAATAGTGTATCGACTCTTCAATCTTTACACGAATTTTTTTTGCACTATCTTCATTAGGAAAGCTGATCTCGATTCCGTTACCGATCCCAATGCCTCCATCCGAAGCCTTCTTGTTTTTTTCTATGTATGTTAAAGCCAGTTGCTGCGCATCTGTTTTGCCCACACCAAGTTTTGATGCACCTGCCAGTACGGCGGCATCAGCAACATTTTGCATATGGGATCGTTGGACATAGAGATAGCCGCAGTCAACGGCAATCGCGCTGATAGCAAAGAGAAAGGGAATGGTAAAAGCCATAAGCATAAGAATAGAACCCTTTTGATTGAAATGAAAACGGTTCATGGAAATATCTCCTTATATAGTAAGAATCAGCTTCTGATGATTTATTATATAATGGATATAACATTATTTTCAAGAAATAGCTAAAAAACATTTTATTATTATAGTATGGAAAGTTTATTTTCTTTCTTTCTTTCTTGCGATCTGCTGATGAATCTTATGTAAAAAAATCTGAAAAAGAATTAAAACTAAACTGTTTCTGGAACTGAGTGCATCCTTCTCTACAGTTGTGCTTTCCAAAGGATCAGATTGCATAGAGCTTCGGATTCAAGCATAATAAGAAGTTTATAAAGATAGACCCGGATATGATGTTGCATCATATCCGGGTCTCGTTAGTATGTTTGATTATACAAAGCATTTCATTAGCGCATGCATTTTTTTATGGTTGATAAATAGCAGTTTCTTTTTGTGAGAACTGCTCAAATATTGAATCAGAGTAGTATTTAAAAATTCAAAATGCAATCACTTGAGTAATGGATAACATTTCTACTTTGCATGACTATATACTTATGGTAACCTGTTATTGTCGTCTAGAAAAGTTCATATATTGTAGATATAAAATTATTGTATTATAAAGACTAAAACAATTTTAATTACCTGAAATTGTGCACTAATTCCAGGTTGCAATTGCAACTTGGTAATTTTTTTATTTACATAAAATATTATAACAAAGTTAATTATTTGAAGAATTTTCATAATATCTATCATACATAGTACATAATCGCTTATACGCTGCAATTTAAATCAAATAAATGATTATCACGGTTTAACATAAACCTATTTTATCAGGGTGGTGAGTTAGTAAGTGAAAAAAAAATTTGGATTATTGTTTGCAATGGCAACTGTAATCAATATGGCTACAGGGAACCATTTTGATGGTGAGCCAAATGGGAACGTGGTACATGCTTCAACAAAAGCCATGGATATGAATGAAGTTGATCCTAATTCTACTGCTGTGTTGCAAGGAAATCCTGAAAAATTGGAAGCTGAAATTACGCAGCTCACAACGGAAATCATAGTACATACAGAGAGCAATGCCATCGGTATTGACAAGAAAACAACGTTTCTTAGGAATAATGCTGATATTGAATCTAAAGCAACGAGTAGACTTAACTATGCTACTGATGCTGACCATACATCATTTCTTAATACAGGTTATATTGATCAGGAAACCTATACAGCTCTCATAGATGAATTGATGCACGTGGGGATGCGAAGTAAGCATTCGGACAACAAGGTAAATTTTGATGGGGAAATTCGTTATCATTATGCATCTAACAATGGTTCCGAGCGCTGGGATCGGGATTCATCCGGAATTCGTATATATCTTGGGGCGGATGCTGTACTTAATAAGGATTGGCATGCTTATGGTGTGTTGGAAAGTAAACAGAGTTTAAGGAATTATAATAATGAATTTAAGCTTTCACGTTTATATGTGGTAGGAAAAGTTGGTACATCCACAGTAACGGCTGGTTCTTTTGGTTATTTAATGGCAGAAGGAAATATTTATGATAGCGGCTTTGAAGGGATTCAAATTGATTTTGGAGGACCGGTACAATACAGGCTGAGCTACGGAGAAACCAATGATACAAAAGAAACAGCGATTGCCACAGCACGGTATGAGGATTTTGATTATAACCTAGAGGCTGGCGTGTATCATTATCAGAGGGATGACAGCAAGCAAAACACGATTTGGACGATTGGTGGAAATTATAATTTCAGTAATTTCAGCATAGGAGCCATGGCTTTAGGCTCGAGTTTAAAAGATAGTAAGGGAAATAGCAATGGTTATGTATTGAGCCTTAGCTATGGAGAGCTAAAATCATGGAGACCGGGCACTTATGAGATAGTTGCTAAATCTTATAACCAGCCGGCAGGTACGTATATTGCTCATGGGATGAATGGTATAGGAAGTTCAATGCAGGGTTTTAAAGGCTATGGAGTGGGAATAAACTATACGCTTAAAGAAAACTTTGTCGCAGGTATAGAACATTACAAACTGACAGATAGAGTTTCTGAAGCCAAAGGTGACACTTGGTGGAGCCACTTAACGTATTATTTTTAAATGAATAGGTAAGTGAGATGAAATAGGTATGGAAACAATTGAAAGAATTCGAGCCAAAAAAGATTTTTTAGCAGTTGTCGGACTTGGTTATGTAGGTTTGCCGCTTGCGGTTGCTTTTGCTGAAAAAGTTAAAACCCTGGGATTTGATATTAACCAAGAAAAAATTAGTATCTACCAAAAGGGAATCGATCCTACTAATGAAATTGGTGATGAAAAAATCCAAAATTCAACCTTAGAATTTACCACAGATCCAACAAGACTAAAAGAAGCCAAGTTTATTATTGTAGCTGTTCCAACGCCTGTCAATGGTGATAAAACGCCTAATTTGGTACCGATTATCAATGCCAGTAAAATAATAGGAAGAAATTTATCCCAAGGCAGCATAATTGTCTTTGAATCCACAGTATATCCAGGAGTTACAGAAGACGTTTGCGGTCCTATTTTAGAAAAGGAGTCAGGTTTAGTATGCGGCAAAGATTTTAAAATCGGATATTCTCCTGAACGGATTAATCCTGGAGATAGGGTGCATACACTTGAAAATATTCAAAAAATCGTTGCGGGTATGGATGAAGAAACAGTGGAGAACATTGCGGCTGTCTATGAGCTGATTATTCATGCAGGTGTTTATCGAGCACCCAGTATCAAAGTAGCAGAGGCAGCAAAATTGGCTGAAAACGCCCAAAGAGATATTAATATTGCTTTTATGAATGAATTGGCAATGGCATTTGATCGAATGGGAATCAGTACCAAAGAAGTGATTGATGCCATGAATACCAAATGGAATGCGTTAGGCTTTTATCCTGGATTAGTGGGTGGTCATTGTATTGGTGTCGATCCCTATTATTTTATTTATCAGGCCAAAATGCTGGGCTATTACTCACAGATTATTGCCGCTGGCAGAAAAGTCAATGATAATATGGCGATTTTTGTCACCGACAATATTATAAAAAAAATGATTCAATCCAATATAAATGTAAAAAAATCTAACATTTACATTATGGGAATCACTTTCAAAGAAAATTGTCCGGATATGCGCAATTCAAAGGCGGTAGATGTTTGTAAACATCTTGCCACATATGGAATCAAAGTAAAGGTGGTAGACCCTATTGCTGATAAAGCAGAATTTAAAAAAGAATTTGATATGGATTTAGTAGATCTAAAAGATGTTCGAAACGCTGATTGTCTGGTATTTTTAGTAGCGCACCAACAATTTAAGGATTTGCGGACAACGGATTTTAGAAAGTTCTTTAAATCGCAAAAGTTACAAACAAAAGATGTCTTTATTGATATTAAAAGTATATTTGAGCAAAAGGCCATAGAAGAAGAGGGATATTCTTACTGGAGTCTTTAATGATAGGAGGTGATATACGTGAAAAATAAAAAAATGATATTAGTACTGGTTCTATTTATCAGTATTTGCCTCATTGGGATATTTTTCTTTAAAAACATTTTTATTAAGCCGACTGGCGGTGACTATCGCAATATTAGGGATTTAGATAGTTCTTATCATGCTGAGGCAGAAATTGAAGAAGCGTTAGCAAAGATAAAAAATAGTCAAGAAAAAGCAACTGTAATCATGGGCAGAAATAATGGTCAGCGTCAGATTGCTTTGACTTTTGATGGCCTAACAGATCGCACTAGCGTGCAGCAGATTTTAGACCTATTAAAAAAATATAATATGAAAGCAACATTTTTTGTAGATGGGATGCAGACAGCTGAAGATCCGCAAACAGTAGTAAATATTAAAAAGGCAGGGCATAAAATAGAAAACTATTCATTTTCCGGCATTAATAAAATGGAGACTCTGCCTATGGAAAGAGTAGTGAAAGATTTCAGCCGGGCACAAAAAATCATCAAAGTGATCACCGATCAAGGGCCAAATCTTTTAAAATGCAATGATACTAAATATACGGATCAATTGTTACAAGCAGCAAAAGCCTGCGGCTTTAATAGTGTAGTGAAAACTGATGTCTTTTTGAATGTGAAACAAATGAATTCTCTTGTGGCAGCAGACACATTTGTCGACAAGCTTAAACCGGGAAGCATCGTTTCTGTTAAACTAAAATCGAATGCTGAACCGATTACAAATGAACCAGGAAAAACGGATTTACAACCGGCAATTGACAAACAGCCCGGATTAAAAGAACTGTTACAAGAAGCAGACTTGAGAGAAAAGGAAACGATTGAAGCAGTAGAAAAACTTTTAATTGCTCTTAGCAAGGCAAATTATACTGCAGTCTATGTGGAAGATTTCGCAGCTGACGATCGTATTCAAAAGTCAGCAAAAACCGCTTTGCTTGACTCCTCTTTTCTGGTAAAAGCAGCTTCTTACCTGCAAGAACAAAGTACATCTTTATTTACCTTACCAACAGCTTTTGCAGCAGACATTGCGGATAATCATATAAAAGAAATTAAGATCATTTCTACTATAGAACCTGCGATTCCCTATACCTTCGGAGGATTAACCAATGAAATTGTGGTGAATGATGTACTCGGAAGATTGCATGATCTAGGGATAAAAGCAACTTTCTTTGTGGCGGAAGTAGAAATGAAAAAATATCCTGAAACGCTGCGGAGAATCATCGAAAATGGACACGAAATTGGGATTGCCATAAGACCGAAAGATGGAGAAACCTTTGAGGAAACCCGAAAATCGATTATGAGTGCTCGCAAGATATTACATGAACAATTTGGCGTGGACACAAACTTGATAAAGCAACCATGGGGTGCTGTATCGGATTTAACAAAAGAAGCCACTTCTAGCTTAGAATGCAAATTGATCGGTCAATCTGTCAACGTTGTGCAAAGTAAACACAAAGATTACACTTCAGCTGATCAAGTTATGGCAGAGATCTTCGGCAAATCCATGTTTTCTTTAGGTAGGGGACAAATTGTACATTTTAGAATGGATTATTATACAAATGATCGATTGATTGGTGATTTGGTTGAAACCATTAAACAACGTAAAGTGGATAACATTGCCTATGTAACATCTTATGATAATCCTGCGAGCAATCCGGATAATAATTCGCAGTATACCATTAAGCCAGTAGGAGAAATTCTCAATCACGATAATTTTATTTATCAGTATCCGGTAGATTCGGGTAATGTTCCGACCCGCATAAGAAATCACTGGCATGGACTAAAGATTGATCAGCATAATTTCCTGGTTGAGACCTCTAAACGCTATATAGGGAACAGAACTGTTACTTACGAAGACCGTATGCTCGGTTTTTCTAAAATGGATATCCGCCGTCTGGATAAGAGTGGATTCATACACACCAAAGATAAGGTTATTTTCCTTACCTTTGATGACTGGGGAACAGATGCAGCAATCAATAAAATACTATATGTCTTGCGTAAGCATAATGTTCCAGGGACATTTTTTATTCTCACGAACAATGTACTCAACAACCCCAATCTGCTCCGAACCATTGCTATGCAGGGTCATGATATCGGAGGCCACTCTGATAAACATAAGCCAATGGTAATTAATGATCCCAAAACTGGTAAGCTAACCCAAACCCAAGGTAAAGAAGAATATACTAAAGAACTTTCGACATCATATCAAAAATTGCAAGATGTTATAGGAGATGTGACGATCAACGGCAAACCTGCTTTGACCGGATTTTTCCGTCCACCACAGTTGGCAATCAGCAAAATGGGCGTTGAAGCGTTGTTTGAAACAGGTTATGAATATATTATTAATGGTTCATGCAGCACAAATGATTATAAAGCTGAAAATGTTCCTCAACTTATAAGAACAATTGAAGATGGAGTATATACAAAAGAAGGTGAAGTAAAAAAGGGTGCTATCTTAGTCATGCATATGTCAGATACCGCTGCCTATACTGCTGCGGCCTTAGATATACTGCTGACTGCAAATGAAGCCAAAGCAGATTCAGATCCTTCCAAATTTAAAGTAGGCAGGTTATCAGACTATTTAGTTGATGGCTATTCGCAAATCAACCGAAAAATTGCTGAATTGAAATAGTGATAATCATGTTTGACGCAGCAAAAGTATAAATCATCTTTTAATGAAATGACGAAGTGATTTAATCTATGCTGCTTTAATCAGCAGCATAGAAATGGCAAGGAAGTGGATAATGGATAAGATAAAAACAGAAGAGGATATTTTACTTGTTGCTAAACCTGATCGCAGGCTGATTTCTAAAGTACCTGATAAAGAACAGTTGCGTACCAATGTAGACAGACGCCGCGTTAAGGGGATTGAGGATACTAACGATATAGCAGCTCTTGCCGAAAATGAAAAAATGGGCAGACGGTACTTGGTAAATTATGATGTTTCCATCCAATATGTTTCTTCTGGAAAAAAAGTAACATGTCTGGGAAAAGGCGTTGATATATCAACTACCGGTATGTTGCTTGAGGTTTCGTCAGAAGTGGCCTTAGATTTGAGCTTGGCATCCAAAATCAAACTCAAGTTTGTCATAACGCCTGGCACGATGCCGGAAGGTTATGAAATGAAAGTTGATATTGCTGCCCAATATATTCGCTTTGGCAAAAATGCAGAAGGGAAAACTCTGTGCGGAGTAGCATTTTTAGAATCACTTGCACAATATGCAGCAAAGAAGAAAAATTGGTATATGCTCTCTGCAGCTTCATTTTTCCTATTCTTTATCACTGCCTGCATTCTTCTGATGAGAGCAGAAAGCGTACTTTATTTTAAATTTAACAAAATATTGTATATGTACAGCATTATTGCAGCTAGCTTTTTGCTGACCCGATACCTGTTTGGTTCTTTTTATCGCTCTGTTCCCATAGATAAAGACTTTACACCCGGAGTCACAATTATTGTTCCTTGCTTCAACGAGGAACAGTGGATACAAAGAACGATTTTAGGCTGCATTAATCAAGATTATCCCATCAACAAACTAGAAGTGATTGTTGTAGATGATTGCTCTAATGATAAATCCGTTGAGAAAATTAAAGAAATGATAGAAGAACTAAAGAGCAAGGAACAACGCTATGATGTTGAAAACAGGCTTCATTATATTGTTCAGGCAACAAATGCAGGTAAACGGGAGGCATTGGCAAAAGGAGCACTAATGGCACAGCATGAATTAATTGTGTTTGTTGATTCGGACAGCTTTTTAGATCCTTTTGCTATTCGAAATATTGTCCAGCCCTTTAAAGATACAAAAATGGGCGGCGTTTCCGGCAGAACCGATGTTGCCAACACCTATACCAATGTACTTACGAAAATGCAGGCTGTACGCTATTACATTGCCTTTCGTATCATGAAGGCTGCAGAAAGCTATTTTGATGCGGTCACCTGTTTATCTGGTCCTCTCTCATGTTACAGAAAAGATTTGCTTCTTAAATATATGGATGATTGGCTAAATCAACGATTTTTTGGGGAGAAAGCTACATTCGGCGATGACCGAAGCATGACAAATCTTATACTAAGAGAAAATCGTACGGGTTATCAGGATTCTGCGATATGTAATACCATTGTACCTAATACCTATAAGGTTTTTTTGAAACAACAGATGCGCTGGAAACGCTCATGGCTTCGAGAATCCCTAATTGCAGCCGGATTTATGTGGAAAAAGGAACCATTTATGGCCTTATCTTTTTATATGGGCGTACTTGTACCCCTCTTGGCACCGATTATTGTAATTTATAATTTAATTTACATTCCAATTACACATCGCGTGTTTCCTTTAACCTTTATGATCGGTATTCTTTTAATGGCTTTGCTCATGAGTATGGCTCAATTGTTTCTAAGAAGAAGCTCAACATGGATTTACGGATTGTGGTTTTGCTTATATTATGAGGCCGTACTTTTGTGGCAAATGCCTATTGCTTGGGTTACCTTCTGGAAGACGACATGGGGAACTCGCATGACTCCAGCGGATCTTGCAGAGCTGTTAAAGAAGAATCGCAAAAAGCAAGAAAGGGCATAAGATGATGACAATAGCAAATGAAAAATTTACTGCCCAAAAAGATAGAAGAAAAAAAATACGTGTAGTGATGCAGATTATAATCCTCCTTACACTGCTTGCTATTTGCATCACCGCATTATTTACGTTAAAAGCGTATCATCCGTATACATCGCAAAATACAAACGTTTCCGGAGATAAGGGCTTTGTTGCCCTTGCCTATTTCGGTGTAGAGCGAAACGGTAATCAAAATCTAATCGGGGCGGGACGTTTATATGGACATTTGCAGGCATTAAAAGATTTGGGTTATGTAACGGTCACACAAGAGGATGTTTTAAACTACTACCAAACAGGTAGAAATCTGCCGGAAAAATCTCTCTTTTTGATTTTTGAAGATGGCAGAAGAGATACAGCTATTTTTTCACAAAAAGTTTTAGAAGATTTGAATTTTAAAGCAACCATGCTGACATATCCGGAAAAATTTAAAGGAAAAGATACGAAATTTTTAATGCCGAATGAGCTGAAAGAACTTGAGAAATCAACTTTTTGGGAAATGGGTACCAATGGATACCGACTGGCATTCATTAACGTATTTGACAGATACGATAATTACCTTGGAGAATTAGATCCATTGAAACACGCTCGCGTTGCGCCTTATTTGGGACGTAAATATAATCACTATTTGATGGATTATATTCGTGATGAATATGGTATTCCGAAAGAAAGTTATAACAGGATGAAAGAGCGGATCTCTTATGATTATGAAGCTGTAAGAGATAGTTATACAAAGTACATTGGGTACGTACCTGGAATGTACATCTTGATGCACTCCAATACAGGAAGCTTTGGCAATAATGATAAAGTAAGTGCTGTGAATGAATCTTGGATTAAAACATTATTTAAAATGAACTTTAATAGGGAAGGTTTTTCCTTTAATCAGAGAAACAGCAGCCTTTATGACTTAACCAGGATGCAGCCCCAGGCCTATTGGTACACCAATCATTTGTTGATGCGTATCAAATATGATATCAATCAAGACTTGGAATTTGTCAAAGGCGATTTGAACAAACAAAAAGCATGGGAAACCCTTAAAGGGGCTTTGGAAATTCAAGAGGAGACGATGATCCTAACCTCTTTGCCAAAAGACAAAGGTTTATTGCGCTTAAAAGATAGTAACGAATTTAAAGACCTCAAGCTTTCTGTAAGAATGAAGGGAAACAAACTTGGTCTGCAAAAGATATACCTCAGGGCAGATGAAAATTTAAACAGATCCTTGTCTGTATATATTCTCAATAATGTTCTATATGTTACGGAAAAAAACGACGGTGCCGAAAGGGAACTGTTTAAATTAAGCTTAGATAAGCATGATGGTAAAGAAAGGTTATCCATTCCTGAAGATAAAAAAGCGGCTGAAATGCGAGAACTGGAAACCTTCGTAAAATATGCCGATTCCGCTGAAACAGCAAAGATCTATGCAGAACGATTGAGAGATAAGAATATGGAGAATGCTCCTGCCGTGACAGAAGGTGCCGAGGAATATATACCGGACCTTAGTGTTAATGCAAAAGGTGACCGTGTGCTGTCACTATCTCTCAAGAAAAATCGGATCAGCATTATGATGGATGGAAAAGATGCTGCTATTGATTTACCAGTATCTGAACCAAAGGCAGGCTCTGTTTATCTGGAAACAGCATGGGGCGGTTATGGCTGGAGTCAAAGAAATTTGGCCGATGATGTGTATGATGGTGTGTTTGAAAAGCTTATGATCACGGAAAATACGGGAGCAGAAACCGAAAAAATTTTATTTGATAGTCGACTGCAAGGATTTGATGCTTTCAAATTTAAAGTAGGGCAGCTGTGGGAAGCCCTTATAAATTGGTTTATTATAAAATTGTAATCAATAGGAGGAAGTGAATGCATGAGCAGCATAGGTTATAAAATTATCAAAACAGTTATTTTTGCATCGGTTTTTATTATCTTGATTGGCTGCAATTATGATAATCAATCTGCTGTTAATGCAGTCGCAAAAGAACCAACAAAAATATCAGCATGGTTAGCCTATTGGGACTTAGGTGCCGGGGAAAAAGATTTAGAAAGAGTTGGAAAGAAAATAGAGAAACTTTCTTATTTTGGCGCATATTTCGATAGTAATGATCGCCTTTTCATACCCAAAGAGCTCAGTAATAAAAAAATCGAATTGCAAAAGAAAAAGGGAAAATATGAAACCTACCTTACTTTTGTCAATGATAAGCAGAATTCTGATGGATCGGCTGTGATGAAAGATACAGAAGTCCTTCGCAGGTTATTTTCCGATGATGCGTCTATGGAGAAACATATTGATGAAATCATTACATTGACATTGCAGGGTGGATATGATGGTATTGAAATCGATTATGAAAGAATATGGAAGGACGAAACCATTGGACAGACTTTTTTGCAATTTGCGGATAGATTGTATGCAAAAACCCTGAAAAATAATTTAAAACTAAGGATTGTACTGGAACCGAGTACACCCTTTTCTGCTATTGATTTTGTCAAGGGTCCGGAATATGTCGTTATGCTCTATAACCTTTTTGGATTGCATAGTACACCCGGTCCTAAAGCCAATAAGGAGTTTATTCAAAAAACAATAACACAAATGGAAGCTTTGTCGGGTGAGAAATCGGTAGCATTTTCAACTGGCGGATGTCTATGGGGCGATAACGGTGAAAAAAGATTCCTGACAGAAGTGGAAGCAAAGACCCTGGCTGCTATATATGATAGTGAAACCCGAAGAGATGAAGAAAGCCAATGCGTAGTTTTTGATTATAAAAGTGAAGGCGTATCGTATCAAGTCTGGTATGCGGATGTGAAAACGTTAAATTACTGGATGAGGATTGCGAAAGAGCAGGGGGCTAATCATATCAGTCTGTGGCGTCTAGGTGAGAATGTGGATATCGACAAAATAAGATAAGAAGTTTCAAAAAAAGAGCCCCTCAAATAGGAGGGCACTGAAAAAGTCTCTTTGAAGCCAAAAAGGTATAGTCCTTCAAGAAAACAGAGGAGACTGTACCTTTTTTGCTGTATAATGAAGGTATTAAAGGGAGCAGGTGAGTCAAATGATTCAACAACAACAATCTATGGTTTTAAGTCCCTATATAGAGCTCTATAACTTGATTATTTCCAAAGATAATATATTGCGGCAAATCAACGAACTTGTAGATTTCTCTTTTGTGTATGAGGAATTGAAAGAGCACTATTGTCTGGATAACGGCAGAAATGCGATTGACCCGATCCGGATGCGGGCATGTATGTATGCAAGGCCGGTCACATGGCAATCTGTAAAGCGCGGCAAGGGAAAAAAAGCGTTGGGAGAAACCAAGCTGATACGTACTATTTCGATATTGAGCTTTGCAAACGATGCCCGTTGAAAGAAGGGTGCTACAAAGAGGGAGCCAAAAGCAAAACTTACTCGGTGAGTATCAAATCTGGTGAGCACACCGGACAAATGGCGTTCCAGGAAAGCGAGTACTTCAAGGAAAAGGCGAAGGAGCGCTACAAAATTGAAGCAAAGAACAGTGAGCTCAAACACAGACACGGGTATGACACAGCGTCATCTTCGGGTCTTGTTGGCATGGAGTTACAAGGGGCAATGGCGATCTTTACTGTGAATATAAAGAGAATATTGAAACTGATAAAGTAAGAGACAAGTTATAAAGGTTTTCTCAGATAGTACAAGACGACCCTTATCCCTAAATTGGGACAAGGGTCGTCTTGTGTTTCGTACTCTTTTGCTTTTCCCTCATCAAAACCACAAGTTTTTCAGTGGCCTCTCAAATAGAGGGGCTCTTTTTTTGCTTTTAATGGAAAGTGCTAGATGACTATGTAGTAGAATCATTGCTAAAGTAAGGAGCAAAGACAATTAGCAGCATGATGATGAGTCATCTTCACAAAAGCCAAATAATAGGATAATGATAATGATAATAATCACGGACCAGTTGTTACCTCCGCGTCCACCACATCCAAAACCCATAACAAGACCTCCTTTTAGAGCGAGTTACTATCTATATTGCTATAGTATGATATAGATAATAATTTTGTAGATTGTCTTTTTAGAATAAGTTATTAAGAATTGAATAATTTTTCGAAATACTCTTTGTTATAGAGGACGCTGGGATGATTAGGGACATAGGATTCGGCATTTTTATTATGTTCTAAAGCGGTCTCGTTTTCACCAAGTTTGGAATAGCAAACACATAGCTGGAGATGAGGCAGCCAAGTTGAGCAAGCGTAGTTCTTAAGAGAGGAATGATTACTTGAATCTTTTAAGTCAAGTGCTAGCTTATACCAGAATATAGCAAGAGAATATTTTTGGGAGTTGAGAAAATGATAGCCAAGACGACAGCAAAAGTCTGGTCGAGGTGTATCATATTCAAAAGATTGATATATATATTTTAACTTCTGTTGTTCATCCCTAAGGAAAGCAAAACAATCTGATAGTTTGCCACAGGCAGAAATATTATCTTCTACCCAACCTAATTTAGTATCCAAAAACTTTTGATAGTACTCGACAGCTTTTTCATATATGTGGTGGTCTACTAATTCATTCGCATAATAAAAGAGATCTCTGGGAGAGAAGACTTCGCCATCTGCAATACGCTTTTCATAGATTTTTAGATTGCGGTCAGCGGTATCGCATCTTTCTTTTTTATGGGTAACAGTAACATCACTGTCTATGATTTTACCATTTACAGCCAGATATTCATGTACAGCTCCAATCCATTGGAACTGTCTTGCTCGTTTGACTAATCTATTTCTACGTAGACTTGAAACAATATTGCCATTAGCATCTGATGCCAGATTATAATTCATCGTTACAGAATCGACGGTAGAGTCAAGGTCTTGCTTTAAAAGCAGCAGTTTTTGTAAATCATTTTCAAGTAAAACATCATCAGCGTCTAGCCACATTATATAATCTTGTGTTGCATGACTAAAAGCGAAGTTACGGGCTGCTCCAAAGTCGTCGATCCATGTAAAATCATAAATTTTTTCAGTGTATCTTGCTGCGATTTCTTTCGTTTTATCTGTAGAGCCTGTATCCACTATAGTGATTTCATCCATGGCATTTTTGACAGATTCAAGGCAACGGCCTAATGTGTTTTCTTCATTCTTTACGATAAGACATAAACTTATTGTAATCAAATTCATCACCTACTTATATTTATAAGCTTTATTGATGGTTCAGAGTAGTGGCATTTTTATCAGGTTAGCATTTGTAAGATCATATTATAGTAAGTTTTATAGCAGAGAAATTAATAGGATTGAAAGTTTACCCCCTCTCAAAATAACTTAGGACCATAGTATAATATGTAAATGGTGATGATAATGTGTCATAAGTATAAGAACAAGAAGAAATTCTATAATATAAATGAGTTCTATGAATGGGAACAGGTTAGTGGGGGAGTTATTCTTTTTTAGTATGATCGAGAATGTATGTTTCCCAAAGTTACTATGTAGTTAAATAGAATATTGGCCGAGACTCCTAAAGTCTCGGCCAATATTCTATTTGTTGCTATTCTTTTTTGTTATGATTTTATGATCATGGTTATTGTGAGCTTATAGTTAATTAAAATAGGAACTGCCATATATATTATCCAAAGAGAACAGCATTAAGAGCCCTGGTAAGTGCTGTAGCACTCACGATATTGTGCCAGTAACCGTAATACGAATTTCGTAAGTGTGGGTTCCAGTAGCAGGGGTATCAATCCAAGCCACGTTAGGGGCCTGTGGCACCGGTAGCTCCCGTTGGACCGGTAGCTCCAGTAGCACCAGCATCACCAGTAGCTCCAGTAGCCCCAGTAGCACCAGCATCACCAGTAGCTCCAGTAGCCCCAGTAGCACCAGCATCACCAGTAGCCCCAGTATCACCAGTAGCTCCAGTAGGACCAGTATCACCAGTAGCTCCAGTAGGACCAGTATCACCAGTAGCGCCAGTAGCACCAGCATCACCAGTAGCACCAGCATCACCAGTAGGACCAGTATCACCAGTAGCGCCAGTATCACCAGTAGCTCCAGTAGCACCA
Source organism: Pelosinus fermentans DSM 17108 (assembly GCF_000271485.2). NCBI lineage: Bacteria > Bacillati > Bacillota > Negativicutes > Selenomonadales > Sporomusaceae > Pelosinus > Pelosinus fermentans. The sequence continues at coordinate 1,782,491 of NZ_AKVN02000001.1, forward strand.
GTAGCACCAGCATCACCAGTAGCGCCAGTATCACCAGTAGCTCCAGTAGCACCAGCATCACCAGTAGCACCAGCATCACCAGTAGGACCAGTATCACCAGTAGCACCAGTAGGACCAGTATCACCAGTAGCGCCAGTAGCTCCAGCATCACCAGTAGCTCCAGCATCACCAGTAGCTCCAGTAGCACCAGCATCACCAGTAGCACCAGCATCACCAGTAGCCCCAGTAGGACCAGTATCACCAGTAGCACCAGTAGGACCAGTATCACCAGTAGGACCAGTATCACCAGTAGCACCAGTAGGACCAGTATCACCAGTAGCTCCAGTAACACCAGCATCACCAGTAGGACCAGTATCACCAGTAGCTCCAGTAGCTCCAGTAGGACCAGTATCACCAGTAGCTCCAGTAGGACCAGTATCACCAGTAGCTCCAGCATCACCAGTAGCTCCAGTAGGACCAGTATCACCAGTAGGACCAGTATCACCAGTAGCTCCAGTAGCTCCAGTAGCACCAGCATCACCAGTAGCTCCAGTAGCACCAGCATCACCAGTAGGACCAGTATCACCAGTAGCTCCAGTAGCTCCAGCATCACCAGTAGCTCCAGTTACCCCAGCATCACCAGTAGCTCCAGTTACCCCAGCATCACCAGTAGCGCCAGTAGCTCCGGTAGCTCCAGCATCACCAGTAGGACCAGTATCACCAGTAGCTCCAGTAGTACCAGCATCACCAGTAGGACCAGTAGGACCAGTATCACCAGTAGCACCAGTAGGACCAGTATCACCAGTAGCTCCAGTAGCACCAGCATCACCAGTAGGACCAGTATCACCAGTAGCTCCAGTAGCTCCAGTAGCTCCAGTAGCTCCAGTAGCACCAGCATCACCAGTAGGACCAGTAGCTCCAGTAGCTCCAGTAGGACCAGCATCACCAGTAGCTCCAGTAGGACCAGTATCACCAGTAGCACCAGTAGGACCAGTATCACCAGTAGCTCCAGTAGCACCAGCATCACCAGTAGGACCAGTATCACCAGTAGCTCCAGTAGCTCCAGTAGCACCAGCATCACCAGTAGCTCCAGTAGCTCCAGTAGCACCAGCATCACCAGTAGGACCAGTAGCTCCAGTAGCTCCAGTAGGACCAGCATCACCAGTAGCTCCAGTAGCACCAGTAGAACCAGCTCCAGTAGGACCAGTAGCTCCAGCATCACCAGTAGGACCAGTAGCGCCAGTCGATCCAGTAGCACTAGCAGTACCGGTAGCGCCAGTAGCACCAGTAGCACCAGGAGCGCCAGGAGCGCCAGGAGCGCCAGGAGCACCAGGAGCACCAGGAGCACCGGTAGCGCCAGTAGGACCAGTAACGCCAACTTCTTCTGGCACCTCAGCGATCACTAGAGTTGCTTTAATTGGGACTAATGGAGAAAATGTTACACTATTAGGTGTTCGATTCACTAAACCTAGTCCGATTGGTGCAACATCAACTTGTATAAGTGCAGATCCAGCGACCGGCCCCATTGTTAGGGGTGAACTTACTAGCACTTCATCAGCTTGTGTTGTTACGATTGAAAAAGTTATACCACTTGAACCGGGAGATGATTCAGTTGCTACCGACCAATTGACAAGATATCTTCCGGTTTTGATTAGGATGACGACTCCTGTTAACGGGTTATAAAGTACGGGCCCAAAACTGCTAAGAACGGTTTCAAATAGAACAATATCATTTGGATTGATTGTACCGGGCAACAGTCGTCTAAGTTGAAGACCTATTGTATCCAACCTGATTCCTCCTCGCTTTCACTAAATTTAATTAAGCTTCAATGGAGCTAAAAGACTGAGTTTTAAGTTTTTCAGCAAAAAAACTAGCTACCATATGCGCTTCTTTAGTAATACTCTGTGCTGGATTAGCAGCGTCCAAGGGATATACATTAAAGTGAACCCCTTTTTTAGAAAGAGTATTTATGAAATATAATATGTAAATAGTGATAGTAATGTGTCTTATAACAAAAAATTGATGTTATTTTAAATCAGGATTTTGTTTTTCTTTTTACAGAATGGTTGTAATTTTCGTTAGGTGGTATTGCTATTTTCTCATTTTTTTTGACAAAAATAAAAAAAAAGTACTATAAATAATAGGCTTTGCTCCTTGACCGAATGGCCATAAGAATCTTCTTTATAATGTGTGAGCCTTGATTTACGACCTACGGCACAGAGAGCTACTTGTGGGCATTTGTTTTGCGTGGACGTAGCTTAAGCAAATATGAATAAGTGAGGATGATTAGATAGAATATTTTGTTAGATGGTGCAGTCAGCAAAAATCATCGGATTTATGCAGCGAATTTTAGATTTTTTTGCTATGCTAAAAGTGAAAATGGCTGTGGTTTGCTTGCAATACTATGACAGCCTTGGTCTTGAAATGGCAAAGAAACAATATCCGTTTACGTTTTAGTAACGATTATTTTAAGAGGAATGAAGCCTGTGGTTCATTCCTCTATTGTGTTTTTATTCAAAAAAATTCCTTGCTGTAGGGGGCTGATGATACTATTTTAACTACTTATTAATGCAATCCGAATAGAAGCATTGACGTTAGTTTGTGTTCCTCCTGCTAACGTTTGCAAGGTAACTGCAGCAGCACTAGTATGATTTCTAACAGTTAATACATCACCAGCAGCAGCGGTGATAATTAACGTACCTGGATTAGGTTGCGTACCAGCCCCAGAGCCATAGGTACTGCCGGCAACAGGAGCGCCGTTTTGGAAGAGGGTGAACTGGTTTGGCTCTACACCTGCAACTATGAATGAGATTTCATAATCACCAGCACTACCAAGTACAATAGAAGTTGTTCCTGGTGCATGGGTAATGGCGCCTACAATAACACCGTTATCGCTAAATGTTATATCTGCTTCTAGTGCAACAACTTGAGCAGCTAAATTATAGACGTAGGCGTATTCCGATAAGCCAAGAAGTCCGGTCGCGCCAGTAGCACCCGTAGCTCCCGTTGTGCCAGTAGCGCCAGTAGCTCCAGCATCGCCAGCAGCACCAGTAGCTCCAGCATCGCCAGTAGCTCCAGTAGCGCCAGTAGCGCCTGCAGCACCAGCATCGCCAGTAGCTCCAGTAGGACCGGTAGCTCCAGTAGCGCCAGCAGCGCCAGTAGCGCCAGTAGCGCCAGTAGCTCCAGCATCGCCAGTAGCGCCAGTAGCTCCAGCATCGCCAGTAGCTCCAGTAGCGCCAGTAGCGCCTGCAGCACCAGCATCGCCAGTAGCTCCAGTAGGGCCGGTAGCTCCAGTAGCGCCAGCAGCACCAGTAGGGCCGGTAGCGCCAGTAGTTCCAGTAGCGCCAGTAGCTCCAGCATCGCCAGTAGCTCCAAGAGCTCCAGTAGCTCCAGTAGCTCCAGTAGCTCCAGTAGCTCCAGTAGCGCCAGTAGCTCCAGTAGCTCCAGTAGCTCCAGTAGCGCCAGTAGCACCAGAATCGCCAGTAGCTCCAGTAGCGCCAGTAGCTCCAGCATCGCCAGTAGCTCCAAGAGCTCCAGTAGCGCCAGTAGCTCCAGTAGCTCCAGTAGCGCCAGTAGCACCAGCATCGCCAGTAGCTCCAGTAGCGCCGGTAGCTCCAGCATCGCCAGTAGCTCCAGTAGCTCCAGTAGCGCCGGTAGCTCCAGTAGCGCCGCCAGCAGCACCAGTAGGGCCAGCAGCACCAGTAGGGCCGGTAGCTCCAGTAGGGCCGATAGCACCAGTAGGGCCGATAGCACCAGTAGGGCCGATAGCACCAGTAGGGCCGATAGCACCAGTAGGGCCGATAGCACCAGTAGGGCCGGTAGCTCCAGTAGGGCCGATAGCACCAGTAGGGCCGATAGCACCAGTAGGGCCGATAGCACCAGTAGGGCCGGTAGCTCCAGTAGGGCCGATAGCTCCAGTAGGGCCGGTAGCTCCAGTGGGGCCGATAGCACCAGTAGGGCCGGTAGCTCCAGTGGGGCCAGTAGCTCCAGTGGGGCCAGTAGGCTTAGTAGTATCGATACAACAGCAGTTTGCTGGAGATGTGCATAGTGGGAACTTAGGAACTATAGGTGAGAATCTAGTCATTGATGTATCGTCAAAGGACATAATAAGATTGACCTCCTTTAGTAAAATATTAACTCTTATTATACTATTTAAATAGTGATAACATTGTGTCGTCATTATGTAAGCATAACAACAAAAGATTAGCTCCTATTTAAAATTGGATATATATCCATCAGAGGACTTTACAACAGGATTCAAATTTCTTAGTATTTATAATAGGCCTAACTTCAAGAAGTAGTGCTGTGATTTGTCAAAAGTTTTTTTGACAAAAATAAAAAAGAAAAGTACAATAAATAATAGGCTTTGTTCGTTGATCGAATGGCCATAAGACTCTTCTTTATAATGTGTGAGCCTGATTTACGACCCACGGCATAAGATAGCTGCTTGTGGGCCATTTGTTTTGCGTGGACGTAGCTTATGCTAATAAGCAAATATGAATAAGTGAGGATTCAATTATGATTACGGTACGAGAGAAAGTTCGCTTTGTTGAAACAGATATGATGGGTGTTGTACATCATGCTAACTATTTTCGTTGGTTTGAAATGGGGCGAGTAGAATATTTAAGACAGGTTAACATATCTTTGCTTGAAATGATGGCTGATAACATTGTTTTTCCAATTACTCATGTAGATTGTCAGTATCGTGCTTCTGCCAAATTTGATGATCATATTTTAATTGAAACAACAATGACGGAAGTATCACCAGTAAAAATGGTTTTTACATATAAAATTGTTCGGGAAGCCGATGGTGTACTATTAGCTACAGGAAGTACTCAAAATGTATTTACCGATAATCAGGGGAAAATTATTCGCTTGCCTAGTAGGTACATTTCAAATTTAAAAATGGGTTTTGAAAGTGTAAGAGAATAAGTGTATATAAAAAAATAGATTTAGATAGAATATTTTGTTAGGAGGTGCAGTCATTTGAGTACTAATGCACCAATTGGTATCTTTGATTCTGGAATTGGTGGTCTTACTGTTGTTAAAGAGCTTATGGAAATCATGCCTGGAGAAAATTTGATCTATTTTGGGGATACAGCGCGTACACCTTATGGGTCTAGGCCTCCAGCCGAAATTATCGGATTTATGCAGCAAATTTTAGGCTTTTTTACTATGCAAAAAGTGAAAATGGCTGTGGTTGCTTGCAATACTATGACAGCCTTGGGCCTTGTAATGGCAAAGAAACAATATCCTTTTACGCTGGTAGGTGTTAATACAGGGGCAGATATGGCCCTGGCTGTTACCAAAAGCAAAAAAGTAGGGGTTATTGCGACAAAAGCTACCATTGAAAGCAAGAATCATGCCAAGGCTATTGGGAGAAAAGATGCTGCTGTACTTGTTTATTCTCAGGCTTGCCCAAAACTTGTACCATTAATTGAACAAGAGCAGCTTGAAGGACCTGAAATTGAACTGGCAATAGCTGAATATCTGCTGCCGATGAAAAAACAGGGAGTGGATGCAATCATTTTAGGTTGTACTCATTATCCTCTTGTGAGTTCAGTGATTGAAAAAGTTATAGGTAATAAGATTGTCGTTATTGATCCTGCTAGAGAGACTGGATTGGAGGCACAATACTTACTGCAGCAGCAAAAACAATTATCTTCATTAAATCAGGGAAACGTTAGATTGTGTTTTTCTGCAGATGTGGAACGGGCAAAAAGAATTGCAGGCTTTCTATTTGATACAGAAAAGGTAGAATTTGAATTGGTAAATTTAGAGAAGTTTGCAGTAGTTTAGTCATTTATATAGGAGTAATAAGGAAAGTTTCATAGTCCTATGGGGTAAAATTTGGTATACTAATGAAGGAAAAAACTTCTGGAGATGGGGGCCTTGGTGTGGAAATCTTGGTGACGATAGTAATAATAGCTATAATTATGGCAATAGCAGTGTGGTTGTTTATTGCCAAACAAGGTGATGCTGACTTTGAATTTAAAGTGAATGAGCGTACGGAATTTAAATTAGTTGACCAAACCGAAAAAACAGCTACTTTTTCTTGTGAAGTAGCATTTATCAATAAAGGTTCACAGGATGGTACGATAATGGATGCTTATCCTCGTCATTTACTGCCCTATGAACAATTTGATGGTGTTGACGTAAATTCTAGAATGGAACTTACTACAGCACTCCGAACCGATAATTATTTTGAAGCTGTGATTATTCCTAAAGGAACGGGTGGAATCGTTATTGTTACGGTTACATTTACGGCGAAGACAGGTAATATTAAAGATGCTTTGCAAAATTTATATGATTTGTCTGTAGATATGCCGATTGATATTGTATATCAGATTGTAGCTCGTACTCCGTGGTATATTCATAAGGCACGTATGATTATGAGTTGCGATGAAATCAATAGGGCTATGCAGGCAAAAGGTACTGCGAAATGGGAGGGCTAGTAATGGCAGAACTTGAACTCAAACCAGTAGGTACGCGTATTTTAACAGATAAAGACAATATTGTAGATATGATTGAAAAGTATACCAAAGAGGATATTGGACCGGATGATGTAGTATCGGTAGCTGAGAGTGTCGTTGCGATTACCCAGGGACGTGTGGCAAGGCCCGAAGATTTTAAAGTGTGCTTTTTAGCGAAGATTTTATGTCGCTTTGTACCTCAAAAAGGTAGTTTATCTAGTGTATACGGTATGCAGTCATTAATGGATGCAGAAGGTAAGTGGCGCGTTTTATTTGCCATGATTATAGGAATGTTTGCCAAAATTGTGGGGAAGAATGGTGTGTTTTATGAACTGGCAGGTTCACATGCTGCTCTAGTTGATGATGTTACGGGCACAATGCCTCCATTTGATAAATGTCTGGTATACGGGCCTTTGGAGGCAAATAGCGTAGCAGAGGAAATTAAGCGTCGATTAGGCTGTTATGGTGCAGCAGTGGCAGATGTAAATGATTTAAAACGAGCATTGGTAGTAGGTGCTTCAGCAGGTCTTGATCCTAAGAAGTTGGCACATATTTTGATTGATAATCCTTTCGGTAACGCTTCCCAACGGACACCGATTGTTATTATTAAAAATTATGCAGCAGTAGAGAGAAGGACAGAAAATCTTCTTTCTATTGAGTAATTGATTAACAAAGAGGATAGAATACAGCTATCCTCTTTGTTATTTTTGCTGTAAAATTAACTAATACGATAGGTCTAAAAATGTATGGAATTTGTGTTGGAGGAATGACATGGCTAATATTGGTATTACTACAACCGTACCTGTGGAGATTATTTTAGCAGCCGAAAATGTGCCAGTAGATTTAAATAATGTATTTATTACTGATAAAGAAGCCAATCGATTAGTAGAAGGAGCTGAAGATGCAGGTTACCCTCGTAATATATGCGGCTGGATTAAAGGTTTATATTCTGTAGTCGTAGAGAGGGGAAATATAGATACAGTACTTGCAGTTACCCAAGGAGATTGCAGTAACACTCATGCCTTAATGGAAACTTTGCAATTGGTAGGTGTGGAGACCATTCCCTTTGCGTATCCTTTTGATCGGGATTATGATCTTTTGAAATTGCAGATGGATAAATTAATTACAGCTTTAAAAACGGATTGGGAGCAGGTTATGGCTGTAAAAAAACGCTTAGATGGGGTCAGAAGTAAAATTGCTGAAATGGACCGCCTTACCTGGCAGGAAAATCTAGTAAGTGGCTGGGATAACCACTTATTTCAGGTTAGCTGCAGTGATTTTAATGGAAATGTGAATGAATTTGAGCAGGATATTGATCAGTTTTTACTAAAAACAAAGTCTGCCAATGAATTTACAGAAGATATCCGCTTAGGGTATATTGGTGTTCCGCCTATTTTTAATGATCTATATAGTCATTTTGAAAAGATGGGAGCAAGAGTTGTCTTCAATGAAGTGCAGCGGCAGTTTGCCATGCCTTATCAAGTAGAGGATTTAGTGGAACAATACAGACTGTATACCTATCCTTATGGTGTATTTCAGAGAATTGAAGATATTAAGGGAGAAATAGAAAAACGTAATTTGGATGGTATTGTGCATTATGTCCAAAGTTTCTGTTTCAGGCAGATTGAAGATATGATCTTTAGGGAAAAATTAGATATACCCATACTAACCATCGAAGGAGATAAGCCGGGTAAGCTTGATGCCAGAACGAAACTTCGAATGGATAGTTTTTTGGAAATGCTGCGATGAGGTGAAAGATGTGTTTTGTGGTATCGATTTAGGCAGTCGTAGTGTAAAATTAGTTATAATGGATCAAGAAGGTGTAAACCGTTCTGAAATCTTTGAAACCGTACAGTTTTATCGAAACTATGGACAGCCTGGGAAAAATGGATTAATTGTTGACTTTGCCTCTGTGGGTGTAGGGGAATTTGATAAGGTGGTTGCTACTGGCTATGGACGTAATACCATCAATATTGTAGGAGCTACTGTCATTGCAGAATTAAAAGCACACGTGATAGGAGCCATGTGGCAGACGGGACTTAATAATTTTACTTTATTGGATTTAGGTGGACAGGATAGTAAAGTCATTAAAGTGCGTAAAGGTAAAATGGTAGATTTTGCGACAAATGATAAATGCGCTGCCAGCACAGGGCGATATTTAGAAAATATGGCAACGGTTCTCGGGATTAGTTTAGCAGAGCTTAGCAGTTATAAGGAAAATCCTGTAGAGTTGTCTGCAACTTGTGCTATCTTTGGAGAGTCTGAGCTTATTGGACGTATTGTGGAAGGTTATAGCGTTCCAGAATTGGCAGCTGGCGTTAATTATACGATTTTCAAGAGAATCAAACCGATGCTCCATTCTCTTGCCAGTGAAGTGATTGTCTTTACAGGAGGCGTGGCTTTAGGAAAAGCCATTGGACAAACCATCTCTTCTGAACTTGGAGTAGAGGTTGTTGTACCAAAGTATCCGCAACTCAATGGAGCAATCGGCTGTGGGGTTTATTCCTGGGAAAAGAGGGGATAATATGTTCTTGGGGCTTGATGTTGGTGGGACATTTACAGATGGTGTAGTAGTAGCAGATGGGAAAGTAGTCAGTATGGTTAAGACTCCTACTACTAAGGAGAATCTATTGCAATGTATTTTGACAGTAGTAGATAAGATGGTGGAGGATACTGGCAGTAAGGCGTTTGAACGGATTGCATTATCCACGACAATTGTAACCAATGCAATAGTGGAAGGTAATATCGACCAGGTTGGCCTATGCATTATGCCAGGACCAGGGATGAATCTAAAGGATATTCTGCCAGTCGCACCTTATATCTTATCTGGTTATATTGACCATCGTGGCCGTGAAATGGCTCAGCCTAATAAAGAGGAAGTACTGAGTGCCTGTCGTCATTTTTCTTCTTGTGATGTATTTGTTGTTTCGGGGAAATTTGCTGTTCGTAATCCTTGTTTTGAATCAGCAGTGACGGATTGGATACAAGAGCAAGCCAGCCCTATGCATATTAGTGCAGGAGGAAAAGTTTCAGGTTCGCTTAATTTTTTAAGACGTACTAATTCGGCTTATTATAATGGGGCTGTATGGCGGCATTTTAATGCTTTTGCTACGGCAGTAGAAGAAGCATTAAAGATGCGTGGGATTTATAGTCCTGTTTTTGTGTTAAAAGCAGACGGAGGTACACTGCCTTTATCAGTAGCCAGAAATTATCCTGTAGAGGCTATTTTTACTGGACCCGCTGCCAGTACTATTGGTATTATGGGTATGAATGGAGATGCTGCCGTTTCTGGAATTTCTCTTGATATTGGGGGCACTACTACCGATATTGCATTGTGGCAAAAGGGAAGACCTGTTTTAGCAAAAGAAGGGGCAGCTGTTGCTGGACATAGAACTGGAGTTCAAGGATTTCGCCTTAAGTCTGTCGGAATCGGCGGTGATAGTTTGGTTTTCTGGGAGAACCATGTATTGAAGGTAGGACCGATGCGTCATGGCCCTGCTATGGCGGCAGGAGGTCCTAAGCCGACTGTGACTGATGCTATGGTAGCGGCGGGGTTCATTGATTTTGGCGATCGTGCCTTAGCAGTAAAGGCAATGATGCTGCTTGCTTTACAAGGGCAAAGCCCAGAGGCGATGGCGAGTCAAGTAATAGATAAGGCAGTGGATGGCATTTGCCAGGCGATAGCCGATTTGCTGGACGAACAAGCTGCTGAACCTTTATATCATGTAGAAGAAATTGTTTGTGAAACAAAATTTGTATTAGAAAATATAATTGGTGTAGGCGGCGGAGCGGCAGGTCTTGTACCTCTGGTTGCTAAAAAGCTGGGAATTAGCTATACACTTCCTGAGAATGGGAAGGTTGCTAATGCCTTTGGTGCGGCGGTAGCAAGGCCAACTATTGCTATTACTCTTCGTGCTGATACTGCAGAAGGACATTATACCGTTCCAGAATTAGGGATCAAAAATAGACTGCCTCGAGGGAATTTTTCCTTACAAAATACTTATGAGTTAGCAGAAAAACATTTGGCAGAGTTAGCCCAGAGAAATAGTATTTCTGTCGGTGAAACGCAAATCGTACAATCAGAGGAATTTAATATGGTTCGTGGTTTTACTACAGTGGGAAAAATTATGACCTGCCGCTTGCAGGTAAAACCTGGCGTGCTGCAGTATGGTGAGGAGGAGTTATGTTGAATGCTCAAAAGTTAGGACTGGTATTTTTTCCAGCTTTTGACTGGGCGATTAGCCCAACTCATCCTGAGCGGGAGGAACGTTTGTTATATACCCGTGATCAGATTGTAGAAGAAGGACTGCTGGACATGCCAGCGATACGGGAATATAAGCCTAAAATCGCTAACCTTCAGGATCTTGAAAGAGTACATGTGGGAGTGCCTGATATAACATCTTTGATTACCAATGCTCATTTGGTGTCAGCAGGTGGAGCGATTGCAGCTGCTGATGCGGTAATGAAGAAGGAAGTACAGCGGGCTTTTGCCTTAGTACGCCCGCCAGGACATCATGCTATGCGCATCGTTCATGGGACTCGTGGATTTTGTACTATTAATATGGAAGCGATTATGGTCGAATATTTGCGCAGAACCTATGGCATTAATAAAGTTGCCATTGTTGATACAGATGTGCATCATGGTGATGGTACCCAAGATATCTTTTATCATGATCCTGATACATTATTTATTTCCTTCCATCAGGATGGGCGGACCTTATATCCGGGGACTGGTTTTACCAATGAAATGGGCAGTCCTAATGCTCTTGGTACTACAGTAAACATACCTTTGCCGCCAGGAACGACAGACCGCGGTCTTCATGAAGTACTGGATCATCTGATTATGCCAATTTTGGGAGATTTTAAACCTGACATTATTATTAATTCTGCCGGACAGGATAATCATTATAGTGATCCTTTAGCGAATATGGCAATTACGGCACAGGGTTATGCACGATTGGCTGATACACTAAAGGCGGATATTGCTGTATTGGAAGGCGGATATTCCATTGAAGATGCTTTGCCTTATATAAATGTAGGGATTGTATTAGCCATGGCAGGAATGGATTATAGTAAAGTTATTGAACCTAATATTGCAGATTGCCCTTCCCAAACTTCTTCTGTCACTCACTATATAAAAGATGTAATCAAGGAACGCCAAGATATGTGGGGGAGAAAAGAAAAGCTGCAGCGTGAAGCAATTATGAAGCATGGTGAATTCTGGCAGACAGAACGCAGTATCTATTATGATGATGTAGGTATTAATGAACAGCAGAAAGAAAGAGTACGCTTATGCCCTCATTGTTCTGGATATGTAACAATTGAAACGAAGGCGCGCAGTAGTCTTCATTATAAAACAGCTTATATTGGTATGATTCCTCAGAAGGCTTGCCCGGTTTGTCTAAAAGCAGCTTATGATGTGGTACATGCAGCAAAGAAACAAGGTAATTATCAGCACTATATGGTGCAAAATAAACAGAAAGATCGGCTGGAAAGATTATAACAATGTGTATAAAATAGAACTAGTACCTCATCTGCGCTAAAACTATAGATATTTGAGGTATATATATTGTAGGAGGAGTCGAATAGATGAACCGACCAGATGGCCGAAAGGCTGATAAAATGCGTCCGTTAAAAATCACTCGTAATTATTTAAAATATCCAGAGGGATCGGTGCTGATAGAAGTGGGCAATACGAAGGTAATATGTGCTGCCACAATTGAGGATAAAGTACCACATTTTATGAAGGGTTCAGGTGAAGGATGGATTACTGCTGAATATTCTTTGTTGCCTCGCTCTACGCAGGTGCGTAATATTCGTGAGTCTGCTAAAGGGAAAATAACAGGAAGGACTCATGAAATTCAGCGGCTAATTGGCAGAGCATTGCGGAGTGTGGTTGACTTAAGAGCATTAGGGGAAAAAACAATTTGGATTGATTGTGATGTTATACAAGCAGATGGCGGTACTCGGACGGCTGCGATTACAGGAGCGTTTGTGGCCTTGGTCGATGCAGTTAATAGTATTTATACCAATCATGAAAAACCTTTCCCTGTAAAAGAGTTCTTAGCAGCGATTAGTATTGGTGTTGTAAAAGATACGGTGATTGCTGATTTGTGTTACGAAGAGGATTCGGCAGCAATTGTGGATATGAATGTTGTAATGACTGGGAGCGGCCAATTTGTAGAAGTGCAGGGAACAGGTGAAAAACGTCCTTTTAGTCGACAGGAGCTGAATGAAATGCTGGCTGTTGCAGAAAAAATGGTAGGGGAATTAATTGATTATCAAAAAGATATTCTAGGACCTTTATCGTGGAAAATCGGACGTGAGCCATGAAAGAATTAGTGGTAGCAACTACGAATAAAGGGAAAGTTGCCGAGATTGCCTTAGCTTTGGCCGACTTACCTGTCAAAGTGTTAGATTTAAGTGATTTTGGTGATATTCCTGAGGCTGTGGAAGATGGTGATAGCTTTATGGCAAATGCTCAGCTAAAAGCTAAACATTATGCCCACTATACGGGAAAGGCCTGTTTAGCGGATGATTCTGGGCTAGAAGTGGATGCATTAGGAGGCTTGCCAGGCATTTATTCTGCACGTTTTGCCGGGGAAAATGCTAATGATGCTGCAAATAATCAAAAATTGTTAGCAGAATTAGCAGGTGTTGTCCCTGAAAAGCGCACTGCTAGATTTCGTTGTGTTTTGGTACTTGCTGACATTGATGGGGCGATTATGACTGCTGATGGAGTAAAAGAAGGGATTATTGGTCAAGAACTGCGTGGTTTAGGCGGCTTTGGTTACGATCCATTGTTTTATATGCCTGAAATGGAGAAAACCATGGCTGAATGTTCAAAGCGTGAAAAAAATGAAATTAGCCATAGAGGGCAAGCACTGAAGATTATGAGCAAGATACTGGGAGAGTATTTAAAATGAAAATAGGGGTCATGAGTGATACCCATGGCGACCATGCGGCTGTCAGGCAAGGGATAAAAGCAGCAGGTTCTATGGATATGTGGCTGCATGCAGGAGACTATAGCCAAGATGCAAGCTATTTGGCTAAGTTAGTGAATGTTCCTGTTTTTGCAGCGAGAGGAAATTGTGATGGCCAGGCAGCTGCTAAAATTGATGAATTTATAGAGGTGTCTGGTAAAAAAATATGGATAACCCATGGACATCGTTATGGTGTAAAGCAAGGTGTCAGTCAATTGGTGGAATGGGGCAGGCATTATGAGGTGGACATTGTAATTTATGGACATACGCATATCCCGGATAGCCACTGGGAAGAAAATTTACTTATTTTCAATCCGGGCAGTGCTGCTGAACCACGCTCTGGATATGGTAGCTGTGGTATTTTAAACATAAATCCTGAAGGGAAAATAACAGGAGAGATTCTTACATTTGAGTAAGAAAGTAAAATAAGAATATAGAATGAGGGTCTGCTCTACATCTTGTGTAGAACAGACCCTCATTACGATAAAAGGTGCTTAGTTTAATGGTTTACTCAATCATAATTCTTGGTATAAGCGACTTTTAATACTTCATCTGGCAATTCATTTTCCCAACGCGCTACAACTACAGCAGCCACGCAGTTACCGATCAAATTGCAAGCTGTACGAGCCATATCAAGGATACGGTCAACTTCAAGGATAATACCAATGCCTTCTACGGGCAAACCGAAGGCTGCTGCGGTACCGGCAATAACAATCAAGGAAGCGCCAGGCACTGCTGCAATACCTTTTGTAGACATCATTAATGTCACAAGCATAATCAATTGAGTTTCGATTGGGAAGGGGATATTATAAACCTGAGCGATAAAGATAACAGCTAAAGCACTATACAGTGTGGAACCATCTAAGTTAAATGTGTAACCCGTCGGCAGCACGAAAGTAACGATATGCTTTGGAACGCCAAACTGCTCTAATTTTTCCATTGCAATTGGCAATGCTGCTTCGCTGGAGGCAGTGGAGAAAGCAATCAAGATCGGCTCTTTTATAGCTCTTAAGAGCTGGAAGAAATTCATACGGATAATTAATGAAGCACAGGCTAATAACAACACAATAAAAAGTACTAATGCAAAATACAAGGAACCGATCAGCTTGGCTAGAGGAATTAGCATACCCAAACCGAATTTGCCTACTGTGTAGGAAATGAGGGCAAAAACACCAATAGGAGCTAGTTTCATGACATACCAAGTAAATTTGAACATGATTTCAGCAACGCTGATTGCTAATGTAACGGTTGGTTTTCCTTTTTCTCCCATAGCAGCTGCTGCTACACCGAAGAAAGTAGAGAATAAAATGATTTGCAGCATATCGCCGCGTCCCATGGCATCTACCACGTTGGTAGGTACAATGTTAACGATCATTTGCGTCATATCAATGGTCTTTGTGGCTGCTGCTGCTGCGGAACTCACATCAGTACCTGTTGCGATTGCGACACCTGCACCAGGCTGGAATATATTTGCGACAGCCAATCCAACGAAGAGAGCCAACGTTGTAGCGACTTCAAACCAAATAATTGCTTTGGCGCCTAAACGGCCTAGTTTTTTAAAGTCACCAGTACCTGCAATACCCATAATTAATGAACTGAAAATTAAAGGTACCACAATCATTTTAATCATACGGATAAATGTATCACCGACAGGCTTTAATGCTTGTCCATAGACTGGGAAGATATAACCGAACACAACACCTAGAATAAGAGCAATAAAAATTTGAGTTGTCAGGCCTATTCCCTTTTTTCCTTTTTCCATAAACGAATCCTCCTATAAATTTTTGATTACTTGGAAACACCAAGAGATAAAGTAATCAAGATATTGCCTTGATTACCTTTACTGCACTGCACAGTAAAGAGAAAATATTTTTAATGATGAAATACTTTCTTCTCCTAGTATAGAATGTAACCATCTGCTAAACTACAGAAAACAACTGAAAAAAATTATTATGCAATTCAGAATTATATAAGAATAGCTTTTTGGTGCGATGAGGATTATAATATTGTATGTCGAATTTTGCATTTGCAATGAGCGGCTAAATCGTTCACAAAAGGAGGGAGTTTTCTGTTATCTATTTTGCTAAAAAAAGTGCATGATGTTTTTAGGGGTATACAAGATTTATTTCATAAATATAAATCTCTTATCAATACAATATTGCTTGTTTCCTTAACTGGTATCGTATATATTTATCCTTTTGGCAGCTATTTTCGTTTTACCCTAGCGATTGTGCTGTTAATTGTCTTTTTATTATATTTTGAGCAGTTTCCCATTTTATCTGGTACAATCTTGACAGGAGCAGTAATTGTATTTTTCCGTACGACAACGGATTTTTTAATAAGCGGTCATGATTATAGGACTGCCATCATGTATAACTTACCTTCTCTGGCATATTATATCTCTTTTGCTGTACTCTTTTACTTATTTTCCATTCGAAAGTACAAAGATCACATATTGGTTCTTATTCTCTTATTGAGTGTGGTTGATATCCTAAGTAATATGGTCGAACTTTTTTGCCGTTCCGAATTGATTGGTGCAAAATTTGCAGTGGTTTTTCCAAGTATTGTAGTCGTGGCTATTGTACGGGCTTGTTTAGCTTTTGTTGGGTATTATGCGTTAAAGCAATATCAATCCTTTATTCTTGCCAATGATCAGGCAAAGCGCTATATCGAGCAAACTCTTATGGTTGCTAAATTGAAAAGCGAGTTATTTTATCTGGAAAAATCCTCTCAGGATATCGAAAATGTTATGGAGAAGGCCTATTGGCTTTATAAGCAATTAAATTCTAAGGTACAATTCGATAGAGAGCACGAACATTTGCCTGCAGAGAATGCTCTTGCAGTTGCAAGAGAAATACATGAGATAAAAAAAGATTACTATCGAGTCATTACAGGAATTGAAAATATTCTTAGACCCTCAAGCAGGGCTCAAAAGATAAAGCTATCAGAAATACTGTTTATCATTGAACAAAATACAATACGGTACTTGAATGTAATTGATAAAAAAATTGATATAACCTATGAGTTAGCAGATGATTTTCTTACAGATAAGCATTATACCCTGGTATCCATATTAGATAATCTCATTATGAACTCAATTGAGGCCTGTGGTGATGATGGAATTATTAAGGTAATTGAAACCAGCTCCAATGACACTCTATATTTTTCTGTGGAAGATAAT
Organism: Pelosinus fermentans DSM 17108; assembly: GCF_000271485.2. Lineage (NCBI taxonomy): Bacteria > Bacillati > Bacillota > Negativicutes > Selenomonadales > Sporomusaceae > Pelosinus > Pelosinus fermentans. The sequence goes on from NZ_AKVN02000001.1 coordinate 1,799,107, forward strand.
GGGGTTGGTATTGATGAACAAGAATTTGAACTCATTTTTAATCCTGGTTATTCTACAAAATTTTCGCCCCGTACTGGTAAAATTTCAACAGGACTAGGTTTGGCCCATGTGAAAAATTACATTGAGTTATTAGGCGGAACTATTCGTGTGGAATCGCAGCCTGATGTATGTACTCGGTTTTTAATCGCGTTACCTCGCTCGGGCGTACTGATTTCTAACAAAGGTGCTGATTTTTCTGTACCTTACTCTTAATGATATATATTGGAGTAAACGATTTATAATAAAGTATTTTTATAAGAAAGTGGTGCTAATATGTCGTTACGTTTTGTGATTGTTGATGATGATCTTGTAATTTGTAGAATTCTACAAAAAATTATTGAGCAAAATCAATTAGGTACTGTTGTTGAGCAATGCAATGACGGCTTAAAGGGTGAGAGGATCATTCGGGAATATCAGCCGGACATTGCATTGGTTGATTTGTTACTGCCAGGTCAAGATGGAGTGGAACTTATTGAAAAGGTGTCTGCTGCAGCGACCAATACTTCATTTATCATGGTTTCTCAAGCCACGAGCGAACAATTAATTACGAAAGCTTATGAAGCCGGTATTGAGTTTTTTATTCATAAACCCATTAATGTCTTAGAAACGGTATCTGTAATCAATAAAGTGCAGGAACATCGTAAGTTGAAACAAATTATGTCTTTGATGCATCAAACCATTTCCCAATATCCTCATGTCCGTCCTGCTGTTGAGGAAGGACCGAAAAATCTGCAGAAGACTCGCATTTACAAAGTCTTTTCTGATTTAGGAATTATTGGTGAGGCAGGTGTAAAAGACATTTATCGAATGGTACAGCTAATTCTGAAGAAAGGTACAGAAAGTAAGTCTTATCAGTTATGTGATATTTATCAGCAAATGTCAGAAGGAATGGAGCAGGATGCCAAGGCAATTGAGCAGCGAGTGCGTCGTGCTACAACGAAAAGCTTGCACAATCTTGCCAATTTAGGGATTGATGATTATTACAATGAAATCTTTCAGTCCCATAGTTCTTCATTGTTTGATTTTAAAGAAGTACGCCAGGAGATGAATTTTATTTTGGGAAAAAGCCAATATCGAGGAAAAATCAATGTCAAAAAATTCATTGAAGGGCTATTATTTATTGCAGAGGTCTGATGGATAAGATGGTAAGTGGGTGCTACAACATAGGAGGTTGTAGCACCCCACACTATTTATCAGAGGATATATGCTAAAATTAGTAGTTTATTGAATATTCTTAATCTTTTGAGTATGTTGCGGTTTTTAGAAAGGATTTTGGATAGAGCTATACGAAGTAGCATCTTGATTGTCTTATGATGATCAAATTTTATAAGGGGTGGTATTATGAAGAAACGTATTCTCGGTATTTTTGTAACCCTTTGTCTCTTACTGGTCTGTTTACAGGTAGTCGCTTTTGCGGCAGAAACTCCAGAAAAACCTAATGTTGTAATTCTTGCAACAGGAGGAACCATTGCTGGTGCAGGTGTCAGCAGTACTACAACTGTAGGGTATACAGCTGCTGTTACTGCCGTAGACAAACTTATTTCTAATGTCCCCGAATTGACTAAAGTTGCAAATGTACGGGGAGAACAAGTTTTTCAAATTGCCAGTGAAAGTATAACCATGGAAAATTGGTTAACTCTGGCCAAACGTGTCAATCAACTTCTTGCTCAAGATAACGTAGATGGCATCGTTATTACTCATGGAACAGATACATTAGAAGAAACCGCATATTTTCTTGATCTAGTAGTGAAAAGTGAAAAACCGGTTGTACTTGTTGGCTCGATGCGTCCTGGTACTGCAATGAGTGCTGACGGTCCTCTCAATTTGTATCGTGCTGTTATTCTTGCTGGTACGAAAGAAGCTGCTGGCAGCGGTGTCATGGTAATGCTCAATGACACGATCCATTCCGGACGAGAGGTAACAAAAACGATCACTGACCGTGTTGATACGTTTCAATCACCAATTAGCGGTGCACTAGGGGTATTTACTGGTGATAAACCTGTATTCTATCGTCAATCCTTACGTAAAAATACGGTGGCGACGGAATTTGATGTCACTAACCTGACGTCATTGCCTCGTGTTGATATTGTGTATCATTATGCCGGCAATGCTGGTACTATGATTGATGCTGCTGTACATGCTGGTGCAAAAGGAATTGTTCATGCTGGAACCGGTAACGGCAGTATTGGAAAAGCGGAATATCCTGCAGTTGAGAATGCTCTTAAGAATGGCGTAGTTGTTGTAAGGAGTGCCCGTGTTGGCAGTGGGATTATCGCTCGTAATGGGGAAGCAAATGATGACATGTATGGTTTTATTGCCAGTGATAACCTGAATCCCCAGAAAGCGCGCATTTTATTAATGCTGGCTCTCACCAAAACTACTAATGTAAATGAAATTCAACAAATGTTCTGGAAATATTAAAGTCATACTGGATTGAATTTTGTATATGCAATGAACCGCGAGGATGGATGACGCTATGTGTCTGTAAACACGATGGTGCCGCCAAAATCCATGCGGTTCTTTTAAAAAAAATGGCAGCAGTAGTTTTTTGAATATTTATAATACTTTCTGTATGATGCTATGAGACGGGTTGCATTTTTGCGAAAAATATGACATAATTAATCATGGTTAATAAATTGGATTAATGGATTAAGCCAATTGTGAGGTGCGATTATGATTTTACAGCGAGTGGGTATTCCGATCTATTTGCAAATTAAAACATACATTTTGGATAAAATAAAATCTGGAGAGTATGTATCGGGTGCTAAAATACCTACAGAAAGAGAATTGTCTATCGAATTAGGTGTGAGTCGCAATACTGTCAGCGCTGCTTACAAAGAACTTTTGCTGGAGGGTGTGCTCGAAGCGCAGCAAGGACGTGGAACGTTTGTAAAGACGGCTACGGATGATGCGGAAGCGGAAGTCGTCGGTGGAAGACGGGAGAGATTGGTCAAAATTATTGATGATGCCATGGCAAAAGTAGTAGAGCTAGGTTTCACAGTAGATCAATTTGCGGCAATTGCCAGTATCCGGGCCATTGAAAAGAATCAAGCTGTTAAAGAATTGCGAGTGGCTGTTGTTGATTGTGCTTCTGAATTCATTCAACGCTTTATTAACCAGATTGGTCAAATTGCAAACGTACGATTTGAAAGGGTAATCTTAGCAGAATTAATTGAAGGACGAACTCCCATTGAATTATTGCAGGCTTGTGACTTAGTTGTTACGACGTTGGGGCATCAAGCAGCAGTTGTTGGCTTACTGGGAAAGGCAAGTAAAGTAATTGGCGTAGCTACGGTTCCAAATCTTGATGCAGTTATCAAATTGGCCCGCTTGCCGGCAAACACGCAAGTGGCAATTGTGGCAAAGAGCGATGCATTTGTATCCAATCTGCAAAATTTACTGGAGAAGACATCAATTAATCATTTGGATTTTACAATAGTCCAATCAAGTGATTTCTCAGAGATTAATAGGATGATTGCTAATTATAAAGCAGTAATTGTCAGTGAAGAACGTGAAATACTTGTACGCCAAATGGTGAGTGAAAGTCAGGAAGTGATTACGTTCTATTATGAAATTGATCGCGGTTCCTTGAACCAGGTTCTGATGAAGTTAGTCAGTCAAGCACTTTAGATAGTAGAAATACTAGATATAGATTTTAATAGCAAAGGAGTAGTTAGGATGGAAAACAATAAAGTAAAAGTGGTTTTGGGGGTTATTGGAGCTGACTGTCATGCAGTAGGTAACAAAATTTTAAACTATGCCTTTACTTCCGCAGGATTTGAAGTAGTTAATTTAGGGGTGTTGGTTCCTCAAGAAGAATTTGTAAATGCAGCTATTGAAACGGATGCAAAAGCCATTCTCGTCGCTTCCTTATATGGACATGGGGAAATTGATTGCCGGGGATTGAGAGAACGCTGCCGTGAGTCCGGCTTAGGTGACATTTTATTATATGTTGGCGGAAATTTGGTAGTTGGTAAAACTGATTTTACGGAAGTACACGATAAATTTATTGAAATGGGTTATGACAGAGTCTATGAGCCAGGCATACTTCCTGATCAAGTGGTCATTGATTTAAAGAATGATTTAGGTTTATAAGGGAGTCTTGATGATGAATCATATTTTACTGATTGATTTTGGGAGTACTTATACCAAAATTACTGCAGTGGATGTTGACAATGAAATAGTATTAGGCACTGCTCGTGGTATAACTACTGTAGAAACTGATATTATGAATGGACTAAATCAGGCGATCGATGCCTTGTTCCTCAAGACGGGTAAACTAACATTTTCAAAAGTATTAGGCTGCTCTAGTGCAGCCGGTGGATTGAAAATGGTAGCCGTTGGATTGGTGCCTGAACTTACAGCAGAAGCTGCCAAACGTGCGGCTCTAGGTGCTGGCGCCAAAATTATGGGTGTATATGGTAACGAATTAAATGAATATGAAATACAAGAAATAGCTCAGTTGCAACCGGAAATTATTCTATTAGCTGGTGGTACCAATGGCGGTAATAAAGAAGTGATTCTGCATAATGCTAGAATGCTTACTACCCTTGGCAAAGATATTCCTGTCATTGTGGCAGGTAATAAATCGGTAGCACCTCAAGTAGTCAGGACATTATTGGAAGCCATGACGGAGGTAGTACATACTGAAAATGTAATGCCGAAGTTAAATGAACTAAATATTGAGCCTGCACGTGAAACGATTCGCGGTGTATTCTTAAGGCGGATTGTGGAAGCGAAAGGTCTCAATAAAGCAAATCAGTTTGTTGATGATGTTGTTATGCCTACGCCGGCGGCGGTATTAAAGGCTGCAGAACTCTTAAGCAAAGGTACCGAATATGAGTCTGGTCTAGGTGACTTAATGGTAGTGGATATTGGTGGCGCAACTACGGATGTATATTCCATTGCCAAAGGTGATCCTACTAAAACCAATGTAGCCTTGCGAGGACTGCCAGAACCCTTTGCGAAACGTACAGTCGAAGGCGATCTGGGGATGCGGTATAGTGCGACAGCTTTATTTAAAGCAGCTGGTGCCAAAAGGATTGCAGATTATGCCCATGTTTCTGCAGAGGATGTGGAGGCATATGTGCAAAAGGTCGAAGCGAATATTGAATATTTACCACAAAATGAAATTGAAAAAAAAGTAGAAATCGCCATGGGGAAAGCTTGTACTTCCCTGGCGGTGGAACGCCATGTCGGACAGCTTGAAACGATATTTACATGTTTTGGTTCTGCTTTTGTACAAAAAGGCAAGGATCTGAGTGATGTTAAGACGGTGGTAGGTACTGGTGGCGTAATTGTCCATCATGAACAGCCGAAAGAAATTCTAAAGGGTGCAGCATACAGTGAAAGTACGCCTGAAATGTTAAAACCTGAATGTCCAAAGTACTTGATTGATGAAGAGTACATTATGGCATCCATGGGGTTATTGGGTGAAGTATATCCGGATGTAGCAGTAAGAATGATGAAAAAATATATTGTGCGGGGGTAGCAGTAATGGAATTGAAAAATAAAAAGTGGACACATGATCACTTCTATGGTGTACGCGAAGAAATATTGAAACATTGGCCAACAGGTGCTGATGTAAATTTTGAAGAAGCTGTTAAATATCATGAAACAATCCCAGCGAAAAAGCATTTTGCAAAGCGTTTAGTAAAAGCGAAGAAGAATGGTGAAACCTTAACTCAGCCTAGAGCAGGGGTTGCATTATTAGATGAACATATTAATCTCTTGAACTTTTTGCGTACAGAGGGAGAAGCGGATCTTCTGCCAACTACGATTGATAGTTATACTCGTCAAAACCAATATGAAAATTGTGCAAATGCAATTGAAGAAAGTATGAAAGCCGGCCGTTCCTTGCTAAATGGTTTTCCAGCAGTAAATCATGGAGTTCATGGTGTACGTAAGCTGGTAGAAAGTGTAGATGGTCCATTGCAAGTACGTCATGGTACGCCGGATGCCCGCTTATTAACAGAAATCACGTTAGCAGGTGGATTTACATCCTATGAGGGTGGCGGTATCTCCTATAATATTCCTTATGCCAAAAGTGTTTCTTTAGAAAAAACAATTTATGATTGGCAGTATAATGACCGCTTGGTAGGTATTTATGCTGAGCATGGCATTGAAATTAACAGAGAGCCTTTTGGACCTTTGACAGGTACGTTAGTACCACCTTGCATTTCTCATGCAGTAGCCATCATTGAAGGTATTTTGGCAGCGGAGCAGGGTGTTAAAAATATTACATTAGGTTATGGCCAATGTGGTAATCTATTCCAAGACGTTGCAGCGATTAAAGCCTTAGAGCAGCTGGCAGAAGAGTATTTGGTAAAACATGGATATAGCGACTGCATATTAACAACTGTATTCCATCAATGGATGGGCGGATTCCCGCAAGATGAAGCAAAGGCATTTGCTGTAATTTCTTGGGGCGCAGCAGCTGCTGCTTTAGCAAAGGCTACGAAAGTTATTGTTAAGACTCCTCATGAAGCCTTAGGGATTCCTACCAAAGAAGCTAATGCGATGGGACTTCGCGCAACGAAGCAATTAATCAATATGCTGGCAGACCAACCATTCCCGATGACTGCGGAAGTAGATATCGAAGTGGAAATGATAAAAGCAGAAACCCGTTGTATTTTGGATAAAGTTTTTGAACTTGGCAATGGAGATTTTGCATCTGGCAGTGTTCGTGCCTTTGAGGCCGGCGTTCTGGACGTACCTTTTGCTCCTAGCCAGTATTCCTTGAATAAAATTCTGCCAGCCCGTGATAATAACGGCGCTGTACGATTATTTGATGTAGGAAATCTACCTTTCACACAGGATATTATTGACTTCCATAAAGCTAAAATTGATGCTCGTGCAAAAGAAGAAGGACGTAAAGCAAGTTTCCAAATGGTAATTGATGATATTTATGCGATTTCCAAGGGACGCTTAGTAGGCAGACCTAATAAATAAATCTTAAATTCAGCAGGGCGGCAAAAGGTATTCTGCCTTATGCCGCCCTACATAAAAAGGAATGGAGAGTGTAATCATGAAAATTGTAAATGTTGTATGTTCAAAAGGTCGTACTGGTTTTTATTTTGATGATCAACGGGCTATTAAAGCGGGAGCTCAGCATGATGGTTTTAGCTATGTAGGAGAAACGGTTACTCCTGGATTTCATTCCATTCGTCAAACTGGGGAAGCTGTATCCGTAATGATCGTATTAGAAGATGGACAAGTGGCTTACGGCGATTGTGCTGCTGTACAATACAGCGGAGCAGGCGGACGTGACCCTTTGTTTTTAGCCGAAGATTTTATTCCTGTGATTGAACAAGAAATTAAACCACGTCTCGTGGGTCGTGAATTAACTTCCTTTAGACAATTGGCAGGCGAAATTGACAGCATGGTTGATGCTAAAACAGGTAAACTCATCCATACTGCACTGCGTTATGGCGTAACCCAAGCAATTTTAGATGCTGTCTCCAAAGCAAAACATAAATTGATGTGTGAAGTAGTTGCAGAAGAATATAATACGACTGTTAGTGAAACCGCAATCGATATTTTTACCCAGTCTGGGGATAATCGCTATGATAATGCTGATAAAATGATCATCAAAGGGGCGCAGGTATTACCTCATGCCTTAATTAATAATGTAGAAGAAAAATTAGGCAAGAATGGTGAATTGCTGCTTGAATATGTTACTTGGCTGAAGAATCGGATACTAAGCTTGCGTACCAGCAATTCTTATAATCCTGTACTGCACATTGATGTATACGGTACAATTGGTGCTGCCTTTGATTTGGATACCGAAAGAATGGTCTCTTACTTCCGTGAATTAGAAAAAGCGGCTGCTCCTTTAAAACTTCGCATTGAAGGCCCAATGGACGTAGAAGATCGCGAAAAACAAATGTTAGCGTTAAAAGAAATTACGGCTCGTTTGCACGAAGAAAAGATCAATGTAGAAGTGGTTGCTGATGAATGGTGCAATACACTGGAAGATATTAAATATTTTGCTGATAATAATGCTGGTGATATGCTGCAAATCAAAACACCGGATTTAGGCGGAATTAACAATACCATCGAAGCTGTTTTATATTGTAAAGAAAAAGGCGTAGGTGCATACCAAGGCGGTACTTGCAACGAAACAGATCGTTCCGCACAGGTTTGTGTACATCTTGCTATGGCAACCAAACCAGTACAGATGTTAGCAAAACCAGGCATGGGCGTGGATGAAGGCATTATGATTGTATATAATGAAATGCAGCGTATCTTGGCTGTTCGCCAGGCTCGTAAGGCGTAAATATGAGAATGTTAATGCATGAGCAATTAATGTATGCTAGTTATTTTGCACCCAGAGGACGTAATCGTATGTTTGTTCTGGGGCAGCAGATTAGTGAACGTTATTTGTCACCATTGGATCGTCTAATTGGCATTGTTGGTGGTCCTGGTGCAGGTAAATCTTCCTTAATTAAAGGTATGTTTCCTGGATTAGAATTAACAAATGATGATGATGGTGTAAATGTACGTCCCTTGCCTTTGCTCAAAAATATTGAAAAAGATTTCTTTTCCAGTCATACCTATCATATTGATATTCGTTTTGAGTTGGCATTTACTCAACTTCATGTATTAGCAGATGCTATTAAAAAAGCATTATCTCATGATAAACGGGTCATAGTAGAACATTTTGATCTGTTATATCCTGCACTGGGGGCGAATGCTGACGTGCTCTTAGGCGTAGGCGGGGAGGTTATCGCTGTTCGTCCTAATGTTTTTGGTCCTTTTCCCCAGGAAATTGCTGATGTGGTTGTAAAGACTTTAAAGTATCGTAAAATGGCTCATACTGCTGAAGATCTGACAGAGAGTATTTTATTAAAAGATTATGGTGCTATCTTGCCTTTTGGTCACAGAGATGTACATCATGGTTTTGTCCTGGAATATCCTGTAGAGCTTGATGCCGATCTAAAGGAAGTTGAAAAAAAGGTTAAAGCATTCATTGATGAGGGGCTGAAGGTTTGTTACTCAGATGAAGGGCATATTGAAATTGGTGATGTTTCATGGGCGTGTACGGGACCGCGGACCCATGTGCATAATACGGAAGATATTGAAGGTTTTCGTCTGCTCCATGAATATAAATATGACCCTAAAACGAAAACTTACCTTATTATTGGCTTGGTAGGACCATTAGAAGAGAATCTTGATGGTTTTTCCAGCATGATCTTTCATGCATCATTGTAAAAGTGTATAATTAGCTGTAAATGGGTACTGTCTTCTTCAAGAGAAGGCAGTACCCATAAGAGCATCAAAATCATGATTGCACAAAGATACATATAAAGAATTTTCATTAGGAGGTTAGAAAAATGGCAAGTATTGCAAAAACTGCTCAAGCGGGAACCTTAGAATCAAGTGATGTTATGATTACTGTAGCTCCTGGTACCCAAGGAAGCGGTATTGTTATTGAATTAGAAAGTATTGTCCTGGCTCAGTACGGTGAAGATATTAAGATCATCTTAGAGAAAACGGTGAAGGATCAGGGGATTACGGATATCTATATTAAGGCAGTAGACCGGGGAGCGCTGGATTGTACCATCTGCGCTCGGACTCTGGCTGCATTAAGCCGGGCAGGTGCTGTGCTAAAGGAGGAAATCATATAATGGATTTAAGAAGAAGTATGTTATTTATTCCAGGAAATAATCCCGGAATGCTGCAAAATGGCGGTGTATTTGGCGCAGATTCGGTTATTCTGGATTTAGAAGATGCTGTGGCTCCCATGGAAAAAGATGCAGCCCGGTTTTTGGTTGCCCAGGTTCTGCGCACTGTGGATTATGGAGTTAGTGAAACTGTGGTTCGGATTAATCCTTTAGATACCTTTGCTGCTGTGGATATTAAAGCGATTGTTCCATGTTGCCCTGATGCAATTCTAGTGCCAAAAGTAGAAAGTGCAGCTGATATTCATCAAGTGGCTGCTATGATTGCCGCGGCGGAAAAACCAGAGCAAACACCTGTGAAGATTATTGCTCTATTAGAAACACCTTGCGGGATTGTCGAAGCGTATCATATTGCGAAGGCGGACCCGAGGGTAGTTGCTCTTGCTTTAGGTGCAGAAGATTATACAGCAGGTCTGGGGGCTATGCGTACCAAAGAAGGTACTGAGATCTTTACAGCACGTACCATTGTTATCAATGCAGCTGCGGCTGCGAATGTTCAATCCATTGATACTCCTTATACCGATGCGAATGACGAAGAAGGTCTGCTTGCCGATACACAGCTGGCTAAGAGATTGGGCTTCAAGGGGAAATTGTCCATCAATCCTAGGCAGATTGATGTAATTCATACTGTATTTAACCCAAGTCTAAATGATATTGATTGGGCCCAGCAAGTCATCCATGCCATTCGTAAAGCAGAAGCTGAAGGATCAGGTGTGGCGTCATTAAATGGTAAGATGGTGGATTTGCCAATTGTAAATCGTGCAGAACGCATCTTGCATTTAGCAGAATTGTTAGGTTTGATGGGGGGAGAAAAATAATGAAAAATGCAATTGGACGTGAAATACCTGAAACCATTTCCGGCATAGCAGCAATAAAGCCCTTTGCTGGTGCTTTTGCTACCGTACCAGAAATGACACGTCAGGCACCTAAGGTCAAAACCATAAAACCTGCCGATCGCAAATTGGTCGATAACTTAGTTGAAGTATTTAAAAAGATACCCGTAACCGATGGAATGACCTTGTCTTTTCATCATCACTTCCGAAATGGTGATGGCGTTGTAAATATGGTCCTGGCAACTGCGGCGCAGTTAGGATTGAAAAACCTAACCGTTGCGTTAAGTTCTGTCTTTCCTGTACATGCACCGATTATTGAACATGTAAAAAATGGTGTGGTAACGGGACTTGATACGAATTATATGTCCGGTCCAGTCGCTCAGGCTGTATCGAAAGGATTATTTGATAAACCTGTCGTTCTGCGTACTCATGGCGGACGCGGACGAGGGATTGAATGTGGTCAGCTTAAAATCGATGTGGCGTTTATTGCAGCGCCGGCAGCTGATGAATATGGTAACCTAAATGGTGTAGAAGGTCCGGCAGCATGCGGTTCACTCGGTTATGCTTTTCCTGATGCTCAATATGCAGATTATGTAGTGGCTGTGACGGATTATATAGGTGAATACCCTCTATCACCTATATCCATACCTCAGACGAGGGTAGATTATGTAGTAAAAGTAGAATGTGTCGGGGACCCTAAAGGTATTGTTTCGGGTACGACTCGTATTACGAAAGATCCAGTTGGACTTAAAATTGCTGAAACGGCAGCAAAAGTAATTCAAGCTACTGGACTTATAAAAAATGGATTTGCATTTCAAACAGGTGCAGGTGGGGCTTCCTTAGCAACGGCTGCTTTTGTCCGGAAAATGATGGAGAAGGATAATGTTGTGGGGAGTTTTGCCTTAGGCGGCATTACTGGCTATATGGTGGATATGCTGGAAAGCGGTTTGTTTAAGAAATTGATGGATGTTCAGGGGTTTGACTTAGAAGCGATTCGTTCTTTATCTACCAATCCAAATCACTTAGAAATTGGTGCTGATTTTTATGCAAGTCCATTTAATGCCGGATGCGCCGTTAATCAGCTGGATGTGGTCATTCTAGGAGCTACAGAAATGGACACTGATTTTAATGTGAATGTAGTTACAGGCTCCGATGGCGTTATTATGGGTGGTTCAGGCGGCCATGCAGATGCAGCGGCAGGTGCAAAAGTTACGATCATCGTAGCCAATTTATTACGTGGACGTTTGCCCATTATTGTGGATAAAGTGCTTACAGCCACGACTCCAGGTGAAACGATTGATGTTCTTGTTACAGAAAGAGGTGTGGCAGTAAATCCTCTTAGAGCCGATTTAAAAGAAAAATTCCTGGCAGCAGGATTGCCGGTAAAAGATATACAAGAATTAAAGCAATTGGCAGAGAAAATAGCCGGAGCCCCTAAAGCAGTAAAGACAGGCGAAAAGATAGTTGCAGTAGTAGAATATCGTGATGGCACGATTATCGATGTTGTGCGTCAAGTGGAGGGCTAGTGATGTTGTGGGGCACTATGGAAGAGCGGGTAATCAATCTGAATAATGCTAGACAGGTTAGTGCCGTGAGAGAGTTTCTCTCCAGATTTTCCTTAACCTTTACTGAACAAGTAGACTATACCATTGCCTTATATAAAGATGATTCTATTGTAGCGACAGGTTCGTTTGCTGGAGAAGTATTGCGTAACATTGCGATTGATGAGTCACTGCAGGGGGAAGGTCTGACGTCAGCAGTCGTCAGCCATTTAATGCAGGAAGCAGGACGGCGGGGAATCTATCATTATTTTATTTTCACCAAGCCTGACAAGGCGCATTTATTTAGTGCATTAGGATTTAAAGAAGTTGGTCGGGCAGATCCATATGCGGTGCTTTTAGAAGCTGGTATCGGGTCGATTGATTCGTATTGTAAGGAGATGGCTGCTTTGACAGTCCATCTGCCTTCAGGAAAAAGAGCTGGCTTAGTAGTAAACTGCAATCCTTTTACTTTGGGACATCAGGCGGTAATTGCCAAAGCAGCTAAAGAAAATGCAGCTGTAGTGGTATTAGTAGTCAGTGAAGAGGGATCTGTATTCCCTTTTGACATCCGCTTTTCTTTGGTGAAGCAGGGATTAGCCGGCTATGATAACGTAGTCGTGCTGCCAGGAGGTAAATATATTGTGTCGGCTGCTACATTTCCTGGCTATTTTACCAAGGGAGACGAAACGGTAACAGCGCAGACAAGGCTGGATGCTACTATTTTTGCTAAACATATTGCACCTGCCATGGGGATTACTTGCCGGTATATGGGGGATGAACCGTATTGCTTAGTGACAAAGGCTTATAACCAAGCAATGCTCGAAATTTTACCACAGCATGGGATTAATGTGCTGGAAATGCCAAGGATTTCTGTTCAGGGAGATGCTGTGAGTGCCTCGAGGGTTCGAGAACTCTTAAGGCAGGAAGAATGGGAGGAAATTCAGACTTTAGTACCAGATACGACTTATCAATTCCTTCGCTCTCCTGCAGCTATTCCTATTATAGAAAAAATACAAAGCAGTATATCGAGACATTAAAGGATGTATTGAAAATAAATAAGAGAGTCGGTCAGAAATGAATATAGAGATTAATTGCTTATTATATAATACCGTTTATCCCTATATTCTATTTCTGACTGCTAACATGTGTATAGATAAACAACTTTTAATGCATGATAGATATGTATTTTTTCTTACTTGCAAAATAGAAAGAATTTTGCAATAAATCATAAGAATAATGTATACAAAATACAATTGCCATGCTATAATCAAGTAAAAGAATAGTGGAGGTGCTGTTTTGTGCGCATTGAGCATGATTTTCTAGGAGAAATACAAATACAAGATGAAGTTTATTATGGAGTACAAACGACTAGAGCCTTAGAAAACTTTATTATTACTGGTCATAGAATGAATACTGATTTTATTGCATCGTTTGGTATTGTAAAAGCAGCAGCAGCCAAAGCTAACATGAGAACTGGCCGTATGCCAATCAAAATTGGCAATGCTATTGTGCAAGCAGCGCAAGAGATCATTGAGGGAAAGCTGCATGATCAATTTATAGTGGACTGCATCCAAGGTGGAGCGGGAACTTCCATGAATATGAATGCTAATGAAGTCATAGCAAATCGAGCACTTGAAATATTAGGTGAGGCAAAGGGCAATTATGCGCTTATTTCACCTAATAATCATGTAAATATGGCGCAATCTACTAACGATGTCATGCCAACAGCTATGCGCATCTGTACCATTACAAAGGCCAAAAAGCTGATTGCTGCATTAGAAGATATGGCAGCTGCTTTTACTGTTAAGGGAGACAGCTTTAATCATATCTTGAAAATGGGTCGTACCCATTTGCAAGATGCAGTGCCTATTACATTAGGACAAGAGTTTTATGCATATGTAGAGGCTACTAAACGAGCAATCAAACGCATTAGAGAAAATGTTAAGAATATGCATTTTGTGAATATGGGAGCTACTGCTGTTGGAACTGGTCTAAATGCGGAACCAGAATATATTGCCTTTGTGATAGAAGAACTTTCCCGCTTAACAGGTGAAGAGATTCATTCTGCTGCTAATTTAGTGGATGCTACCCAAAATACCGATCAGATTGCTGAAATTTCCAGTGCCCTCAAAGTTACGGCCTTGGCTTTTTGTAAAATTGCCAGTGATTTAAGACTTATGTCATCGGGACCACGCTGCGGTTTGGGAGAACTTTCTCTTCCTGCAAGGCAGCCGGGGTCATCGATTATGCCTGGCAAAGTAAATCCTGTCATTCCCGAGGTTGTGAATCAAGTGGCGTATCAAGTAATTGGCAATGACTTGGTTATTAGTTTAGCTGTAGAAAATGGACAGTTTGAATTAAATGTTATGGAGCCGGTCATGGCATATAATCTCTTTAATTCTTTAACGATATTAACAAATGTAGTCAATACATTAAATCATAAATGCGTGAAAGATATTGAAGCTAATGAAGAACGTTGTCGTGAGATGATTGATAAGAGTGTAGGAATTGTGACGGCGCTGTTACCTCATATTGGATATGAGCAATCTTCTGCAATTGCAAAAGAGGCTTTAAAAACAGGAGCATCTGTTAAAGAACTGGTTATTTCTAAAGGTCTATTAACAGCTGCTCAATTAGAAATTATTTTATCACCAAGTGAAATGACACAACCTGGTATCGCTGGAAAACAATTCTTAAAATAATTGAAATGAATATGGTGAATTTACGGTCAAGAAGTGCATTTACAGTGTACTTTTTGACCGTAAATCTTATGGGAAGACTATGTATAGAGTTGCGTTACTATAAAAATAGTTATATAACGCAAATATTCTATAAAATTTATATTATTGTGATAGAGTGAGTGGTTTACCTGAAAAGTTTGTGATATAATACACTTGAATATTAGAATAGGGGGATGAGCATGCGTACAATTGAGGTAGAGCAAATTACTCAGGCGATAGCAAAAATGTGCATGGATGCTTGCTATTATTTGTCCGAGGACGTGTATGACGCTTTAGTGTCAGCTGGAAGAAAAGAAGAATCGGCTTTAGGTAAAGAAATTATTGGAAAGCTCGTAGAAAACGCCAATATTTCTAAAAATGAACAAAGACCTATTTGTCAGGATACTGGTATGACAGTAGTATTTATGGAAGTAGGACAAGATGTTCATTTGGTAGGTGGCAGTTTAGAAGAGGCAGTAAATGCCGGTGTTGCTAAAGGTTATACAGAAGGCTATTTGCGTAAATCCGTAGTGGCCGAGCCTTTGTTTAATCGTAAAAATACTACAAACAATACTCCTGCGATTTTACATACTAGCATTGTACCTGGTGACAAAGTTAAAATTAAACTAGCGCCTAAAGGTTTTGGCAGCGAAAATAAAAGTGCCTTAAAAATGCTTGTACCTGCTGATGGTGTTGAAGGTCTGAAAAAAGTTGTTCTTGATACGGTAAAAACAGCAGGACCTAACGCCTGTCCTCCGATGGTCATTGGCGTAGGTGTAGGCGGAACCATGGAAAAGGCTACAATACTCGCTAAAAAGGCTCTTTTGCGTTCTGTCAACAAACGTAATGATCATCCTGAATATGCGAAATTGGAAGAAGAATTATTAGAGATGGTTAACAAAACAGGTGTAGGTCCTCAAGGACTAGGTGGGGTAACTACAGCTTTAGCAGTAAATGTTGAATATTTTGCTACCCATATTGCGGGTTTACCAGTTGCTGTTAATATTAATTGCCATGCCACACGGCATGCTGAAGTTGAACTTTAGGAGGTGTAGAGAAGATGGCAGAAGTAAAACGGATTACCACTCCATTAACAAAAGAAATGGCTCGTTCCTTAAAAGCTGGTGATAGTGTGTTAATTACTGGAACGATCTTTAGTGCTCGTGATGCAGCTCATAAGGTAATGACAGAAGCTCTTGACCGAGGCGAAAAATTACCTGTAGATTTTACAAATCAAATTGTATATTATTTGGGACCTACGCCGGCAAAACCAGGAGATCCTATTGGTTCAGCTGGTCCGACCACTGCTGGACGTATGGATAAGTATACACCACAGATGATTGAACAAGGTCTTAGTGGCATGATCGGTAAGGGATATCGCTCTCCAGAAGTAGTGGAAGCTATGAAAAAAAATAGTACAGTGTTCATGGTAGCTATTGGCGGTGCAGCAGCTTTGATTGCAAAAACCATTAAAGCCTATGAGGTGTTAGCATATCCTGAATTGGGCGCAGAAGCATTGGCTAAGCTTACAGTAGAAGATTTTCCTGCAATAGTAGCGATTGACTGTGATGGCAATAACTATTACGAAGAAGGTCAAAAGCCCTATCGTAAAATATAATCGTCAATTAAGTAATAGAGCGATCTTGAGTCGGACAAGCTAAAGACAGCTGAAAAGTATTTAAAGTAGAAAGGACCAAGTGCACAGGGGCTGCTGCTGATAGAGGAGTGGCCTAGGGTTACTTGGTCCATAGGATAAAACTTTTCTGCTTAGTAAAAAAGACACTTGCGAATAAATTCACATTTATGTAAATTTATTAAAGGAAAAAACCAAACAGTGTCGAACTAGCTTTATTTGTACAGTGTGTTGGTAAGAAATTTATACCAACTATGTAAATATTACAGGAGGTAAAAGCATGAAGAATTTTGATTTTTGGATTCGTCGTATTCATTCTCTATCTGGTGTTATAGCATTGGGTGCATTTTTATTGGAGCATATATTTACTGTATCAACAGTAATGGGGGGCCCTGCGAATTTTGATAAATCCGTAGCGGCACTTGCAGCTATGCCTTTTTTGGTTCCAATTGAAATCATCGCAATCGGAATGCCAATTGCTTTTCATGGTATTTTAGGTGTGGTGTATGCTTTAAAAGCAAAAAATAACCCACTTCGTTATGGTTACTGGAACAATTGGATGTTCTACTTACAACGCATTACTGCTTATATTGCCTTTGTTTTCATTATCTGGCATGTATGGACATTGCGTATTGTCGGCAAAGCAATGGGCGGTCATTTGATTGGTTATGATTTTATGCACAATGTGTTATCTGATCCTTTAACTTTTGGATTCTATGTAATTGGTTTGTTATCATCCGTTTTCCATTTTACCAATGGATTGTTTGGTTTTTCAATTACTTGGGGAATCGTATCAGGACCACGTGGACAGCGTGTTGTGAGTATCGCAACCTTGGCATTATTTGTACTCATTTCTAGTGTAGGACTTACAGCTCTTACACATTTTGTGAAATAATTTAAAGTAAGGAGAGAGCTTAGTGAAAAAGAAAATTATAGTTGTTGGCGGCGGTTTATCCGGCCTCATGGCAACACTTAAAATTTGTGAAGCTGGCGGCGAAGTAGAATTATTCTCGTATTGCCCGGTAAAACGTTCTCATTCCCTTTGTGCACAAGGTGGTATGAATGCTTGTATGGATACAAAGGGTGAAAATGATAGTGTCCATGAACATTTTGATGATACTGTTTATGGTGGTGACTTCCTTGCCGATCAGACTGCAATAAAAGGCATGTGCGAAGCCGCTCCAAAATTAATTAAAATGTTCGATCGTATGGGTGTTACATTTACTCGTACACCAGAAGGTTTACTTGACCTTCGTAATTTTGGTGGTCAGAAAAATAAACGTACTTTATTTTCTGGTTCCACAACAGGTCAGCAGCTTCTTTATGCACTTGATGAACAAGTTCGTGCATGGGAAGTAAAAGGTGCTGTTAAGAAATATGAATTCTGGGAATTCATTAAAATTATTAAAAATAAAGAAAGCGTTTGCCGCGGTATCGTAGCACAAGACATGAATTCTATGGAAATCAGAGCTTTCCGTGCTGATACAGTTATCCTTGCAACAGGTGGTCCAGGTATGGTATTCGGTAGATGTACTGCTTCGACAATCTGCAATGGTTCAGCAGTATCTGCTGTATATCAGCAAGGCGCTCTTATTGGTAACCCTGAATTTATTCAGATCCATCCAACAGCTATTCCTGGTTCAGATAAAAACCGTTTGATGTCTGAAGCTTGTCGTGGTGAAGGTGGACGTGTTTGGGTATATAAAGATGGTAAACCATGGTACTTCTTAGAAGAAATGTACCCTGCTTATGGTAACCTTGTACCTCGTGACGTGGCATCTCGTGCTATTTACGATGTATGTGTAAATCAAAAACTTGGTATTAATGGTGAAAACAAAGTATATCTTGATCTTTCTCATATTCCAGCAGATTACCTTGAACGTAAATTAGGCGGTATTTTGGAAATATATTCCGAATTTGTTGGTGATGACCCACGTAAAGTGCCAATGCAAATTTATCCATCTGTTCATTATTCCATGGGTGGTATCTGGGTAGATGCAAAACATAACACAAACATTCCTGGCCTTATGGCATCTGGTGAATGTGACTATCAATATCACGGTGCGAACCGTCTTGGTGCAAACTCACTTCTTTCCGCTGCTTATTCTGGTACTGTTTCCGGTCCGGAAGCTATGCGCTGGGCTAAAGAAGGAGAAAGAGGTTCAGAACTTACTGATGAAGATTTAGCAAAAGCAGCAAAAGAGTGCCAAGAAGAATATGAAGCTATCTTAAAAATGGATGGATCGGAAAATGCGCATGAACTTCACCATGAACTTGGTGAGGTAATGAACAAATACGTTACCATTGAACGTGTAAATAAAGACCTTGATTATTGTTTTGATGAAGTAAAGAAAATTCTTAAACGTTGGGATAATATCGGCATAGGCGATAAATCAAGCTGGGCAAACCAGGAAGGTATGTTCGCAAGACAGCTTCGCAATATGATTATTTATGCTTTAGTTGTAACAAGAGCAGCACGTATGCGTGATGAAAGCCGTGGGGCTCACTATAAACGTGAATTTCCAACCCGTGATGACGAACGCTTCATGAAAATAACAGTCGCGGCGTATGATCAAGAAACAGAAGAACCGCAGATCAGTTATGCTGATTTTGATCATTCATTGGTTAAACCCCGTCCTCGTAACTATGCTGTTGCCAAGAAAGAGTAAGAAGGAGGTAGATAATAATGGCGGAAATAAAGAAAAAAGTACATTTTATCATAGAAAGACAAGATGGTCCTAATTCCCAGCCCTATACAGAAGAGTTTGAAGTTGATTATCGTCCTGCGCTTAATGTTGTTGCATCTCTTATGGAAATTCAAAAGAACCCTGTAACAAAAGACGGCAAAAAGACAACTGCTGTTGTTTGGGAATGTAACTGTTTGGAAAAGGTTTGTGGTGCTTGCATGATGGTAATCAACGGTAAAGCGCAACAGGCTTGTGCTGCTCTAATTGATCATCTAGAACAACCAATTCGTTTGAGTCCAGCTAGAACCTTCCCTGTTATCCGTGACCTTGCGATTGACCGTTCGGTAATGTTTGAAAGTTTAAAGCGCATACACGGATGGGTAGATGTAGATGGAACCTGGGAAGTTCATAATGATGCTCCGCGTCAGAATCCAAAAACTGCAACTATTGCTTATGAAATCTCTCGTTGCATGACTTGCGGTTGTTGCATGGATGCTTGCCCAAATGTAAATCGGAGTTCTGAATTCATAGGACCGGCTCCTATTGCACAAGCACATCTATTTAATCTGCACCCAATTGGTGAATATCAGAAAGAAGAGCGTCTAGATGCTTTGATGGAAAAGGGTGGATTGGCAAGTTGCGGCAATAGCCAAAACTGCGTACAAGCATGCCCTAAAGATATTAAGCTGACTGAGTATATTGCGAAACTAAATCGTGATACGAATAAGCAAGCACTTAAGAGCTTGTTTAATAAGTAAGCTAGTTGGCAAGATCTCATGTATCCACAAAAGTAAGTAATTTACCACTGAGATATATGCAGATTCTTGGAAAACAATATTGACATAATAATTTAATTATGTTATTATATTATTTGTGAGTTGGCTGTAGCCGAGAAAAATGCTCGGCTACAGTTGATTTATGAGTAGACATAAAAAATACTTTTTAAAAAGTATTTGACAATTTCCCTGGAATATATTATAATAGATAATGTGATTAACGGGGCGTGGCTCAGCTTGGTAGAGCACCTGGCTTGGGACCAGGGGGTCGCAGGTTCGAATCCTGCCGCTCCGACCATCAAAATTAGTATCCAATTTATGTGCGGGTGTAGCTCAATGGTAGAGCGCTAGCCTTCCAAGCTAGTTACGAGGGTTCGATTCCCTTCACCCGCTCCATTTATGTCAAAAAAATATGTGCTTGTAGCTCAGCTGGATAGAGCAACGGCCTTCTAAGCCGTGGGTCGCACGTTCGAATCGTGCCAGGCACACCATTAAGAAGTTGAAAGTTTGCATACTGTGCAAGCTTTTTTTTATTGTCTAAAAGTGCAATAGGACATCTCGTAGATGCAGCGTTAGAATTTAAATTTAATTAGACTTCTATATTGGAAGGTCATATTTCTTTTATGTAGTGGTCATAATAACTATATCTGTAAATGGAAGATGGATAATGACGTTAATAGCTTTTGATGCTTGTAAGTAAATTGCCTTTACCAGGCTGGTATCGATTAATAGCGAGCAAGGAGGGAAAATACTAGTGGATAATAAAATTAACAGATATAAAAACAATGATAAAGTATCGTTTGAGAAGCGAACATTATTTGGAAGCTCTTTAGTGAAAGGAGTTATTGTTAGTTATCGATTTCTTAATTATAGCTGGATATATTTAGTGGAATGCGGCAATGAAAAAAAATTAATTGTTGTTCCGGAAGATGAACTCTGGTTATTAGAAGAGGGCAGCGGAGAATGAAATAAAAGGAACATAATGAGCAGTAATGATGCTCGTTGCTGTATTTCTTAATTGCTCGATTCTGTTCTATTGATTTTACTATGAATATTCTATATAATGTTAGTACATTTATAAACAGCTATTTAGAAGAGATGTATATTGAATTTTATATTATATCCTTGGATATATCTTTAGATCGTTGTAATCTATATAGATAAAGAAAGGAAGGTGGAGTCTGTATAGAAGGCTCTGCCTTTTTGTTTAAACAAAGCATAGTAAAGTCAGTGGCATGTCTATTGTACGAGTATCACTTTTTAGACGGAAAGATATTATATCATTAGGAGGTATTATTATGAGAATACTAGGGTCCATTTTCGTATTGCTGGTATTGGTATGCAATCAGGCTTTTGCCATATCTCTTATTAATAGAGATGAAATTAAAGCAGCACAGTATTATGGGGAAAAGCATGCTCATATGGAATGGGAAGAGTTCTTATTGCCATGGATTTCTTATGAAGAAAAAACACCAAGGCTTAATGAGTTTTCCGAAAAAGCGTATCTATATACGAAGTTTTTATTAATTGCTACTGATGCAAGAGAGAAGCGCCTGAAAGGAATAAGCCCTCAGTTAAAGGACAGTGAAGATATCTTAACAAATTATAATGGTTATCTGACCTTTAGCGTGACTTTGTATGGTTCTCAGGAGAAGTTTGGTCAGAACGCTGTTGTTACTTTAAAGCAAGGTGATGCCTCCGCAAAAGCATATCAGGTGGTTATACCTCCTATAGCAGAAAAGATGGCAAAAAGTACCGAAAAACCTACATATAGATTACAATGCTATGTATATTTTTTAGAAAAAAATATAGTTTATGATAAGCCTGTTATATTATCAATTTCTACAAAGGATAAACGGAAGCATAATTTTTATTTTGATTTTGCGCAGGTGAGATAAAAAACTAAAAATGTAAGAAACTAAAGATAGATATATTAATGATTCATTATTGCGAGGCGCGTAATGATGTACTAGCGGAGGGTAGAATATGGATGATACTACAATTCTGGAAGTCGATTTAGATAAAATTATATATAATACCTCTCAAGTCGTAGAAAGATGTCACCGTTTGGGAATTGCAGTATTGGGAGTAACTAAAGGGTTTAGCGCTATGCATCAGATTGTATCAGCTATGGTAGAAGGAGGCGTTGATGGCTTAGCGGATGCCAGGCTTGAAAATATCATAGAGCTTCGCAAACGAAATTTTAACCAGGAAATGACATTATTAAGACTTCCACGATTAAGTAATGTTGAAACAATTATTCGGTATGCCGATACGAGTATTAATTCGGAAATGACAGTAATAAAGGCTCTATCGGAAACTGCCAAAAGGTTAGGAAAGAGACATAATATAATTTTAATGGTAGATGTAGGTGATCTTCGGGAAGGATTGATGATTGATCAAGTTCTTGATGCTGTGATGCAAATTTCTAGTTTAAAAGGAGTACATTTATTAGGCTTGGGGACGAATATGGGATGTTTTGGTGGAATCTTACCCAGTCCAGAAAATCTAGGGATTTTAGTTACATTAGTACAAGCGATAGAGAAAAAAGTAGGAATACGATTAGAAGTAATTTCAGGTGGTGGAACTTCTAGCTTATCTTTGGTAGAGAAGAACAATGTTCCTGTGGGAATTAATCAACTGCGTATTGGTGAGGGTATTTTGTTAGGTACGGATACAACGCATAACCGCAAAATACCCTGGTTGCTGCAAGATGCCTTTCTGCTTAGAGCTGAGGTAATTGAGGTAAAATGTAAGCCTTCTGTACCGACTGGAGACATTGGTAGAGATGCATTTGGGAATATACCTCAATTCATTGATAAGGGAGTACGTAATCGAGCGATTTTAGCTTTAGGTAAACAAGATGTGGATGTAGAAGGGATTGTTCCAGTCCGGGAAAGCATAAAAGTTATGGGGGCAAGTAGTGATCATTTAATTCTTGATATTACAGATTGTGAGGAACAAATAAAGGTAGGAGACGATGTTGAATTTTCCTTATCTTATTCTGGATTGCTTTCGGTGAGTGATTCTAGTTATGTTACAAAAAAATTCAAAAGAGGGATATTATGATTGAATTGGTGCAAAGTGTTGAACCGGCTTTGATAAAGCGATTAGTAGAGTTAGAAATAAGTGCCTTTGGTCATGGTGGAATGAATGAGTGGCATCTTGTTCCATTCATCAGGCACGGACGTGTTTTTATTATTCGCAAGGATCGAGAAATTGTTGGTTTGATTCAATACATGCTAGATTGGACGTGTCCTCAAAAAGCATATATGGTTGGCGTATCTACGGATAAAAAATGGCGGGGGCAAGGGCTGGGAACCAGGCTTCTGCAAGAGAGTTTTAAGAGCTTACATCAAGAAAATATTACAGAAATTGAATTAACAGTAGATCCGAATAATGTTGCAGCAGTCGCAATATATGAAAAAAAACTTGGATTTCAGATTATAGAACGTAGAGAGAATGAATATGGGATGGGGGAGAATCGGTTAGTAATGAAACTAACGCTTGCTGATTTTATGAATAAATCATAAAATAAAAATGGTTGACATAATTGGTTAAAACCATTATACTATTTAAGTAAGGTAATTACACAATGACTCCGTAGCCCAGCTGGATAGAGCGCTTGACTACGAATCAAGAGGTCGCAGGTTCGAATCCTGCCGGGGTCACCATAGATATTTCAAGGGTTTTACGAGGTTTTCGTAAAACCTTTTTTTCGTTTTTATAGCAGTTTGACAACAACCGTGACAACAACGCGGCCGAACTGCATTTTCTAAACGGTCAATGAAGTGGTGTTTCATGATTGAGTGGAGCAGCCGGAAAGGAAGAGTTGAGCCATGAGGCGATTTTTTCCTGGCCGCCGGATATCCTGTGGGTGTAGACATTAAGCAGCATTTGCGTGGTACTGTGGCCCAGTCTGTACTGAGCATCTTTGATACTGACGCCGTTGGCTGAAAGGCGACTGGCGTGGTCGTGGCGCAGTTTGTGAAAGCTAATGTTAAGTTTTGAGGTGTTTTCGCAATGAGGCGCAGACGCGTAAAGCCGGGCAATTGCCTGGTGTGGTAGCGGATGACAGATAACCGGTTTGTAAGTGTCACTGCCCGTAAGGTGAGTTGACGGTTACTATTCGATTTTCTCACAGGAAACACAGCAGCACGCTGATTGGCGTGCTGCTGTGTTTTGCAAGGGAAGCCGAAGAGTGCCGGGCAGCTCTTCTTTTTTTGTTTCAGTTTCGCTATTTAATTACCATTACGGGGATTTTGGTGTATGCTACCAGGGTACGCGCCACACTGCCCAGCAATAAGCCGGCAAAGCTACCCAGTCCCCTGGTACCGCAGATAATCAAGTCAGCCCGGTAGGAATCGGCAGGAAGCAAAATTTCTTTAACGGCATTGCCAAAGAGCGAATGCGTTGTGACCTCAACGTCGTTCGCCTCACAAATAGCCTGGGCTTCTAAAAGAATTTGCTTAATTTCCTGTTCCGCTGCTTCTCTCACTTCTGGAGACGCATAGGCGCCGGCGGACCGCGTACTAATGGCGGAGGGAACCAGAACCATGACCACGTCGATTGTCGCATGAGCGAGCTGCGCCATGTGAATGGCCCAGTCCAGTGCTTTCCTGCTGTGTTCGGAGCTGTCGTAGGCAACAACAATTTTTTTCAGATCAATCATTTTTCACTACCTCTTTTCCATAAATATACTTATCGTACCGCAGGATGAACCATATCTGTTAACGGCTGCCGTATACATGGTCATAGGTTAACGGGATACGGTTATTCAGGCTGTCGTAGGCTAACAATTTTTCCAAGGCAGTCATTCCTTGATGACCGCTTGCCATTGGCAGGTAATCGCGCGTCTAACCTCTGCTTGTCTTAATTGGGGCTTTGTTTGGGCTCGTCCATTGGGAAAATGTATCGGTTTCGCCCGGCACCAAGACCGGCATATAGAAGAAGTAACGTGATAATTAGCCATACGACAATAGAAGAAGTCCAGGTTTGCGTGTAATCAAATAGATAACCAATTATAATCGGACCTGCGGCCGCTAACAAATAGCCCACAGACTGAGCCATTCCCGATAACTCTGCAGCTTGGGCGCCATTGCTGCTGCGTAGCCCGATAAAAGTAAATGCTAAGCTGATGCAGGCACCTCCGCCAACTCCCATCAAGGCAACTGATGTAGTGAGCAGTATCATATTTTTACTCAGCAGAAGTCCAAGCAGTCCCATAAAATAGACCAGGCAGAAAATTGCCGTAATACCACGTTGGTCGTTGAGGCGATCAGCTAATATTGGTACGATAAAAGCGGCAGGGATGGCAATGATCTGGAAAAAAGACAGTAGCCAGCCGGCAGTTGCCATACTTAAGCCATGGCTTTGGAGAACTGCAGGAAACCAGGCAATGAAGCAATAAAAAAGAAATGACTGCAGCCCCATAAAGAAGGCCACTTGCCATGCCAGAGAAGAATGCCAAACTGAGTTAGCAGTGGAAGCTGGTTTTGCGACTTTCACTGCTCTTTCGCGATGATAAAGTTGAGGCAGCCAAAAGATGATGGCTGCTACAGCAACCAAGATCCACACCAGCAGGGACTGACGCCATCCCCAATGGAGATCGTTGGCAAGCGGCACGCTCATGCCAGATGAAATTCCCGCCGAGAGAGACATGGCAATTGAAAAAATACTGGTTATTAATCCTACTTTTTCGGGGAATTTTTGTTTTATAATACTGGGGATTAGAACATTACCAACCACAATTCCCGTACCAATCAGAAATGTTCCGGCGAACAAGGCGGCACTTCCTCCTGCAGAGCGCAGTAGTATGCCGGCAATTAATACAATAAGGCTAAGAAAGATGGCAAGTTCATTGCCTATTTTGGTGCCTAATTTAGAAGAGGGCAGCGAAAGTACGGCAAAGGTAAGCAATGGCAGTGTCGTAAGGAAACCAGTCATACCGTTTGAAATACCAAGATCGGACCGTATATCACTAACGAGCGGTCCTACTGCTGTCAGCGGAGTTCTTAAATTAGAAGCAATAAAGATAATTCCTAAAACGAGTAATACATTCTTGTGTTTTATCATGGGTGTAAAGTGTCCTTTCAGTTCTCAATATTCTTAATTAATTACAAATTATGATTGAATTATAGATGAAGTGATTGATAGATAAAAATGTATAATACTGCGCCGACCGCACACCACCATGGAGATACACTTTCGAGCCATCCAATGCTTGACACCGCCTTTACGTCACCATCGTCCGACTGATGGGAACAGTTATACTCGTGGCTCTACTAGCCCAGACCATCCATACATGTTTTTTATCACATTGTTCATGCACTGGCAGCATATCTCCTTAGTGGTTTATTCGCTGCCTATCGCCTTGTCGAGCCGGGCTTTGCTGATGTTATAGTCAAATAATGAGTTAGTATAGTTGGTTTTTGCCTGGTTTAGTGCCAGTTCGGCATCCATAACATCTAAATTGGTACCGACACCGGCACTATAAGCTCTTTGCGCAATAGCAAAATTCACACTGGCTTCTTCAACAGCTATCTTGTTGGTGCTTATTCGTTTTTCTGCTTCCTTCATACTCAAATAAGCATCGCTGATTTCCAAGGAAATGTTATCCTGTGTTTGTTGCGCTTGTTTCCGTGTGGCTAACTCGCCTGATTGTGCCTGCCTGATTTTGGCTTTGGTATTGCCGGAGTCAAAGAGATTAAATTGGGTTACCAACATAGCGGTCCAATCTCTGTTCGCCGTGCCTGCAAAGTCGTCATTATCCCAGGCCATGGTCCCGGTCAGCATAACCTTGGGATGTTGTCCGCTTTGGGCAATTTTGATTTGTGCTTCTTCTATTTTAATATTCGCCTGCTGTTGAGCCATCTCCGGACGATGCGCCAATCCATAGGAGGTAACGTCGTCAAGAGCCAAAGGATATTCTTGATAGATTAGCGGTTCTGTCAACGTAATTTCGCTGCGCAGGGGTAAGCCCATCGTTTTATTTAGGCTGTAGACGGCTAAATCATAATTGTTTTGCGTTTTTACTAAATCATTTTCCGCATTTGCCAGCCGAACCTTGGTTTGCAGTACGTCATGCCAGGGTGCCACGCCGATATCGTACATTTGCCGGACACGAGTAAGATGAGCGCTAAAATCATTCACCGTTTGTTTGGCAATTTCTAATAGGGTCTGGTTTTGCAGCATATTATAATAACCTGTACTGGCCTCTAACTTGAGATGCTGTTTGGTGGCTGTGATTTCAAGCTGAGACACCCTGTGACTGAGTTTCGCTTGTTCAATTGCGTTTTCCGCTTTGCCGCCAGTGTAGAGCGGAAGGCTGGCGATGATCTGGTTGCTGAAATAGTTATAGGGGGAGACGGCTGCCGGGGAGGGTGACCACGTGGGCGGAGAATTTGAACGCATATCTGTATGAGTATAATCAATGGATATATTTTTATTGGTTTGTGCCTCTTTCAGCGCCCAAACCGACTGTTCTTGGCGCGCTTCTGCAATTTGCAATGCCGGATTATTCTTATAAGTCAGAGCAATACTCGCATCAAGTGAGAGCTCCAGCGGCGCTGCCAGGGCAGTTTGGCAAAATATAACGAAAGCTGTAACCGCCACAAAGACTGTTTTAACGAGAATAAATGGTGATTTCATGGTTTCTCCTTTCGATTGGAATATTTTAAATTTATCTTGTTTTGCCCGCGATCTTTAGATAAGCAGCACAGTGACAGGGCAATGCGGCGTATCTGTTATTATGCTGCATTGGCCGCTGTCAGTGAGCTTAACTGAGATAAAGAATCCTTGATACTCAGAACAGGATGGGTGCAAAATTGCGGGTGGAATTTACAAAAGTTGAAGCAACAGCAACAGCAACAGTACGCTGTTTGAGGCGTATTGTTGCTGTTTTATCTGTCCTGAGCTTCGTGGGCATCATCACTTTTTCTATCTATTCGTTATCATTGCATATCAGGTTTATTGATTAATTGGCTGTCTGGTAGGCTCTGGTGGAGTGTTGTGTATGCGGGTATCCGGCTGTGCCTTATACCAGGTAGCATACATAACCGGCAGCACCAGCAAAGTCAAGATGGTTGCTCCCAATAAACCGCCGCCGATGGCAATCGCCATGGAGCCCCATAAAGTACTGGATATCAGCGGAATCATGCCTAGGATAGCGGCTGCGGCTGTTAGCAAAATAGGGCGAAAGCGGCTGATTGTCGCTTCCACAATAGCGTCCCATAGCGAGTCGCCGGCCACCAGATATTGTTCAATCTGTTCCATCAATATAACGGCATTGCGCATAATAATACCGAACAAGGCCAGAATTCCCAATTGGACCACAAATCCCATAGGACTTCCGGTGAGGAGGAGACTGATGGATACACCGATAATACCAAGCGGCGCTGTTAAGAGGGTTAACAGCATTTTCGGTATACTTTGCAGCTGCGTCATGAGCAGAATCATAATTACAATCATCATGGCTGGGATGGGCTCCGCCAGGAACTTGCTGCTTTTAATACTGCGTTCCGTTGCACCGTCAAATTCAATGAAATAGCCGGCTGGCAGACTGCTTCTGAGTTCCTGGAGGCTGCCGTAAACTTGCTTGGTCACGTCCGAGCCGGTAAGTTTAGACGTGGGATTCAGTTCCGCCTGTACCATAATCATGGGTAGCAGGTCGCGCCGGTAAATTAAGCCTTCTTCGGCGTCATAACGGATGGTGGCGATTTGGTCAAGCGGGACATATTTGCCGTTGCCGATATGGATGTTGAGGTCTTTTATCCGTTCAGGGTTATTACGGTCCTCTTCCGCAAATCGGAGAACCATGCTGACGGTTTTATCATGCTCACGAAATTCGGCAATAGGTGCTCCAGACAACTGGGTTTGGAGGGATGCGGCCAATTCATGGGAACTGAGTCCGAGAGCTTTTGCTTTTGCCTGGTCAATCTCCAAGTGGAGCACTTTGCTTTTCTCATTCCAGTTGAGGTTTACGTTTTGTGTAGCCGGATGGGCAGCCATGACGGTGCGGGCTTGTTCAGCGATTTCACGAACTTTTTCATGGTCAGGGCCTTTTATCCGCAGCATCACCGGATAATCGGGTCCCGTTCCAGTGAATAATAACTTTATATGCCCTCGAACGCCTGTAAATTCGGTGTTTAATAATTGCTCGGCTTTTTGGGCCAGTGTATTACGGGCTTGAACATCCTTGGCCACTACAATGAATTCAGCGAAATTCGATTTATTGAAGGTTGGTTCAAAACTGAGCACAAAGCGGGGAGCTCCTTCACCTACATGATAGGTGTAATAGGAAATATTCGGGTCGCCGTCCAATTCTTTAGCAAACTGGCGGGCCACTTCCACGGTGTTGGTCAGCGAAGCTCCTTCCTGTAATTTGAGCTGGATGACGAGTTCCGGACGGCTGGAAGCAGGAAAAAATTCCTGTTTGACCAATCCCAAGAGAAAGATAGAGCCGATAAATACGGCGGCAGTAGCTGTTAGTACGGTTTTGCGGTGACGCATGCACCAAAGTAACAAGCGTTTAAATCGCCGATAAAACGGGGTGTCATAAAGGTCATGGTGCGCATTGCTTTCATCGGCTGTTTGCTGGGCCGATTTTATTTTAATAAACTGGTACCCGAGCAAAGGCGTGACTGCTCCGGCAACCAGCCAGGAAGCAATGAGGGCGAAGAATATAACCCAAAAGAGAGTGACGCAAAAGTCAGCGGCAAGCCCTTTGGAAAAACCGATAGGAATAAAACCTGCGCAGGTTATTAACGCACCGGTCAAACGGGGATAGGCGGTAGAGGTATAGGAAAAACAAGCAGCGTCAAAGCGGCTCCAGCCTTGCTCCAGCTTGACGATCATCATTTCAGTGGCGATGATGGCATCATCGACCAACAAGCCTAGCGCAATGATGAGAGCCCCCAGCGATATGCTCTGCAGGGCGATGCCTGTCAGGTACATTAAGGTAAAGGTAATGGCAATGACCAAAGGAATGGTTAGGGCCACGACCACGCCGGACCGCATACCCAGACTGGCAAAGCTTACGATTAAGACGATGACGATCGCTTCCACCAGGGATTCAACAAATTCGCCGATGGAGGATTTCACAACTTTCGGCTGATTGACAGTTTGATTGATTTCCAGCCCGGCCGGCAGTTCTTGTTTTATTTGGGAGAGAGTGCTATCAAGATTTTTACCCAGTGTCAGAATGTTGCCGCCGGGTTCCATCGCCAGCGAAATGCCGACCGCCGGCTGACCGTTATAGAACATTTTCGGGTTGGATGGTTCGGCATAGGCGCGAGTCACCTTGGCTATGTCTCCCAGACGGAAGGTGCGGCCACCAGCCTGAATGGGCGTAGTGCGGATGTCTTCCAGATTTTCAAACATCCCGGTAATTCGTAAGTAAGCATTGTCCGATACCGTTTCCAGCATGCCGGCGGCGGCCATGGCATTTTGCTCCTTTAAGGCGGCTGTAATTACGGACGGATCAAGACCTAAACGGGCCAGTTTGCTATTTTCGATTTCAATATAGATTTTTTCGGTTTGCACCCCCAGGAGCTGGACTTTGCTCACACTGGGAACGCTTAAGAGAACGCGGCGGATTTTTTCGGCTCTTTCCCGCATTTCCTCGTAGGTATACCCATCGCCGGTCAGCGTATAGATCACGCCATATACTTCATCGAACCGATCATTAAAGCTGGGTTGTGAAACGCCTTCCGGGAAGGTTCCTTTGATATCATTCACCATATTGCGGGCTTCCACCCATCTGGCCCGAAGTTCCTTGGCGGGCACCTGATCTTTGAGATTGACGTAAATCACCGTATATCCCGGTGTAGAGTAACTTTTCAGATAGTCAAGCCCAGGAAGGTCCTGCAGTTTCTTTTCAATTTTATCCGTAACCTGCTCTTCCATCTGGCTGGCGGTGGCTCCTGACCAGGCAACGCTGACAATCATTTGTTTAATGGCAAAATCCGGGTCTTCCATGCGTCCCACATTCTGATAGGAGAAGAGGCCGGCCACAAAAAAGAGGATGATAAAGAAATAAATGAATTGTTTGTGGTTTAATGACCAGGCGGTAAGGTTAAAATGGCTCATAGGGCATCACCGGTTGTTTTTACCCTCTGTCCTTCTTTCAATTTATGAACGCCGGCGCTGACAATCAGGTCGCCTGACTGCAGTCCAGCCAGTACCTGGATAGTGCCATTACCGAAGGGCCCGGTTTGGATGGGGCGCAGTGTCAGAATATTGTCGTTCACGACCCAGACGGCGGGCGTATCGCCAGTCTGATAGAGTGCAGACAGTGGAATGGAAAATGCAGTATGGGCAGCGCCGCCGGCTAAGGAAACGGTGGCCGTCATACCCAGTTTGACAGTTGGCGGCGGATTGAGCAGGCTGACGCGCACTTTGAAGGTACGAGTCGTCGGGTCAGCCATGGGCGCGATTTCTCGCACCTTGCCGTCCAATGTCATGTTAGGCAAGGCCCAGAAGGTAATGTGGAGCTGTTCGGCGGCTTTTAGTTCTTCCAGCCGGTTTTCAGGAACATTGATTTCGATTTCCTGCTCTCCGTCTTGGATAACGGTGACAACCGTCTGGCTGGCGCTGACAACCTGGCCGGCCTCGGCGGTGATTGCGGAGACAACCCCTGCTTGATCGGCTTTCAATAAGGTGTAATCCAGCTGATTAGCGCCTTGCGTATACTGGGCCCCTGCCTGCTGCACAGCAGCCGCCGCTGCATCATAGGCATTGACATACTGGTCATACTGAGCGCGGCTGATCGCGCCGCTGTCCAGTAATTCCCGGTAGCGGCTCAAATTGCTTTCCGCCAGCCTAAGTTGTGATTGGGCGGAATATACCTGAGCAGAATTACTGCTTACCGTCTGCTGAATGTCTTTAGCATCAATCTGCATCAGCACATCGCCGGCATTGACTACGCTGCCTAGCTGCACATTGCGTTTGATGATCTTACCGGTGACTTGGAAGGCCAGCTGGCTTTCCAAGAGGCCGCGTACTTCACCGGCATAGCTATAACCCTGCCTTGCAGTTACTGGCTGGACGACCTGGGTACGGACCACTGGAAGGTTTTCTGGTTTACTGGTTGTTTTTGCAAAATGTGTTTTTGCCATGACTCCGGCCAGTAGGCATCCTACCGCTAAGGCGGCCAGGGCATAGTAACGTTTTTTTCGGCTGAGATTCAGTCGCATGTTGAACATAGAAACACTCCTTATCGTATATAATCTGTTTTTTCGGAAGAGAATTTACGGTGCGCGCCGGGCGATGCCAAACAGCAGAATGTCCAATAACTCCGTCAGCCATTATTTGCACTAGCTTGGTATCGACAGGGCGCAGCTGGCCTCTGGCATGCCCGAATTAATGGCGGCAGCAATTCTCTGCCACTGGCTCTTGCGTAGCTCCATGATGCTGCCCCATTCCTCCGGGTAATGCCGTTTTAAATCAAACAGAGCGTTCTGGCTGAAAACGGTGAATAATTCACGGTATGTAGCGAGAAACAAAATATAAAGACAAATCGTTGGCAGAGAAGCCTGGTTGAAGCAGCAGGCATTTATTTATAAAAAAGTTCACCAGGTGAACGATAACTTTAAAAGATAAGGATGTCGTTCGCATATTTTCGCAAAGGATATCCTTGTTGCTGAAGCATTGTATTTTAGCTGTAACCAGATAAACTTAATTTGATTATATGGCGATGTACACCAGGTGAACGATTTATTTTACTACAGGCAATAAAATAAATGAATAGGCAAAGAGCCAATCAGACCACATTGCTGCGTGACGTCGTATTCACTAGTAAATCTTCCTTTCTCCAGATTGTTTTTTTGCTAAAAGAGAAATAGATGTTGCAGTTCGGCATTAGAGAAATAGTGAAGTGTATGATTGGTTTCGATAATCAGTCGTTGGGAAAGTCGGATAGGAAGGGCTTTAAATGCAAAATATTTTTTCTAAAAAAGTTAACCAGGTGAACGATAATGAAGAATAATTAGAATGCCGGTGGAGAAGGCTTATTTTGCCGGCATTTGTTGCTAAAGATCTCGTTATTCAAATTTCAATATGGGCTAACAGGGTAAACTATAAAGTGAATTTTTTATTCCTGCTGCTCCATGTGGTCAATATACTGATCCAGCTCTTGCAGGATATCGCTGAGAAACAAATATTCTTCCGGCGTTAATGAATTAATTTTTTTCATAATGCCATTGTCAAAGGTTTCGTGAAATTCGAAGTGTTGTTGAACGGCAATCCGGCCTTTGTCCGTCAATTCCAAAAGAATATTTTTTTTATTGCCGGTTTCCTGATAACGGTAGACCAGATCTTTTTGGATGAGTTTATGGATGACCTTTGGCAGGGCGCTTTTGAAAATACCTTGTCGGTCTGCCAGTTCGGTCACGGTTATGCCTGGATGTTTGCCAATCATGTCGAGGGTATGAATTTCTGATGAGTATAAGAGGCTGTCTGTGCCAAATTTTTTTGGCTGTTTCATTGTCTCAAAAAATTTCCTTGACAATCTGAATAAAAATTTCAACATTTCTTTTCTTTGTTCCACCATTGTTTTAACCTCATATCGTTAGTAATATGTCATGTTTTGATGTTCTATGATTATATTGTACACCAGGTGAATTATTTGTCAAGCAAATTGCTACAGGCAACTCACAATGACCGGAGGAGAGGCCGGAGCAGTAAATTTGGGCTGCTCCACTTAGAGGTAAAAAAAGATGGCTACCACTCTATGTCCGGCCGTCCGCTCTTTGCGGCGCTCTGCTGTTGTTTCGCTAGCGGCCAAATTATTTGGGGGGGACGCGGCCACGGCAGGGCCCTTCACTCAGCTTAGAAGCAATTGGACGGCGGCGGCACCAGACGGCCCGGTTACGCTGGGACGGACTCACCCCCTGCCCCCCTCCCGAGGAACAAACGGGAGGGGAAATTCGGCGCTTCGTTGCCAGGTGGCTGATCAGACGGTTTACCATGAGCAACTGCCAAAAGCGCGCGGTCGCACATCGTAAGCCTGCCCGGATGCGCTTGCAGGCTGGGTAGGGAAGGCACCGGCCACGGTGGTTGGCCACACCCTCATAAAAATATGCAACTGGTTAGGAAAAACTTTCTTTGTATAGCTCCACTTAGAGCCCCGATGATTTGGTGTAGAAGTATTAGTACGATCTGCTCCCAAAGAAAAACGTCCCGCCGCCGAACTCGCGCTCGAATCCCATACCGCCGCGTCTCGTGCGGACGGACCTTTTGGCAGCAAGGGAGCCGCTGACGATGAACGGAGGTGTGGCGTATGTGGGGCTAGCTGGTGTGACAGTGGCGAGTAGAGGTTGCGTTGTGGGGGGTGCTACTGGAACAAGCTAGACCGGGATGACCGTAACCCCCGTCCAAGCACACCGCCTTTTTTCAACGGGTTCTATATGCCCAGTAGGATTTTAAGAATTTTCTGGCTTACATTTGCGACAAGATATTCCGGCGGAGGTTCCCAGTTCTGGCCTTGATGTAAAACCGTTTGCACAGCCCGTAAGATTGCCGCGGGGTCACAACCGGCAAGCTGATTGCTGCCGGCTTCCAAGGTTTCCGGTCGTTCGGTCACATCCCGCAGCGTCACATTCGGTGTTTTATAAAGACAGCACTCCTCCTGAACTGTGCCGCTATCACTCAAAACACAGTAGGCGTTTTGCTCCAACAATACAAAATCAAACAGACCTAATGGTTCCACGATCTGGATGCCTATTCCGGCAAAGGTCTTTTTCTGTTTTGCCAGCTGGGAGCGGGTGCGAGGATGCAGACTGCAAATCAGCGGCAGCCCATATGCTGCATAGAGTCCATGCAGGGCTGTGATGAATTTCTCCAGACGGTCCCCGTCGTCGACATTTTCCGTTCGGTGCAGGGTTACTAGAAAATAGCCTTGGGCAGCAACACCCATCGCCTGAAGCACCTGGCTTTGTAAAATTTTGTCTGCGTAATGGCTGAGAACCTCGCCAATGGGATTGCCCGTAACATAAATACGGTTGCCGTCGATGCCTTCCCTCAGCAAATTAGCCCGGCTTCGCTCCGTGTAAGGCAATAGAATATCACTGCAATGATCGACAATCCGGCGGTTGCTTTCTTCCGGTACCCGGTCATCATAACAACGGTTGCCTGCCTCCATGTGGTAAACCGGAATGCGCAGTCGTTTGGCGACCAGCGCCGCTAAGGCGCTGTTAGTATCTCCCAGTATCAGTAGGCGATCGGGCCTTTCCTTTAACATTACCTGTTCACAACCGCGGAGTATCTCGCCTATTTGGCCCATCGCGGTCTGTGATTGGCAGTCCAGCAGATAATCCGGAGAACGCAGCTTTAGTTCCGTGAAAAATATATCACTCAAGGTCCGGTCAAAGTTTTGGCCGGTATGCACAAGAATATGCTCACAAAGGTCGTCCAGGAGAGGAATAATCCTGCTTAAGCGAATAATTTCCGGACGTGTGCCCAAAATGGTCATAATCTTCATCACAGCAACCCCCTTCCATTTTCAAATGTCTATGATCTAAGATTAAATTTTAACTTGGGAGGTCATTAAAACTATGGATTACGAAATAGTTATAATATCAAACAGACCTCACCTTAGTCAGGGAGCGCAATCGTGTTTAGCGGGCTTGAATAGCAGGATATTTGATGACACAAATTACACCTCGTTTTCATTAAATTTTGAGGGGGGAAGGGTTCAATGAAAGTTTTGCGAGCAAAACTTTCATTTGAACCCTTCCCCTTTATTACTTTTGATAAAGTTTACTTTTCCTGC
Organism: Pelosinus fermentans DSM 17108; assembly: GCF_000271485.2. Classification (NCBI taxonomy): domain Bacteria; kingdom Bacillati; phylum Bacillota; class Negativicutes; order Selenomonadales; family Sporomusaceae; genus Pelosinus; species Pelosinus fermentans. The sequence goes on from NZ_AKVN02000001.1 coordinate 1,834,788, forward strand.
CAGGATAATTGCGCCTGCCGTTTGCGGCAAATCGTTAAGCCTGCAGGAACAGGAATCGTCATTAATTCATAGTTGCGTGTGTCCTGTGCCAAGATTTCTATCGCCTGACAAGCGGTTCCGCACCAATTGGGGTCCATCATGGCCTCGTCTTTCGGATGGGTATCATGCAGCAAAATGAGACCGTGGGGAGCCACAAAAGGGAAAAAATTCAGAAAGTCCTGTAACACCGCCGCTTGCGAATGATCGGCATCGATGAATAGCATATCAATCTGCAGAGGCCTTACCGCTAATTCCCTTGCAAAATCCTGTGTTGTCCCCTTAAAAAAGCGAGTTTTCGAAGATTGTTGCATGGCTTGCCCGGCTTCCGCGCTGATATCCACGCCAACTAATTGCTCCGCAAAAGGGATAATGCGGTTAAAAAGATAACACCGGTATAACCCAAGCTCCACGTAGACCTTCGGCTGTATGACACCAGCCAAATGAACAATAAAGTCTTCATGCCAGTTTAATTTCACGAATTTTTCAGCCCCCTTGACTTGCGCATATTTTATAACGCCCCATTCTCGGCCTTCATTTCTAACGATTTGACCAATACGGGAAAAATAGAGGTTTTTGTTATATTCCCATTCGGGCGGACCACCATTTTCATAATAGCCGTCTGGCCGGGGGTGGTACAAGTGCACCGTGGACGCATCGGTTTGACAATAATTGCAGCCGTTGCTTAATAAGCGTTGGATAAAATCATTGTCATCATAGGCCATGCCTACAAAATCCTCATCGTATCCCCCAATCGTAAAATACTGGCTGCGATGTAAGGCCATCAAAAACGGCAGCTTGACATTTAAGTCAACGCATTTGTCATAGATATCAGGGTCAGAGGTTCCATCATTGTTATTTATATATTCCAGAAAAGCTCCATCGCGGTCATCTTTGCCCACTGGAATACCCAGTAATTTGGGATTATCTAAGATAGGCGGCACAAGCTTAGCGATGGTATCATTGTTATGAAACATTTCCGCGCAGCCGATAATCAAAATATCCCCGGAAGAGTGCTTTACGCCAATATTCATCGCAAAACCGGGTACCCGCCACACCATCTTGCCGTTTAGATTTCTGTGTCCGGTAAATACATACTTCAAATTAAGTTTTCCCTTAAACTCGTTACAAACCTCTTCGGTCTCATCCTGTAATCCATCATTAACCACAATGACTTCAAAATCAAAGGGTATGGTCTGGCGGGTTAAGGACCATAAACCCCATCTTAACAAGTGCACTCTTTGAAAGGTAGTCATAATTATGGATACTTTAGGCCGGGTTATTTTTCTTTTCCGGTTTTGTTCAGCCATTCGTTCCTGAAAGACCGTGGTCAGCAACCGGTGCCATTTCTCCGTGGCATCCGGCGTATCGGGAATTACGTCAAAATCATACTCCGCATAGGAGTGCGCGGTTTGCAAGGAGTTGGTCACAAGCCTGTTTGCTTGCCGCAAGTTGGTCTCTTGCTGCTCGGTTGTCGCACCCGCTGACCGGAGATCATCTTGTAAAAAAGCAATGGTATAGCGATTGGGATCAATGATATCCATATGCGTGGCGTTTTGAATGATGACTTCCACGTTTGGGTAATGTTCTGCCAGATAGCTTTGGGCATGGGCGGCATAATCGTCCTGGATATCGGCCAAAGGCGCATCAAGACCAACAGAAGCAGGTAAGGACGCCAGCAGGGCATCTCCAAAATCTTGTGCTGCTAGTGATCCCATAGCAAGGGCAACTTTTACTTGGCCTGGTGTAGTTTCCGACGGTTCCGGACTACCCAGTTCGCCCCACTGGAAATGATAAACAATGCTGTTAAAGGCGGTTTGATGTTTGATTCCAACGGGCTGCAGTTTCATCATCAAGACCGTATCGCCGGCGATGCATGTTTCTCCCCGCCGGGCAATGACCGGTTTATAAAGATTGCTGCCCATAAGCACCTGTCCTTCCGGATAGCCTCCGACCCGCTGAAAATACTCCTTACGGATCAAGAGAGGCATATACAGGCCGCCGTCCGCTACTTTGGCTTCGGTCAATTCACGGGCATACTGTTGAAACTCGCTTTCTTGATAGGATGCATAATCCTGGCCAAAGTTTCTTTCCACACCGTATTGACCACTAGGCAATCTTCCGGATTCAACCAAGCGGGAAACGACGCAGTTTGTTCCGTTATAAGCCTGCCATAGATGATCAAACCAACCCGGCGTAAAGGCCATGTCGGAATTAATAAAAACGACGAAATCTCCCCGGGCCCTGTCAGCCGCAAAATTATAGGCCCGGTAAACATTATTAACATACCACTCCTCTTGTTGCTCAGGAGTGTTTGTATAAATATAATGCGGTATATAGTTATCCCGCAAATGACTAAGCACGGCGTCGTTAGCGTCATTGGCGACAAAGAAAAACTCCTTGTCAGTCATGTCCGTATATCTAAAGACCTGCTCATAAACGAAATCCAACCACTCAACGCTTTTATAGACTAAACATACAATGGAAAATTTCGGCCTAAATACTTCTTCCCGGTATTGTTCTACATAGGCCAGGGCCTCAACGAATTTCAAAGGCTGTGGCGCTTCATCATCGATCCACAAACCTTCCGGGAATAGCTCACAGGGAACCTTTGCCAGAGTCAGGCTATCTTCACTGATCAAACGGTCAAGCATATCATAGCCGCGTTGTCCGTGAGATCTGTAAATCAGATATTTATAGGCCAAGTGCTGCTGCGAAGCGAATCCGTAATGCAGTACCTGAATGTCTTCCGCCCAGGCCATGTGTTGAATTGTCACAGGATGAGGCTTTTGATGGAGCCCCGGTTTCGGCTCACTAAAGCAAATGCCGGGGACGACCCGCCATAGACGGCAAAACCAACCCAAGTCAAATAAACTGTCTAAACGTCGCCAGGAATGACTGCGCCACAGATTCAGCTCATGAAAGCACACGCCATCCAGCTGTCGTTCTTCACAGGTTTTACACCATTCTTGCAGACAATGTGCGGCATTGGCAGTCAAAACCTCGTCCGCATCCAGCCATAAGATAAAATCCGGGTTCAGCTTTAGGGCCTCCTGCAGCAGGAGCTGTTTATGGTTTTGCTCATTAATAAAATCATTATTTGCAGTGCGCAGGACATAGGGGGTTTGCTGCAACATATATTCAAAGCTGCCGTCGGTACTGCCGTCATCATAGACGACTAAATCATCCACTAGGGGTTTTACATACGCTGCAAACCGCTCCAAGTTACCTTTACACATTTCATTATAGATCTGGCAAATACATACAATCTTATATTTTTTCATCGCAAAAATTCTCCATCTGTTTTATCCTCCTGACCAATCAACAAACGGTGTTTTGTCAATAAGGCCAACGTTTCTGCAGAAGTCATGACAAAATCACCGGAGCTATATTCTTTTGATAACGCCTGTAGCCCCGGATCTGTTTTAATCAATTCGGGAAGCATCGGCTTGATTGCATAATAATTGCCACGATCATAGGTCCGCCAGGCCTCTTCTTCCGAAACGAGAATTTCATGCACCTTTTCTCCCGGACGAATGCCAGTATATTTTATGGATATATTTCTGTCTCTCATCATGGCTTTGGCCACATCGACAATACGGGCCGCGGGAATTTTCGGTATATAAATTTCACCGGGCTGAGCTCCTTCGAGGGCGGCAAAAATGGTATCAACCGCACTTTCCAGGGGCAATAAGAACCTGGTCATTTCCTTGATCGTAATTGTAACAGGGCCGCCATGCTTGATTTGCTCATGGAACAGGGGAATTACAGAACCCCTGGATGCTAGCACATTGCCATAGCGTACGCAAATAAACCTCGTCTGGGGAATGGTCACATTGGCAGCAATAAATAGCCGCTCTTGGAGGGCCTTGGAGATACCCATGGCATTCACTGGCTTGCAGGCTTTATCCGTAGAGACTCCAACCACCGTTTCTATGGAAAGCTTATGTTCACGTATCGCCCGGATGATATTTTCCGCGCCAAGCACATTGGTCAATACCGCTTCATAGGGAAAGTACTCACAAGAAGGCACCTGTTTGAGGGCGGCGGCATTTATGACAATGTCCGCGTCCCTTAAAACGGAGCAAACGGAATGATACTCACGGATGTCCCCGATTCTGAACTCAATTAGTCGGGCAAAATTGTCATAAACCACCTCATCGGTAGCCTTGCTTTTGTGTTGGTATTCTATCCGCATAGCGTGCTGTTTCGCTTCATCTCGCGAGAAGATGATAATCTTCCGAGGGGAACCGAGTTCCTTTTGTAAGAGCCGATGAGTTAACACTTTACCCAGTGAACCCGTACCACCGGTAATGACAATCACTTTATTATCGAATAGCGTCATGTTTATTCCCCCTTGGCCGTATCTTTTCGTTTGGATTTTTGCGAATAATCGTTATACATGTCACGTACCAGTTCCGGCCAAGTTGGCGGGTTATAGCCCGTGAGGGAGAGAAACGTCGAAGAGTCCAATGATCGATCAAGTCGAATACTGTCCTCCGGTTCAATGGTAATTTTCTTTTCATACTGGACACTGATGAGTTTCAGTAGCTCATATTTTGAGATTGGATTGGCGGATAGGTGGTAAAGCCCCGTCAGTTCCGGACGGGGAATGATGTAATCCCTGATAATGCGTGAAAGTTCAATGGTTGGGAAGCCGGAATAAAGGACCTTTCTAAAACCACGCACCTTTTCTTTTTGGCTCAGGAACCATTCGACCAATCCGTATTTTCCTTTCAATTCATGCCCGATTATAGAAGTGCGCAGGGTAATACAATGCGGGTAAGTTACCTCACCAAGATATTTTGTTCGTCCATAAAGATCATCGGCATTCGAAACATCCTGTTCCGTATAAACTCCTTTTTCTCCATTAAAAACGCAATCCGTACTGATATGAATCATGCGCGTACCAGCCGCGCCGCACAGCAAAGCAATACGGTGCGGAAGTAATGCGTTAACGGTAATTGTTGTGAGCGGATCTTTGGCCTCCGGCACTTGTTTAATGATGCCAATGCAATTCACTAGGATATCTGGCTTCACTTCAGCAAAAACATTTGCAAGACTCTCTATTTGCTGCACATCTACATTACTGCGTACCTTCTTCATCATATCCGGAGGAAGCCAACGCGATAATTCATGCGCAGAGCGGACTGTAGTATAGACATCAAGATTCACAGCCTCGGAAAGAAAGCGAAACAAGGCATGCCCTAGCATCCCCGACCCTCCCAAGATCAGTACCTTTCTCATACTATTTTCACAACCTTTAAGAAAAAGTTCCTACACTTTCTTGTGTGTAGGTGCGCGAATAAACAATATGTTCAGTATTGTTACTCAATCTATTTTATTCAGGGCGTGCCTAGATGTTCTTATACCTTATTATTTATTAATCGATCAAAAATATTATGCTATTATACGGCAATAGCACAAGGGACGGTTTGGAAAAGTTGGTCATTAGGAATTATCGGTGCTTTGACGAGAAAGGAATTAAAATATAATTCTGAATTAAAAGACTATTGTTGTTGCTTTCTGTAGTTTTGAAAAATGTACATGTTATAATAACAAGCAATATTAAAAATTGATAGTTTTCTTTATTGTAAAAAGAAGGGAATTTCAGAATTTATTAGAATAGTAGTAATGGTTATAAAGCTCTCATTATAGAAGAACTATCATTAAAATAAGTTGGAAATGTAGAGAGGGGGATCATTTATGTTTGAAAGAAATAGTTTAAGAACAAAGTTAATCGTATTCTTTATTTTATTTGCAGTTATTCCTGCGGCTATTGGTGGAGCAATCAGTATCTATAAAAGTGTAATCACGACTAAAGAGGCGGCGATACATAGCAACAATAATACAGCTTCGCAGATTGCCAAGCAAATTGAAATTATGCTAGATGACTCAACGGGAATGACTGAAGGATTGGCTGCAAGTCCGACAGCGCGTTCTTTAGAAGGAATTGCCTTACGTGATATGATTATAAATTTTCAACAAAAAAATCCTCAATTTGAATTGATCTATGTAATGGATGCAAGCGGTATGCAGGTTGCAAGAACAGCTGGTACGTTAGCGAATCGTGCAGATAGGCCTTATTTTATAGAAGCAATGAAGGGGAATACATTTTTTACCGATATTTATATATCTTCTTTTACTAATGCTCCTAGTATAACAATATCTGTGCCAATTAAGAATTCAGCAGGAACAATTCTGGGAGTTTTTGCTGCTGATATTGGTTTGCAAAGTCTCTGGGCAATTGCAGATAATGTTAAGGTGGGAAAAAATGGTTATGTTGAGATTGTCGATCACAATGGTGTAGTGATTGCTTATCCAGATCATGAAAAGGTCTTGAAAAAAGAAAGCTTTGCAGCAATTGAATATGTAAAAAAAGTAATAGAAGGTCAAACAGGATCAATAGAGACCATTTCAAGCCGTGGTGACAAGACAATTAGTGCTTTTACTCCAGTACCCAAGTATCAATGGGGAGTCATTGTAAATGAACCGCTAAAAGATGTTTATGATGGGGCTATCACAGCGTCATATATTATTATTGGGATCTTGCTGATTTCTCTAGTTTTGGCTGCGGTCACAGCGTTTTATATAGCTCGCAGTATTGTTACTCCGCTGCAGAAAGTAGTTCATTCCGTTGAATTAGTAGCAGGAGGCGATTTATCGCATACATTAGTTGCAGACGGAGTTTTGGAAGTGAATCAATTAGTGCAAGGTGTTAACCAGATGACGGTTGCTTTGCGGAAAATTATTTTGCATACAGCTTCAGTTGCCGAATCTGTAGCTGCTTCTGCAGAAGAGTTGACGGCATCAGCTACTGAAGTAGGCAGAGCCTCAGAAGAAGTAACAGCCACAATTCAGGATGTAGCTCAAAGTGCTACTACTCAAGTGAGGTTATCTGATGAATCTTCTACTATTATAATGGAAATGCAAGCAGGTATTGCGGATGCTGTTCAAGCGGCCTGTGAAGTGGCTGGCGTTTCAGAAAGAAGTGAACAGTCAGCTGAAGGTGGTCTTAAACAAGTGAATCATGCTGTTCAATTGATGAATAATATTCGTCAAGATGTGGGTGATGCAGCAGAAAAAATAAATATTCTTGGTGAGAAGTCAAGGCAGATTGGACAAATCGTTGAAGTAATTACAAATATTGCAGGACAAACCAATCTGTTGGCGTTGAATGCTGCAATTGAAGCTGCAAGAGCAGGTGAACAAGGACGTGGTTTTGCAGTGGTAGCAGATGAAGTGCGAAAACTGGCTGAGCAATCCCAAGAAGCTGCAAAAGAAATTGCTGAAATTATCGGTGCAATCCAAAGTGAGACAGTGCAAGCGGTAGATGCAATGGATAAAGGCAGCAAAGAAGTAGGAGAAGGCGTTAAGGTCGTTTCTGCTTCAAAAGTAGCATTTGAGGAAATTTATGTAGATGTAAAGGAAATGCGAAGACAGGTAGATAGTATCTTAGCACTGATGGATTTGCAGTTAACTGGAAGTGGACAAGTTGGTCAATCCATCACTGGCATTGCTGATGCATCAAGAACCAATGCTGCGAGTTCTCAAGAAGTGGCAGCAGCGAGTGAAGAACAAAATGCCTCTGTACATGAAATCGTGACAGCTGTTTCTGGTTTAGCAACAATGGCTAGTGAGTTACAAGAAGTAGTGCATAAATTTAAAGTATAAGATTGGTAAGGTACAACGCTGCCATTACTAGTTGTGTTGTACCTTTATCGTATCAATCAATTCTCATTTAGTAAGATATCGTAAGATTAGTCTAATGAAGTTGTTGTAGAAGATATTTAGTGAAAAAATGAGAATTAGAAAGAATAAAAGACTTTCTGTGAAATAATTATATAAAATGTCCAAATATGGAGATTGTATATATAAATAATAATTGGTATACTAATGAAGTTGTTGCGAGGCGTTGAAGAAGTTAACTGATTGAAAGTAAAAACTTTTAAAAATTTGCTTGACATAACAAGGTGGACATGATACAATAAATCTTGTCGCTAGGGGATGTTAAGAGAAAACATCGCAGATAATATGGTGGCTGTGGTGAAGCGGTCAACACGGCGGATTGTGGTTCCGTTATTCGAGGGTTCGATCCCCTTCAGCCACCCCATTCATTAACTCTAGTAATAACGATATAGGGGTATAGCCAAGTTGGTAAGGCACGGGACTTTGACTCCCGCATCCGTTGGTTCGAGTCCAGCTACCCCTGCCATTATGGTTCACTAGCTCAGTTGGTAGAGCACCTGACTTTTAATCAGGGTGTCCCGCGTTCGAGCCGCGGGTGAGCCACCATTTAACTTAATTATGCGGGAGTGGCGGAATGGCAGACGCACCAGACTTAGGATCTGGCGCCGCAAGGTGTAGGAGTTCAAGTCTCCTCTCCCGCACCACACAAAATGCAAGGCTTTCAGGGTTTTACCTGAAGGTCTTTTTTATTGCTGTAAAACCGCCTTCTTATCTCTAGTTCACCCATGCCCAGACCTGCGACGCCTAGCGGCGATTATAAGTGACGCTCAGCTGCTATCGCGTTTTGCTGGCAGCAACCATCCAAATATCATAACAAGGAGTAATAATAATTGAGGTGGCAGTGATGGATGTAGTCGAAATATTAAAAGCGCTGGGTGATGGGACTCGGCTGCGGATTTTGCACTTATTTATAGGAATCAGTTTTCTGATTAATTTATTTCAAATCTGGATTCCCTATGACAAAATCAATACGTGGCTTTCTGGGAGAAACCGGATTATGGCACAATAGTGAGTTAGTTATTTGAGAAATGGAACCGTATTGGAAAAGGGATATCCTTTTGCGGTACGGTTCTATTGCTTTACATAGTTATATATTACCGCGATTGCAGTACATATTACCGTCGTAAAATGTTTATTATGATCGCTAATGGCTTGCACGTGCCAGCATAAATTTTGCAGTTAAGTATTCTAGCTAAAATTAACACAATGTTAACAAAGGGTACATTGACTAGAAAAACGATCGTAAGGTATCATAAAAACATATTCAAGAATTTAAATATGATGTGCTAAAGTTGAAGTGATATGGCAGATGGTTAGCGACAAGACCTAATAAACATAACGAGAGGAGTGGGCATCATGAAGAAAGCGAAATTGGTCATTATATGTACGCAAAATAGCGCACGCAGCCAACTGGCAGAAGCCTTTTTCAAAAAATATGGTGATGATATGTTGGAGGTTCACAGTGCAGGTTTTGAGCCTACAGAAGTGAATCCATATGCGGTACAGGTCATGAAAGAGATTGGCATTGACATTAGCGGCCAGCATTCCAAAGGTGTTCGGGAGTTTTTAGGGAAAATGTCATTTGGCTACGTCATTGCTGTTTGTAAAAAGGCTGAAGGCAAGTGCCCCGTGATCTTTCCAGGAGCACGGCAGTTGTTATCCTGGCCCTTTGATGATCCGGCTGCTTTTGAGGGAACAGAAGAAGAAACACGGCAAAAGTTCCGGCAAGTGCGTGATGAAATTGATGAGAAGGTCAAGGAATGGTTACAGGAATACCGTGGTCAGCAGGATCATCTAAAATAAAATTGCCACCAGCAGGCAAACCTGGTGGTTTATGAGGTGGGTTATTATGAAAATTATTATCATTGGTGGGGTAGCGGCTGGCACTTCTGCGGCAGCCAAAGCAAGAAGAAACAATGAAAATGCTCAAATTACATTATTTGATGCCGACAGTGATGTATCTTATTCGGGATGCGGCTTGCCGTACTTTATTGGAACTGAAGTGGAAGGCCGGGAGCAATTGGTTCCCAGGGATGCCGCATTCTTCAAACAGAAATATAATGTGGATGTATACACCAGACATCAAGTGTTAGAAATTCAGCCGCAAAGTAAAGTACTTACGGTTCAGAATTTAGTTACGCAAGAAATCTTTCAGGAAAGGTATGATAAGCTGGTTGTTGCCACTGGTGCAAAATCCGTTGTGCCTGCTATAGAGGGGGGCAATAAGCCCAATGTATTTTATTTGCGGAATGTAATCAATGCCGACCGTATCCGTGAACAAGTGCTAACAGCCAATCCAAAATCGGCTGTTATTGTCGGGTCTGGATTTATCGGCCTTGAAATGGCGGAAAACTTAACAGCTAGAGGAATCGCTGTTAGTGTTGTGGAAATGGCAGGGCACGTTATGCCTGCCTTAGATCAGGATATGGCGGTATACGTAGCCGATCATCTGCTTGAGAAGGGCGTACAGGTAATCGTCAACGATTCAGTGATTCGCCTGGAAGGAGAACCTTCCGTCAGCAAAGTGATATTGAAAAGCGGCAAAGAAATCGATGCGGATTTTGTGATAATGGCTGTTGGGGTAAGACCCAATATAGAACTGGCTCAAAAGTCAGGTATTGAACTCGGACCAACAGGAGCCATCAAGGTCAATCGGAAGATGCAGACCAATATAGATGATATCTATGCCTGCGGTGACTGCGCAGAAAGTTATTCTTTAATGACCGGCAAACCTTTGTATCGGCCGTTAGGTTCTACTGCCAATAAAATGGGACGAATCACTGGTGATCAGATAACCGGCGGTGATTTGGAGTTCCGGGGAATTTTGGGGACAGGTATATTTAAAATGTTTGATATGGCAGTAGGTCAGACTGGTCTTACGGAAAAGGAAGCAAAAAAAGAAGGTTATGAGGTTGTCGTCTGTCATAATATTAAACCAGACAAGCCCGAATATTATCACGGCAGTGAGATGGTCATTAAGGCGGTTGCCGATAAAAACACTGGCAAGGTTTTAGGGGTGCAGATTGTCGGAAGATCTGGCGTCGATAAACGAATTGATGTCTTTGTAACTGCCATTACTTTCGGTGCGAAAGCAGAAGACTTGTTTCACCTGGATTTAGCCTATGCACCACCATTCTCCACAACCAAAGACCCGGTGATGTATACCGGAATGATTCTGGATAATGCCATCAGGCGCGGCAGAGTGCTGATGACTCCGGCTGAGGTACAGGAAAAAATAAAAAATGGCGAAGAAGTGAAGATTATTGATGCTAGGGTGACCAAGCAATACGAAAAAGCCCATGTCGAGGGTGCTGTGAATATCCCCCAGGAGAATATTCGTAAAGCACTGGATTCCCTTGATAAAGAAATGGTTACAGTGACTTATTGTAACAAAGGGGTTACTGGGAATGCTGCTCAAAATATTCTAATCAATCATGGTTTTAAGAACGTATATAACTTGTCGGGCGGCTATAAGAATTATAGCAAGAATAGCAAAAAATAAAGCAGTGGTTTAAACATCATATAGTAACGATGCAGAAGTAGAAGGAGGGAGCTAATCACTCCCTATCTTCTTTATGACGAAAAAAATAGAAATGAGAAGAGAGGAGGGTATCATCATGGAGGGCGTAGCGTTGATTTTTAAAGCACTGGGGGATGATATTCGCCTGGAAATTGTACGGATGCTGATTGATAAGGAACTTTGCGTATGTGATATTTTAGCGGCTTTCGATAAATCACAGCCGGCCATTTCACATCATCTAAAGATCTTAAAGCAATCCGGCATTGTAGTGGATAGCCGCGACGGCAAATGGATTTATTACCGATTAAATCCGGAAGCATTTAATCAGGTTGAGGTCTTTTTGCAGTTGTGTAAAACGGCAACGAATGAACGGTATAGAACTTGTAGCCCTAATTAAAATACAATAAGCCAGGATAATTTTTAGTTGTCGATTGTAGCTAGGGGCAGGTAGTGCTTTTGCATGCTGGTCATGTAAGTGTTGTTAATTATTTGTTGACACATATGAGTAAAATCGAATATAATCATATTCGAAAGGAAAACCACATCTTGATCCATAGAAGTTGCTAAGAAGTACTTAAGATTTTGGCTGACGAGCGAGAATTTTAAAGGTGACAAAATTCCAAGAAGATGGTGGCAGTTGGTTAGTAGGCTGTCGAATTTGATAAGGTGAAATTTCGGATAATTGTGTTGGAAGTAATTTAACATCTCTTGAGTAAACGGTTGTCAAAATTCTTGTTGGATTAACTTTGGACTTTTTTGAAAGATATTTAAGTTTATGGGTGACATTTTGTATTGTGATTGGTGTCGGTTTTGGCAAGGCGTTTCCTGGGGTAGTTGATTCATTGAGTAAAATGGAAATCAGCCATGTGAATTTACCCATTGCAGTTTTAATCTGGCTAATGATTTACCCTATGATGCTAAAATTTGATTTTTCCGCTATCCTGAAAGTCGGCGACAGACCGAAAGGACTATTCATCACTTTGTTTGTTAATTGGTTAGTAAAACCTTTCAGCATGACTCAGCACTAGTTTGATTTTGAATCAAAGTCGGTAAAAGAAAAAGCCTAGATATTATTTCTAGTATTGGTAGTCCTACATTGTTTGGCAATATCTGAGGTTCGGGTGAAACTAGAAGCTGCTATTTCGAACCTAGCATCGCTCCTAATACAATTGGTTTCTCAACAAGAAGGTCAAAAATAAACTATGTAAGGTCTGACTCTTTATGTGACTAAGAAATGCATATGGGATCATATTGACAAAATTAAAGCCCTAATACATGATTAAAAATGAATATAGACATATACTGGGAATGCTAATACTTTGTTTGATTTGATGGTAAAGGAGGTAGTCACATTGAGTATAACACGAATCGTAAAAGCTTTAGGGGATGGAACCAGACTTAGGATTGTAAATTTATTACGAGTTGAAAATTTATGTGTATGCGAAATTGAAGCCATACTCCAAAGTAGTCAGTCTAACGTGTCTAGGCATTTGGCAAAACTTCGCGATGCGGGTATTATTTATAGTGAGAAAAAATCACAGTGGGTATACTATGGAATTAACGCAGATATAATAAAGGAGCATTCCTTTATAAAAACTTTATTAGATGAAGACTTTGGCAAACATCTTCAGTATCAACATGATATAGCTACGCTGAGAACGTATCGTGAACAGAACTATGAATGCGGGCCGTTAGAAACTACAAGTGCTTAGCACTTGTTTTTATTAAATACTATATGAGTATAATTTAATATAGGCATGTACGATTATTGTAAGGAATAAATTAAAGGGGCGATAAAAATGAGTAAAATTGAAATTTTTGATCCAGCAATGTGTTGTGCAACAGGAATTTGCGGACCTGGTATTGATCAAGAGCTTTTAAGAGTGGCTACGACTGTGAATGCTCTTACTAAGAAGGGCGTTACGATCATTCGCTATGGTCTTTCTAGTGAGCCGCAAGCCTTTATCGATAATAAGAGGGTAAATGAGTATTTGATGAAGGAAGAAGTGGAAGTTTTACCGATTACAATCGTAGATGGAGAAGTGGTTAAGACCAGGAGCTATCCGACAGCGGATGAATTTGCTCAGTGGTCAGGTGTAGCGAAAGAAGAACTAGCCGCTGCTGCTGAAAAAGAGAATGGCTGTGGTTGTGATGAAGGTGGATGTTGCTAAGTCAAAGTAGGAGGCTATTACATGTATAAATTATTTAATCCAGATAATATAAAGCTGACAAAGTATTTATTTTTCACCGGCAAAGGCGGGGTAGGGAAAACTTCGACAGCCTGCGCCACTGCAATTACCTTAGCAGATCAAGGTAAAAAGGTTTTATTAGTCAGCACCGATCCAGCATCGAATTTGCAGGATGTTTTCGGTATCAGCCTTACGAGTAAAGGCACTCCCATTCAAGAGGTACCTAATCTTGTAGTTGCTAATCTGAATCCGGAAGAAGCTGCAAAGGCTTATAAAGAATCAGTAATTGCACCTTATAAAGGTAAGCTTCCAGCAAGTGTTTTACAAAACATGGAGGAACAGCTTTCCGGGTCTTGCACCGTAGAGATTGCAGCTTTTAATGAGTTTTCTAATTTTATTACCGATGAAAAAACACAAATAGAATATGACCATATTCTATTTGATACGGCACCAACGGGTCATACTTTACGGATGCTGCAACTACCATCTGCATGGAGTAATTTTATTAGCGAAAGCACCCATGGAGCATCTTGTCTGGGGCAATTGTCGGGCCTGGAAAGCAAAAAAGAAGTATATAAGAATGCTGTTAGTACTCTAGCAGATGACAAATTGACGACCTTGATTTTAATCTCTAGACCTGAATATTCCCCGCTGCAGGAAGCAGAGCGAGCTTCTAGAGAACTGAAGGAATTAGGAGTTCATAATCAGCTATTAGTTGTGAATGGTGTACTAGAATTAGATGTTGAGAATGATGAAATCGCAGATAAACTATATGCTAAGCAACAAGAGGCATTACGGAATATACCTGAATCTTTACATGAAACTCCGACTTATAAAATTCCATTACGCGCCTATAATGTAACAGGAATTAAAAATATCAGAATGCTGTTAAAAGAAGATTATTTAGAAAGCCAAAATTATAAGCTAAATAAAGAAGAATTGCCTAAAGTCAAAGCTTTAATTGAGGACCTTTACGCATCGAAAAAAAGAGTAATCTTCACTATGGGAAAAGGCGGCGTCGGAAAAACGACCTTAGCAGCGGCGATTGCCATTGGTCTTGCTGAGAAAGGGGTAAAAGTACATTTGACAACCACCGACCCGGCAGACCATCTGAAATTTGTAGTAGAAGAAGGTCATGGAATTCGGCTAAGTAAGATTGACGAGAAGGAAGAACTACGTAATTACACGGAAGCTGTTTTGTCAAAGGCAAGAGAAACAATGGCAGAAGAAGACATTGCGTATGTAGAAGAAGATCTTCGCTCTCCCTGCACCCAGGAAATCGCCGTATTTCGTGCTTTTGCTGAGATTGTAGATAATGCGGATGATGAGATTGTAGTGATTGATACGGCACCTACTGGTCACACGTTGCTGCTATTAGATGCTACACAGAGTTATCATAAAGAAATACAAAAATCCCAAGGTGATATACCAGAAGCCGTGAAGAACTTATTGCCAAGATTACGAGATGAAAAAGAAACAGAAGTAGTCATTGTAACTCTTCCAGAGGCTACTCCAGTATATGAAGCAATGCGATTACAAGAAGATCTAAAAAGAGCAGGTATTAATAACAAATGGTGGGTTATTAATTCAAGTTTACTCATGACGAACACCCAAAGTCCATTATTAAAAACAAAATCCTTAAATGAAATTCCTTGGATCAATAAAGTGGATGAAATAGCGCAAGGCAACTTTGCTGTAATTCCCTGGAAAGGCGAAGAAATAAAAGACGAAAAATTAGTAGACTTAATCAGATAAATGGTAAAAGAAACGCTAATGAATTAGCTCAAAAGAGGCTGTCTCAAATTTTATTTTGAGACAGCCTCTTTTATGTAACTATGGTATCAGGATTGTGTATTATACATGCCCTTGCTTTGCATGTATTGGAAGAGCCCTTGCCCATGTCCTTGCTCTTCTTTTTGAATGTGGTTAAGCGCTTGACGTGCATTAGGATCAGCAAATTCGAAGATCGCCGTATCATAGGCTCCGGAGACAAATTTTTCTGTCATTAACATATCCGTACAGAGAGTACTATCGCTTTGACTTGCAATAGAACCTTGAGGGGATGATGAAGTTGTAGTTGAGTTGCTTTGCCCGGATTGTTGATTTTGCTGTGAAGTCATATTGGGAATTTGACCGTTTAGCATTTGGTTGATAGTATTTAGGT
This sequence comes from Pelosinus fermentans DSM 17108, assembly GCF_000271485.2. Taxonomy (NCBI): domain Bacteria; kingdom Bacillati; phylum Bacillota; class Negativicutes; order Selenomonadales; family Sporomusaceae; genus Pelosinus; species Pelosinus fermentans. The sequence continues at coordinate 1,850,446 of NZ_AKVN02000001.1, forward strand.
GCTGCTGCTCTTGTCCAGCGTAGGAGTTAAACAACTGCTTTAGAGCTGGATCTTGGGCTTGGTTGGCATAAGACTGGTATTTCTCGACACAGATTTGCTCGTGCTTTTTTTGATCTTCCAATAAAGATTTTTCCTTTGGGGTTAACTGTAGCGTCATATATATCACCTCCTACTACTATTTTGTTTCATAGCTTAAATTTTATTCATAATTGTATAAAGAGGTAAGTGATACAAAGAAAACAGAGTACGAAGAACATCGAGAGTAGAATTTGTTTCTATCTTCTCCGTTGTGTTCTCTGTGTTTTCTCTGTTTTAACAGTGTGGCATTTCTTACAATTTTATTTATTTTTGCAAATGAAATGGGATGGTGGTTACAATAACATTTTCTCTTAAAATCAATAAGGTGCGAAGGATCCAGCCTGTTTGGTTATGCAGTAGGCGGTGCCACCATTTCTTTGTTTGAAACTCAGGAATCAGAATTGTAATATAATCTTCGGGATTTTTTTGATGTTCCAAATTGATAATGTAGTCTAGTATAGGCTGGATCACTAAACGATAGGGAGAATATACAGTTACGAGCTCAATTCCAGGATTCCAGCCACGCCATTTTTCTTCGACTTTTCTGCCGATTTCTTCGTCTGTGGCAATATGTAAGGCTACCACATCATCGCTAATGCTTTTAGCATATTTAAGAGTTTCAGCTACGACACTGGTGGGGGTAGCGATGGGGACGATTACCACATTTCGGCCTGTTTTTAGATTGGCTTTAATATTTGGATTGAAGTCTTCTAAAGGAAGGTGTAATTGTTCAGCCATATCATTATAATGAGAGCGAATTTTTTTGAATATACAAATCATAATAGGGATAAATACTAGTACAAGCCAGGCACCATAAAAAAACTTAGTAATTGCAATAATCAAAACAACGATTCCGGTAACGGTAGCACCGATGGTATTCACAGTAGCACGTAGACGCCAACCCATAGTTCTTTCTTTTCTCCAATGAACTACCATACCTATTTGGGCAATCGTAAAGGATAGAAAAACACCGATAGCATATAATGAGATCAAATGTTCCGTATTTCCTTGATAAATTAGGATTAAAATGCCAGCAACAATACTTAGTAGTACAATGCCATTAGAAAAATTTAATCGTTCTCCTCTTACTCCCAAATAACGAGGCATATAGCCGTCTCTAGCAAGGATGGATAATAAAAGAGGCAATCCGTTAAAAGAAGTGTTGGCAGCCAGGTAGAGGACTAACATAGTGGTAATTTGTATATAATAATATGCCCAGCCGCGTCCAAAAGTGAGTTCGGCAATTTGGGATAAGGCTGTTATATCATGTAAAGGTAAAATGTGAAAATGCATAGTTAAAAATGAAGTGCCAATAAACATAATGCCAAGGATTCCTGACATCCAATAGGTAGTAATCGTAGCATTGCGTGCTCCTGGAGAACGGAACATCGGGACTCCATTAGAAATTGCTTCAAGACCTGTCATGGAGCTGCAGCCATTTGCAAAGGCTCGAAGTACGAGAACCAGAATTGTCCAATCCATTTGCTTTACTAGTGATTCAGGAGGAAAAATAGGTGCTTGATTCGTAAGTGCTTGATATATTCCTGTGCCAATTAATGCGATAATGCCAAGAATGAAACCGTAGGTAGGAAATACAAATGCGGTAGAGGATTCGCGGATGCCGCGTAAATTTACTAGCATTAGGACTCCGAATAGAATGATTAAATCCATTGCAACTTCGTGTTGAGCAAAATGGGGGAAAGCTGAGATAATGGCAGCCGTTCCAGCTGAGACACTTACAGCGACCGTAAGTGTATAATCGGCAAATAAGGCGGCTGCTGCGGTGAGTGCTGGCATTTCTCCTAAATTCGTAATGGCAACAGAATACGAACCTCCACCTCCTGGATTAACTTTAGCTACTTGTACATATGAAATGGTAACGATTGCCAAGAGGGCCAGGATAGCCAGAGAAATGGGTGCTAAATAGCCGTAAGCTAACATGCCAGGAAGAGTTAGCATGAGCATAATTTGTTCTGGCCCGTAAGCTACAGAGGATAAGGCATCAGAAGAAAAAATGGACAGAGCCTTCCATTTGGGGAGTTTTTCATTATGTATCTCTTGATTGTGTAATGGTTTGCCAATAAGGATTCGTCGAACGAATCGCATCATAGTTGAATCTACCTCCGATATTTATTGTGAAATGTGTTTTATCCGATGACTAAACCGCTTTAAGAATCCCATCTTCTATAAATGGGAGTTAAAGCGGCTAAGTCCGAAGGATAAGTGCGAATAATAATGCCATAAGATTCGTGATTGTAGCTGGCTGAGGGATGATAGACCATTTGGCATAGAATCAATTATACAGTAGTTATGGTAAAAGGAAAGGGTGATTTTAAACCGTTTAGCAATAAATAACAATAATTTATACCAAATAAAAATATCTATCGTCAATATCCTTGTGATTAAGAGTATTTTCTTCTATTTAGATCTATTTGCAACAATTCTGGACGATAATGCTGCAAATAGGGGAATGGCATGTAGAAAAGTTATAAATGTTTAAATTTAAAGGCACCAGATACCTCCGGTGCCTTTAGAGTGTATATACTTATATTTAAGGGTAAGGGGAAGCTTTGCATAAGAGGTTTTAATCGCGACGAGGCCAGCAGGAATTAGGATTGCAAGGTCGAGGCCAGCATTGTTGTTGGCGGGGCCAACACTGCTGATGAGGCGAGCATTGTTGTTGACGGGGCCAGCATTGTTGTTGACGAGGCCAACACTGCTGACGGGGCCAGCACTGCTGCTGACGAGGCCAGCAAGAAGATGACGGACCGCACCCTACAATAATGACTCGTTCATCATCATCGTCATCATCCCAGTCAGACATTTCTGGTCGATCCCATTTAGGTCTTTGTTCGTTATTATCATAGTAATCATCATCATCGTCATAATACATACTTATATCCTCCTTTTTAGTCTAAAGATACTCGCTATATCGAGGTTACCACTCACCGGTATAAGGATTATAGGAACAGGCAGCAGGAGGGGCCAGCCATGACTTATTAGAATCGTTGCCTTGGGCTAACGGACGACAATCCGTGCAAGCATAGCGATATTCACAATCCTTACATTTTTGGATTTGATTTTTAGTCGTGTGCCAGCATTGTTGTAGTGGATGATCTGTAAGTACATCAGCTAATGAATGCGTGAGAATATTGCCGCATACTTGATTTCTTGCAAAGATGCAAGGTATGACATCACCTGTAGAAGTAATCGCAATTTTTCCTGCCAGGCATTGGCAGTAAGTCTGAGAAGCTATAAAAGAAGCTTCATCGGTGTAAAAGGGCGGTTTAATCGGCGGCTTGGTATAAGTAGTTGGAAGTAAATGCTGATCGTCCCCTCTGCCGGTGGGGCGAATAACATCGGGATACGCATCGGGCATGCCCAATTCTTCATAAAGCTTAAGAATATTGGGTACTTCGTGTTCGTTGGCTTTCATAATAATAGAAGCAATGCGTAAAGGAATCTTGGCTTCTAATATTTTCTTGATGGCAGTCATGGTTTTCGTAAAGCTATTAGGATGCAAGGTTACGCTGTCATGGACGGAGGCGTTATTAGCATAAATAGTTGTAGCGATGTTTACATTATATTGTTTAAAGAAATCGATACAGTCATCATCAACTAATGTAGCGTTTGTAAAGATTTCGATATATTCATAACCGATTTCATAGGCCTTGATGACTAGGTCGCGCCATTTAGGATATAGTAATGGTTCACCGCCAATGAATTGAATATCAGTAGCTCCTGCTGCTTTTGCTTCTTCTATTAGGGAGAGCCAGCGGTGATGAGGTACGAGATCCAATTCCTTGCGTGAAGGGCCGCTTTCGGAGTAACAGTGTAAACACTTGCTGTTGCAGGCTGCTGTTAGTTCTAACCACAGAAACTCAAGTTTTGCGGGGGAATCTGGCAAGGAGCGCTCTGGCAAAGAAGCAGAAGATGTTTCGTCAAAGAATCCTAAATCTTTTTGTTCCAACTTATTTAAGAAATTCATGTATTGTGTGCTTTCGGCAGACGACATATCCCAAAGATCCTCCAAGGCGTTGCTTTGACAGGCACTGAGTAGCCCGGCTGCACTTTGGTTAATGGAATGAACCTTTCCCGTTTTAAAGTCGTAGATTGCAGCACGAACAGCACCTTTCACTAATTTGCAGTGTTTTTGTAAGTTATAATACAACAGATCAGCCTCCTTTTATGGTGGATTTATTACATAATATGCAAAAAACGGTATCTTGGTGTGTGTCATCTTTCAAAAAAAACAATCGGATGTTGACAAAAAATAAGATTACATATATAATTAATAACGTTGTTGATGACAGTTAAATATAATATGCGGAAGTAGCTCAGTGGTAGAGCATCGCCTTGCCAAGGCGAGGGTCGCGAGTTCGAATCTCGTCTTCCGCTCCATAGAAATATTGAACTCGGCAGTTATTGCTGGGTTTTTTGCATATATCTTGTTTTTGTTATTTACTTATGGTATCATATGGGGTATGACATTCTAAAGTGTAGTGATTTATGTCTAAAGTAAGGAATTTATTTGAACTAACATAGAAAACATGTTAAAAATGGTAATACTATTTTTGGCGTTACACATAATGTCGCCAACTAATTACATAGGGAGGATACAATACGAAATGAAAGCAACAATGGAGAAAATAGACAATCATAAAGTGGTCTTTGAAATTGAAGTACCTCAAGTGGAAGTAGCAAAAGCAGTTGAAAAGGCATATCGTAAATTATCTAATAAAGTAAATATTCCGGGGTTCCGTAAAGGAAAAACACCTCGTCGCATTTTAGAAATGCATATTGGTAAAGAAGCTCTATTAGATGAAGCTTTTGAAATCATGGCTAGCCCTGCGTATGCTCAAGCTCTTGAAGATAATAAAATTGAACCAGTAAGCCGCCCTCATATTGATGTCGTTACTTTAGCAGAAGATAAAGATTTACTTTTTAAAGCTACTGTAGTGGCAAAACCAGAAATTACTTTGGGACAATATAAAGGATTGAAGATTGCTGCAGCAGTAGAAGAAGTTACAGAAGAAAAAATCAACGCAGAAGTGGAAACCATGCGCAATAGTCATGCCAAAATGGTAGTAGCAGAAGATGCAGTGATTGAAGACGGTGATTTTGCTATTATTGATTTTGAAGGATTTGTAGATGGCGTAGCTTTCCCTGGCGGAGACGGCAAAGCCTATCCGTTGCAAATTGGTTCGAACACTTTCATTCCTGGCTTTGAAGAACAAGTAATTGGTGCAAAAGCCGGTTCTGAAATTGATGTAAATGTAACCTTCCCTGCGGAGTATCATGCTGCTGATTTGGCAGGCAAAGAAGCTGTATTTAAAGTAAAAGTTCACGATGTAAAACGCAAAGAACTGCCAGCATTGGATGATGAATTTGTTAAAGATGTAAGCGATTTTAATACAGTAGAGGAATTAAAGGCTGACATTAAGAATAAATTAGAAAAGGCTGCTAGTGAAAAAGCGGATCGTGATTTCCGTAATGAAGCTATTAAGCAAGCAGTGGAAAATGCCACAGTGGAAATTCCAGATGTTATGGTGGAAGACCGTATTTCAAAAATGATCGAAGATTTAGGTGCCAACTTAGAAAGTCGCGGAATGAAGCTGGATGATTATATGAAGTACATGAACACAGATTTAACAGCATTACGTCAAAATTATCATGAATCAGCTGTAGCGAATGTTAAAACTGATTTACTGCTGGAAGCTATTGTAAAAGCTGAAGCATTAGAAGTAAGTCATGAAGAAGTTGATGCTGAAATTGCTACGATTGCTAAAGGATACGGTGCAGAAATCGAAGATGTAAAAGCGATTATCAACGGACAAGGAAAAATGTCTACTGTATTTGATTCCATATTACGTAAAAAAGCAGCTCAACTGATTATTGACAGTGTAGAAAAAGAGTAATAGAATAATAAATCAATAGAGGTGTTATGCTATGAATTTTGTACCAATAGTAGTAGAGCAATCAAGTCGTGGGGAACGATCCTATGATATTTTTTCCAGACTTCTAAAAGATCGAATTATATTTATTGGTGGTCCCATTGATGATAATGTGGCAAATCTTGTCATTGCCCAATTACTGTTTTTGGAATCGGAAGATCCTGAGAAGGACATCCATGTGTACATTAACAGCCCAGGTGGCGTAGTGACAGCTGGATTGGCTATCTATGATACCATGCAGTATATTAAACCAGACGTTTCTACCATTTGCCTTGGTTCAGCGGCAAGTATGGGAGCTCTTTTGCTTACTGCAGGTGCAAAAGGAAAGCGTTATGCACTTCCGTATGCCCGTATCATGATTCATCAACCTTTGGGTGGAACCCAAGGGCAGGCTACCGATATCGAAATTCATGCTAGAGAAATATTGCGACTTAGGGAACTTCTTAACGGGATTCTTATTCAACACACTGGACAGACAAAAGATAAAATTGAGCATGATACAGAACGTGATTTCTTTATGTCTGCAGAGCAGGCTAAGGAATACGGTCTGATTGATGCTGTAGTTGTCCGTGGAGAAAAACGTCATGAAAGTCCCAAATAAAGAGGTGATATAGTATGTTAAAATTTGGGGATGACAAAGGTCAACTCAAATGTTCTTTTTGCGGTAAGTTGCAGGAACAAGTTAAAAAGCTGGTAGCTGGTCCTGGTGTATACATTTGTGATGAATGTATTGAGCTGTGTAATGAGATTATTGAGGAAGAACTAAGCGGAGAGATTGATATTGAGCTTCGTGATGTTCCAAAGCCTAAAGAAATAAAAGATATTCTTGATCAATATGTAATTGGTCAGGATGCTGCTAAAAAAACATTAGCTGTAGCGGTGTATAACCATTATAAGCGTGTTAATTTTGGCAGTAAAATGGACGATGTGGAATTGCAAAAGTCCAACATTGTAATGCTTGGACCAACTGGTAGTGGTAAAACACTGCTGGCTCAGACATTAGCCAAATTGCTAAATGTACCTTTTGCTATTGCCGATGCAACATCGCTTACAGAGGCTGGATATGTTGGAGAAGATGTGGAAAATATCTTACTCAAACTCATCCAAGCGGCTGATTATGATGTGGAGAAAGCAGAAAAAGGCATTGTCTACATTGATGAAATTGACAAGATTGCCCGTAAATCGGAGAATCCGTCAATTACTCGTGATGTATCTGGGGAAGGTGTGCAGCAGGCACTTCTAAAAATTCTGGAAGGTACTGTAGCGAGTGTACCTCCTCAGGGAGGACGCAAGCATCCTCATCAGGAGTTCATTCAAATTGATACAACCAATATCTTGTTTATTTGCGGTGGTGCGTTTGATGGTATTGATAAATTGATCAGCGCTCGTACAGGCAAGAAGAACATGGGCTTTGGTGCTGAAATAAGAAGCAAAGGTAAAAAGAACATTGGTGATTTGCTGCAGCAAATTCTGCCGGAAGATCTTTTAAAGTTTGGTCTTATTCCAGAGTTTGTTGGTCGTTTGCCAGTAGTGGTAACGTTAGATGCTCTAGATGAACAAGCTTTGGTACGCATACTGTTAGAGCCTAAAAATGCTCTAGTAAAGCAATATCAAAAATTCTTAGAGATTGATAATGTGCAGCTTGAATTTAAAGAAGATGCATTAGATGCTATCGCTAAAGAAGCATTGAAGCGCAATACAGGAGCACGAGGGCTTAGAGCGATTATTGAAGGCATTATGTGCAATGTGATGTACGAAGTACCATCTCGTGCGGATGTAGCAAAATGTACTGTAACAAAAGAAGTGGTCTTAAGCAAAGAAGAGCCTATATTAGTTACAGTTGATCGCAAAGCAAAGAAAAAAGAAGAGTCGGCATAAAGATGATTAATAGAAAAAGGAGAGACAATGTCTCTCCTTTTTTATTTACTGTTTTTTACAGGATAAAATCAAGTTGTTTGCCTATACTAAAATCAGAATCAGAATTGTTGGGGAGGAGGTTTTGGATCAGTGGATTATGCGATAAATATTGTTACAGTAATACAATTCTTTTTTGCAGTTGTTATCGGATTGTATTTTTGGAATTTACTGCGATCACAACAAGGAAACCGGGTAGCAGTTGAACGAGAATCAAAAAAAGAAATTGACAAATTGCAGAAACTGAGATCAATCTCATTAACGGAACCTTTATCAGAAAAAACTCGACCCACGACTTTTGCTGAAATTGTTGGGCAAGAAGACGGTTTAAAAGCATTAAGAGCAGCTTTATGCGGACCTAATCCTCAGCATGTGTTAGTGTATGGACCGCCAGGGGTTGGTAAGACAGCAGCAGCAAGACTGATACTAGAAGAGGCTAAGCGCAATAGTTTATCGCCTTTCTCATCGAATGCAAAGTTTATTGAAATGGATGCTACGACAGCTCGTTTTGATGAACGTGGAATTGCAGATCCTTTAATTGGTACAGTACATGACCCCATTTACCAAGGAGCAGGTCCTTTAGGGGTGGCTGGCATTCCTCAGCCAAAAGCTGGAGCAGTAACGAAGGCTCATGGTGGATTGTTATTTATTGATGAAATTGGTGAGTTGCATCATATCCAAATGAATAAGCTGCTAAAAGTTTTAGAGGATCGTAAGGTGTTTTTAGAAAGCTCCTATTACAATAGTGAGGATACCAATATTCCAAGTCACATCCACGATATCTTCCAGAATGGTTTGCCAGCTGATTTTCGCTTAGTGGGGGCGACAACTCGTATGCCCCAGGATATTCCTCCTGCTATCCGTTCGCGATGTGTAGAAATCTTTTTCCGTCCCATATTAGCCGATGAAGTGAGCAGGATTGTGTATAATGCTGCTAAAAAACTTAATTTTCCGATTGAGGACAAAGCCGTTGAAGTGATTAAACAATACTCTACCAATGGTCGTGATGGTGTTAATATTGTGCAAATTGCTGCAAGCGTTGCGATTAATGAGTCTAGGCAGTCCATCACTTGTAAAGATGTAGAATGGGTCATAAATTTTGGACACTATAGCAGACGACCGGAAAAGAAAGTCCCTGATGCCCCTCAGGTTGGCTTCGTCAATGGATTGGCAGTACACGGGGCTGACATAGGGGCAATTACCGAAATTGAAGTAACAGCCGTTTCAGGAACTGGTAAACTTACCATAACTGGCGTGGTTGATGAAGAAGAATTAGATGTACCGGGTCGTACCATACGCCGTAAAAGCATGGCGAAATGTTCTTTGGAAAATGTTATGACTGTACTTTCCAATTGTTATAAAATGGATATACATAGCTATGATATCCATGTGAATTTTCCAGGTGGAGGTCCTGTGGATGGTCCTTCGGCAGGAGTGACAATGGCAGTTGCAATCTATTCTGCCATTAAGGGAATTCCCGTTGATAATAAAGTAGCTATGACAGGAGAACTTTCCATTCGCGGCTTAATTCGCCCCGTAGGTGGGGTAAGTGCCAAGATCTATGCAGCGGAGCAAGCTGGAGCGTGCCGGGTTTTGATACCAAAAGACAATTGGCAAGAGTCTTATCAGGGACTAGCTGTTCAAGTCATAGCAATTGAATCTCTTGAGGAAGCTATCGAAAATGCTTTAATAAAAACAGTCGATATACTTCACAAAGATACTATAATACCTCAGCCTGAAATTTTAGCAGCGGCAGGTATGGAAATTTAAGTTTATAAGGTGGTAAAGATATGGATAGAATTGCTTTAATTCTGGTCATTGTTGGGGCTCTGAATTGGCTTTTAGTGGGACTGTTTAAGTTCGATCTAGTAGCCACCATTTTTGGCGGGCAAACCTCTTTCTTAAGTCGCATTATCTATGTATTAGTGGGCTTATCAGGTATCTGGTCCATCAGTTTTCTAAATAGAGGCAGAAGGTCAGCATAAGATATTGCAGGTTGGCAAGATAGCCTTCTACATAAAGAAGGCTATCTTGCTATTAAAAATTTAAGATGTTGTTAATAATGCTCTGAATTCATCACCATTCAGGCATTCCTTTTCTAACAATAAGGCGACTGCTGCTTGCAGGGTGGTTTGGCGATTAGAGAGAATGGTATAAACATACTGCTCTGTTTCCTTTATAATGGATGTTATAGTGGCATGTAAAAGATCCTTTGCAAGATCTTCTACGGATATGATGCCTAATGTTGACATGCCATTATGAATAATCTCTTTTGCTAAGTCGATTGCCTGCTTAAAGTCATTGGATGCACCTGTACTACGATTGCCTAAGTTTATCTCTTCAGCGATTGCACCAGCTAGTGCTACCGCAATTTTATTTTTAATGACATCCAATGTATATAAATACGTATCATCTAATGTTGTTTGTCTTACATAACCTAAGGCATTACTGCGAGAAGCAATGTTAATTGTTGCCACAGAACCAGGTCGTGTGATTTCACTTACTAATGCATGTCCTGCTTCATGGATAGCAATACGTTGTTTCTCCAGTGTGTTAGGTCTTCTATCTAACTTTTCACCCATGATTACTTTATCAATCGCACTTTGAAAGTGCTTAGATGTGATGGTTACCTTTTCTTCACGCAGAGCCAGAATTGCTGCTTCATTGGTTAAGCTTTCTAAATGGGCTCCTGAAAAGCCAAAGGTATTTGCGGCAAGTGTTTCTAATGAGACATCTGCTGCTAATGGTTTATTTTTAGTATGCAGGCTAAGGATATGCAAACGTCCTTTTTTATCAGGCAGTTCTACTTTTACATGTCTATCGAAACGTCCTGGGCGCAGTAAGGCTGAATCAAGGATGTCGATGCGATTGGTAGCGCCAATAATTAATATCTTAACGCTGTCATCAAAAGAGAGGCCATCCATTTGTACCAAAAGTTCATTTAGGGTTTGGTCATATTCTGTATTACCTGCATTCTGCCCCCGTTTTCCTCCCAGAATATCTAATTCATCAATGAAAAGAATTGCACTATCTTTACGTTGCTGCTTGGCGAGGGATTTGGCAGATTGGAACAATTGACGTACACGCTGTGCACCAACCCCGACGTACATTTCTACGAATTCTGAGCCACTAGCCGAAAGGAAAACGGAATCTGTAAATTGAGCTGCTGCCTTTGCTAAAAGGGTTTTCCCCGTTCCTGGAGGACCATTTAATAAAACGCCCTTTAGTGGACGGATGCCTAGATGGCTAAGACGAGTTGAATCTTTTATAAATTCTACGGCTTCTCGTAATTCTTGCTTTGCCACTTCTTGGCCGCCAATGTCATCAAATTGGATGAGGGAAGAGGTAGATAGTCCCTTCTTATTCACAGCAAAAGACTTCTTAGTAACGTTAGCATAATAAAAGTAGATCCCAGCAATAATGAGTGTTGCAACAAAAAATACTAGGATGCCATCAAATCCCTGCCAAAGCATAAAAAAGAGAAGGCCTGCGACTGTACCTATACACAACTCTGTTAAATACATTTATCTCACCTCTTTGTCATCTAATTGTCTGGGGATTACCTGATAGAGATTCCCCGTTGCAGTGGTGAGCTGAAGATATAGATAATTCGTATCTATATATACTTGTACTTTTATATCAGAAGCAATAGCCTTTTCTTGAACGCTGTTATACATGGTGCTAAAGTTTCCTGTGGCGAGCCCTTCAAAAATTTGATGATGAATGGAATAATAAAACTCCTCCAAGGCGGGGGTCTTATGATCATTAAGGATGAGTTTATATCGTTTGGTCCCGATGTTCGTCTTAATGGTGTGATTGATACTCTCGTAAGTTGTTTGCAGATTATTGATATTGCTAAGGGTCACATGAATTTCTAAAACGGTTTGAGCTTTGTCTTGGTTGTTTAAGGTTACAGCTTCCACACCTTCGATTTCTTCTATGGCTAATGTTAATGGTTTCGTCATTGTGTGCTGTTGCCAAAAATAATAGCTGCTGCTGGCAGCAGCGAAGGTGAATAGGACACTGATGATAATAATTGACCAGTTGTATTTTTGCCAATTCATATATTTTCCCCTCTCAAATACCATGATCAAGAAGCCTTGCCCTGTGAAAACGTCACTTTCCTAAAAGAGAATCTTGACTTAGCTCTTGGACTAAATCAATGAATAAAATCTATCTAGTTAACATAATATATTATACTATTGATTACAAATGGTGTAAAAGGTAAAATTCTACTATTTTCTGCGTTTTTTATTTTATACAAAAAGGATTTTTGCAGGGTAAATAAGAATATTTATAAATGTTAAGGATGAAAATAATAGTAATAGGATAAGGACAATTTAAAGGAGATTAATTTTATGCTGAATAAAGTACGCACCATACCGCTGTTGCCCCTTAGAGGCATCTTAGTTTTCCCATATATGATTATCCATCTTGATGTAGGTCGTGAGAAATCGATTAGTGCATTGGAAGAAGCTATGGTAAATGATCGCTTCATTATGCTTGCTACTCAAAAAGATGCGCAGAATGATGCACCAACGCCAGAGGAGATCTTTACATTTGGAACCGTAGCTGAGGTTAAGCAATTATTAAAGCTGCCTGGTGGTACGATTCGAGTACTAGTAGAAGGATTGCACCGTGCTGAAGTAATAAAGTATACGGATTCGGAAAATTTTTATCAAGTAGAAGTTAAGGAATTTGATGAACCAGAAACACGTACTCTGGAAATAGAAGCCTTAACCCGTACAGCCATTGCCCATTTTGAGCAATGGGTAAAGCTGAGTAAAAAAATCCCACCGGAGACTTTGGTTTCAGTTGTAGTCGTAGAAGAACCAGGTCGTTTAACAGACCTGATTGCCAGCCATTTATCTCTTAAAATTGAAGACAAGCAAGCATTGCTTGATGCTGTTGATGTAAAAGAGCGCTTGGAGAAATTATGCGAAATTCTTGGGCGTGAGATGGAAATTCTCGAATTGGAAAAGAAAATCAGTGTTCGTGTGCGTAAACAAATGGAAAAAACACAAAAAGAATATTATTTGCGTGAGCAGCTAAAGGCGATTCAAAAAGAATTAGGTGAAAAAGACGATCGGGCAGCTGAAGTGGAAGAATACAGAAATAAACTTAAAGAGCAAGAGTTTCCTAAGGAAGTTGCAGAAAAAATTAATAAAGAAATTGAACGTCTTGAAAAAATGCCGGCGATGGTGGCAGAAAGCGCTGTTATCCGTACCTATCTTGATTGTTTATTGGCACTGCCTTGGACCAAAGAGACTGAAGACATGCTGGATGTTAATAATGCTGAAAAAATATTGAATGAAGATCATTATGGTCTAGAAAAAGTAAAAGAACGTATTTTAGAATATTTATCGATTCGGAAATTGACAGAAACCATGAAAGGACCAATTCTCTGCCTTGTGGGACCTCCCGGTGTAGGTAAAACGTCTCTGGCTCGTTCGATTGCTAAGGCAATGGATCGAAAATTTGTCCGAGTCTCTTTAGGTGGTGTAAGAGATGAAGCTGAAATTCGCGGCCATCGCCGTACTTATGTTGGAGCCCTGCCTGGTCGAATTATTCAAGGGATACGTACTGCTGGTTCAAAAAATCCAGTATTTTTGCTCGATGAAATTGATAAAATGAGTGCGGACTTTAGAGGTGACCCGTCTGCAGCGTTGTTAGAGGTTTTAGACCCGGAACAAAATAATACATTTAGTGATCATTACGTAGAAGTGCCTTATGATCTTTCCAGAGTTCTATGGGTAGTAACTGCAAATGTGATGCATACCATTCCTCGACCGCTGCTCGATCGTATAGAAATTATTAATATTCCTGGTTATACGGAAGAAGAAAAAGTCGAGATTTCAAAACGCTATTTAGTTCCTAAACAAGTTCGGGATCATGGATTAACGGATAAACAGATTGTTTTTTCTGATACTACCTTACAAAAAATCATTGGTGATTATACTCGAGAATCAGGTGTGCGTGGCTTGGAAAGAAATATCGCTACGTTATGCCGTAAAGTAGCGCGTCAAATTGTGCAAGAAAAACGTACGAATGTGAAAGTAACGGCACAAAATTTGCACACCTATTTAGGTGCTCCTAGATATCGCCATACTCAGGCTGAGCGTCAGCCTCAGGTAGGAGTGAGTACAGGACTGGCTTGGACTGAAGTCGGAGGAGATGTTCTTGCAATTGAGGTTTCTGTTATGAAGGGCAAGGGTAAATTACTGCTGACAGGTCAGCTGGGTGAGGTTATGCGAGAATCGGCACAAGCAGGCTTTAGCTACATTCGTACTCGTGCTCAGGAATTGGGTATTGATGGAAATTTCCAGGAGGAAACAGATATCCATATTCACTTACCAGAAGGTGGTATTCCTAAAGATGGACCTTCAGCAGGCATTAGTATGTCTACAGCAGTGGTTTCAGCGCTGACTAACAGGGCTGTGCGCAGTGATGTTGCAATGACGGGAGAAATCACCTTACGAGGGCGAGTTCTGCCTGTAGGTGGTATTAAAGAAAAAGTATTAGCTGCTCATCGTGTTGGTATTAAGACGATCATCATGCCGAAAGAAAATAAACGGGATATAGACGAGATACCTGCAAATGTAAAAAGACACTTGGAATTCGTATTGGTGGAACACATGGATGAGGTGCTAAAAGCGGCATTGGTGAGCAAAAGTGAATAGTGAAGTAATAAAGAAAGATATGAATATTACCAGTGGGCAATATATCGCTTCCGCTGTAAAAATCGATCAGTATCCCGAAGGTGAACTGCATGAGATTGCATTTATGGGACGCTCCAATGTAGGTAAATCTTCATTGATCAATTCATTATCGAGGCGTAATGGATTAGCGCGTACAAGCGGCAGCCCAGGGAAAACCCAAACCCTTAATTTTTATAAACTGATGGCTAAACTCAGTGATACGGATAAACGTGATTTTTTTCTGGTAGATTTACCTGGTTATGGCTATGCCCGTACAGGTAAATCCAATCGGCAGCAATGGGCAAAGTTTATTGAAGAATATTTATTAAAGTCTCCCAGGCTGCAACTGGTATGTCAGTTAATTGATATCCGCCATGATCCAATGCAGAGCGATATTAGTGCCTATAAGTGGTTAATTGAAAATGATGTACCAGTGCAAGTCATTGCAACAAAAGCCGATAAACTCAATCGGATGGCTGTTAAAAAAAATGTGGAAGCAATTCGTAAGGGATTAGGAATGAAAGGTGATCATATTATTGCCTATTCTTCCGAAAAAGGTTTAGGACGTCCAGAGTTACTTGACGTAATTGGGCAGATTCTGTTAAAATGAAATATAAATACAAGGAGAATAGCATCGGCTGTTCTCCTTTTTGATGGAATAACTAACAATTCACTGTTGATTTTGAGCAAAGGAGTGGACTTGGTGCAATCCAGGTTCTTTTCTTTTAAGATATATAGAATGGAATTTTATAAGATGGATATGTTTACTTTGTATATATCAATCAGAATGTTATCTATTACTAAGCGCCGTTACACTTACCATGTTATGGCATTCTGACTGTTTCATAAGGGTTATTTGGTACAAAATAAATAAAAAGGAGTTGTTTATGCTTACTGCATTTGATAAGAGTTTATTGAATATTATTCAAACAGATTTATCTTTTGAGAAGCGTCCTTTCGCGTTAGTGGCAAAAAAACTAGAAACAACGGAAACAATTGTCATTGAAAGACTAAAATTTTTAAAAGAACAAGGATTCATTCGCCGCATCGGTCCTTTTTTTGATTCCACCAAGCTCGGTTATATTGGCACTTTAGTGGCATTAGAGGTAAAAAAGGAGTATCTTGCCCAAGTGGCAGGAGTGATTAATTCTTATTATGGAGTTACTCATAACTATGAACGTGAAGCAGATTTAAATCTGTGGTTTACGCTATTAAGTCCAAATCTTTTGAAACAAGATGAAATATTAGAAACCATTCGTAATCTTGATGGTGTCGTACGGTTGCTAAATTTGCCAGCTACTCAGAAGTTTAAAGTGAGTGTACAGTTTTCTTTAACCTAGAAAATGTGAGAGCGGACTTCAAATAAGCTGGAAAAGAGGTGACTTATGCTGGATGAATTAGATAAAAAGATTATCGTGATTATGCAGGAAGACTTTCCCTTAGTGGCTGAACCTTATCGGGAAATAGCGGAAAGGTTAGGGATTCATGAAGATGAACTATTGGGTAGATTGAAAGAATACCGTCAATCAGGTAAGATTCGTAAAATGGGAGCTGTTCTTAGACATCGGGAAGTTGGCTATGCAGCCAATGCATTATGTGCGTGGATTGTTCCTGAGGAGCGTATTGTTGAAATCGGAAAAATGTTGGCAAAGGATGCAGTAGTATCCCACTGCTATGCGAGGATATCCCAACCTGGCTGGCCCTATAATTTTTATACAATGCTTCATGCTCATACCCGTAAGGACTGTAAGGTGCTAGCGGAAGATATCGCTAAGCGTACAGGGTTGCAGGAATATGTCATGCTATTTAGCACTAAAGAATGGAAAAAAATTAGTATGCAATATTTTAAAGACTAATCATCAATAATAAACCGTAGCAGCAGCACATGGATTACACATGTGCTGCTGCTTATTTTAGTATTTAATATAGTGAAAAAAGTAATTTATTATTGAGCAGTAAAAAAAGAGGGGATTGATTAGTAAGTGTAGAAAATTGGAAAATAAATAGAATAAAAATTCTGTATTTTTTGATAATTTACTTAAATTGATAAAAAGACATTATTTATGTAGGAGGTGCATAACTTGTAAGGATTCATAAAACTAAATGGGGATGAGGAGGTGAGAGTATATTACCTGAAGCTCATAAGGCATTATTATATCCTTCATCTAATCGTTAATAAGGTAAATAGAAAGGGGTGTTACTGAATGAATTGGACGCAAGTATATGATCCTATGCAGAATCTTGCTCTTTCATCATTATTGGCAGCTATTCCCATTATCGTAATTTTTTATTTACTGGCTATTCGACGGTCTCCTGGACAAATTGCTGGCGCCTTAGCGTTAGTTTCTGCTGTATTAGTTGCTATTTTTGTTTATCAAATGCCTCCAGGGTTAGCTATTACATCAGCTGCTATGGGAGCTTTATATGGAATATTCCCTATCTTCTGGATTGTAATTACGGCTATCTTTATTTATAACCTTACAGTAGAGACGGGACAATTTCAAATTGTTAAAGACTCTATTGCGACGATTACGGATGATCGCCGCCTGCAAGCTCTCTTAATTGCTTTTGGCTTTGGTGCTTTCCTGGAAGGCGCAGCAGGATTTGGAACTCCTGTGGCAATTTCTGCGGGTATGCTGGTGGGGCTTGGCTTTAATCCTTTATATGCTGCAGGATTATGTTTGATTGCCAATACTGCTCCAGTAGCTTTTGGCGGCATTGGTATTCCTATCATTGTTGCTGGCCAGGTTACAGGGCTCGATACTATGAAAATTAGTGCTATGGTAGGGCGGCAATTACCATTTCTATCAATTATCATTCCGATATGGTTGGTGGTTTTAATGTCTGGCTGGAAGGCTGCGAAAGAGGTATTGCCTGCATGTTTAGTAGCTGGCGTATCCTTTGCTGGCGTACAGTGGTTTTCTTCTAATTATATCGGGCCAGAACTTCCCGACATTTTATCTTCACTTGCATGTATTGTTTCCTTGACAATATTCTTGAAATATTGGAAACCTGCTAATATCTGGCGCTTTGAAAATGAACCAGCACCGACTCTTGTCGCTGACAGAGCTGCCTTGACTCTTGGCAAGGTTTTAAAAGCATGGTCTCCTTTTATCATTTTAACGGTAATGGTCATTTTATGGGGTTTAAAACCGGTAGTAGCATCATTAAATACTGTAACTATTAATTGGATAGTACCAGGTCTTGATAAACTTGTTACACAGGTTGCACCTATTGCAAAACAACCAGTAGCTTTAGCGGCTCTTTATAAAATCAATTGGTTAAGTGCTGCAGGTACAGCATTATTTATTGCAAGTATTCTTACCGCTGCTGTTTTAGGTGTTGGTCCTAGCCGATTTATTGCTGTTTTTGCAAAAACCTTCAAACAGTTATTGAAACCTTTGATCACCATTCCTTGTGTTCTAGGTTTAGCTTACGTTATGAATTACTCAGGAATGAGCTCTACTCTAGGTCTATTCCTTGCGGGTTCAGGTTCGCTATTTCCATTCTTCTCTCCATTTTTAGGGTGGCTAGGAGTATTTTTAACAGGCTCCGATACTTCTGCCAATGCTTTATTTGGCAATTTACAATCCGTTACCGGGCAGCAGATTGGTGTTGATCCGATCTTAACAGTAGCGGGAAATTCATCAGGCGGGGTTTGCGGCAAGATGATTTCTCCGCAAAGTATTGCTGTAGCTACCGCAGCTACAGGATTAGTCGGCAAAGAAGGCGACTTGTTTAGCTTTACAGTAAAACATTCCCTAGTCTTGGCAGTGATTGTAGGTCTCATAACCTATGCACAGGCTTATTGGCTCAGTTGGATGATCCCCTGATTCATAGTAATGCGCGTAATAGGTTGTGATAGATAGTAAACAGAAACTGGCAATGACTAATGAAAAATTAGATAGCTGTGCACTTGAATGAAAAGGTGCGCAGCTATTTTTTTTATTTTTAATTAATATATATTTTGCTTTTGGTCAAACTAAGCAAGTAGACTAAGAAGTCAAAATGAAATCTTGTCTATTGAAGCATGCATGACATAGCAAAGACGCTATATGCAATTAGTAATAGTTGAAATCTCAACGTAAAAGGAGTGCATATTAAATCATGGAATGGACACAAATCTATGACCCGATGCATAGTTTAGTTTTTTCCGCATTATTAGCAGCTATTCCGATTATCGTGATGTTCTATTTATTGGCGGTTCGTCGCACTGCAGGGCAAATTGCTGGTGTGATGGCCTTGATTTCTGCCATATTGGTAGCAGTCTTAGCCTATCAAATGCCTGTCAATCTTGCCATTATAGCAGCAGCTATGGGAGCCTTATATGGAATTTTTCCCATTTTCTGGATTGTAATCACGGCTATATTTATTTACAATTTAACTGTTGAGACCGGGCAATTTGAAATTATAAAAGATTCTATTGCCACCATTACGGATGACCGACGGTTACAAGCTTTGTTAATCGCTTTTGGTTTTGGTGCCTTTTTAGAAGGAGCAGCAGGTTTTGGTGCTCCTGTTGCAATCTCTGCTGGAATGCTGGTAGGTCTTGGCTTTGATCCTTTATATGCAGCAGGATTATGCTTGATTGCTAATACTGCTCCTGTAGCCTTTGGTGCTATCGGAATTCCGATTATTGTTGCAGGACAAGTTACAGGCATAGATGTAATGAAAATTAGTGCTATGGTGGGAAGACAATTGCCGTTCCTTTCAGTGATTATCCCTATTTGGCTAATTGTTCTTATGTCTGGTTGGAAGGCTATGAAAGAAGTCTTACCGGCTTGTTTAATAGCAGGTATATCATTCGCTGGTGTACAATGGTATTCTTCCAATTATATTGGACCAGAACTTCCTGATATTTTATCTTCTCTAGCTTGTATTATTGCTTTAACAATATTTTTAAGAAGTTGGAAGCCCGCAAGTATTTGGCGATTTGAAAATGAACCGCCTCCCACTCTGGCTATTAATCGATCGGTATTAACATTTGGTAAGGTATTAAAAGCGTGGTCACCATTTATTATTTTAATTATAATGGTGATTTTATGGGGCTTACATCCTGTAGTTGCAGTTCTTGACGCAGTAACCGTTAAATGGCTGGTACCAGGGTTGGATAAGATGATTGTGCAGGTTGCACCGATTGTCAAGCAAGCAACACCTATGGCAGCTCTTTATAAGATCAATTGGTTAAGTGCTGCAGGTACGGGATTATTTATTGCCAGCATATTTACAGCAGCAGTACTGGGGGTTGGACCTGGCAGATTTATCTCTATTTTTGCTGAAACCTTTAAGCAATTGACAAAGCCATTTATTACGATTCCCAGTGTGCTTGGTTTGGCTTATGTTATGAATTATTCAGGGATGACTTCTACTCTAGGATTATTCCTTGCAGGTACAGGTTCTTTATTTCCTTTTTTCTCACCTTTCTTAGGATGGCTAGGCGTATTCCTGACTGGTTCCGATACTTCTGCCAATGCTTTATTTTCCAATTTGCAAGCTGTTACTGCACAACAGGTTGGCATTGATCCGATTATAGCAGTAGCAGCAAATTCATCAGGTGGTGTTTGTGGTAAAATGATTTCACCACAAAGTATCGCCGTGGCTACAGCAGCAACTGGGCTTGTTGGCAAAGAAGGGGATTTATTTAGTTTCACAGTTAAACATTCCCTAGTGTTAGCTGTTATTGTTGGTATCATGACTTATGTACAAGCATATTGGCTAAATTGGATGATTCCTTAAGATAATAAATAATAGTAAAATAACACATGAAATACTGGGTGTAGATTATTCTTTACCCAGTATTTTTACTTTACTAAATTAACAAGCAGCTCAAAAAAGGTTTTCAGAAATACGTTTTATTAGCGACTCCATAATGCACGATAATTAAAAGGAGGAAACACCTTCTTAAAATTGGTCCGGTAACCATAATAAAACGATATTTTTTCCACGAAATATAAGAAAAATTGTCATTTTATATGATATTTTACAATATTATTTAATAGTTTGACTTAGAGATTGTCGAAAAATTTAAAAAAGCAATAGACGTAAAGACAGATAATAGTGTATTATAGTAACAGACTTTGCGTGTAGGTGATTAAAATAGTGGATAAAAATTCGATGTTTGATATTGTAAAAAGTGATTTAATGTTATTGGAAACGGAATTACTTTCTGTCATACACTCTCCTGAAAAATTAATAACGGATATTAGCAAGCATTTAATAGAAGCTGGTGGCAAACGATTGCGTCCTGCTTTGTATTTTATGTGCACAAAAAGCCGGGTAGCTGATATGGAAGCAATAATGCCAATGGCGATTGCTATTGAATTAATACATATGGCTACTTTAGTTCATGATGATGTGATTGATAACGCAGCAACTCGTCGCGGGAAAGCAACTGCTAACTCTTGTTGGGGCAATCATTCATCGGTATTAATCGGTGATTATTTATTTGCTAAAGCTTTTTCCCTAGTGGCAAATAAGGCTAGCAGCGAAATGCTTAAAGTATTGACAGATGTAATTTGTTCAATGTGCGAAGGCGAGATTAATCAGAATCGAAGTACTTTCCAGACTAATCAGAAGGAAAGTGATTATTTAGGACGTATCGAACAAAAAACTGCTGATTTTATTGCAGCTAGCTGTGAGTTAGGCGGTTTGGCAGTGGGACTGTCTATAGACGAAACGAAAGCCTTACGGGAATATGGATACTCATTAGGAATGGCTTTTCAAATCACAGATGATATTTTAGATGTTACCGCATCTTCAGAACAAATTGGTAAACCTGTTGGTAATGATTTACGACAAGGAATTGTAACATTGCCTATCATTTATGCTTTGGAGCATAGCCCACATAAGGAAGAGTTACAAGAAATTGTACAAACTAAGAATATGTCGGAAGAGAAAATTAAACGCGGCTTGGCGATTCTTCATGAAACGGATGCAATCGAGTATTCCTACAGCCGTGTTGCAGATTATTTACAATATGCACGTAATGTTATACCTGCCAACATATTGGGAGAACATAGGGAAGCATTTATTGCAGTAGCTGATTTTGTAGGTTTGCGTAATTATTAAACGTATGGTTTGCATAGATAAGATTTATTGTGAAAGTGTAATGAATGGGGAAGACTTGGTGCGGGCCAAGTCTTTTCTTTTTAGAGGATTTTAGGTATAATAAATAAATAAGTTTTACGTTGAAAGGGGTTATGTATCAATGTTTAGTTTTAGTATGCCTGAATTGGTATTAATATTAGTAATCGCACTTGTTGTTTTCGGTCCTGGAAAACTTCCGGAAGTTGGTAAAGCTCTAGGGAGAGGTATTCAGGAATTTAAAAAGGCTACAACTGGGGAGAGTAAAGAAGATCCTGTAACCAAAGAAGAGAGTAAGGCAGAAGATAAAAAGTGAGGAATACTCAATGGCGGATATAATAAATACGGATAAGGATAATGATCAGCTTGAGGATGCTGCTATTGATAACGGAATGTCTTTAGTGGAACATCTCCAGGAATTAAGGCGCAGGCTGATTATTATTATTATAGCTGTGGCTGCAGGGAGTCTGATTAGTTATTTTTATGCTGCCGAGTTAGTACACTATATTACGGCTCCTGCTGGTAAATTATATTATATGAGTCCGGCAGAAGCTTTTTTTACCTACATCAGAGTATCTGTTTTTGCGGGTTTTCTATTAGCATTGCCGATTGTTCTGTATCAAATTTGGGCGTTTGTTGTGCCTGCGTTAACGAAGAAAGAGCATTTGGCTTCTATTATTTTAGTACCTTCCTCAGTGCTGTTATTTTTTATAGGACTTGCTTTTTCCTATGCACTTGTTTTACCGGCGGGAATTAAGTTTTTCATGGGTTTTGCCACGGAAGATCTTCAACCGTTGTTATCGTTAGGTGAATATTTATCTTTTGTCATTTCTTTTTTATTGCCTTTTGGTTTTATCTTTGAGTTACCGTTATTTATCATTGTTATGGCTAAATTTGGTCTCATAAGTTCGAGTTTTTTAACGGACAAGCGTAAACATGTTTTGGTGTTATCATTTGTGATAGGTGCTGTAATTTCACCTACTCCAGATGTTTTTTCCCAGACGATGGTAGCTGTACCCGTAATTGTATTATATGAACTTAGTATTTTGATTGTAAAATATATTTTGAAGAAATAATAATTATAAAAGCCAATGAAAGGACGTTATATATGGCATTTACTGATTTACGTGAATTCATTCATGCTCTAGAAGAGCGAGGTTGGTTAAAGCGCATTCAAGAAGAGGTAGATTGTGACCTGGAGATTACAGAGATCACTGACAGGGTATCTAAAATGTCTGGTGAGAAAAATGTAGCTATACTTTTTGAAAATGTAAAAGGATACAATATGCCTGTACTCATGAATGCTTTTGGCAGTATGGAGCGTATGGCGCTGGCTTTAGGTGTAGACAAGCTTGATGATATTGCAGCAGAAGTAAAAGAAATCTTCAAATTACCTTATATTTCTGTGCAGAATAAATTAGATCTATTGAAGATTATTCCTACCGCTAAGCGGGCGATAAACTTTCCTAAGTATGTAAAGAGCGGATCATGTAAAGAAGTGATTATTAAAGATCAGCCTTCGTTAGATAAATTTCCGATCTTAAAATGCTGGCCTGGTGATGCAGGAAAATTTATTACATTACCTTTAGTATTTACTAAAAATCCTTTGAATGGCAAACGGAATGTGGGAATGTATCGCTTGCAAGTATATGATGGACAAACGACAGGTATGCATTGGCATATTCATAAAAATGGGGCAGAAAATTATCGGGCACATCAGACATTAGGTAAAGATCGTATTGAGGTGGCTGTGGCTATTGGTACTGATCCAGCTCTTACATATGCAGCTACGGCTCCATTGCCGAAAGATATTGATGAAATGGTATTTGCAGGATTTTTGCGTAAAAAATCCGTTGAAATGATTAAATGTGAAACGGTGGATGTAGAAGTACCAGCTCATTCGGAAATTGTCCTGGAAGGGTATGTGATGATTGATGAATTGAGAAGGGAAGGGCCTTTTGGTGACCATACGGGTTATTATTCCCTTGCTGATGATTACCCAGTATTTCATATTACTTGTATTACTCATCGTAAAGATCCTATTTATCCAGCTACCATCGTAGGTAAACCGCCAATGGAAGATTGTTTCTTAGCAAAAGCCACGGAACGTATTTTCCTGCCTGTATTGCAAATGAATTTACCGGAAATCATTGATTTGAATCTGCCTTTAGAGGGTGTTTTTCATAATTGTGCCGTGGTATCGATAAAGAAGACCTATCCCCAGCAAGCCAAAAAAGTAATGCATGCGATTTGGGGTATGGGGCAAATGATGTTTACTAAAATGGTTATTGTCGTGGATGAACACGTTAATGTGCAGGACATGAATGAAGTATGGTGGCGCGTGTATAATAACATTGATGCTCGCCGTGATATTGTGATGGTGGATGGACCGCTGGATGTACTGGATCATTCTTCGCCGATGCCAAACTGGGGGACCAAAGTGGGGATTGATGCCACAAAAGCCTGGGCTGCCGAAGGCTATACCCGGGAATGGCCGGATGAAATTGAAATGTCAGCTGAAATAAAAGAAATGGTTGACAAGAAATGGAAGGGATTGGGTCTTGAGTAAAATTAAAGCACATCTTGATAATATCGTATTATCCCATACTGTATTTGCCTTACCCTTTTCCTATATTGGTGCGATATTAGCATCTGGCGGTATACCTACGGGCAGAGAATTCTTTTGGATTACTTTGGCTATGGTGGGTGCGCGCAGTGCAGCTATGGCATTAAATAATTGTATTGATTTAAAATATGACAAATTGCAGCCAAGGTTCGCAAATCGCCCCATGGTAACCGGGGCGGTTAAGCCTTGGGAGGCAATACTTTTAACATTAGCCAGCTTGGGGCTATTTGTCTGGGCGGCAGCCAATTTGCATCCGTTATGCTTACAATTGGCTCCCTTCGCGATACTTCCTTTAGTCATTTATCCTTATATGAAGCGATTTTCCTGGACTTGTCATTTAGTTCTGGGCCTGGCTTTATCCATTGCACCCATTGGCTCTTGGGTAGCGATACGGGGAGATATTACCATGCCTATCATCCTGCTTGGGTTAGCTGTTGGGGTATGGATTGCTAGTTTTGATGCTATTTATGGCTGTCAGGATGTTGCTTTCGATAAAAAGCACGGGCTGCATTCCATGCCAGTACGCTTTGGCATACCAAGAACATTGGCGATATGTAAAGCAATGCATGTGATTAGTATTATCGGCTTTTATTTAGTAGGGCAGCTTATGAACATGCATGGAATATATTATGCTGGTGTAATACTCGCTGGATTGGTATTAATTTATCAGCATTCTATTGTCACCCCTACTGATTTTCGCTTGGTGACTCAAGCTTATTTTATGCGTAATGGCTTAGTAAGCATTGCCTTATTAGTATTTACTGTAATTAGTATTCTGGCATAAAGAAGATTGGATTAAAGCAAAGATAATATTTTTCTAGGCCAGAGAGATAAACAGCATGGGGGGATATCATATGACAGCAACGGTATTAGAAGGTAAAGTTTTTGCAGCAGAGATAAAAAAAAGTGTGCACAAGGATGTTGAAAAGTTTATAGAGTCACAGGGGATTATACCTGGGCTGGCAGTAATCATTGTTGGGGAGAATGCTGCCTCAAAAGTATACGTGGCCAATAAGCATAAGGCTTGTGAAGAATTAGGCATTTATTCAGAAGTGATATGTATGCCGGCAAGTACCACTAAGCAAGAATTATTAGAGCAAATTCGTATCTTGAATGAAAGTACTACTATTCACGGTATTTTATTACAATTACCATTGCCTGATGCTTTAAAACATGATGAAGCAGAGCTTTTAAAAGCAATCCACCCTGATAAAGATGTGGACGGATTTCATCCTGTAAATGTGGGCAAATTAGCAATCGGTCAAGAGCATCTTGTACCGTGCACACCTGCTGGCTGTATCAAAATTTTGGAACTTGCTAATGTAGAAATTGCGGGTAAACATGCAGTAATCATTGGACGGAGCAATATTGTTGGCAAACCAATGGCAAATTTATTATTGTCCCGTCACGCTACCGTAACCATTTGTCACTCTCGGACTGCCAATTTACCCAGCATCACTTCCCAAGCTGATATTTTAATCGTTGCAATTGGCAAAGCTCATTTTGTAACTAAAGATATGGTGAAACCAGGTGCCGTAGTAATTGATGTGGGGATCAATCGCCTTGCAGATAAAAAATTAGTGGGTGACGTTAACTTTGAAGATGTAAAAGAAGTGGCAGGAGCCATTACCCCTGTACCAGGCGGCGTTGGTCTTTTAACCATTGCGATGCTGCTTAGTAATACGGTAAAAGCTGCTCAGTTGCAGTGTCATAAAGAACATAAGTAGACCAATTCATTCGGTAGTGTTACAGCCAAATGATACTTGAACGAAGTGACTGTATCAAGTACTCACTTTGGCTGTAGTTATATAAGGAGGTATATAAAATGAAAAGTGATGTTGAAATTGCGCAAGAAGCGCATATGATACACATTGAAGAAGTTGCCAGTCAACTTGGCATTACACAAGATGATCTTGAACTTTATGGAAAATATAAAGGGAAGGTAGCATTACAAACTTGGGAAAAGATTAAAACTCGCCCTGATGGTAAGCTAGTACTGGTTACCGCCATTAATCCTACAGCAGCAGGGGAAGGTAAAACAACGACTACGGTCGGTCTTGGCGATGCGTTACATCAAATCGGAAAAAAAGTTGCTATAGCCTTGCGTGAGCCATCTCTAGGACCCTGTTTTGGTATGAAAGGTGGTGCTGCTGGTGGTGGATATGCGCAAGTAGTGCCGATGGAAGATATTAATTTACATTTTACTGGGGATTTTCATGCAATTACAACGGCTCATAATTTATTAGCTGCTATTATTGACAATCATATTCATCAAGGAAATGAACTAGGCTTAGATCCTAGGCGTATTACCTGGCGCCGTGTGATGGATTTAAATGAACGTTCACTTCGCTCGATTATTTGCGGACTAGGCGGAAAAATAAATGGTATACCCCGGGAAAGCGGTTTTGATATTACGGTTGCTTCTGAAATGATGGCTATTTTATGTTTAGCCAGTGATTTAGACGATATGAAGGCTCGTATCGGTAAGATTATTATTGGTTATACCTATGGAAATGAACCCATTACTGCTGAGGCGTTACATGTCACGGGAGCGTTGACGTTATTGTTTAAAGATGCTATAAAGCCTAATTTAGTGCAGACATTAGAACATACTCCGGCTTTTGTCCATGGCGGACCTTTTGCTAATATTGCTCATGGCTGCAATAGTGTAATGGCGACTAAATTTGCATTAAAGCTGGCTGATATTTGTGTTACAGAAGCTGGTTTTGGTGCCGATTTAGGTGCTGAAAAATTCTTGGATATTAAGTGTCGGTTTGCGGGGATCAAGCCAGATGCAGTGGTAATTGTCGCTACTGTTCGTGCTCTTAAAATGCATGGTGGCGTACCTAAAACAGAGTTAGTGGGAGAAAATATGCCGGCTTTAGAAAAAGGCTTGGCGAATTTGACAAAACATATTGAAAATATGCAGAAATTTGGTTTGCCAGCAATCGTTGCTATTAATGCGTTTCCTACAGATACTTCCCAAGAGCTTGAATTTGTAAGACGAAAATGTGTGGAGTTGGGTGCTGAGGTTGCCTTATCAGAAGTTTGGGCTAAAGGTGGCCAAGGCGGCATAGAACTGGCCAAAAAAGTTCTCGCAGCTTGTGAGCAGCCTGGCAATTTCAACTATCTATATGATGTGAATGCATCCATCAAGGATAAGATCGCAACTATTGCCAGGGAAATATATGGTGCCGAAGGGGTTAGCTATACTCCTCAAGCGGAGAAGACAATTAAGGAGCTTACAGCGTTAGGTTTTGATAAAACACCGATATGTATGGCTAAAACTCAATACTCTTTGAGTGATGATATGACTCAATTAGGACGACCTGCTGGCTTTACCATTACTGTGCGTGAAATTCGAGTAGCAGCAGGAGCTGGATTCTTAGTAGCACTGACAGGCGAAGTGATGACCATGCCAGGGCTGCCCAAACGTCCAGCGGCAGAAAAAATGGATATTGATAATGCAGGAAAAATTATTGGTTTGTTTTAAGTAGAAGCAAAAAGTGAGACAGTTTTCATTATAAATGGTGAATCATAATTGATAAAGTATTGACTTATCATGAGAAAACGATAAAATTAAAGACATTGTTATTAATAAAAATTGGACTATTACTTGCATTACGATTCGAGAAGTTTCTGGGAAGGTGAAATTGGTAAGGGATTTACCTTTCCTTAATTGAAGGAGGTTTCTTGTGTATAAAATTCTTGTAAAACAGCAGTTGGCACCAAGTGTTCAACTTTTTGAGGTGGAGGCACCTCTTATTGCTAAAAAAGCCAAACCAGGACAATTTGTTATTTTGCGTGTAAATGACCATGGGGAGCGTATTCCTCTAACCATTGCCGATTTTAATCGGAAAAAGGGCAGTGTTACCCTTATTTTTCAAGAAGTAGGCGCATCTACTCTTGAGTTAGGCCGCTTACAACAAGGGGATTTCTTATTAGATTTAGTTGGTCCTTTAGGTAAACCTACTCATATTGAGAAGTTTGGTACGGTAGTCTGTGTAGGCGGTGGTATCGGTATAGCACCAGTATATCCTATCGCTCGTGGTCTGAAAGAAGCAGGTAATGAAGTGATTTCCATTATTGGTGCTCGTTCTGAAGAGATTTTAATTTATGAAGAAGAAATGGCAGCAGTCAGTGATCAATTGATTATTACAACAGATGATGGCTCAAAGGGGATTAAAGCGTTGGTTACCCAACCACTAAAAGAGTTATTAGACTCCGATAAAAGCATCAGTCTAGTAGTCGCGATCGGTCCTGTTATTATGATGAAATTTGTTGCAGAAACAACCAGACCCTATGGTGTTCCTACAGTCGTCAGCCTGAACCCGATCATGGTGGATGGTACTGGCATGTGCGGCGGCTGTAGAGTTTCCGTCGGTCAGGAGAATAAATTTGCTTGTGTTGACGGTCCCGAATTTGATGCTCATAAAGTTGACTTTGAAAGTTTAATGGCCCGGCAGCGTATGTACAAGCCTCATGAAAAACAGCATAGTGAGCATATTGCTGGTAAAAGAGAGGAGGGCTGTAAATGTCACTCTCACTAAATAAAAACCCAATGCCAGAGCAAGAACCTAAAGTACGGGCAAAGAATTTTTCCGAGGTAAGCCTTGGTTATACGGAAGAACTGGCAAAAGCAGAAGCGGCACGCTGCCTGCAATGCAAAACAGCACCTTGCCGTAAAGGATGCCCTGTACAGGTTGATATTCCTGCTTTTATTAAAGAAGTAAAAGAAGGAAATATGGACGTAGCCATAGCAAAAATAAAAGAAGTGAATAGCCTTCCAGCAGTTTGTGGCAGGGTATGTCCGCAAGAAGAGCAATGTGAAAAATACTGTGTATTGGCAAAGAGAGGGGAAGCAGTAGGTATTGGTCGTCTAGAACGCTATGTGGCGGATACTGCACGGAATAAAGGGGAACATATCACTGCCATTGATTATGCCCCTGATGCACAGAAAGTAGCTGTCATTGGTTCTGGACCGGCAGGCCTGGCCGTAGCAGGTGATTTAGCGAAAAAGGGGTATAAAGTTACGATTTTTGAAGCCTTGCATTTGCCAGGCGGCGTTTTGATGTATGGTATTCCCGAATTTCGTTTGCCAAAGGACGAGGTAGTACAAGTAGAGATTAACAATCTACGCAAGCTCGGCGTGGAAATTGTTGTGAATGCTGTAATTGGCAGTACTTTTACCGTTGATGAACTCATGGAAGAAGAAGGCTTTGATGCTGTATTTATTGGTACAGGAGCAGGACTTCCTTACTTTATGGGAGTACCAGGAGAGAATTTGAATGGTGTCTATTCTGCCAATGAATTTTTGACTCGCTGCAATTTGATGAAAGCCTATCGTTTCCCGGAATGCGGTACACCCATCCATGTAGGAAAAAAAGTAGCGGTTGTCGGTGGTGGCAACGTTGCCATGGATGGAGCAAGAACTGCTCTGCGTTTAGGTGCAGAACGCTCCTATATCGTATATCGCCGTTCGGAAGCGGAGTTGCCAGCTAGATTAGAAGAGATTCATCATGCAAAAGAAGAAGGCATTGATTTTCAATTTCTCACAGCTCCTACCGCTGTAATCGGCAATAAGGATGGGTGGGTCACAGGTCTTCAATGCGTACGAATGGAGCTGGGTGAACCCGATGCCTCTGGGCGCCGCCGTCCCATTGAAATTCCAAATTCTGAATTTATATTAGAAGTAGACACTGTCATTATCGCCATTGGGCAAGGTCCTAATCCTTTAGTGCAATCTACCACAAAAGGATTAGAGACGAATAAAAAGGGCAACATTGCTGCTCATGAAGAAACTGGAGTTACCAGTAAACCAGGTGTATTTGCTGGTGGTGATATTGTAACAGGTGCAGCCACGGTTATACTAGCCATGGGTGCAGGCAAAAAGGCTGCAGCAGCTATTGACAGTTATCTGCAGGAAAAGAAAGCAAAATAATAAAAAAACAAAATTCAGGTGGAATTCAAATCCCACCTGAATTTTAGTAGATTATCGAAATCTTCTTAACTTCCAGCTGGAGAAGGAGAGCTCAGGGTGGCTGGTGATCGAATAAAATAGATAAAATGGTTGACAATTATAGCATTTTAGTATATCATATAAATGTTGCTGAAATTAATACGACTCACTAGCTCAACTGGCAGAGCAACTGACTCTTAATCAGTAGGTTCGGGGTTCGATTCCCCGGTGTGTCACCAGTAAATTCAAGCCTCCGCAGGTTATGTGGAGGCTTTTTTATTTTAATCGTTGCCAAAACCGTTGCCAATGGTGGGCATAAAAAAATATACAGCACCAATCTGCACTAATCAATAGTACTCATTTCTTAAACTTACTTTCTATACTTTTTATAGAATCTCGCTTTTCTAATGGGATAAAATGAAAATATGTTTTATAAGTTATTGTAATATCGCTGTGACCTAATCTTTTTGATACATATGAAATATCTTCGCCTTCCGCTAGTAGGTGGCTTGCGTGTGTGTGGCGTAAGCAGTGGAAGGTTAAGCGCGGAAGTCCACAATCAATGCAAAATCCAGGGAACCATGATGAAGGGGTGTCGGGGTGGATAGACTGTCCATTGTTCCTGCAAAATATTAAATTATTATCAGTATATTGCGGTATAATTTCGTCATTTTCCTCATTTTCTATTCTATTTGATTCTGCATCTTTTTTAGCTTGTTCTTGCTTTTCCTTAACTAAATTTAATATATCAAGTACCTCACTAGTGACTTCAATTATGCGTTTGTTTTTATTCTTAGTGGATTTATATATGCAACCATTGTCAGGGGTGTATGATATAGAACGTTTAACAAAAATCGTTGATTTGTCAAAGTCAACACTATCCCATGTTAAAGCTAATAATTCACCGCGCCTCATTCCCGTCCGGAGGGCTAGTGCTACCAATGCGTAATAGTCAGTGTCTATGGTATGACGTTCCAACGTGGTTATTTGCTCTGCTGTGAAGACTTTTACAAGGTCTTCGTCTTCGTCAAAATCTTGATCCGGCGGTTCTGGAATAGTAATCTTATCCGCAACATTCCTAGGTAAAATTTCATCTTCATACACAGCATGGTTGAGAATGCGCCTAATTACTTGATGGTGATATAAGACGGTTCTTTTGCTTACTGGTTGGCCTTTTTTGCTATCTTCCTCTCTGCCAGCCAATCTGCCCTCTTCGTAAATTCGCTGATAAAAATTCTTTAATTGAGATCGGGTTAAATCTCCAATTTTAGTATTACCGATCCAAGGCACTATGCGAAGGTCTACGCATTTTTTATAACTTGTAAACGTCTTAGGGGCCAATCTTTTCGCTTCTGGTGTTTTAAGCCAGTTGGTGAAGTATTGTTCTACAGTTAAATTAGGCGACTTGATAAATGTTTTATTAGCTATTTCCCCTAAGATAATATCTAGTTGGCGTTGTGCTTCGCTCTCGTCATCGGTCTTTACGGATTTCGACCAACGTTTTCTTATGCCCGTTTCGGGATCAATTCCTTCATCGATTATTAGAGTATAACTACTTTTATGACGGTTTTCTATGCGACCTTTTGCCATTTTTACCTCCAATTTATAATTAAGACACAGCTTATCCATTTTTATGGGGCTGTGTCTTTTTTTATTTCTATCTATTTTTTAAATGCAATAATTCCAGTGGTACTCCGCTGTTTGCTGCAAGATGAGATAATGACACGTCCTGATGTTCATACAGCAAGGTATCTGGTAATAACAGTTCAACAGCAAATTCGTTTGCTTCTCGCTCAATTTTAGAAATAGAAAAAAGAGTATTTTTTCTAAGAAAAGGCGTGTTTACTTCTGGATGAAGAATAGAATGCCCTAGTTCATGAGCGCATACAAATTGTTGTTCCGATTCGTTAAGTTCTTGATTGATATGAATTATTTTAATGCGTTTGTATGTATTAAAGTATCCCAAGGTATCTTTTAACCTTTCAAAAAGGATAACTACGCCCATCTCCCTAGCGATTTGGAAAGGGCAATTTGTGTGGAATTTTTTAATTAACTTTTTCGCTATTTTTTTACGCATCTACGAAAACCCTCCCTTGAGGCTATTTCTTATATTTATTAGGTGTGAATTTTTTCTTTGCCATTTGTTTGGCGAGGCGCATTGAGTTTTCTAAAGAAATACGCAACAATTCCTTGCTTTCTTCATCTAAAGGCTCACCATCGTAAAAAGACATAGCTTCTTGGTTCTCTAGATTAGAGAGCATTTTTTCTAAGTCGCGGGCAATGTCTCGCTCTTCTTTTGGTAATAGAGAGGATTGAGGTAACTTTTCCTTTAGACCTTCACCATCATTATCTTTAAGCAGTTCACTCATAGTAACACCCAAAATATTGGCTATGTTTTCCATTAACTCTAAACTGGGATTTCTTTTGTTATTTATGACATAACTTAGATGGGTTGGGCTTATACCCAATTTTCCAGCGAGTTCTTTAGCTGGAATTTTATTTTCCATCATAATATTGCGAAGATTATCGCCGACCATAAAATCACCTCACAAACTGTTAGTTTATCCAATTATAAACTAACAGTTAATATAATGCAATGAAATATTGAGATATATTAAGGAAACGTGAGAAAATAAACAATAAGTTTATTTAATTGATGAAATATGATAAACTATAAGTTTATTTAAAGGTTTCAACAAACTATTAGTTCATGATAAGATAAACTCACAGTTTAAGAAAGGGCGGTGATTCCGTGAACAACATTGACAAAATCAGATTAAAGAAGCACTTAAGTTATGGTGTTATTGCCAAGGAGGCAGAATTAACCCCAACTTATATTCACCTATTGGCAAAAAGTAAACGTACTAATCCAAGCTTAGATGCAATGAAAAAAATATCACTAGCATTAGGAGAGAAAGTAGGATATGTCTTTCCAACAACCTGAAAAAACAAATGAATTAAAAAAGGAGTGCTTATATGACTTGCAAATGTGGCATAGACCTTACGCCAAAAGCGAAATTTTGCCCTGAGTGCGGAACGCCTGCCCCAAAACCAGAACCATTAAAAGAATCCAAAATAGAAGAAATTCTCACCACTTATGAAGCAGCTGAATTCTTGAAAATATCTCGTTGGAAGATATATGACTTAATCCGTAAAAAGCAAATTCCATTTAAAGAAGTTGGAACGCAAAAACGATTTGTAAAAGCGAGATTGATTGAATGGATGCAAGTCTAACCTCTATTTATTGCCACAGTATATCTTCTATTTGAGGAAAAGGAGCATAACCACATGGCAGGACGCTACAAGACAATCATATCCCTACTATACTGCCGTAAGGTAGTACATAATCTCAGTCGTAACAATGATACTGAGTCAAGAAAACTAGTTAAAAAGTACGCTCAAAAGATGAACAAGTTGAGCGCAAAAATCAAGTCGAAAGGGTGGGTGATAGCTGGTTAATGTCGGTAAAATCTTTTCTCAAAAAATTAGACAGGTTAGAGCAGTATGCCAATGAATTGTCTGCTGCTAGTGCTAGAAAGTCGCATGGCAGAACTAAAAAAGGCTTTTCTAAAAATACTCATAACAGTAATGGATTCATTACCGAAAAGAAATTATTTAAGTGAAGGAGGCAGAAAATGCAAGGAATCAACGTATTAAGCCTGTTTGATGGAATTAGTTGTGGTCAAGTAGCTCTCGAAAGAGCAGGTATAAAAGTAGCCAAATATTATGCTAGTGAAATTGATAAAAATGCAATTCAAGTTACGCAAAAAAACTATCCTAATACTATTCAGTTAGGTGATATTACAAAATGGCGAGAGTGGAATATTGATTGGTCAAGTATAAGGATTGTAATCGGTGGATCGCCATGTCAGGGATTTAGTTTCGCAGGATTGCAACTTAATTTTGATGATCCGAGAAGTAAACTGTTCTTTGTTTATGCGGAAATTTTAGAACATATTAAATCTGTTAATCCAAATGTAGTATTCTTGCTTGAAAATGTGAAGATGAAAAAAGAGTATCAAGATGTGATAACCAGTTATCTAGGTGTAGAGCCGATAGAGATTAATTCAGCTTTAGTATCAGCACAAAATAGAAAGCGCATGTATTGGACCAACATTCCCAGCATCACATTGCCGAAAGATAAGGGGATTTTGCTTAAACATATAGTTCATGAGAACGCAGATATGGATTATGCCATAAGCGGAACGTGGGCGAGGTGGTTTAAGGCTAATGCTGAGTTTCAACTAGGCAAGAAATATTGTTCGTTAGATGCAAATAAAGCAATCACCATGACGGCGCGACAATACGCAAGTTGGAACGGTAATTTTGTTATGGAGTGCCTAGCGGAATATATAGTGCCGTTTGATAAGACTCTGCAAATATTAGATAAAGAAGTTAAAAAGGGCAAGGTTGGGTATTTCAGGCAAGATAGTCAAGCGAATAGAGTTTACTATATTCACGACAAGGCAGTAACCCTGTGCGGAGAAGCTGGTGGGGGGGCTGCTAAGATGGGTCAGTATTTATTTGGTTGTATCACGCCTGACAGAATTAATAAAAGACAAAATGGTCAAAGGTTTAGCAATGGTAATAAATTTTACACTCTTACAGCGCAAGATCGCCACGGAGTTTTAGTTGAGGGTTACATAAGAAAGTTAACGCCTATAGAGGGTGAAAGGCTACAAACGTTACCCGACAATTACACAGAAGGGATTAGCGTTCCCCAACGTTATAAGTGTCTAGGCAATGGCTGGACAGCAGACGTAATAGTGCATCTTTTATCTCATGCAGATTTTGGACAAATTGCCAAGTCGGATTATTTGGAAATTGCAATTTAAAGGAGGTCGCAATGACTCATGAAACCTGCACGAAAACTAGGCAAGACGAAACGCATTACATTTATTGTCCTAGTCTTAAAGAGTGCAAGAAACCGAAAAGTAAGGAGGTGCTAGAGTGGGAAAGGTTCAGGATGCCATCAAAAGACAGCGAGTGAATGACAAATTTATTGAAACGTGCTTAGAAAATATAATCTTATTAATAATCTTCCTGGTGGTTGCGTTGGCAGTTCCGGCGCAATGGTAGAAATGAGAAAAAGCCCGTTTGCAGACGGACTTCTTCGAGGGACTATGAAAATTAACTTACTGAAATTATAACGTGGAGGAATGGAAATGTCAAAAAAAATGATACTTATGAAAATGATCGTTAAAAACTTTAAGGGTTTTAAGGATTTTACATTAGAGGCAAATGGTGACAGTTTAATGGTCTTTGGAGATAACGGTACAGGTAAGACAAGTATAGCCGATGCAGTTAATTGGTTGTTCTTCAACAAAGATACTCAAAACAAAACTGATTTTGGTATTAAGACTATGAATAATGGCGTAGTTATTCCGGCTATCAGTCATGAGGTTGAAGGTGTGTTTTTGATTGATGGTAACGAAGTTTCTTTGAAAAAAGAGTATGTTGAAAAGTACACTAAAAAGCGCGGCGGCGTTACTAGTGAATTTACTGGTCATGAAACTAATCATTTCATTGACGGAGTGCCAAAGAGCAAGGGAGAGTATGAAAAATATATTGCCAGCATTGTGAATGAAGATGTTTTTAGGCTTCTTACTAATCCTGCATATTTTAATGAGCAATTGCACTGGAAGGACAAGCGTAAAACATTACTTGATATTTGCGGCGATATCTCCGACGAGGATGTAATTACCTCTGATAAATCCCTTACAACATTGCCTAGTATCTTAAAAGGCAGGACGCTAGACGATCATAAAAAGGTGATTGCTGCAAGGCGTAAAGCTATCAATGAGGAACTTGAAAAAATTCCTGGTCTTATTAATGAAAATAACCTTATGAAACCTGATTTAATCGGCCTTGATAAAGAATTAACTGCTGCTGAAATTGAAGACTTGACAGAAAAGCGCAATGCCAAAAACCAAGAAGTAAGCCGTATAGAGCAAGGCGGGGAAATTGCCGAGCAGCAAAAACTTTTAAGTCAATCAGAATCAAGACTGCTTGATATTCAGACCAAATTTAGGTCAGAAACTAGCGATATTAAGTTTGTAAAAGAACAGTCCCTTAGAGCTTTAAAAATGAATTTAGTTACTGTCCAAAACGCTATCAAATCAAAAGAAACAGCAGTTAAAAACCTTGAAAACGATATCGTTACTTATAGTAAAAACCGTGAAAAGTTATTAGCTGATTGGCATAAAGAAAACGATAAAGTTTTTACCTCTAATGGTGATTGCTCTTGTCCAACATGCGGTCAATCTTTACCTAAAGGAATGATTGAAGAAGCTGCTAATAAGGCTTTAACGCAATTTAACCTTAAAAAATCAAGTGAGCTTGAATTTATTGAAAAGCAAGGAAAGGCTCAAGCTGAAAATATTAATAATGCCCATAAATCAATTGATAAATTACGTACAGAAATCATTTCTCATGGTAGTAATAAAGAAAATTTAGAGACTAGTATTTCAGTGTTGCAATTAGAGCTTGAAGCAATTAAAATCCCCGACATTGCAACGAATGCCGAGTACGCTAATGAGCTTAAATTCAAAGAATCAGTTCTGGCCAAAATCAACATTTTGCAAACTGAAACGAACTCGTTGATTGATGGATTAGACAAAGAAGCCAAAGAGCTTACTAGCCAAATTAATGAAAAATCATCTACATTGCTGAAATTTAAACAAGCAGAAGATATAGACAAGCGGATTAATGAATTAGCCAAGAAACAAGAGACTCTTAGTGCTGAATTTGAAAAGCTTGAGCAAGAATTATTTCTCACTGAGCAATTTACACGGACTAAGGTCAATCTACTAGAAGAACGGATAAACAGTAAATTCAAGTTTACTCAATTCAAAATGTTTGATATTCAAGTCAATGGTGGTCTGGATGAATGTTGCACCGCTTTAGGGCCAAACGGCGTACCGTATGGCGCAGGATTAAACCAAGCTGCACGAACTAACGTAGGCCTTGATATCATCAATACTCTATCTGATTATTACGGATTTGAAGCCCCAATCTTCATAGATAATCGCGAGTCAGTTGTAAGGTTGATAGACACAAAAGCGCAGCTTATAAATCTAGTGGTTAGCGAACCAGATAAAGCCTTGAGAGTTGAAAGGGTGGTTTTGTAAATGCCTAATAAATTGCAAATTTTATCGTACATTCAGTGCATGAAAGATAATCAGACTTTAAAAATAAATCTTATGAAAGAATTTAATCAGGAAAAAGATGTAAGGAAAATATCAGTATTCTTAGATGAAATTATGTGCTTAGAAAAATTCATACGAGGTGAAAAATAATATGTCAAATGAATTATCAACAGTTCAATCCCTTCAAGGGTTATTAAGTAACGTAGGCGTTAAAAAACGCTTTGAGGATATGCTTGGTAAAAAGTCCGCAGGATTTATGTCTTCGATTATGACTGTTACGAATGGTAATGCAGCTTTGCAGAAATGTGATCCCAAGACTATTCTGTCAGCCGCTAGTATTGCCGCTACATTAGATTTGCCGATTAATCCAAATTTAGGGTTTGCTGCTTTAGTGCCTTATAAAACTAAGATAGATAATAATTTTGTGGACGTTTGCCAGTTTCAAATGATGTACAAGGGATTTGTGCAGCTTGCTATGAGGACTGCACAGTATGAAGCATTAAATTGTTCTGAGGTATACGAAGGAGAGTTAATTTCAAGGAACCGTGTAACTGGTCAAATTGTATTCGACTTTGATAAAAAAATATCTGACCAGATTATTGGGTATTGCGCTTACCTGAAAATGACTAATGGTTTTGAAAAGTATCTTTATATGACCGCGGAAGAAGTAGAGGCCCATGCTAAAAAATATAGCCAAACTTATAAAAGCCCAAAAGATTTTATTCGTAATAAAAGCAAATGGACAACCGACTTTGATGCAATGGCCCTTAAGACGGTTCTTAAGCTGCTAATTAGCAAATGGGGCATTATGAGCATTGACATGCAAACCGCTGTATTAGCGGATCAATCAGTAATAAAGGAAGATAAACAAGGGAACGTTATTGACTACACATATGCCGACAATACGATTGATATATCTGCCGAAGACGCAAATAGTGAGTTAATCGACATAGATCATGAACCTGTAAAGCATCCTGAAAAAGTTGACGCAGAAAAGCCAAAACAAGGGCCTAACTTCTAATGGATATTCAATGTTTTGGTTCTAGCAGCAAAGGGAATTGTTACCGCATAGGCGGTAACTTCCCCCTCTTGCTAGATGTAGGGTTACAATTCAAAAAAATACAGCAGCTACTTGATTTTAAAGTGTCTAGTATTGCAGGGGTTTTGATTACTCACTCACACGGCGACCATAGCAAGGCTGTAAGCGATTTTATCAAGGTCGGTATAGATTGTTATATATCACAGGAAACGGCGGCAGAATTGAACATTTCGGGCCATAGGGTGAAGATTGTTGAGCCACTAAAGCAATTCAAAATAGGGACTTGGACAGTTCTACCTTTCGAATTGGAGCATGATGTTTTTAACCTTGGGTACTTACTAAGTAATGGCGTAGAAAAAATACTCTATATAACAGATACATATTACTGCCGCTATAAATTTACTGGCGTGACTCATTTACTCATTGAGTGTAATCACAGTTACGCCATATTGGATAGAAATATAGAGCTTGGACACTTACCCCCAGTCATGAAAAATAGACTCGTTAAATCGCATTTTAGTCTTGAAAACGTCAAAGAATTTCTTAAAGCAAATGACTTAAGTAAAATTCATGAAATTTGGCTGATTCATTTGTCAGATGGAAACTCGAATGAGGGTTTATTCAAACGGGAAATTGCGGAATTGACTGGAAAGATGGTTTTTATCGGAGGTGCAGCATGTTAGGAAAACGCAAGTTTACTGAGGCAGAACTAAAAGTATTGCTAAAGTCTATGACCGTAATTATAGACACTCGCGAAAACGTAAATCAGCATATTACAAACTATTTGACTAAGGCGAAAGTTCCTTTTAAGAAGCAAAAGCTTGATGCAGGTGACTACTCTATATTCTTACCTGCAAATAAAGACCTTAATATACCAGTAGATATTTATTATACGGATGAAATAGCCTTTGAGCGCAAAAATTCTCTTGAAGAAATATCTTCAAATCTTACAACTGGTCGCCAACAATTTGAATCTGAATTACTTAGAAGTAAATGTGAGTTTTTCACCTTGCTAATTGAGGACGGTAGCTATGACAAGATTTTAAGCGAGGATTATAAGACGCAGTATGACAAAAAGTCATTCTTGGCAACGTTGGCAGCTTTCAAAATGAGATACAAGATACATATTGAGTTTATAAGCAAGGAGGAAGTTGCGGGCCATATGTGCAGACAGTTTTATTACTTTTTGCGCGAGAAGCTAAAGGAAGGAGCTATTCCACATGAAGCAGCAGCCTTGCCTCTGTCCAACATGTCAGAATCATAAAGAGTATTGCAAGTATTACGGAGAGTGTCTTAAGACTTGCGGCGAGTGCGATAAGGTAACGAGTTGCCCGATGTATGCGGAAAGGGTGGGGCTAAATGAAAAGATTAATTGCCAAAAGGAATCAGAAATGCGGTTGCGGTTCATGCGGTAATAAGATACTTAAAGGTGAAGTTTATTACTCTGAAAGGCACATTCGCCATGATTATTACGGTTCTATATATGGATGGACAGAAAAGAAATGTTCTAGGTGCAATTATTACGAGAATCAGCACGACACTAGGTATGAAAAATTTAAGCCAATTTGCCCTCATCCAGATAAGTTTATCGCAACAAAATGGAGCTATATTCCTGGTGAGTGCGTTAAAGAGCCGGACTATGATTATTGCACTCTTTGCGGAGAAATATTTTAGGGGCCTCAAAACCCCTAGACTCCATATCTTGAGCATACCCAATTCACGAAAAAATTATACATAGGAGTTGATAGCGTGGAAGCGATAAATACAAAGCCTTCCATAAGTTGGAATAAAGAATTATCAATAAAATTTGTCGGTGATATATGGGCGTTGGCTTATTATGCGCTGATCGATGCTGGTAAAAATGATAAATTGTTGCAAATGCAAGATTCGTTAAAAGCAAACCAAGAACCGAAGGAAGTTTTTAATATTATACAGCGGTTCGTTGATATTGAAGGTGTTAGAAGTAAGATACCTCGTAGACGTAGATAATTTAGCAGTTGGTAGGCGGTGAAACTATGGCAAATGTCCAATGGATCAAAATTTATGTTGATATGTTTGATAACAAGAAAATTAAATTCATTAGAACTTTACCGGAAGGAAATGACATTCTTTTATGTTGGATAATGCTTTTAACTACCGCAGGTAAATGTAATTCAAATGGCTTTATTTTCTTGACTGAAAACATACCATACACAGTTGAAATGCTTTCAAATGAATTTAACATACCTCTCAACACTATAAAACTAGCAATAGAAACTTTTAAAAACTTAAATATGATAGATAGAGATAAAGAGGTTTTGTGTGTTAGTTCATGGCAGGAATACCAGAACATTGAAGGTATGGACAAGATTCGAGAACAGTCTAGATTGCGAATGCAGAAGCATAGAGAAAACTTAAAAATGTTACGTAACAGTCACGCAACCGTTACGAGTGGTGACGCAGTAGAAGAAGAAATAGAAGAAGAAATAGAAGAAGATAAAGAGATAGATAAAGAAGTAATACCTTATCAGGATATTATTGATCTTCTTAATCAGAAAGCTGGCACTAAGTTTAAAGCTACTGACAAGCATAAAGAGTGTATTCGCGCTAGATGGAAAGAAGGGTACGGCCTTACTGATTTTAAAACTGTTATTGATAAGAAATATAAGGAATGGGCCGGAACGGAGCAAGCGAAATACATAAGGCCCATTACCTTG
Source organism: Pelosinus fermentans DSM 17108 (assembly GCF_000271485.2). Taxonomy (NCBI): domain Bacteria; kingdom Bacillati; phylum Bacillota; class Negativicutes; order Selenomonadales; family Sporomusaceae; genus Pelosinus; species Pelosinus fermentans. Next base: position 1,891,641 of record NZ_AKVN02000001.1, read on the forward strand.
TTTGGCACTAAGTTTGACGGCTATTTAAATCAAGTGGAAGGAGGCCCAAAGAATGGAAAGTATCAGCAATCCACTAGAAAGACTAAGGCAACAAATATTACGAAACCCTCCACGCCAACACGTAGCCGAAAAGCTAGTGAGTGGGAAGATTGATTGTCCACACTCTATACAGCATTGTGAGGCTTGTGTGGATGGCGTATATAACGATTATGAGGGCAATCGCATTAAATATTTAACCACTGAATGCCGTAAAAAACAGGTAAAAGCAAAAATGCTATCTGAAAGCGGATTGATCGGCAAGGATATTGCAGAAACCTTCCGAAAGGCAAAGATCGACAGTTACAATAAGGGGCCTTACAATTACCTACAAAACAAGTGGAATCGCGCTGAGTGGCTTTATATTTGGAGTCGCGAGAATGGTACAGGGAAGAGTTATACCGCCAATGCTATTGCCAATATGTTACTGGATGAAGGTATACGCACATTGGTAAAGCGTGAGGTCGATATGGCAAATGAGATACAAGAGACATTTAGTGATAAGTCTGGTGAATGCGAATATGCACTAATGGGCAAATGGAAAGGCGTTGCAGCATTGATAATTCAGGACGTTGGTAAATATGGTTGTAAGTCTGAATGGTGGCCCCAACGTATATATGACATTATCGACTACAGGCTTATTAATAGCAAAACTACGATCTTTACTTCGAATTACAACATAGAGGATCGGGATGTTATTGAGCGGCGTTTCGGCGAAAATCACGGAGGCGCAATCTATTCCAGGCTAAATGGGCTATGCACCACAATTGAAATGGACGGGGAAGACCGAAGAATAAAATAATTAAATGAGGATGGGATAAAAATGAACTTAGAAAATAGCATCAAGGATGTAATTAGCAAGAAACTTGAGGATGGAAGTATTGAGAAATTGATTGAGGAACAGTTGGAAAAAGGCGTGAAGAATGCACTTGATCATATGTTTGGTAGTTATGGGGATGTCACGAAAATAATTGAAACTCAAATCAAGTCCGTAATGATTCCTTACCTCGAAAAATATGACTATTCGGAGTATCTTATAAAACTAGACAACGTTTTGGTTGACGTACTGAAAGGTACTTCATTTGAGAATAAGAATATGTTAGAGAATTTTAAAGAACTAATGCTGCCGGAAGATAGAAAGGTAATTAAAGCTAGTGAGTTATTTGAAATTTGGAGTAAATATGTCGCTAAAAACGTAGAAACTCACGGTTTAGAAGTTAATTATGATGATGGTGAACCAACATATGAATACGTTGAAATTACTCTTGATGTTAATTATGACGATAAGCGAAGTTGGAGTTCGTTTCAATATGCAACCTTGGCCCTTGAGTGTGAACATGATGATAAAATGAATTTTGCCTTAAGAATTAGTCACTATGACAGAGATAAAGAAAATCAATGGGATATTTCATATGATTCTGTTAAAGACATTGGTTCCATGAGGCATTTAAATAGTTTTGAAATATTGTTAATGAGACTTAGCCAAGCACGAACAAAGCTCATTATGGATATTGATAGTGAAAGTGACGAAATTACACCAGAGAAAGAGCCGGAAGCATCATACAGTTAATCAACAGTTATAAAGGCGGGTATGCAGCATGAATAAAGTAATTATAGTTGGTCGCCTAACACGTGATCCAGAAGTAACATATACGCAAACAGGTAAAGCTGTAGCGAAATTTAGCGTAGCGGTAGACAACGGTTTTGGCGAGAATAAGATGGTAGATTATATACCTGTGGTGGCATGGGAAAAGCTTGCTGAGGTCGTTGGTAATAACTTAGGTAAGGGCCGCAAGGTTTTAGTAGAGGGCCGCTTACAAATCCGCGACTATGAGAAGGACGGACAGAAGCGCAGACAGGCTGATATAGTAGTGCAGAACATTGAATTTCTTGATAGTAAGAATCCTGCCAGTAATAGGGCGGCAGATAGCAGTCCTATGGATAAGTTTGGGACGGAGGTCTTTCCAGAGGAAGAGATTCCATTCTGAGTGCTAGGGCATAAAGAAACAGCCCGCCTCTACCTTTGTGGAAAAGTAAAGGGGGCTGCTTCTATACCAATAAACGATGGCTTTACGATTATACCACGTTTAATCAATAAAATAAATGGTTGATGGAAACTATTTATTGGTGGGTTATGGAAGTGCTGATGGTATAAATTTATTTCGAAAACTCAAAGGAGTTTAAAATCTGTTCCATGATTTTTCGATTGTTATTTAAGTCATCGAGTGTTCCACAGAAACTAATATCGTAACGATTAGAGTTATGAAAAATAACGTATCGTTCCTCGACAAACTTACTGTTGCTAAGATAGGGCATAAGTATGGTTGCTTTGATAAAAATAGCTTTTTTATCTTTTAGGTGCGTTACAAAATAATCAGCAACTATTACATCGACTGATATTTTTTTGCTTAATGGATCTTCCTGAAAATCTTTAATTAATTTATTAACAGATTGACTTGAAAAGACTTCATCAATATTTTTTATAGGATAATTTTGAACATCTACTTCAAAAGTAGGTATTGATGAATTAAGAGGATCTTTTCTTAAAGGGCTTAGTCCAGTAACAGAAATATTTTCTATTTTATATTGATGTACTTTCCAATCAGAGGGATAAGAAAATTTAAAATGGTAGTCATTATCTTCATATATTGTCATATCGGCAGCGAAAGTGCAAGGCGTAATAAAAAGTATAAAGGTTAAAACAAGTATAAAATTGCGTATCAAATAATCATCTCCTTTTATATCCATTATAACCAATATTGACTAAAAATGATAGGAGGACAAGCTATGACCGACTTTGCAGATCAAGCAACCTTAGAATTTTACCATGAGCCAGCAGAGCGAGTAATGATAGACGAGTATCTTTACAAAGCAAAGCAGAGGGCAGACGAATGGGCAGCGCAAAAGGGTATTCCTTATGTTGTGGTGGATATGGGGCATGAACATTATCAGGTATGGAGTAAGGCTTTAGTTAGCAAGGATTATAAGATTGTGCATGAAAGTGGGGTGGGCAGTCTTGGCAATTAACATGATGTGCATGAATTCAAGGTGTAAGTTTTATTGGGAAGATTGCTGCACTCAAAATATGGATGAAAAGAGCATTGTCATTAATGTGAGTGGTACATGCACCACGTTTGAGGCTGGCGTGTCTGATTGGTACAGGCTGGAAGAAAATTGCAAAAAGTTAAGTGGCAATTGTAGCGAGTGTGAGTGTAGGGAAACGTGCTTAATGCGGGATGAAAATAAAACGTGGTTAAGGGGGAAGTTATGAAAATAATCGTAAATAGTGAAAATGAGAAGAAGTTGTTAGAAAGATTTTTTGAGGCTATGCATGATTTAGATATGGTTGAAGAATTAAATGAAATAGATCAAAAAACTTGCGGCGATGATACATATCTAGATAGTTACGATGAAATATTTCTCAGGCAAGCCATTTGTGATGTGAGCGTAATGGTTGATAGCTCAGTTCAAGAAATATACGTAGAACATTACAATCTACAAGGTAAATGCGTGGATTGTGGGATTATTACAGAAGGAACTATTGACGGCGAAGACATTTCTTATGATGAATGGATGGACAAAACATCTGATGAAAGTGTTAAGTCGTGGAAATGTGAAAGCTGCTTCAATAAAGGGGAGGAATAGCATGGCTAAACAAATAAATTGCGGGATTTGCGCTATACATGGAGAAACAACAGCAATGAATCTAGTAAATAGTTTCTTTCGTTGCCCTGAGTGCGGCGCGGAGCTACATGTAAATGATACTGGAGATAATACCTTCATAAAATCGTGGCAACAGCAGCAGCAATATAGGTCGTGCAGCTTGCCAGAGGGGGTAAAGGTACATGGGGGCGGTGATAGTACTGGTAAATCTAAGAAGGAGGCTATGAAGAAGCCCTCAGTATCAAAGTTGAGTTTTAATTTGTATAAGTGATTGTTAATCCGTCTACGTTAATAGGTAGACGGATTTTATCTTCTAGACTTATAATCTGAATATATTGTATTGACAAAACAAAGTTAGATGAATAGACTTAAGGACAAGTATATTTATATTGTTTTGGGGGAAGAATATTGTTTAAGGACTTAAAACTTAACAGGGATAATTTAGAGATTGCTCTCATGAATTATGCTAAAGATAATTATTCAACATATTCTTTAAGTAAAACTACTAATAATCAATTTAATATTAGATATAATCTAGTTTTGGATGGTAAGGCCTTATTTTTAGATTTCTTTTTTAATAATAAAGGCGGAACTACCATACAAACCACTAATGGAAAAGAGCAAGATGTAAAGCTAAAGATAGCTGAATATATTTCAACAAATGCATTATGTGTAATGGCTGGAAAAGATGAAAATAATAGAAGCATGACATTTCAAAATATTAGTGTTGAAGAATATAATTCTATTATAGAGTTAATAAAAGAAGATACTGAGAATTGTTCTTCAATTTTATCAGAACAAAATAGTGAAAACAGTAATATCACTAAATTTGAAGGGAAATGGTCTGATAAAGTAACTATTGTTTATACTAAAAGTACGAAACGTGCAAGAGTTCAAGGAAGGCCGCTTTTACTCTACAATGTAATAACTTCGTATTTTAACGAATTAGTAGATGTAGAAAAAGTAGTTGAAACACTTGAAGAAAATTATGGATATAATATAGAAAAAGAACAAGTTGAAAATCAATTTAATGTTTATTTGCCAAACTCTTATAATAAACATACAGATAAGCTCAAAAAGTCGTTATTAAAAGCCGTGTACAACTTAAATATAACTAGTCAAGAGTATACTTGTACAGAATTGACCTTTGAAGTTTTAAGAGCTCTTGAAGGGCATATAAAATTGACATTATTTAATGATTATGGGATCAATTCTCCAAATAGATTTGGCACACTTGAAATGTTTAAATTTAATAATTATACTGATAAGGCTTATTTATTGGAACCAGTTAGATCTATAGTTGGGACTTCGACGAAAATTTCGTATTACGAAAAAGCATATAAGCATTTAGTTATATATAGGCATAAAATTTTTCATTGGGATTATCCAGATGAATTTGGAGATGAAACTATTCAACTTGAAAATAGCGAAGATGCAAAAGGAATTATTTTAACAATTTTAGCATTGATTGATGAATATTACATAGTATAATTAATATAAAGGAGGTAAGGATGATGAAAAGATTTGATATTAAGATTATTAGCATTAATAAGAAAGATATATGTATGATCTTTTCAACAACATACTTATCCCCACTCAAATTTATTGCAGAAGTAGAAAAAGAAATATCTTCTTTTACTAATGATGGTATTGAAGTTATTTTTGATTTTTTCCTTAGTAATGGCAATACAAGAGAGAGATATGCAAAAGCGTATTTTAACGGAGTTAACATTGTGCGTGAGTCTTTTGAGTACACTAACATTAATAAGAATGACAGTTTGAGAAGCTTTTCAGCGGAATTTTATAAGGATTCGATAGATAAAATGGACTTCTCGTTCTTAACTAGCATTCAAAAAAAAATGATAGCTAAAGGAATTGCTATTTAATATTTATTAATAAATATTGCCGTCTTACCTTTTGGGTAAGACGGTTTTTTATTATTAATAAAATTTATCTCCTGTAAAGCAAACACAGCGGGATAAACTATTTTTAAAGTCAGATATATTGGAATATATAAAGCCGTCCAAATAGAGGCGGCTTTATTTTTTACTTTAAAGGGATTTATTGTAATTATATAGAAATTATTGTTATCTACAATAATGTTACGATAGGAGCGATTTTTTTGAAAGTCTTTATTAGTTGGTCTGGAGAAAAAAGTATGGCAGTGGCTGAACTATTAAACTGAATATTCTTGTTGACCGGTACCGGTCGTCCGGTGCGGTGGATACCGCTTGTCCGGACACACGATACCGCTAAATTATTATTCGCTTAATTGCTTATCCAGTCCGTAGACTTCTCTCATAGATATGTCTTTTGTTGGATCAACGCTTTCGATGTTGATTTTATACGAATCATGAACAATTCGGTCAAGAATGGCATCGGCAAGTGGCGAATCGTCGCCGCCAAGCTGCTCATACCAGCCTTCATGGCGGTATTGAGAACAAAAGATTGTGGAAGATCGTTTTCTTCTCCGATGCAAAAGTTCGAAAATGTCTTTTGCTTCACTTGGAGTAGGCTTTAACAGTAGCCATTCATCAATAATCAACAGAATCGGATTTGAATATTTCACCATTACTTTTTTGTAATTGCCCTCGCTTCTTGAATGTTCAAGATCTAAAAGCAAATCAGGAAGGCGCACATACTGAGTTTTATAGTAATGCTTACACGCCTCCATACCGAAGGCATTTGCAAGGTAAGTTTTACCACAACCAGTTGCGCCAGTGATAAAAATATTTCTGAATTCTGTGATGTATTCGCAAGTCGCAAGGCGTTTAATCAAATCTTTGTTGATCTTTCGACCAGATGAATAGTTAATTGCCATGATACTAGCATCAGGTTGTTCAAAATCAGCATTTTTTATAAGTCGATACAAGCGATTGTTCTTTCTTCTTGTATACTCAATATCGACCATCATTCCTATGCGGTCTTCAAAATCGATATCCTTCATCTTAGGGTCAGACACTTGTTGACGATAGGCATCGGCCATTGCTGTTAAATGCATTTCTATGAGTTTATCAATGGTAGAATTATTTATCATTGCCTCTACCTCCGTAATAGTTGGCACCGCGTGTTACACCATAATTGTTCTTTGAGGGTTCCACAGTATTCGACTTTGAGATTTCTTTAATCCCGGTAACAAGAATATTTTTGATACTCTTATAACTTGGACTTGCTGTATAGCTCAAAGCTTTTTCACAAGCTGCTTCAAGACGTGATTCTGAGTGTCTTTCAGCCAACTTAAGTAACCCCATGCAACTTTTATAGGTTTGTTGCTCCACGCGACTGGAGACTAGAATGGCAGTAATGACTTTATGGGTATTGGGGCCAATTCGCTGAGCCCAATGCTTAAAACGATCTCCATTCCATTCTAAATATTTTTGATGATCTGGAGGCATGTGCTCCAAGGTAGTGCTGTATTGCCCCTTGCGGCCGTAAAGACGCTTATGAGATGCAATCCGATTATGATTATAAAATAATTCTATCACTCGATCAGCTACCCTCACATCAACTTTACGTTTGATATATTCGTATGGTACAGAATATAGCATTCCTTCAAGTGATATGTGATAATTAAACTGAACTGTGGCTTGTTTCCATTCAGCCAGTTCGTAAGAGGTAGCTGGTAGTGGGCTTAGAAAGGGCAACTCTTCATGGTGGAAGAGACTCCACCTGCTACCTTCTTTCTTTTGAAAAAGCCTTGAATTAAATGTTTCAAGTTTTTCTCGGATTGCAGCGTTAAGCTCTAACAATGAGAAGAATTGTTCATTTCTAAGCGCAGCGGTTATCCATGTGGAAATGTTGCCAACAGCGCCTTCAACATTTGCTTTGTCTTTTGGTTTTCTAATTCTAGCTGGAATAATTGCAGTGCCGTAATGTTCAGCCATTTCATGATAGGTTGCATTAAGCTTTGGCGTATACCAATCTTTCGTATGAATCACAGCCGTCTTGCAATTATCAGGAACGAGGATTTTTGTCACACCCCCAAAGTAGTTATACATATGAACGTGAGCTGTAATCCATGCTCGTTGCTTTTCATTGATAAAAGCTTCTACATAAGCGTACTGGCTATAGGTCATAACACCAACAAAAAGATAGGCTTCAGTGACTTCGCCTGTATCGGGATCAATAATTTTAGCTGGATCACCGGCCCAATCCACTTCAACCTGCTCACCAGGTTTGCGACTGATGTGCATGGTCGCACGACGCTTTTGTTCATCAAGTTGAAGATAATGACAAAACTGTGAGTACATAAAAGGTTCTTCACCGTTAAGCCTGCATTCCTCCATGTATTCAGCCCAGAGCAATTTCTTGCTGACGCCGTTTTTTAAAAGTTCGTTGCGAATGTAGTCGTAGTTTGGTAGTCGTTTTTCCGAAACGTTCTTTTGAGTTGATGAAAACAACATTTCGGAGAGAACAGAGTCTGTTTGCTTATCATCAAGTGGCCACGATAAACTGAGTTCAGCAGCTCTTTTTAAAACTCGATTCACTGTTGTTTTGGAAGCACTGCAGCTTAAAGCAATGTTCATTTGGCTCAATCCCAGTGAATGAAGCCTTAAGATTTCCCGGTACTTGGTCATTATTCTGACCTCCCATAATAAAATTTGCATCATTAAATGCATATTTCTATTATAGGATGGTGGTACTCACTGGCGGAATGCCGGTATCATTCCATCGGAATTGCGGTATCGTTAGACCGGACAGGTGGTACAGTTTAGTCCAGAATACTCATAAACTCTTGGTTAAAGTGCGTATTACAAGCAATTGAACCGTGGATATCCACCCAAGACATTGATAAAGGAGCTCTTTGGTTTTCTGAGATTGGTGGACAATTAAAAGATACATCTGTTGGAATAATTTGCTTAACAGAATCAAATAAAGATAAACCATGGATTTTGTTCGAGGCAGGAGCTCTTGCGAAAGGGTTAAATACAGCAAAAGTATGTACGTTCCTAATTGATTTAAATCCTACTGATATAGAAAGCCCATTAGCTCAATTTAACGCTACACTTCCGAATAAAGATGATGTTAGAAAATTAGTAAAAATGTTAAATAATTCTTTAGGGGACAAGGGGTTAGCCGATCCAATATTAACGAAGGTGTTTGAAACTTATTGGCCTCAACTTGAATGCGAATTAGATAAAATAATAAAATCCTCAGTAGAAGAAGTCAAAATAGTAAAAAGAACAAATGATGAGGTATTAACCGAGATGTTGTCTATTATGAGAGGATTAGATAAACGCGTAAGACGTATTGAAAATGTTGAAAAGGATAACTATCAGGAAATTCAGGCAAATAATAATCGGTCTTACTATTTAAAGAAGCAATTAGAGAAGAATCAGGCCTCACATTTCGAACAAATGATTACGCAGCTATTGCACGATAAACGCAGTCCGGAAGAGATAAAGGATATGTTTAAAAATCATAATATCCCTGATTCGTATATAGATTCATTAGTCAAGTGTTTTGAAAAATGAAATCGCAAAACAAATTAGTTATATATATTTTCTTTAGGGAAAAAGTATCTTTATTGGTAAATATGTGTTGACAGATTTGACAAAAGCATGTTATTCTAAAAATGGCTTCGTGACCCAAAACGTATTTTAAGCCAATTTAATAGTAATTTATAGACCGTTCAATTGTTGGACGGTCTTTCTTTATGCCTTTCATAAAGGATTAATTTGCCTTTTATCGAAGTGTGTACATAATTGGTAAAAGGGAGTGTTGAAATGAGCTTTATTGATGAATTATTAACTTTTAGTGATTTACCTAGTTGGGTGAATAGCAGACTATCATTAGTAGCAGATGAAATTAGTAATAAAAAATTTGAGTTTTATATTCAGCAGCTTAAACAAAACCCATATGATATGGATAAGAATTATGGAACAGCCTATTTTCTTACTGATGATGAATTAATTGTAGGAAATTTTAGGATGAGTAATATCACTATTAATAAATTTAAACTAGTGAATCTATTAGAAATTCACAAGAATATTGAAACTTCAACGGAAGACAATTTTTACAGTAAAGACGTACGATATAATTCGGTAGTTCTTAAATTCGATAAAGAAAAAAGCGTGTCTTTAACGCCGCCCACTATAACTGATAATATTAATTATGGTAAATATATTAATCTTATTAGTAAATTATAAGCTAAAAACATTAAACCGTCCTAATAAGGCGGTTTTCTTTATGCCTAATTTTAAGCCTCTAAAAATAGCAACTACCTTTAAAACCGTTGACTCTTTGCGGTTGGTAGTTGCTGTTTTTATGGGCTTAAATTAATGAAAGGGGTGAAAGTGATGTGAAAGCGTGTGAAGAGTTTGCGCAAAAGCAAGATGTTTCAATGTCTCAGTTTTTGAGCGAGTGTGATATTTGTGTGCATTATGGGAAGTATGGGTGCAAGATACATAGTGTTAATAATAAGACTGCATTGGTGCATGGTTATAATCGGCAGCCTAGTGGTAGGGTGAGGGCATTTAAATGATTATGTATGTAAAAAATGAAAGACAAGCAACCTTCGCAAATGTTAATAATTTTGCCTGTGTGGTGTACGTTGATACGTAATTATACTTAGTCAATGTATTGACTTTCCAGCAAAACCAATAGTTTGAGCTTGTTTTTTTGGAACAAAAACGGTTCTTTTGAGTTTCAAAAAGGAACAAAAACGTCCCTAATTGTGAGGTGATAAATTGTATAAAGAAACAAGATATATTAATAATGATGGTGTGCCGATAAATCGTAGCATTGAACATTTTACAGAAGCAATGACAGAAGAGGGATACCGTTTCCCAAGTCATAAATTAGGAGCTAGGCTATTTGATGAAATAAGCTTTCCTGTCGGCATGAGTGATAATGATATCGGCAAAATGACACGCCTATCAAAGTTAATGGTGGGCAAGACTAACATACTTGGATATAGAAAACGCCGCGAAATAGTAAGCTATAATGCTGCTGAACTTTGCGACATTATCGGGCTATCCCCAAAAAGAGGGATGGCTTTTATTCGTAATATGATTAAATTCAGAGTTATAAAAAAGATTAATGACTTTTACTATGTAAATCCTGCTTACTTCATGAGTACGGGGCAGCGGTTAAGCTTAGAGTTATTTATACATTTTCAAGATGAATTAAAAAGCATTTTGCCTGAGTGGGTTATTACTGATTTTGTAATGCAAGCGCAGGTAAAAAAGTATAAAAAATAACTTTTCTCAACGTCCAATAAGAATGAATTATCGTATATTGACATGTAATTATTTGGAATAAATGTGATGAAAAATCGAGGTGGTGGTGTGGCTCAGTCTCATGAGTTAGCGCAAAGGGATTATATATTAGGCATGAAATATAGAGAGATTGCCGATAAATACAAAGTGTCAATTGATACCGTGAAATCATGGAAAGTTAGGTATAAATGGGAGCGTGATAAAACGCTTAGGAAAACCGCACACACCGCACACAAAAATAAAAATGTGTGCACACAAGAAAAAGAGGTGCAGGAACCTTCTGAGGAATTGACCGATAAAGAGCAACTATTTTGTTATTACTATGTTAGATGTTGGAATGCTACCCAAGCCTCGTTAAAGTCTGGATATACCGCCAACAAAAGCAGCGCAACGGTGCAGGGTTCCAGATTATTGAAAACTGAGAGGGTAGAAAAAGAAGTAGCTAGACTTAAAACCCTTCTTATTCAGGAAATACATATTAGCGCACTTGATGTTTTACAACAGTATATTAATATTGCCTTTGCCGATATTGGCGACTATGTAACTTTCGGGAAAAAGGAAGTACCTATAATTGGCATGTTCGGCCCTGTAACTGATCCTGAGACTGGTGAAGAAATGACACAAATGGTTAATTATGTTGATCTTAACGAACATAGCCTAGTCGATACTAGTGTAATAGCAGAGGTTAAGCAGGGCAGGGATGGTGTTAGCATTAAACTTGCTGATAAAATGAAGGCCCTTGAAAAATTGGAAATATACTTTGATCTACTGCCTGATAAATTTCAGCGTAAGTTAGCTGAGGAAAAGATTGATATTGAACGGCAGAAACTTGAGATTGCCAGAACTAAGGTAGGTGACGATGAACAAGAGGAAAACAACGATGATAACTTTATAAATGCCTTAAGTGGCAAGGTATCTGAGGTGTGGCCTGATGAAAAGAAATAAGGTTACGCCTTTTAATTTTGAACCCTTTTCGACCAAACAACTACAAGTAATGACATGGTGGTTGCCTAATTCACCTGTACGCCATTATGACATGATAATTGCCGATGGTTCGGTAAGGTCTGGAAAGACAATATCTATGTCATTGTCTTATGTGCAATGGTCAATGGAAAGTTTCAACGGTGAAAATATCGGGATGGCTGGAAAGACAATAGGTTCATTCCGAAGAAACGTACTAGCCCCGCTTAAGAGAATGTTAAAGGCTCTTAAGTATCGCGTTAAAGACCATCGTTCCGACAACATGGTTGAGATAAGCAAGGGCGGCAAGACGAATTATTTCTATATATTTGGTGGCAAGGATGAACGCTCTCAAGACTTAATTCAGGGTATCACTTTGGCGGGGATGCTGTTTGATGAAGTGGCCCTTATGCCTGAGTCATTCGTTAATCAAGCAACTGCACGTTGCTCAGTTAAAGGATCAAAATTGTGGTTTAACTGCAATCCCGCAGGGCCTTATCATTGGTTTAAGACTGATTACATAGAGAAGGCAGACGACAAAAAGGCTATCTGTTTACATTTCACTATGGATGATAACTTAAGTCTTGATGTAGCAACGAAAGATCGTTATAAACGCATGTATTCAGGAGTTTTCTACAAGCGTTATATTCTTGGCTTGTGGGTTATGGCTGCTGGTGCGATTTATGATATGTTCGAAGAATCAAAGCATGTTATAGAGATAATCCCGAAAGCATTTGATCAATTTTGGGTATCGTCTGACTATGGTACAGGCAATGCCACAGTATTTTTATTACAGGCAAGGCGAGGTAAAGAATATTACACATTGCGTGAGTATTATTATGACAGTCGCAAGGTGGGTAAGCAAAAAACCGATGCCGAGTATTCAGCGGACTTGAAGAAATTTCTTGAAGACTGCAAAGATATTATAGGTAATCGAAAGATACCGATCATTGTTGATCCGAGCGCAGCCAGCTTTATTGCTCAACTCAAGAAAGATGGTTTTAGCGTGAAGAAGGCCCATAATGCTGTAATTGATGGCATACGCTATGTTGCAACCTTGTTATCTGAGTTAAAATACTTCATCCATAAATCATGTACTAATACCATTAGGGAAAAGTCGGCTTATATATGGGATGAAAAAGCCCAGGACAAAGGTGAAGATAAACCAATTAAGCAGAATGACCATGCTAGTGATTCGGAAAGATACGGTCTTTATACGAATAGAAATACAGGAAAAATTCAAGTTTGCTAGTCTCAAAGATACGATAACGTTACATTATCGAACATTGAGATAATGTATATTTAGTCACGAAAAGAGGTGAATTTATGCAAGATAAAACACAATTATCCTTAATGTCAATCATCATGATAAATGAACAGGCAAGGCTTAATCATTATGATAAGTGCCAGGACTATTATGAAGGCAATCAACCTCTAAAAGTTCCTGAAAAGTACAAGAAGATTATTGAGACTGAATATAATATTAAGGCCAACTACTGCAAGCCTATTATTGAGGCCCCTGTAAGTCGTTTGAAAGTCGAAGGTATCAAATGTGAGGATAAAGTAGTTAACAAGTTCCTTACTGATATATGGGATAATAACCGAATGGATGCAAAGTCAATAAAATTCCATCGTAATGCAGTTAAAAAGGGTGATTCATTCGCTCAAGTGTGGCCTAAATTTATTCATGGTACAGATAAGCCTATAGGATATGAAATAAAGTTTCTGAGGCCCGACATTGTATTTCCTATGTATCAGTCAGACGATGACGAGAGTTTGGCATGGGTAAAAAAACAATGGCTTACCTTTGATCTTGACGGCCTTCCAATGGCGAGGAAAGATATCTTTTATCACGACAGGATAGAGCGTTACGTGGCTACTGTAAGTCACTATATGGGGGCGTTGTCATTAGGCGGCTATGCCATGCTGCAATGGCAAGGATATAATCAAGACGGATTCGAACCAATACTTAAAAATCCATATGGCATTATTCCGATTGTTCATTTTAAAAATCGTGAAGATGATTGCCCATTTGGAACAACTGAGCTAGAAGACGCATTTACTTTGCAGGATGGCATTAATAAACTCATAATTGACTTAATGCGTACATCTGACTTCCAAGCCTTTAAACAGCGGTACATAAGCGGTGCTGATGAAGATAGTTTCGAAATTGATGAAAAAACAGGCAAACGCACAGTACAGAGCAATCCTGGTGATGTTTGGTTATTGCCGGAAGAATCAAAAGTTGGAGATTTAGAAGCGGCAGACCCGAAAGGCATATTGGAGTCAATTGATAAACTGATCGACCTATTAGCGGAAGTAACCCGCACACCTAGAAATATATTACAGGATAGTGCAGGTTCCGCTTCTAGTGGGTTTGCCTTGCAGAAAGTTGAACAGCCTCTTATTGATAAAGTGCAAGAAATGCAGATATCGTTTGGCAATAGTTATGAGGATATTAATAAAATTCTAATGACTATGGGTATACATCATAAAGAAATAGCCAAGATAGAGAAAACGGAAACTATCTGGAAAGAACTTACTCAGACTAGCCCAGCAGATAAATTAACAATAGCTCAAGAAAGGCAAGTCAAGAAACAAAATAAAGTCATTTCCGCTGCTGAGTGGCAGAGGCTGGAGGGTTACACGGAAGAGGAAATTGACAATATAAATGCTGAGATAGCAGCAGAGACGGAGTTAGCTACTGCCGATACTCTAGGCGATAGTTTCGCAAATGTAACATAAAGGGGCTGATAATATAGCTGAAAATGATGAATTATTACTAGCCCATGCCGAATATCAAGCATTCCTGAAATCAATGGACGCTGATAGCAAGGCAATTATCGTGCAGTTCCTGGCTACGGTGGACAAAATTCTACTGGATGGCGATTTTACAACTTCCAAGATGCTTGATCTAAACAAAGCGATTCTTACTCTTAAAAATGATTACACAAAGCTAATCCGCGAAGGAACAGTAAAGGCGACTGAATCAGCAAAAAAGCTTAAGGGCGTTGAATTTAAGGCATATAAAGCCGAGGTTCAACGTCTTCTTTCTGCTCAAGAAGTAGCAGCAGCCGAGCAAGTTTTTATTCTAGGGAAAATAACTGCCGAATTTGGCGGCGGTCTGGATGCAAAAGTAATTGATTCTGTTTGGAATAAGGTATGGCCCGATGCTTTAAACGTGGACGATCGTATAAAACGACTAAGTGCCAAGGTAAAAGAATTTACCGAGCGAACCATTAAGCAGGGTATTAGCGAGGGCAATAGTGCTGCAAACATATCACGAATACTAAGAGAACATTTTGTAATTGAGGGATTAGAGGGGAAAGCAGCCTTTAGATTAGCCGCACATACTACTAATATGGTTTATCAGGCTACACAAGCTGAAATAAGCATACAAGCGACTTTCGTCATGGGCATTCGTATTGTTAGGGGCATGTTTGGCAAGATAAGCCCTAAATGCCCTATATGTTATGAGCATGGGGGAGATAGCTATAAAGAGTATTTTAAATCATATTTTGGTGGGCGCGATATTGATTTGTGGGTATTGGCTAATATGCCGCCTTATCATAGTAATTGTTCATGTGGAATTGAACAAATTACCGAGGATGCTATTACATTTATTCAAAGGGCAAGGACTGAATATGCCTTGAAAAATGCTTAAAAATAACTTTTCTCAACGTCCAATAAACCAAGGTTATCGAACATTGAGAATGAAAGGAGCGACCATAGAATGCAAGAAAAGCCGCTTAAATTAGCCGGAAATAATGTAGTGCCACTGACAAGTAAAACGACAGTTGATAGGTTGAAAGAATTATTAGAACTTGCCGAAAATGGAGAGATAAAAGGGATGCTTGTAGCTGGCTTTCGATCTAATGGCGAAGTAATCACAGGTTGGAGTAATATTAATTTTGCAGAGACTGCAACGTTGATAGGACATTTAAATGTTGATTTAATGAAAAGATTCATCGATGCAAATTACATCACACCAGAGTGAGAAGGAGGTGGTCAAGGTGCTTAATAAACACCTTCAATAGTATTCATCATAACTTCATGACCAAACTAATAAGTCGTTAAACTGTTAGGAATTAGGCACTCATGCCGTAAAATGAGTAGGAGGAAAGAAACATGGCAGATTTTAAAGATATTCAGACAAAACATGCTGATGCGTTTAAAGATATAACTGGTGTCGACACTGTTATTGATGGCGTAACAGCGAAGTTAAAAGAGTTAGGTTATAGCTTGATTGTAGATAATACGAAAGAGCCTGAGTATGTGCCTAAAAGCCGTTTAAATGAGGTAATTACACAACGAAATACCTATAAAACGGATAATGAAACGTATTTGCAGCAACTTGAGACATTGAAAAAAGAAGCTAAAGGGAATGAGGTACTAACTGCACAAATTCAGGCGTTGCAGGACGAAGTTACAGGATGGCAGGGCAAGCATAAAGACGCTACCTTGGCTAGTGAAATCAAGCTTGCAGCAATGAAGCTTAAGGCCAATGATCCTGGGGACGTTCTGGCATTCGTTGATAAAACCAAACTGGAACTTAATACAGACGGTACTATTAAAGGGCTTGACGAGCAATTAGCAGCATTGCAAACGTCAAAGCCTTATTTATTTGCTGTTCCTGGTGCTGCTCCTGGAATGGGCGGGAATCCACCGCACCAACCTAGTAATCAGCCTAACCCTTGGGCAAAAGAGACATTCAATTTAACCCAACAAGGAAAAATCTTTACTGAAAACCCTGCAATGGCTGAAACAATGAAAGTTGCCGCAGGAGTAAAATAATAAAATGGAGAGTGATTTAATTAATGATTACAAATAAAGGCGTAAACTTTACGTTCGACTTACAAAGACATAGTACTAAAATTGCGGATATTATTATCCCCGAAGTGTTCAATCCATATGTAATACAGAGGGCAATGGAATTATCAGCATTAGTTCAAAGTGGAATTATCACAAATGAAGCCGCTTTGGATGCATTAGTTGCTGGCGGCGGGAAAACGGTCAATATGCCGTATTTCAACGATTTAACAGGCGCAGACGAGGTGTTAAGCGACACAGGGGCGCTAACTCCTAGCAAAATTAATGCCGATCAAGATGTGGCGGTTATTCTAATGCGTGGTAAAGCGTGGTCTGTTAACGACTTAGCAAAGGCATTGTCTGGTGCCGACCCTATGAAAGCTATCGGCGATTTAGTAGCCGTTTATTGGGCAAGGAGAATGCAAGCAACCTTAATTTCCATGTTGAAAGGTGTTTTTGCTTCTTCAAGCATGTCTGGGAACGTAAAAGATATTTCCGCTTTAACTGGTGGGGCTGAATTGATTGGCGGCACTACTGTAATTGATGCCTTTCAAACCTTGGGCGATGCTAAACAGCAATTAACTGGTATAGCTATGCATTCTAATGTAGAGGCGGCACTTGCCAAGCAAAACCTTATTACTACTGTTCGAAATAGTGATGGTGAAGTCACCATGAAATCCTACATGGACAAACGTATTATTGTTGATGATGGTTGCCCTGTCGCTGCTGGCGTGTATACTACTTACCTATTTGGTCAGGGGGCTATTGGTTTGGGCAATGGACATCCACCTGTTCCTACTGAAACTGACCGCGATAGCTTGGCGGGTGAAGATATTTTAATCAATCGTAAACATTTTATCCTTCATCCTCGCGGTGTGGCATTTACTAGCAATTCCGTTGCTGGTTCTTCTCCGACAAATGCTGAATTAGAAACCGCCACAAATTGGAATAGGAAATATGAAAACAAGGCAATCAAAATAGTTAAGTTTGTGCACAAAATCTAATTAACAGGGCAGCGTTAAACCTGCCCTCTATTTCATCAAAGGAAGTGAAAATATGAGCGCGACAGGTTTTATTCGCCGTAGGCGTGAGTTAGAGAGACTTGCGAAAGAGCAAGAACAGGTAAAAGAGCCTCAACAACTGCAAGAAGAGCAGCAGGAGGAACAGGAGCAAGAAAAACAACTGCAAGAAGAGCAGCAGGAGGCGGTGACTAATGACACAGGAACAGGCACTGTCGAAGATGAAAAGACAGTGCAAACTTCTAAGCGAGGCACTAAGTAATGAGGAATTAATTGATTTTCTCAATGATTACAAGGTTGAAGACACGCCTCCCGATCCACTACCAGACGATTACATTCCAACCGCTACATATAACATTCGCAAGTCGATTTACGATGCTTTATGTA
The DNA here is from genome assembly GCF_000271485.2 of Pelosinus fermentans DSM 17108. Lineage (NCBI taxonomy): Bacteria > Bacillati > Bacillota > Negativicutes > Selenomonadales > Sporomusaceae > Pelosinus > Pelosinus fermentans. The sequence goes on from NZ_AKVN02000001.1 coordinate 1,909,735, forward strand.
GCGCAATCACAGTCGTTGACCAATCTTTTAGCCGTGGCGGGGTAAGTTATACCAAGGCAGATTTATTCAAGCTGAGAAGGCAATATATGACTGTGGGGGTGGTTGGTTGTGTGCGCAATTAGATTTAGAGAGGCCAAGCCTGGAACAGTGCAAACAATGAATGCCTCTCAAAATGAAATGGGCGAGTTGGTGGAAGTCTGGGAAACTACAGGCTTAGTAAATGCTGAAATATGGCCTTTGCGTGGCAATCAGTCACGCGGCAAGATGGGCGTAACCGACAAGAGCACTCATGAGCTTTTTACTGCTGATGCTGTTAAGAGTAACACGCGAGTTATTCAGGGGCTATACAATGGTTATTTAGTGGGCCATGTAGAAGATTGGGACACACACAGAACCGCTATTTTAGAAAAGGTGTTTTAATGGCCCAACTTATTACACCCCAATCCATCGGCATGAATGACCTTTTGAAAAACATCAATATCTATAAAAATGCGGTAATTACAGGTGTAGCAGCAGGGGTAGCGACGGTATGCGTTGACGTTGCTAATCATGCAAAAGTTAACCATGCTTTCACGAACCGGACGTATAACCTTGAAAATGCCATTCAGCCAGTGCCAGTAAAAATAATTGGGACTATTATTGAAGGGGCAGTAAAGGATTCTATGTTTTACGCCTATTGGGTTGAGTTCGGGACGGTAAAAAGCGCGCCATATCCTTATATGAGTCCTGCAATTGAGGCTAACAAGAAGAATCTGCATGATACCATCGAGGCGGCTATTGCAAGGGGCAAATTAGCTATAAAGGTGATTTAAATGAAACAAGTAAAAATTGATATATTCAATGCGCTAAAGCTAACTAAAGAACAGTTGAGAGAAATCAACGACAATCCCGACATAGAGAAAGCATTGATTGATATTGTGGCTTCAGATGCAAAAGGGATAAAACAAATATTTACTGGTTGGCCTCCTTCAACGGCGGTTTATCCATGTGTAGGCTTTTATCGTGTTAGTGGAACTCGCGGGATTGCTGATGGCAAACTCAGTAACTTTGATGAATTGTATAGTATAGATGTATTTGCAACTACCATGACCGCCACTGAGGATGCATTAGAAGCGATTGACGAGGCAATAAACACACTGGAATACATTGTTACTCGTGAGGGCGATTTAGATTTATATGAAACAGATACAAAGGTATTTCACAAGGTACTGAGATACCGAATTAAATAATAGGAGCGTGAAAAAAATGGCATTAGCAAAATCTAGCGGCGTATTCGGGGTAAAGAACCTAAAAATATTTAAAATGTTAACAGATGCCGAAGGAGCTTTACCGACTTGGGAAACAACTGGTATTAGCATTCCTGGGATTAAATCCCTTAAAATGTCTAAGAAAACTAAAGAGGTCGAATCCCGAGGGGATGAACGTCTAAGAGACAAAGAAACAACCTTTGATAGTCTTGATGTTTCTTGGGAAAACGAAGAAATTCCAATGGATGCATTAGTAATGATCGGTGGAGAGGCTGCAATTGTTCATACAGCCGCTGGGACTGGCCCTGTTACCCCAGAATTGAACCAAGTAATTGAATCTAGTGATTCGGTTGGTTCTTATTTTATGATTCAATGCGACACTAAGCGGGGAAGTACTGCTAAAGGCGTAAAAAATGTAGGTGTTGAGATATTTAAAGTACAAGGTAGTCTAAGTTATGACTTCGTAGGGGAAGGTTTTGCAACCTGCTCTTTCAAAGGCACTGCTTTTGCTTGTGACGGAACGATCGGCGGCGTGGCCCACCCATACCGAAGACTTACCTTTGCTGATGGCGCAATTACTTATGCATAATAATATGGGCGGGGTAACACCTGCCTTTTCTTTGTAAGGAGGCTTTATGAAGCTCACAGAATTGTTTCCCGATATGCCGAAAGTTATATTAAACGGCAAAGAATATGAAGTAATTTTTAATACTCGTTCGATGCGGCAACTTGAATTTGATTACCCCGACAAAATACAAGATGGGAAGGAAATAACTTCTCCTGAATTAATCTTGAATGCTTTAAATAGTGCATTTGGAATGATGAAAACCACTGATTTAATCAATTTGCTGCACGCAGGACTAATACATACGAACCAGTTTAATAAAGAAACTTTGGTCGATGCAATGCAGCCATGCTTTTTCCCTGTTTATATGGACCATATAATTTTAGCTTACCAACTATCGAAATCAACACCTGAACAACTTGAGAAAATGGAAGTAATGTCTGCTGTAAATGGGTCAAAAAAAAAGATGGATCAAGAAGAGATTATGCCGCCGAATATGCCTACTATCGAATAGAGTGTGGACTGAGTAAGGAAGAGTATTTAAATAGTACTGAACGCGAATTAATGGCGTTATCAATTAGCAATAGCGAAATGAACGGTGCTAAAACAGAGTATGACGATATTGTAGACTTTTAATGACAAGGGGGTGAAAATGTGGCAGATACGGAAGTTGGCGGGATTATAGCCCCTGTTAGGGCCGATATAAGCGACTTTATAAATAAATTTAATACGGTGAATGAAAAGGCCAATGTTGTTAGTGGTAATTTAGTTGCCAAGATTGAGCAGGTAATGACCGCGCAGCAAAAATTAAATACTCAAGGCAATAGCTTCAAAAATAATATATTCGCCTCTCAAGACAATCTTTCAGATCAAACAGTTGCTAGGCTAAACAGGGTTATCGTAGCACAGGAACAAGTATCAAAGCGCAGCAATCAATTAATGAGTGATGTTGCAAAGGGTAGTGGTAGTGATGCATTAGTTAGAGACGTTAATAATGTTATAGGTGCGAATAATAAGCTCAGCGCGGCTTTGACAGACGGTGCAGCAGGAACAAGGCGACTGACTCAAGAACATGGCAATTTAGGCAATGCATTAAATTCTAATAATAAACTATTCGAAATGATGCGAAGTCATTTAACTTGGTTTATGACTGGCGGGGCCTTGGTAACTGCATTTGCTTTGCCGATGGAAACAGTCACTAGGATTAAAGAACTAGAACAGGCTATGGCAGGAGTCAAACAGGTTATTCCTGGTATTGAACATGATCAAGCCGCAGCTAATCAGCAATTACTTGATTTTGCGAATATTGCTGGTAAGTATGGCGAGGCTAGTTTAGAAGTAATTGAGGCGGGACGTTCATGGGGACGCATGTACAAAGAAGTTGATGCAGTAAATATTCTTGTATCTCAATCCGCTAAAATGGCAACTGCCGATAACTTCCCTCTTGCTGAGTCTGTAAAAGGTATTGAATCGGCTATGGCTCAGTTTGGTATGAGGTCTGAACATACTAACGATATTATGAATAATAGCAATCGTATTTTAGACGTTTATACAAAGGTCGCTCATACTGGTGCTGCATCTGCCAACGATTTAACACAGGCCACAGAAAGGGCGGGTACTACAGCGCACCAAGCAGGTGTAAGCTTCGAGTTTTTCAATGCTCTTGTAGCTACTGGCGTTCGTAATACCGCAAGGTCTGGGGCTGAAATAGGTCAATCCTTAAAATCTCTTTTTGTTTCTATCACATCTGATAAGGCGATTAAGGAAATTGAAAAATTTGGCGTGTCTATGTACAACGTAAGCGCAGACGGCAAAAAGTCTTTTCGGTCAATGCAGGACGTAATTCTAGACCTGTCCCTTGCTATTCAAACAACCGAGAAAGACACATCAAAGTTAGAACTTGCTTTAAGTGGTGGTAAATTCCAAGTGTCGAAGGTAACGGCAATTTTAACCGACTATCAAGAGATAGTTAAGATGTGGAAAAACGCAGTAGATTCAAGTGGTTTTACTAATGAACAGGTAGCTATTCAGCTTGATACTATCGCAAGAAAAATGACAACTACCAAAACGTTATTTGATTCTTTAGTCGGTGGTGCTGCAAATGCAGGACTAGCAACATATATTAAAGAGCAAATTCAATCGTTTAATAACTTTTTGACTGGATTAACTAGCATAAGCTCAAATATGTATCAGGCCGCAGGAAATACGGCTAAATGGACAATCGAGTTATATGCCTTATATAGATTGACTACTAGCCTATATACTGCAATAAAATCAATCGCCGCCGCTACTGCTGCAAAAACAGTCGTAACCACAGCGGAAACAGTAGCTACAGAAGTTAATACCGGGGCAAAAATAGCAGCTACAGCAGCTACGACCAACCTTGCAAGAGCGCAAGCGATAGGCGCGGCAGTAATGGGGAATATCGTACCTTTATTAATCCTTGCTGGTGGTGCAATGTACGCTTATTCCGAGAGCATAGGCGAGACTAATAATGCGGTGCAAAAACAAGCCGATGCAGAAGCGAATCGCATTGAAACATTAAACCGCAAAGTCGAAAGCATTAAGCAGGAGAAGGAGTTTATCCTATCTGTGTCAGACGCTTACGATAAGCAAGCCGAGGCCCTTAAAAATGTTGATGAAACTAGCGAGAAGGGCCAGAAGATTAAAAAAGATTTGGCTTATCTTGAATCCGTTATCACTGATGAACTTTATAAAAATAATGATGCCAATACTCAAAATTCCGAAAATGTAGTAGAGAATGGAAAAATAAATCGTGATGTTATTGATAGAAACTTGAAAGCCAAGGAATTACATAGTGCAGAACTGGCAAGGGCTTTGCTTCAAGATGGTGAGAACTTAAGAGCCGATGCAAAGAATAATAAAGAATGGGCCAATGCCAAAATAACCAATATGGAAAACGAGATTAAAATGTTAGGTATCCTCGAAAGAGCGTATTTAGGTTATCTTAATTTCATGGCTGGTGTTTATAATAAAATCGCTGATTATCAGGAACAAGATGCAAACGATGTAGATGTATACGCTGGCGTGTCAGTCGAAAAAACTCCTGAACAGAAAGCCGCCAAACTAGCAGCAGCCCAGGAATACAGGAACAAAGCTAATCAATATACTCAGCAAAGGACATCAACATACAGCGACTATATAGGGGCAAGCCAAGCACTGAGAAATGCCAATGATCAAGAGTTACTATCTGCAAAAATCCGTTCAGATTTCGTTGCTAAAAATTCCGATGGCATGGGTGGTATAGTTGAAGATAAGGCAGGAAAGACCAAGAAAGAAAAGGCTATTCCTGGTGCAAACATGAAAGAGCCTGATGATAAGGTTGAAAAGCAATTCCGCGACAATCTCAAGCACGATGTAAATGGTAGATTTGACGAAGACAAAATAAGTGCGGATAAATACGCTATGGCCTTAGATTTACTCAATACTAAGGAAAGCGTTTTAGGCGTTAGTAATGACATAGTTAGCCAACGTCAAGAACTCACTAAAAAGCGTGTCAGTGAGCTTCTAAGCATCTCTATGGAATACATGGATATGGCTGGTGATTTTGAAAGTCAAGCGCAAGATATTATTGATGAAAACGCCGAATTAAAAGCCGATCTTGACGAAAGAAAAACAACTTGGAAAGATATGACCAAGGAACAGAAAGAATCTTTCAAGGAGCAGCATAAGGATTTCATGGAGGCGAATAAAGATGTGCTTGCGTTGGACGATGCAGCCAGTCGCCTAAAAGTTAAGTCTGCCGAGCTATCAAAGCAAGCCAGCCAAGCGGCAACTGAGGAATTAAAAAAGCAGCTTGCAGATCAAAAGGCTCTCTATGATAAGGCTGTTCAGGATAATAACCTCAATAAAGAGAATGCTTTACTTGGGTTAGGAAACGACTACACAAAAGAACAGGCAGATGCTATAGAGCTAATGACTGCCATAAATAATTTACGAATAGCTAAAATTCGCTTAAAGGAAATTGAGGATACATTAGGCAAAGATAATCCTGCCTATAAACAACAACTTGTCACTATTGGACAATTAACCAATCAGGTTGATACTTTAGGCGATAAAACAAGAGTTATACGGCAAAATATGGCTACTATGTTTGATGGCATGATGCGGCAAACTACAACATTTAAAGACTTTTGGAAAAATGCATGGTATGACATGGCGACTGAGGCTATCAATAATATTTGGAAGGTAAATAATGCAGGAAGTCAAACCTCATTTTTAGGCGGCATATTAGGTGGTATATTTGGCGGCAGTGGTAAAACAGATGCGTTTACCTTAAGCAATGGTACTAAGTTAGACCCTAATTTTGGATTCAGCATAGATGGGGCAAGAGAAGGCGGTGGCTCTGTACAAGCTGGAAAAACATATCTTGTAGGCGAAAGAAGGCCTGAATTATTTGTGCCTGATCGAAACGGTACTATTATACCTGACTTAAGCATGGTTGCAAACGGCAATTCTGGCGGATCTGCATATGCCGGAGGAACACAAGCAATTAACGTATCAATAACACAAAACTTTCAATCCCTCGATCCAACTGAAAATATGAGACTCGCAAAAGCGCAAAATGCTTCATTAAAAGCGGATATCCTTAATTCAATAAAGACAGAATCAACTTGGAGAGGCGCAATAAAGGGGGCAGTTAAATAATGGCAATGGACACATTTGCAATTAAATACAATCGCGCTCACAATTCGGCTATTGAGTTTAAGACCGAGATTGACAGTGAATATACAGCACACGAACAAAGAGCGTGTTTAAGAACGAATGAGCGCAATTATTGGACATTGGACTTTGAGAAAACCCCTAAGACCTTCGAGGAAATGAGGTCTTTTTTTGTTGCTCAAAAGGGTAGGTTTAGGGCTTTTAATTGGCAATGGAAAAAACTAGACTCTAATGGAAGAAAGCTTGGCGGTAATGATCAATGGTATATAGTACGTTTTGATACAGATAAGCTAGACTTTAAAATTGATAGTTTAGGGTACAAGACCTTTACAGTGCCGATTGTGCAGGTGATGTCAAGTGAGTAAACAAATGAGTCCCGAATTAGAGGCGGTTACGAAGTCAGCGGAGATCATGCCTCGCATGCTATTAACCATCTACGCCGCAAATGGTGTTATTTTTAGGTTTGTAGCTAATGACAATCAAGACTTAGCTTTCGAAGGGAATACTTATATTTCTGTCGAGATAAAAAGAGGCGAGATAAAAACCACAGTTGAGGGCGATAAAGAGCAAGTATCCCTTACTATGTCAAACCGCTGGCAGCAATGGGCCGCTTATATCGCTAACAATGGCACAACGTTAAAATACAAAAAATGTGTTATCCAAGAGGTTTATCTTGACCATTTAGAGGAAGGCCCTGTGTGGTTGTTTGAAGGCATATTAAATAGCCTTAAAACCACTATTGCGGAGTTTAGTTGCGTGGTGGAACGTGACACCGTAGATTTTAGTCAGGAAGGGCCTAACATGGATTATGGTCCAACTTGTCAATTTATCTATAAAGGGGCAGATAATAGGTGTCGCAGTACTAGTTCTCTGCCTACATGTGACGGTACAGTTTCAGCATGTACGGAGCGTGGAAACATAACGAGATTTGGAGGCCATCCAAGCACACCGAATCAAATGGTGATAAGGTCATGACGATAGAAGAATTGATAAAACAGGTTGGCAAACCCTACGAGCAGTTAGATAGTAATGGTAAGGCGTTGGGGTGTTTGTTGCCTATTTATTTACTGTACCCTCACTTACCACGCTTTGACTGGCCCGACAATTTAGGCGAGTATATGAGAGATATGTTTAAAAAACATCTGCAAAAAATCGAATTGGAAGACATAAAAGAAGGCGACCTATTACTAATTAGGTTGCCTTTTGGTTTAGTCCATCCTGCCGTTTATATCGGAAACGATGAAGTAATTGACTGCATGGTGGAAACAAGCTTGCAAAAATCACGACTTGGCATTTATAGTCGAATAGAGGGGGTGTTTAGATGCCAGATGTAATAGGTGCAGCGGCCTGGAAATTTATAGTTAAGACAGTAGTTAGCGTTGCGATTAGCACTATCACCAATAAGATTTTTGGCCCAAAAAACAAAAGTAATAGCCCTACGTACTCTTTTGGCGTACTGCAAACCCAAACGAATTCAGGTTTAGTAGTACCTCTTATATATGGCAAGGTAAAATGCGCTGGAAACATGATATGGGCTAGTCCGCCAGGAGAAAAACAACATAAGATTGTTTCTTTTGGTGTTGGCAAGATTAAAGGCTTTTCAGATGTTAGATTAAATGACATCCCTATTGGCGACATAACACTAATTTCGATTCAGAACACTCTTTATCCCGATGCTGCCGTTAAGGTAGGTCATGTCCCTGGATGGGATTCAGGAATTTATTGTCAAAGCAGTGGTAGTTCGTTCGCTCTTGATACGCAAGCCAGTATAACAATACAGAACATAGTAGATTCCATTAATAATCATGCGTCAGAGGGGTGGATTGCATCTACAACCGTAGGGAATATAGGTTCTGACCAAATCCCAAAAACGAATAAGAATCTAATTGCAATTGCAAAAGGCGTACCTTGTTACGACACTCCATATATATCACATAAAGTCATGTTGCCTGGATGCTCATACACTGCATATTTAGGGGATGGGGAGCAGTGGATTGATAGCCGTGTAACTGGTGCAACACAAGAGGAAAAAGCAAAGCTAGTAGGCGGCTTAAAATATGATGCATATCTAGCCATAACCGCCAAGGCAAGCGAAAAATTATCAGGTGATTTTAATGTTACGGCAATAGTCGAGGGGCGCATAGTAAAAGTATATAGCTCTCCAACTACTTACACTGAGCAATGGACAGATAACCCCGCTTGGTGCGAGTTGGACTTTAAAACCAGTGTAGACGGTTGTGGCATGGATATGAGTAGCATTGATATACAGTCATATCTTACGGCTGCACCTTATTTTGATCACGTAGTTAATGGACGGAAGCGTTTTACATTAAATTTAATCCTTGACGAAAAAAAGAGTCGCCAAGATTGGTTAACCGAGATATTTAGTGTATGCCGATCCTACCCAACGTATCAGCGAGGATTACACGGTATTCTTGTAGACAAGCCCGAATCAGTAAGTCAAGTATTTACAGTAGGGCCAGACGAAGCAATAGAAACATGGTGGCAGGACAACGAAGAGGACATTGAGCGTCTGCAGATTGAGTATGTTGATCCCGAGTATGAATACACAAAAGTCGTCGCACAAGCTGACAGAGTGCAGTTAGCAGGAGAAACAAGCCAATTCCGTAACAAAACACCGTTAACTAAAAAAATATCTGTTTACGGAATTAATAATTTTCCGCAAGCTAGTCAATTGTCATGGTTTCATTTGAATAAAGCACAGACCTGCCCCGAATGGATACAGTACACGACGAATAAAAGGGCGTTAAACCGCAGCATTGGTGACGTGGTGGGTATCTGGAATCCGATAACCGAGGTAACAGAACCAGGACTTGCTTACAAACGTTACCGCATTATGCAAATGACAGAACCGCAGGAAAACAAGATTACAATGGTTATGCAGGAATATAACCCCAATTTATACGGTGATACAATGGGGAGTGTTGCACCTGTAATAAATATAACCAAACTGGCGAATCCAACTGCTGCACCACCTGACGTAACAGATATACAGCTTGCACAAGTTTATTATCGCCAAGCAGACGGGACTATTATATCTTATATAACTGGCACATGTGTATTGCCTGATTTCGGAAATTTTAGCGAGGCAAGGCTAGAATATAGTACTGATAGTGGGAAGACTTGGTTTAGTTATGGAAAAATAAATTCCGACGGTACTTTTATTGTAGACAACGTAAAAACTGGCATGAGTTATAGTATTAGAATTAAAATTGCAAATAGGATGGGGATTGTTTCTGATGGTGAGGTTTCTGATCCCATTTACATTACAGGCAAAGATCAACCACCATCTAACGTAGCAAGTATAACGGCTATTATTGATCCAGCGGATAGGACAAAGGTGAACCTAGAATGGTCTGCCGTAAATGACATTGACTTGCGAGGGTATCAGCTTTCAGAAGGTACAGTTTTGACACCAACTCCAATCACCGCTACAAAATATACCTACACTGCCACAAGTAGCAGAATACATACCTTTAGCGTAGTTGCAATTGATAATAGTGGTAATCCATCCGACATACCAGCAGAAAAGCAATTGCAAATTATCTTACGCCCTGACACTCCTACAAATTTGAAAGCAATACAAGATAACAGTGATCGCAGTAAACTCAATATATCCTGGGTTGCTTCTGCTGGTCAGGATATTACAGGATATATTATTACTTGTGGTTCGCAATCGTTTTTTACAAAAGAGACCATATACACTTGTGTAATTCCTGAAAGCGGCACCTATGAAATCACGGCAAAAGCTAGAACAGTAGCAGGATATGAATCAAATGCTGCCAATATATCTATTCCTATCACAATTGAGCCAGGAGATGTTACAGGATTTACAATATCCCAGGACATGAGTGATCACAGCCTATTACATTTAAAGTGGGACAATGCTCTGTATGCTGATCTCGCATTTTTTGAGATTCGAGAAGGTGTAAGTTGGGATGATGGAATGTTAGTAGCTACAGGTATTACAGGGCTGGAATACAATGTTAGAATTAATCAAGAGCGTGAATATAGCTATTGGATTAAAGCAGTTAGTCGTGCAGGTAAATACAGCCAGTACCCTGCAAACATAGTTGCAGTCTATGATTTAAACCCTGCCCCTGTGACAAACATAATTGTTTCCCAGGATATAAATGATAGGTCTTTGATTAATGTTGAATGGACAGGTATATCTGAGTTAGACTTTGCCTACTATGACGTGCGATATGGGTGGACTTGGGAAGATGCTACAAAACTAACACAGACCAAAGAGAGAAAATATCAATTCCGTCCCACAGACGGTGGTAATGTAAAAATACTGATTAAGGCTCTCAGCACCGCAGGATTTTACTCAGACGAAGCATCTGGAAGTCTATACGCTCTTATGGAACCGCAAGACGTTGAAAACTTTATTGTGCAACAAAACGGTGAGTATGTGGAACTGTACTGGGATAGAGCGCATGAAAATGATGTGGTCGGCTACGAAATACGCGAAGGATGGACATTTGATTATGGGCAATTAATTGCCACGAATATAACAGGTAACAGTTACAAATATAAAGTTGATTTTGACGGCATTTATCATTATTGGATTAAGGCAATTAATCGCTCAAATCGCTTTTCTGTCACGCCAATTGATTATCAACTTACCGTAGTGGACTTACCCCCTAAAAACGTAATCCAATCCTTCGATGAAATTGTCATGCAAAGCGGTACACATGCCGATACTGAATTTGGTGTCAGTGATATTAATTGGCAAACTATCGGTGGGCAATGGTCAGACTACCCGACAACAAAATTTGAGGAAGTCGGCGGCAGACAAGTATTAAGACTCGAAAAAGATACAAGTGGAAATTACCCTGCAACTGGAAGTTATATGTGTGAGCAAATAGATGTAGGCAGACTAATAACGGCTAATATTGCGGTGAAATTCCTCTCTACTGTAAAATTCCGAGGTGAAACGTCTGCAACTCTGCAAATGCGCACCAGCAAAGATAATGCAGATTGGAGCGTATGGAAAGACTTTCTACCTGCAAAATTTGTATTTAGGTATATTGAATTAAGGGTCATCTTGTCTACTTCCAATCCTGCTAAAACACCAGAGGTTAACCGTTTTGACGTAATGATTGATTTACCAGACATTGAAAAAGCAGGAACCATAGGAGTCCCCGTAGGTGGAATTAGAATCACCTATAACACTGATTTTTATATCATACCAGTGGTAACTCCTTATGCAATTGGTGAGGGGGTACATGTAGAAATTACAAATCGTGACAAGACAGGCTTTAATGCAAGGATATTAAATTTAGGCAACCAGGATGTAGGTGGAACTATGGACTGGCGAGCAAGGGGGTATTAATAATGGCATATGATGCAACAAAACCAGAGGATACAGGATTCTTATCCGAGGCTCCTACAGAGTTACGAAATAACTTCAAGGGTTTAAAAGAAGACCAAATAGTTGACGCTGCATTACTAAAGGGGTTGGGGCCAGGGAATGGAAATGGACAAATCCCTGTAAACAATGGAACGGAATGCGAGAACTTAAACGCCGCTATGCTTAGTGGGAAAACACCGAGTGACTTTGCGCCGAAAGTACACACACACAATACTGTAACCGCGAGTTCTGACGGTTTCATGACCGCTGCACAAAATAACAAACTTGCTGGCATTGCAACAAATGCGGAAGTCAACCAAATGGCGTTTAGTAATGTGCTTGTGGGTAGTACAACGATCCAAGCGGATAGCAAAACGGATACGCTAGAACTGGTCGCAGGTGAAAATGTAACATTGTCGCCAGATGCACTAAACGATAGGCTAACAATTGCATCAACTGATACAACGTATAATGTTGTTAGTACAACAAGTGCGGGCCTTGCCCCTATATGTGATGGTAGTACAACTAAATTTTTGCGTGCAGACGCTACTTGGTCAGTACCTATACCAATAGGCTTAATTGCAATGTGGAGCGGTTCAATTACTTCTATACCAACGGGTTGGAGTTTATGCAATGGCACTAATGGCACGCCAGATCTACGCAATAGGTTTCTTGTTTGTGCAGGTGATAGTTATGGAGTAGGTGCAACAGGCGGTGAAGCTACACATGCCCTAACACCATCCGAAGGCCCTGTGCATGCTCATGCTGCAACTGCATGGACGGATTCACAAGGAGCACATGCTCACTCTATAGACACAATGCGAACTCCTTCCGAGGGTTCTAGTGGTGCAAGGGTAAGCAATACACCGCGTGATACTGGCTACGTAGCAATTAATACAAGCGTGTCAGGGGCGCACGGACATAATGTTGGGGTAAGTGTGCAAAATGCTGGTAATGGAGTTGGTCATGAAAACAGACCGCCCTATTTTGCTTTAGCATATATCATGCGTATTGCTTAAAAAATATTTTAGTGTTAGTAGGAGCCAAGAGGCTCTATTTTTATAATATTTTTTGGGGGTGCAAATTTGTTAAATTACATAAAAACAGAATTTAATACACTAGTAACATGCAGCGCAATTGGCGGTGCTTTTTCTTTTCTTGTCGGGGGCGTTGACCTCCCTATTTCATCTTTATTGACATTGATTTGCCTGGATTACCTAACTGGCATTTATGCAGGATGGGTAAACCACTCAGTTAGTAGTCAAGTTAGCTTTAACGGCTTGAAACGGAAGGTTTTTATTCTTGTCATGGTAGCTCTTGCAAATCTGCTAGATAACGCTATGGGGTTGAATCACATGTTTAGGACCATGATGATATTTGGCTATGGAGCAATGGAGGGTATTAGCATTTTTGAGAACTTTGACCGTATCGGCTGGGGGCAATATATCCCAGCGATTTTGCGTAGTAAGTTGATTCAATTGAGGGACGAGAGGGGGATAAAATAATATGAAAATAGTAATTAATGGAGGCCATTGCCCAGGACTAGACAGCGGTGCAGTTGGGGCAAGTGGATTACAAGAGGCAATTGTCGCAAAGGACATTATGAAACGTACAGCGTGTTTTCTTCGTGCGGTAGGATACAACGTCCTAGAAGTGCAGGAAAACGAACTCTATCAGATAACAGATGCATCTAATAGTTTTGGTGCAGACCTCTTTGTATCCGTACATTGCAATGCTGCCACTAACACAGGGGCAAAAGGAACAGAAACCTTTTATAGTTCCGGCAGCGTTAAGGGCGGGAAACTAGCACAATGTATTCAGAATCAGATAATAAATAGTTTGGGTACTGTAGACCGCGGGTTAAAGACTAACAATCTATATGTAACAAAATATACCGATTGTCCGGCGGTGCTGGTGGAAACAGCCTTTATTTCTAATGCAGAGGATGAAGCTCTATTAATCAACGAAGGCAAGCGTGATCAATTCGCCGCTGCAATAGCTAGGGGCATTACCGATTATGTGGGAGGTTTATAAAAATGATTAATCTAGATGGAAGCAAGTCGTTTATCGCAAATAACTGGAAATATTTCTTGGGGCTAGTCGTTGTACTAGTCCTTTTGTTTTGGGGCAGGCAAGAATATCAGCAGTGGAAGCAGAACATTATTGATCAAGCGCAGAACGTCAATACGCAAACAATTGTCACATTGCCACCGCAAGTGATAAATACCAAAACAGAAACGATTAGAGAGGTAGCAGTACAAGCGCCAAGCCAAGAGGGGGCTATCTTGCAATTTGTAGAGCGACAAGGAAAGGTTATTGCTATAGTAAACGGTCAAGAAGTTGAGGTTCCCAATGTATCAGGACAGCCTGACGTTAAAATAGGAGATAATGGAGAGCTTAGATTTTCTACATCTTCTACTACGAAAATTGATGTAACCGACATGGCAAATGCTCAAGCAAGATTAATTGCTAATCAAGAATTGGAAAAGCAAGCTAAAATAAACGCAGAAGAAATGAAAAAAGAAAAATCCTCCCGGCAGAAGGAACGTATCGGATGGATACTTGGTACTGCTGCAGGGGGATATTTGCTCACACGATAATATTTAAGAGCCGTCTACCTTTAATTAGGTGGACGGCTTTTTTCTGCAGGATAAATAAAATATAATTAGAAAGTGTATCATAAAGGAGTGGTAATATGGATTTTATTTATATAATTGTAATAAGTATTATTGTTAATTTATTATTCGAGGCTCTTAAAATTATTGGACCGGAATGGATAAAAGGACGAATCAGCTTATCGTATAGTAAAAAAATAGAAAAGTATAGACAGGACTTATCATTAATAAGCCAAGAAAAAACACATGAATACCAAAAGAAAATATCAAATTACAACTACTTTATAACGAAGAAACACGAGAACTATATAATTTTATATAATCAAATACTTAAAGCTGTATCGGTAAATATTCAGTATGGAAGTAGTCTTAAGAGCCTACCATCATGCCTCGATTGGGATGAAATCGACCTTGAACGGCAGCTTGAAAAAATGGCAATGTCTCATGGTGCTGAAACAATTATGGTTAATTTATGGAGGGAAGATAGACAAGAAGCAGTGAGAGCATTGCAGGAGTTAATTGGGAAAAAAGAAGAATTTAATGCTTGGGATGCATATGGTGCAGCAAAGAATACATTTCATGATACTAGGCTTTATCTTTCGGAAGAGTTACTATATCCACTAAAAAATTTATTATCAAAATTAAGCGAATACTATTTTATTGTTAGAAGCGAAATTAGTGGGCATTTCCAAGGACAAGATGCGTTGAGTATATATGATAAAAAAGGAAAGTTAGAAGAAGATATCAAGGTAATACTTGATGAGGTTGTAGAGATAATGCGTAGAGATATAAATGCAGGCTTGTAGCTACGAATTAATTACTTGAATATGTGTCCTTTGGCGGGTAGATATTATTGTAAATATCTACTACTTGATTTTCGCCTCACAAAATCATATAATCTAACCAAACATATGTTCTGCATAGAGGTGAGAATATGAGTGATTACAAGGTGTTTATTGAGGTCATAACTAAACATGACATACACGGCAACGTTCGTCCCTTATCAATCAAATGGGAAGATGGCAGAGTCTTTGAAGTGGATCGCCTTATAGATGTGCGCCAGGCTGCATCTCTTAAAGGCGGCGGTGTTGGCATACGCTATACCTGTAAGATCATGGGTAAGCAGGTCTATTTGTTTGACGATGAAGGCAAGTGGTTCATGGAACGCAAATAAGAAAAACTCCCTAAATTTATAGGGAGTTTTTATGCTGATTTTGACTTTGGTTTTCTAGGTGCTTTCTTCTTAGATTCGTTCTTTTTGATACTTGCCATGCTTGCCTCTAGTGCTGACATAAGGTCTACAAAATATGGTGAAGTGTCAACAGGTGTTGAAACAGTCATTTCATTTTCTGCCTTGTTTTCAATCATTGCCATTACTTGCTTGTGATATTCATTTTCATATTTTTCTGGCTCAAATTTAGTTATTAAAGAATTAATCAGTGTCTGAGCCATTTTCAATTCTTTGTCTGATAGTTCCACGTTGGATGGTAAATCATTTTCGATCTCTTTTGTTTGTACAATTTCATCTGCGAAAAGCATCGTAGATAAAGTAATAACATTATCAGTAGGGCGTATTGCTGCAAGATATTCCTTGTTGCGTAGGACAAATTTAGCGATACCGACTACATTAGCTTCAGACATTGATCTTAATAACAATGCGTAGGCTTTAGATGCGCCTTGATCGGGTACTAAATAATAGCTATTATCATAAAATCTTGTATCTATTTCCTCTAATTTAACAAAATCACTAATTTCTATGATTCTGCTTGCCTTGGGGCTGATTGCTTCCAAATCAGCATCACTTATAACTACATATCTATCCTCTGACAGTTTATAACCCTTACAAATCTCAGTTGCTGGAACTTCCGCGCCATCACTAGCAACTTTTTTGTATTGTATCCTGCTATAGTCACTCTTTCGAAGTTGGTTAAAACTAATAGTTTTGGAACGGGTAGCCTTAACCATTGTTACAGGGACATTTACCAAGCCAAAAGACAAAAGACCTTTCCACATTGATTTCATGTTCCCACCACTTTCTATTTATAATTTAGTTCACATAATAATGATTATTATATCATAAATAAGGATATATCTGTGCTAGTAAATGTTGCAAAATAGAGAAACTCCCGGCTTAATAGCATGGGGAGTTTAATTTTATTGCCTGGATTTCATGAAATTATCTACTTGAATCTTTGCTCTATCATCAGCTTTTTTCGCCCAATCTATCTTTTTCATTTTTAATATTTCTTCTGAAAATTCCCCTGAATAATCACTTGGGATTTCAGCCATATATTTGTCAACAAAATTAAATTCGGCTTTACCATCATAAAACATTGCATTGGCGTAATTGTAAAGGTGCTTTCCATTAGGAAAATTTTTCTCTTTGTAATCAATTACAAATTTGTCTAAATTTTTATAATGGAATAAAGAAAATTTTTGGGATGCCTTTTCATAATCTGATCGTTTTAAATAATTTAATCCTTCTGCGTATGTTGTTGGCATGTCCTTTATTATTTTACTATTTGCTTCATCTTCTCTGTTTTTCTCCGAAATAGCAAATGACACCATTGCTATTATTAATATAGCGGCAACTGAAATCCAAAAACCTTTACCCACGTTTTAACCTCACTCTTTTATTAAGATATTAAATTATATTTACAACAAATAACATTATATTCCTGCTTAATCATGAAAAAAGCCCAACGCAATGGCTGGGCGAATTATTGAAATTTGCATATTATAATCAAGGAAAATATTATTTAAATAGATATGTTGCTTCAATCTTATCGTTGCCAAAACCGTTGCCACAACAAACAATAACAAGCAGTAATGTTAATTAGTAATCATTTAACACGTGCAGTACTATCAACACATCCGACAATCGACCATAATGAAAATATGCTCAAATTACGACTCTTAATCAGTAGGTTCGGGGTTCGATTCCCCGGTGTGTCACCAGTAAATTCAAGGGTTTGCAGAGATGCAAGCTCTTTTTTATGTTCACTGAGTCTTTTTTGTTTTAGTGCTTTTGAATTACTGTTACAGGTACAAAAACATAACTTAATATAGATAAAAAAATTAGCAGGCTATTTTGCCTGCTTTTTTGCTTTTTTATATAACTACATAATTTGGCTAAATTATGCAGTTAACTAGATTGGGGCAATTTGCGTCCTTAGTTCTTCGTAGGGGGTGACTTATATGATATATAAAACGTTAAAATGTATACTCCATATTTACCGCAGAATTTTATTTAGAGAATATCATCGGGAAAAAATACATTAATATTTGGAAATATATCCATTTACTGGTATTTTTTAAATTGGTATTATATTGAATAATGATATTGATAATTATTATCAATGAATTGCTTGAAAGATAGATTGACAATGGAAGATAAAGGGGGGGATTACTGTAAATTTATTAGAGCTATGTTGATTTCTAATAGTAATTAATCACTAATATCGCAAGTAACTCAATTATGTTTTTATTTTTAAGGATAGTGTTATACCTTAGTTTATCGGTCAATGTTTAAAGAAAGGAAATGGTAAGATGAACTATTTAAAAATGAAAGGGAAGATTGCGCTTGTTACAGGAGGTGCCCAAGGCATTGGAGAGTCTGTCGTTCGGGCATTAATTGAATCCGGTGCAGTTGTTGCTATATTAGATCATAATGCAGCAAAACTTAATAGTCTTGTAAACGAATTGAAGTTACAAGGGTGCAATGTAGAGGCATTTCCTGTAGATATCAGTGATAGTAAAGCTGTTACTACAGTTGTAGATTTGATTGAAGATGATATTGGTCCTATTGATATTTTAGTAAATGTTGCTGGTGTACTACGTATAGACTTAATTAGTTCACTTAGTGATCAGGATTGGGAGAAGACTTTTGCAGTTAACTCAACAGGGGTCTTTAATGTATCCCGTTCTGTGAGTAAGCACATGATTTCTCGCCAAAAAGGATCAATTGTAACTGTTGGGTCAAATGCCACAAGAGTTCCTCGAATATCAATGGCAGCTTATGCAGCTTCCAAAGCTGCTGCCACCATGTTTACTAAATGTTTAGGCTTAGAACTGGCTCAGTATAATATTCGTTGCAATATAGTTTCACCTGGGTCTACAGATACTGAAATGCAATGGTCTCTGTGGAAAGATGAGAATGGAGCACGAGCTGTTATTGAAGGTTCTCCTGAAGCATTTAAAATAGGAATTCCACTAAAAAAAATAGCAACACCTTCTGACATAGCAGATGCTGCCCTCTTTTTAGCTTCTGAGC
The DNA here is from genome assembly GCF_000271485.2 of Pelosinus fermentans DSM 17108. Lineage (NCBI taxonomy): Bacteria > Bacillati > Bacillota > Negativicutes > Selenomonadales > Sporomusaceae > Pelosinus > Pelosinus fermentans. The sequence continues at coordinate 1,928,495 of NZ_AKVN02000001.1, forward strand.
GGGCCAATCATATTACAATGATTGACTTGTGTGTGGATGGCGGAGCTACTTTAGGAGTCTAAAATGCGCTTAACGATCTCTTTGAATATAGGATATTTAGTTAATAAAGGAGGCAATAAAAAATATGAAACATCAGAGTAATTCTGCAGTATTAGAAAAACAGCTTTTAAATGATTATCAGGTTGGTGATTTTTTCTTCGCTTCACCAAAGAGAACGCTGTTGGGAAAAGGTTCTTTTGCTGTGATTCCAAGTGATCCCAAAAAAGAGAATCAATTGGAATGTCTTGCTGAACGTGTTTTGGTTGCATTAGAAAATGCTAAAGAGCATGGTTATAGCAATCCAGTAGTTGTAGGAGCAGTGCCATTTGATTATAAAAAGAATGTCCAATTGATTGTACCTGAAACGATGAAGTTATCAACTCCGTCACAATTCGATTCTGTCAATCCATTGCAATCGTCGATGGCATCTACATATCAAATTAAATTTGTACCGGAACCTGCTCAATATAAAGAAGGGGTAGGAAAAGGGATTCATTATATAAAGAATGGTCATCTTAGTAAAATTGTTTTATCAAGATCTCTGCACCTTACTTCATCGACAACAGTAAATATCCATCAGCTGCTTCATAATTTAGCACAACACAATACTCTTGGCTATACTTTTGCCGTTGATTTGCCTAAGACTATTTTAGATAAATCTGGCTTAACGGTCTCTTTCTCAACAGGCAGAACATTAATTGGAGCCAGCCCTGAACTGCTTGTTACAAAAACGGGATTACATTTGATGGCTAATCCATTGGCAGGCTCTAGACCTCGCAGTGAAGATCCTGCAGAAGATCAGCGATTAGCTGCAGAGCTGCTTTCATCTACTAAGGATTTACATGAACATCAGGTTGTTGTTAGTGCAGTTGCTGATGCTCTTAGACCTTATTGTCTTACATTGGATGTGCCGGACAAGCCTTCATTAATGCATACAGAGACAATGTGGCATCTTTCAACAGTGATAAAGGGGGAGATTGCAAGTCCTTCGACTTCTTCTTTAGAGCTGGCAATCGCTCTTCATCCGACTCCTGCTGTTTGCGGGGCTCCTAGGGAGCTAGCACGAGAGGCAATTGGAGAAATTGAACCATTTGACCGAGGATTTTTTGCCGGGATGGTTGGCTGGTGCGATGCAAATGGTGATGGTGAATGGGCAGTCACTATTCGCTGCGCAGAGGTAGAGGCACATTCCCTTCGGTTGTTCGCAGGAGCTGGAGTGGTTGCTGAATCAACCCCAGAAGAAGAATTGGCAGAAACGTCAGCAAAGTTTCGTACCATGCTGTTTGCTATGGGACTGAGTAAGGATGTGATATATAAATGATGCTAACTAAATATCCTTCTTGGCCTAAAGAGTTTGTTGATTTCTACAGGAGGGAGAACTGCTGGCGCGGGGAAACATTTGGCACAATGCTGCGTGAACGTGCTAAAAGCCAACGTGAACGCATTGCCATTACAAGCGGAGAAATAAGTCTCAGTTATGCAGCATTAGACAATGAAGCTGACCGTTTAGCTGCTGGATTTCAGGCACTAGGCATAAAGAAGGGAGATCGTGTGGTACTTCACCTTCCTAATGTAATTGAGTTTTTTACAGTTATTTTTGCATTATTCAGGTTGGGGGCATTGCCTGTCTTTGCTCTCCCTTCACACCGAAGCAGTGAAATTAACTATTTTTGTGAGTTTACTGAAGCCGTTGCCTACGTTATCCCAGATATTTACGCTGAGTTTGACTATCGTACACTTGCAAGAGAGGTTAAAAGTACAGTTTCAACCTTACAGCATGTAATTGTAACAGGTGATTCTGAGGAATTTATATCTTTGGCAGATCTGTATGCAGATACTCTTACTGAACCACCAGAAGTAAGCCCTGGGGATATTGCTTTTCTTCAATTGTCTGGGGGGAGTACCGGATTATCCAAGTTAATTCCCCGAACACATGACGATTATATATATAGTTTGAGAGTCAGTGATGAGATTTGTCAAATGGATCAGAATAGTGTATATCTTGCTGCTCTCCCTGTTGCGCATAATTATCCCCTTAGTTCACCTGGTGTACTTGGCACGTTGTATGCAGGCGGTAGAGTTGTTCTTGCAGCTGGGGCTAGCCCGGATGAAGCATTTCCTCTTATTGAGCGTGAAGGCGTTACGATTACGGCGCTTGTACCGCCACTTGCTTTAATATGGCTTGAAGCTGTATCTTCCCGCCATTATGACTTGTCTAGTCTTAAAGTGCTGCAAGTTGGTGGAGCTAAATTCAGTGAGGAAGCGGCGCGTCGAGTAAAACCTGCATTTGGTTGTATGCTGCAGCAAGTGTTTGGCATGGCCGAAGGGTTAGTTAATTATACAAGATTAGACGATTCTGAAGAAACGATTGTGAGTACGCAAGGGAGACCCATGTCAAAGTATGATGAAATTCGGATAGTGGATGAAGACGATGTTGATGTGGAGCCAGGCAGCGTTGGACAATTATTGACAAGAGGACCTTATACCATTCGTGGGTATTACAAAGCTGAAGAACATAATGCTAAGGCATTTACTCCCGATGGTTTTTTTCGAACAGGGGATTTGGTAAAAGTCAATGAGTCTGGGTATTTTGTCGTGGAAGGCCGCGATAAGGATCAAATCAATCGTGGTGGTGAAAAAGTTGCAGCGGAAGAAGTTGAGAATCATCTCCTTGCTCATGATGCTGTACTTGATGCAGCAATTGTTTCAATGCCCGACGAATTTCTTGGGGAAAGATCATGTGCTTTTGTAATACCACGCCACCAAACTCCAACTGCGGGTGAGCTTAAAAGATTTTTAAGGGAACGTGGAATCGCTGCTTTTAAAATTCCTGACCGGATTGAATTTATCCATTCGTTTCCTTATACTCCATTAGGAAAAGTAAGTAAGAAAAAATTGCGTCAGATGATTGCTAAGAAACTTATAGTCCGTGCTGCTGCAAATTGATAAAGGTATATAAAAATAAAGGAGTGATTCGATGGCTATTCCTGCTATCTCACCATATTCCATGCCTATGGCATCAGATTTTCCTCAAAACAGAGTATCCTGGAAAGCAAATCCGAAACGTTCGGTACTTCTCATTCATGATATGCAACAGTATTTTCTTAATGCTTATACCTTGGGGGAATCACCAATAATACAGCTTATCGAGAATATACAATTATTAAAAGCCCAATGTACAGAACTTGGTATACCCATTGTTTATACGGCACAGCCAGGTGATCAGAGACCTGAAGATCGAGCACTTCTTCAAGATTTCTGGGGACCAGGACTTGCTGATGATCCTTCTCAAACAAAAGTAATAGATGAGGTTGCGCCTAACGCAAGCGACACTGTGCTTACAAAGTGGCGATACAGTGCATTTAAGAGAACCAAACTTATGGAAATCATGCAGGAACAAGGGCGTGATCAACTGATTATTTGTGGTGTTTATGCTCATATTGGTTGTCTTTTAACAGCATGTGATGCCTTTATGCAAGACATGGAAACCTTCTTTGTGTGCGATGCAGTAGCAGATTTTTCTGCAGATCATCATAAGATGGCGATGACATATGCGGCTGATCGTTGTGCAGTAACTATTTCAACAGCGTTGCTGCTAGAGCAATTGAAAAGCATTCAGCTATCATCTAACAAAGCGGTAACAAAAGCGAATTTACACAGTCTGACACAGCCGCTTGTGCGCCAGCAAGTTGCTGAACTTCTTGGCGAATCACCATCAGATATTGATGACAACGAGGATTTAATTGACAGGGGTTTAGATTCAATTAGAATGATGAGTCTTGTTGAGAGATGGCGCAGTAAAGGGGCTGATGTTACTTTTGTGAAGCTTGCTGCAGGACCGACGATTTCTGCTTGGTGGAATCTATTATCATCTGCAAAATAAGAAACGCTGTATCATAAATGCTAATTATAAAGGAGGTCATGAAAGAATGCCAAATTGTCAAGAAGCTCGTTGGACCTTGACCGGTGCGCAATCTGGTATCTGGTTCGCTCAACAACTTGAGCCAGAAAATCCGATTTATAATGCTGGTGAATATATAGAAATTAATGGGGAAATTGATTTAGAATGCTTTGAACAAGCGCTGAGGCAGGGTGTAAGGGAAACAGAATCGTTACATGTTAAATTTGGCGTAAATGAACAGGGACCATGGCAAGTTATCCGCCCTGCTTCTGAATTTCCTTTACATGTTTTCGATGTCAGTGCAGAGGAACACCCGCAGCAAGCAGCGCAAAAGTGGATGAATGATGACCTTGCAAGTCCGATTGATCTCAGACTGGATCCTCTTTTCTGCCAAGCTTTATTTAAAGTTTCATCCAATCGCTTTTTCTGGTATCAGCGTATTCATCACATTGTAATGGATGGATTTGGTTTTTCACTTATTTCGCAGCGCGTGGCTAGCCTTTACACTGCACTTATAAATAATCTTGCTTATGATGAAGGTGCTTTTGCTCCTTTACGTTTGGTTCTGGAAGAAGACGTATCGTATCGTGCCTCAGAGAATTTTTTGCGGGATCGTCAGTTTTGGCTAGAACGTTTTGCAGATGGACCGGAGGTTATTAGTTTAGCAAATCGAGCACCTAGGACTTCTAAGAGCGTCTTTCGCCAGACCGCTAACTTATCACCGTCTATCACGCATTCCTTGCAGACCGCAGCGCGCAATTTTAAAGGAAGCTGGCATGAAACGCTGATTGCAGCAACAGCTGTTTATGTACACCGTTTGACAGGGGCACAAGATGTAATTCTTAGTTTGCCAATGATGGGACGGTTAGGCTCCGCTTCACTGAATATTCCTAGCATGGTAATGAATTTGCTGCCGCTTCGTTTGCTAGTACGACCAGATATGGAATTTACAGAACTGGTAAAACAAGTTTCAAAAGAAGTGCGCAGCGCGGGGCGACATAAAAATTACCGACATGAGGAACTACGTCGTGATCTTAAGCTGCTTGGCGAGAATCAGAGATTATTCGGTCCGCAAATTAATATAATGCCTTTTGAGTATGGGCTGGACTTTGCTGGGAATAAAGGGATTATACATAAGTTAGCGACCGGTCCTGTTGATGATTTGTCTATTAACGTTTATAACAAATCAGATGGAAATGGATTAAGAATTGATTTAGAGGCTAATCCTGAAGTTTACAGTCCCAGCGATTTGGCTATTCACCAGAAACGCTTTCTAGGCTTTCTTGAAAAAATTGCAACTGCGAAGCAGGATCAACTCATAGGAAAAATGGAGCTTCTCTTGCCTGAGGAGTGTGAACGGGTATTGGTTCATTGGAATCAAACGGCCCAAACATTACCGTCTGTTGACCTGCCAACATTGTTTGAGAAACAAGTTTCTGAAAATCCTGAGTTGACTGCCCTAGTATGTGGGGACACCGTTCTTAGTTATAAGGAGTTAAATAAAAGGGTAAATCGTCTTGCTCATCTATTGATTGATCAAAAGCTGGGACCTGAGAAATTTGTGGCTTTAGCAATGCCACGTTCAGTAGAAATGGTTATCGCCATGCTGGCTGTTCTTAAGACGGGAGCTGCGTATTTGCCCATTGATCCAGATTATCCAGCAGACCGGATTGAATTTATGCTAAGTGATGCCCAGCCTGTTTGCATGATTACAAGTACAGCAGTTGCATCAAAAGTACCCGTTGCTAGTACCCAGTTCAGGATTGTAATTGATACAGCAGAGATTGCTGGGACACTTGAGAATTATCCTGACACTAACGTATTGAGCTTACAGCGTAAAGTAGTTATTTCACCAATTAATCCAGCTTATATGATCTATACGTCGGGCTCTACGGGCAAGCCAAAAGGTGTTGTCGTTCTATCGGAAAGTTTAATTAATTTTCTTCAATCAATGCAAAGCCATTTTTCACTAACTCAGCAAGATCGACTTCTTGCCGTAACTACTATCGCTTTTGATATTTCAGGTTTGGAAATATTTCTTCCTCTTATCACTGGAGCAAGTTGTATCATTGCTGAAAAGGAAACCGTTCAAGATCCTCTAGCCTTAACAAATATGATCGAAAAAAACAATATTACGATTATGCAAGCTACGCCAACGCTTTGGCATGTCCTAGTGACAAACTATCCAAATGCGTTACGTGGACTCAGAGTTCTGGTTGGAGGAGAAGCACTTCCAATCAGTCTTGCAGCCGCTTTGCATGGTTTAGGCTGCGAAGTTACCAATCTATATGGACCAACTGAAACGACGATTTGGTCAACCGCAGTTACCCTTGATCCTGAGCAGACGGGAGTACCTTCTATCGGAAAGCCAATTTGGAATACTCAGATGTATGTGTTAGATTCTGGTTTACAGCCAGTTCCTCCGGGAGTTGCAGGAGATTTATATATTGCTGGTACGGGACTCGCTCGCGGTTATTTAGGTCGTCCAGCTTTGACGTCTGAACGCTTTGTTGCGAATCCTTATGGTCCTAAGGGAAGTCGAATGTATCGAACTGGCGACCTTGTTCGTTGGAGTCCTGACGGTTCTTTAGATTACATTAGCCGCGCTGATCATCAAATTAAAATGCGTGGTTTTCGAATAGAGCTTGGAGAAATTGAGGCTGTACTTGCCAAGCATTCTGCTATTGACCAGGTTACGGTTATTGTTCGTGAAGATCAGCCAGGAGATAAGCGTTTGGTAGCCTATATTGTTCCTGCTTTGAACAATAGTCCGGATTCAGCCGAGCTCCGTCAGTATATGGGGAGTCGTCTGCCAGATTATATGGTACCTTCCGCATTCGTGCTAATGAGCGAGTTGCCGCTGACACCAAATGGCAAGATTAATCGTAAAGAGCTGCCGGTACCTGATCTCTCTGCAATAGCTACTAGCCGCGGGCCTAGGTCGCCCCAAGAGGGAATTTTGAGGGATTTGTTTGCCGAGGTTCTGGGGATTTCTCATATTGGGATCGATGATAGCTTTTTTGATTTAGGTGGTCATTCTCTTCTTGCATCCATTCTAATGATTCGCATACGTGACACTTTTGGTGTCGAACTAGGCATTGGTAAAATTTTTGAATCGCCTACAGTTGCAGGTCTCGTAGAGCAGCTGAGCAGCGGCAAGAGTGCACGATTACCTGTGCATAAAGCTGTAAAACGCTCAAAGATCCCCCTTTCTTTCGCACAGCGCCGCCTATGGTTCCTTTACCGCCTGGAAGGTCCTAGTCCAACCTATAATATTCCAATGGTTGTACACCTGTCGGGAAAACTAGACCGAAGTGCGTTGCAGGGAGCTATGAATGATGTGGTTGAACGTCATGAAATCTTGCGTACTATCTTCCCGGAGACGATGGGCATCTCCCATCAATGCGTTTTAGATGCTGCTGCGGCAAAAGTAGAGCTGCTTATTTCGAATATCAGTAAGACCGAACTTCAAAATAAGCTTACTGATGCTGTGCGATATCGTTTTGATCTGGCAGCAGAACCAGCCATTCGCGCACAACTTTATATACTTGGACCAAATGAACATGTTCTGCTGCTTTTATTACATCATATTGTAGGAGATGGATGGTCGCTAACACCACTTACACGTGATCTTAGTGCAGCCTATAATGCACGTCGCTCTGGTGCAACTGTTAATTGGCCGCCGTTACCGGTACAGTATGCTGATTACGCCCTTTGGCAGGAAGAGCTTTTGGGCAATGAGAATAATGAAGATAGTTTGGCTTACAAACAACTTGAATTCTGGAAGGAGGCACTTGCTAATCTGCCGGATCAGTTAGAATATCCTACAGATTACAAACGTCCAGAGGAGGCTAGTTATCGTGGTGAAACGCTGGAGTTTTATATCAATCCAGAACTGCATCGTCGCTTACTTGCTCTTGCCAAGGGGAGCGGTACCAGCTTATTTATGGTATTGCAGTCTGGGCTTGCTGCATTGCTTACCCGGCTTGGTGCAGGTACTGATATTCCTATTGGCAGTCCAATTGCCGGGCGCAGTGATGATGCTTTAGGCAATCTTGTAGGATTGTTCGTTAATACCTTAGTGCTGCGTACAGACACATCTGGTGATCCTAGCTTCCGTGAACTTTTGAATAGAGTCCGAAAGGTTAATCTAAATGCTTATGAAAATCAAGACTTACCTTTTGAGCGGCTTGTTGAGGCTCTTAATCCAGTTCGGTCAAGAGCAAGACATCCTCTGTTTCAGATCATGTTGGCATTACAGAATACGCCTGATCCTAATCTGGAAATGTCTGATCTTCAAAGTGATTTTCAGCTTCATAGTGTAGGTGCAGCAAAGTTTGATCTTACGATGGAACTTCGAGAGTTGCATACTAAAGAGGGGCATCCGGCTGGTCTGAATGGGTTTCTCGAATATAGTACAGATTTATTTAAACGTGACACGGTTAAGCTTCTTATCGACCGTATGCTGAGGCTATTGGAAGCTGCCTCTTCTGATCCAGATCAGCTGATTGGACGTTTAGAAATCCTATCCTCAGAAGAACGCCAAAAGATACTCATCGATTGGAATCAAACTTCAGAAGAAACACGATCAAATTGTTTAACGACATTGTTTGAGGAACAAGTTACCCGAAGCCCTAAAGAAATTGCGGTGGTATTTGAGGATGCAGCATTTACCTATGAAGAGCTAAACAGGAGAGCCAATCAACTTGCCCATCTGCTGATTGCCAAGGGAGTAGGACCGGAACAATTTGTTGCGTTAGTCTTGCCTAGATCATTAGAAATGATTGTGGGTATGCTTGCTGTACTCAAGGCAGGTGCAGCATATCTGCCTATAGATCCAGAATATCCAAGTGATCGGATCGCGTTTATGCTTGGCGATGCGCTGCCTACGTGCATTTTTACAAATTTGAATGTAGCGTCAAAGCTGCCTATGATAAGGAATGGAATACAAGTTATTCTTGATGAAGTTAGTACAATAGAGGGATTAAAACAGTATCCAGCTGCCAATCCGGTTGATGCTGACCGTGTTCAACCATTATCACCTTTTCATTCAGCGTATATTATTTATACTTCTGGTTCAACGGGTGTGCCAAAAGGCGTAGTCATTCCCCATCAAAATGTCGTTAGACTTTTTGGAACGACTGAACATTGGTTCCATTTTGATTCAGATGATGTGTGGACAATGTTTCATTCTTACGCATTTGATTTTTCCGTGTGGGAGATTTGGGGGGCGTTGCTGCATGGAGGTCGCCTAGTTGTCGTACCTCTTTCCATTAGTCGATCACCAGCAGAGTTTTTACAACTGCTTGTGAGTGAAAAGGTAACTGTTCTTAACCAGACCCCATCAGCATTCTATCAATTAATGCAGGCTGATCGAGAATGTCCAGATCTTGGGCAGGAGCTTTCCTTGCGCTTCGTGATTTTCGGTGGTGAAGCACTTGAGCTTAGTCGATTGGAAGATTGGTATAGCAGGCATCCAGAAAATGCTCCAACTCTTATCAATATGTACGGCATCACGGAAACGACTGTACATGTCAGCTACCTTGCGCTTAACAAGAACATTGCTTCTAGGAAAGGAAACAGTCTTGTTGGTTGTGGTATAACAGATCTTGATGTGTACGTATTAGATGCTCACTTACAGCCAGTTCCGCCTGGAGTAGTGGGGGAACTATATGTTGCTGGAGCTGGACTCGCTCGTGGTTATTTAGGGCGACCTGGTCTGACGGCTCAGCGTTTTGTAGCGAATCCATTTAGTTCCTCAGGTACTCGAATGTATCGTACGGGTGATTTAGCTCGCTTTCATGAGGATGGTTCTTTAGATTATATGGGGCGTGCAGATCATCAGATTAAGATTCGGGGGTTCCGTGTTGAACTGGGGGAAATTGAGGCTGTACTTGCAAAACATTCTAATGTTGAGCAAGTTGCGGTGATCGTTCGTGAAGACCAGCCAGGCGATAAGCGTCTAGTCGCTTATGTTGTATCTGCCGTAAAAAGCAGTTTTGATTCAGCTCATTTGCGGCGATATGTCGCCGATGTTCTCCCTGACTACATGATTCCTTCTGCTTTTGTAGAAATTGCAGGTCTACCGTTGACATCGAATGGAAAGCTTGATAGTAAAGCCTTACCGGCACCTGATTTTGGTGCAGTAGTAATAGGACGTGGACCTAGAACACCTCAAGAAGAGGTACTTCGTGATCTGTTTATGGAAGTTCTCGATTTGCCACGTGTTGGTATTGATGATGGTTTCTTTGACCTAGGAGGTCATTCTCTGCTTGCTGTGCATTTAATGAGTAAAATTCGTGAATCCCTCGGAGTTCAATTGAATATTGGCAATTTATTTGAGGCTCCTACGGTTGCTGGTCTTGCCGAACGACTTGAAATGGGTACTAGCCAAAGTGCATTGGATGTTCTGCTGCCTCTTAGATCCAATGGAGAACAACCCCCACTCTTTTGTGTGCATCCAGCAGGAGGGCTTAGCTGGTGCTATGCAGGACTGATGACATCCTTAGGAACCGATTATCCAATCTATGGGTTACAAGCTCGGGGTATTTCTGAATTAGTAGAATTTCCCCAGACACTGGATGAAATGGCAGCTGATTATATCAAGCATATCCGTACCATTCAGCCAGTCGGTCCTTACCATCTACTCGGATGGTCTCTCGGAGGAAACATCATACAGGCAATGGCAACTCAGCTGCAAAATCAAGGGGAAACAATCAATCTTGTTGCCATGCTCGACGCTTATCCAAGTCACTTTTTGCCGATTAAAGATGCTCCTGATGAGGAAGAATCACTTATTGCCCTGCTTGCTTTAGGTGGTTATGATCCCGAAGGTCTAGGAGATAAACCGTTAGATGTTGCTAGTACGATTGAAATACTTCGTCGGGATGGAAGCGCATTAGCAAGTTTAGAAGAGAGGACTATTTTGAACCTCAAAGAAACATATGTGAATTCAGTTCGTATTTTGAGTCAATACCGGCCTAAACCCTTTAATGGGAATATCTTGTTTTTTAGATCGACCATAATACCAGAGTGGTTTGATCCCATTTACCCAGAATCATGGAAGCCTTATATTGATGGACAAATTGAGCAATATGATATTGAGTGTCGTCACAAGGATATGTGCCAGCCCGGACCACTTGCTGCGATTGGGCAGATACTTGCAAGCAAACTGTGTGTAGCAGTAACTAATGAAGGAGGAGATAAATGATGATCAATCCTTTTGAGAACGAAAACGGTACCTATGTTGTATTGATGAATGAGGAAGGTCAATATTCTCTCTGGTCTGCTTTTCTGGATGTACCTGCTGGATGGGCTGTTGTATATGGAGAAGAAAGTCGCTTGGTATGCCTAGACTACATCAACTCGCAATGGTGCGATATGCGCCCCAATAGTCTAAAGTCTGTCACAAGTCTTAGTAAGGAGAGTGACAATGAGGATACAGCTTAATCCTAAATTAGTGGTTAGTATTGTATATGTAACAGCTATGTTTATGGCTGCAATGGACGGGACGATTGTAAATGTAGCCCTGCCTGCTATTAGTAATGAATTTCAAATTCCTCCAACGGCTACCAGTGGAATTAATGTTGGATACTTAGTAAGTATTGCTGTGTTTCTTCCAATGGCAGGATGGCTTGGGGATCGATTTGGAACCAAGAGGATTTTTTTAATTGCGCTAAGTCTATTTACATTTGCATCAGTCTTATGTGGATTTGCTGATAATCTTCAGACTTTGAATGTATTTCGCGTACTTCAGGGGGCTGGAGGAGGATTGCTTACTCCAGTGGGAATGGCAATGTTGTTTAGAATATTTTCTCCCGAAGAACGGCTAAAAGTATCTCGATCTCTTGTTTTTCCCATTGCGATTGCACCTGCTCTTGGTCCAATCATTGGTGGAGTATTTGTAGAACAGTTATCTTGGCGGTGGGTGTTCTACATCAATCTTCCTTTAGGGATTGTAGCATTGCTGTTTGGTTTCCTGTTTCTTATTGAACACAAAGAGCCCGAGGCAGGCCCTATAGACCTGCCGGGTTTCTTACTGTCAGCTCCGGGTTTTTCTATGTTGATGTATGCGCTTATTCAAGGTTCTTCTCAAGGATGGAGTTCTCCAGTTATCCTTGGCACAGGAATTTGTGGCCTCATTATGGTTTGCATTTTAGTTTTAGTTGAACTGCGTGTGGAAAAACCGATGCTCGATTTACGTTTATTATCTGATCGATTGTTTCGCACGATGAGTATAATCTCACTATTTGCAGTTGCTGGTTTAGTAGGGATACTCTTTATTTTTCCCTTGATGTACCAAAATACAATAAATGCATCAGCTTTAGAAAGTGGGCTTATTATTTTTCCAGAAGCATTGGGGTTGATGCTTGCATCCCGATTAATGCCTTGGTCATACAAAAAGTTAGGTGGGCGGCAAGTTATTTCCATTGGATTACTTGGCACGATAGTAGTGTTTGTGCTGTTAAGTATGGTTGGACCAGAAACAAATTTATGGTTTCTTAGATCTTTATTCTTTAACATCGGATTTTTCTTAGGCCACGCTGTGGTTGCGGTACAGTTCCTTACCTTCAATAACATCACTCCTGCTTCAATGGGGAGGGCAACGACATTGTTCAACGTTCAAAATCGAATTGCTTCAGCCCTTGGTGTAGTATTGTTGGCCAGCCTTCTTGGGGCATTCGGTACTGGGACTACTGGTGCAAATGGGATAGAACAGCCTCTTTTAGCAGCTTATCAGTTCACATTGCTTGGTTCTGCTGCTTTTTTATTGGTGGGTCTGTTTTTTGCCCTGGGAATTCGGAATGCGGATATTGCAGCTGTCGTGCCAAAGCAATCTCCTGCGCAAAACTCTGAGATGGGGGCAATTGTAAAAGTAAGCGAGTAATGCGTCATACATACTAAATATATCTTTAGGTTAGAGGAAGGGAAATTTTATACGTATTGGAGGGAGGTTACAGTACATTGATCGAAGTGTATCTTTGCGAATTACCAAAAGAGAAGAATCGAATTGTTTTAGAGAAACTGCTGACCAACGTTTCGTCTGAGAAGCAGGAGCGTATTAAAAAATTTGTTAAAATCAATGATGCATATCGGACATTATTGGGAGAACTCTTGGTACGATTTGCTCTATATAAACGATATGGTTCTATTCCAAAACAATTAGAATTTGATAAAAATTTTTACGGAAAACCATTTTTATGTCAATATCCTTTTTTTCATTACAACGTATCCCATTCTGGAGACTGGGTAGTATGCGCTGTTCATAATAAAAGAATTGGAGTTGATATAGAAAAAATTCTACCTTTTGATTGGCAAATGGCAAAAGGATTTTTTACAAGAGGAGAATATTGGGAGTTGTTGAATACAAAAAAGGAAAGAAACACTTTCTTTTATGATATATGGACTTTAAAAGAGAGCTATGTGAAAGCACAAGGCAGAGGATTGTCTATTCCTTTAAATTCTTTTAATGTGAAAAAACATACCTCCGATAGGATAACATTGACGGATATGAACACAGGTAAAGCAATTACAGATTTTACTTGTAAACAGTATAAGATTAATAATCAGTATAGGCTTTCAGTTTGTGCAAATCATGATAATAGGAATCACTTTGCGAAATTACCTTTTTTAGTTTCTTTCAATAAGATATGCAATGATTTAAAGATTTCTTAGCGCAGATCAAGAGCCAATAATTAAATCAAATGACGAAAGGGTGACAATAATGAGTAATAACGAATTACGTCAATTGCAAACAAGAGTCGACGATGTAAATTTGAAGATATTAAAGTTAATTAATGAAAGAGGTAAACTGATTCAAGATATAGAGCAAGCCAAGGGAACCCAAGAAATTCACCAATACGATCCGATCAGTGATAGAAAAATGCTGGATAACATTCATGACTATAATAATGGCCCTTTCAAAAAATCAACCATTGAGCATATTTTTAAGGAAATTTTTAAAGCTGGATTAGAACTTAATAAAAATGATCACCGCAAGGCGCTGCTCGTCTCACGTAAGTACAAGCCAGAGAATACCATCGTAAACCTTAGAGGTGAACAAATTGGTGATAATAAACAGCATTTCATATTTGGACCTTGCGCTGTAGAATCCTATGAACAAGTAGCTGCAGTAGCAAACGCCATGAAGGAAAAGGGCCTGAAACTTTTAAGAGGAGGAGCTTATAAACCGCGAACCTCTCCCTATGACTTCCAGGGGCTGGGGATTGAGGGCTTGAAAATTTTAAAACGTATTGCCGATGAATATGATATGGCAGTAATCAGTGAAATAGTCAATGCTGCTGATCTCAAAATGGCTGCAAACTACATTGATGTCATTCAAATTGGATCTAGGAATATGCAAAACTTTGAGCTGTTAAAGGAAGCTGGAGGGATGAAGAAACCTGTACTTCTAAAAAGGGGCTTAGCGGCTACGATTGAAGAATTTATTAATGCGGCAGAGTATATAATGTCACAGGGCAATGACCAAATTATTCTTTGCGAACGAGGGATTAGAACCTATGAAACCGCAACTAGAAATACGTTAGATATCTCAGCTGTTCCAATATTAAAACAAGAAACACATTTGCCGGTTTTTGTTGATGTAACTCATTCTACAGGGCGGAGGGATTTATTATTGCCTGCCGCTAAAGCTGCAATGGCAATTGGAGCAGATGGAGTCATGGCTGAAGTACATCCAGATCCTGCTGTAGCACTGTCTGACTCTGCACAGCAAATGGATTTAAAACAGTTTGATCATTTCTTTAATGAATTGTTATCTTCAAAATTCATCAAAGTTTAATATAGAAAAGCAACGGTTGTCTGTCTTCACAGAGTTAGTCAGAAGCTTTTCTATTAGCATATCTATAACGCTAAAAAGTCCGTGAATTCACCTTTCAAGGAGGCGATATACATGGCCTTCTTAGCGTTTTTATTGCTCTAGCTGATTGGCGTATACTTGATTTTTGGTAGATTCATGTATGGTTGCATCACGCAGCCAAGTATGCTGGAGGGAATTCATTCCTTTGGAAGCATGGATAAAAGCCTCTAGGGGAGTTAAGTTGTAAGTTCCTGTGGAAAAAATGGCAGTATCAACAACAGCGCCGGTAGCGACATCATACACTGTCTGGCTTATTGCTATGTAATAGGTGCTTCTTTCTTGCTTTACGCGTATTGCATTCACTTCAGATAGTATCGCCCATTGGCAGCCGGAGGCAATTGCTGCTTCTCGCCATGAAGTAGATGTCGCTTCATTCGATAAAGTATAATTTGGTATTGTCTGTCGGTATTCATCAGATAACGCCTCGTTCATATACCAAAAGTCTGTTGTCAAACTTGCTGGTAGATTATTTTGGAGTGGGGCAATGTAGACGCGTCCGTGATTTGAGCGTTTGGCGGCAGCAGTCGGAGCAGGCAGATGGATTCCGGCTGCTGCTGCTTGGCGGCGTTGATCATAATAATTCTTTAATGCGGAGTCTAAGTAACCAATCAATAAATGGGGATCATTAACGGTGGGAGGTGTAGTCCATTTGATTTCTTGGCCAAACTGTTTGTACCCGCCAACTAAGGTTTGCAGGATGCCGGTAACTGGATCACCGGAATTGACTACCCGTGTCAGAGAAAGAAGGGGTTCGAATTTAGCAGCAAACGCAGCATTACCCACTGCAGGAGCGCCAAAGGTAATGACTCTGATTTGCTCAGGGCGAATTCCCATACTGATCAGCCTTGCTCCGGTTAAGGTTGCGGCTGCGCCTCCCAAACTATGACCGGTAAGGTAAATCTTGTTTCTGCTGTCATTTAGAAGTAAATCTGGTAGAGAAAATGGTGTCTGGTAGGCATCCCGCAAGGTTGCAGAGGGACCGGCCTGCACAAACTCGTAAAAACCTCTATGAACTTTTGGTTCACTATTAGGAACCTTTTCTTTGGCGGCATTGGCTGAGAATTCTTCTTCACTGCTGCCTGCAAAATATACTTTATCAAACTTTAGGTTTGCCTTAATATCTCCATTGCTTTCTGTCCCAACAATTGCTAGAAAATACAACGGAACATTTGTATCCAGATCTTTTTTTGCCACAAGAAAGCGGATGCCAGTGTGACCTTGTGGTTGGACATAATGATCAATTTGCCATCCGTCCTGTTCCAGATACCGGGTGGCTAATTCACCAACCCGACCGCTGTAAGCCGCTGTACTGGCCCCTGCTGCAATATATAATAAATAGGCTTCCTCATATTCTTCTTTTGGTCCGGCATAGGAAAGAACCGGACTCCACAATAGTATAAGGCTGAGTAGAGAAAGGAATATTTTTTTCATACAGAAACCTCCATCAGTCCACAACTTATTCAGTAGTGCTTCTCTAAGGATAACACGTTTGGACAGGTAATGTCGAAGATTTTGGCTATCAAATGGTTCGGCAACATCAAGAATGTTCAGGCTTGGATCCAGTCTTTCAACAATTTCTTCCATAGTAAGTAATACCGTGGAGTAGTCCCAATAGATTTTGGGAACATAGATCAGGGGATTATTTATAAATTGTTTTGAAATTTTTTCTGCATTGCGGGCTTCACTCGTGTAGTCAAGTTCACTGCGAAGAGATTTTGAGAATTCATCAATCATATCCATGACCTGATACGATTTTGCCCAGTGAAAACGTCGTTCTGCCAAGTTAGACAACTCATAAAGAATCTCCAAATCTGTTTGGATATCAATAGCAATACTGGGACGCTGAATTTTTACGGCAACTGTCCTTCCTGTTTTCAAAACGGCCTTATGGACTTGTCCGATAGAAGCTGCCGCTATCGGCTGTGGTTCAAAGTGCTGAAAAAAATTTTCTACAGTTCCTCCCAGCTCTTCTTGAAGTACAGAAAGCACATCAGTGAAGGGAAAGGCAGGAACTGCATCTTGAAGTTTTTCCAATTCGTCAATAATATCCGGGGGAAGAAGGTCTGGTCGTGTGCTGGCAATCTGACCGAGTTTGACATAGGTTGGACCTAATTGCTCAAGAACCAGTCGAATTCGCTCAGCTACGCCTCCAGTATTCTCCTTTGCAAATACTGGACGAACACGCTGGTAATAGGGGACTTTCTGCATCAAGCCTGTTTCTTCTACAATATAGTCGAACCCTTGACTTAGCAGTGCAGTAGCAATTTCACGATACCGATTGATATGGCGTACTCTCTTTGCAAACATGAATACCTCCTGAATCAAACACAAAATCTTTGTTTCATGCTGCCTTACATTTGAAGTCGTATTTTATAAATATCCCCTCTTATGACAGTGCATATACTTTTTCTCAGCAGATTTTATCGTTCTTCTAAAGTTGATTTTAGAGAAAGTAAAGACAATGCATACCAAATTTGGAGAAATGAAGAATTGTGACTGATTAGTCACAATTCTGTCATATTTATCATTTATAATGTTAATAAAATCAAATCATTAAAATTTCAGTGAAGCTTTATAGCGATTACATATACGATCGTTGTACTTAAAAGATCGAAGCAGTAACTGTTTTTTTATTCATATAGGGGGTATACAAATGTTGTTAGATTTAGTATATGGTTCACTTTGTATCGGTGCTATCACGTTAGGTACTGTTTTTTGTATGTATTTTAAGCTGCCATAACAATACTACCGATGGTAAGCGGTTCACATTAATGAGTGAGGTGGGTTTATTGAATAACAGTGAATGGAAAGGTCATCCGATTGTACTCTTTACTGGAGTGTTAGTATTATATACGTTAGGTAATTCAATCCTTTCATTATTTAATATTTAGTGTTCTTGTATCACATTTCGTGACTTTTACTTGGTAATTGTTACTATAAGTTGAATACGAGAAAATGTAATCGCTCTTTGAAGAGCGATTTTTTTTAGTATAAAATTAATTTTGCAAAAAATAGTATAGTTATTTGTATATTTAAAAATAAAAAAGGATACAGTAGAAGTATCTTTAAAATAAGAAGGTGATAAAAATGATATGGTTCTTAGTTGTCGGAATCGTCTCTGGATGGTTAGCTGGGGTGGTTTCCCGAGGAGGTGGATTTGGTTTATGGGGCGATTTAATAACGGGCATTATAGGTGCTTACGTTGGTGGTTTCTTATTTAACATGATGGGTATATCTGCATATGGGATGATTGGTTCTATTGTTGTAAGTACGATAGGAGCTGTTGTATTTCTATGGGTATTGCGGATGTTTACTCGCAACAAAACAGCTGCGTAAGCGATTTTTAGCAGCATGGTCTTGTGCCGTCAACCACCTCTTTGAGGGGAAGACGGCTTCTTTCATTTAAAATACCATATTGAAAAATGCCCAAGCTTGTCGCTTGGGCAAAGGATTAGGTGTTAATGGTATTTTAAACGCCGAAGTAGTTTGGAACCAAGATACACAAGCGCGCCAGCAGTCAAAGCCATACCTAGTTTTGATCCCATCATATCTTCCATCATATGGGATTTTCTATTGTGATGCCAATGATGACGAAACATAATTAACACCCCCTCAAAATATAGTTTTTCCTTTATGTATAATGAAATGCTAAGTAATATATGGAATGTTTAATCATGGTCCTGGATAATTTAAGAAATTGTCTTTTGATTTAAAAGAGGGATTCTTGACAAAATGAGAAGATGCGCTTATACTTTCTTCGTAAATAGGATTGTTTTGTTACTTCATATAGTAGGTCAGTAAAAGGAGATTATCATGATGCATTGGAGGTCTTTTACAGCTGGAGCCATGTTGGTGCTTTTACTTATGGCAGGCAGCGATTTATTTTTTATAGGACAAAAAGAGACTTCATCCCACTCTTCCATGGAACAGGCGGAGACAGCGATTCCTTATGACGCAGTAACAATTACGCCATTGCGCGTGATGTACGGTAAAGAAGTACCTTTTGAGGGTAAGGCGGAACTACGGCAAGCCATAGCAGGAAAGTTGGCACAAAAAATAATAGTTGTTAATTTTCAGGCATCTGGTGAGCATGCTGATAAATCAAAGATTAACATTGTGTGGGAGAATGGTGAAGTTGAAACTATTTATCCTGGAACAAAGGATCGAATTTTTCCTCCTGAAAAAAGAGCGGCGCAAATCACTGTCGTAGGGTATAGTGTGCGTGAAAGACGTATTTTCCAAGATTCAAATCGTAAAGGTAATTTGAGTTGGGAGATTCATTACGAACCAGTAGAATTGTAAGCGATAAATTGGCAACTGGATAAGAGTAGCTTTTTGGCCTCTGCTTAATTTGAATAGAGGATTTTTTTCTTCAGCCTGATGAAGGAAAAATTAAGGTAATGGCGAAAATTAGGAATATGCTTTACTCTACAAAGCTCTATTTATAAGAGGAGGTCATATACTGTGAAAATTATAGGTATAACCAATGTAGACAAGTTTTTAGCAGTTCTTGACAAATGTCAGGGGAAAATTGAATTGGTGACATCTGAGGGTGATCGTTTAAATTTAAGGTCAAAACTGTGCCAGTATCTAGCATTATCAAAAATCTTTAGTGAAGCCAAAATAGATGAAATTGAAATTATTACATCTGAACCAGAGGATGCAAAATTACTTTTGGAATATTTAATAAGAGGATAACTATTTTAGGCTAGAGGGAAGTTTTGCAACGTTCCTTTAGCCTTTTTAGTGATGTTAACAGATAAAAAATTCCAATGAAGTATATTTTCTAATGAAGAGTGAGGTTATAACTATAAAGAATCCTTAAAAACAAGAGGAGAATATGATGTTATCACAACAAGCCTGGATTGCTTTAATTGTATTTCTTATTGCTTATGTAGTTATTATTTCAGAGAAAATTCATAGAACAAAAATTGCACTGATGGGTGGGATACTTGTTCTATTCTTTAATATCATGTCTCAAGAAGAAGCAATTAAGAGCATTGATTTTAATACAATAGGCCTTTTAGTGGGAATGATGATCATTGTTGCTGTTACCAGCAAAACAGGTCTATTTCAATATGTGGCTGTAAAGTCTGCCAAAATGGTGGGCGGTGATCCAATGAAGATTTTAGTGGTTTTTTTCGGTCTTACAGCAATTTGCTCCGCTCTTTTGGATAATGTAACAACTGTTTTGTTATTTACTAGTGTTACTTTTGCCATTAGTGATTTATTGCAAATCAATCCAATTCCTTATCTTATCACAGAAATAATAGCATCCAATATTGGCGGTACAGCGACGTTGATTGGTGACCCGCCCAATATTATGATCGGAAGTGCTACTGGTTTAGGATTTAACGACTTTGCTGTGAACTTGTTTATACCGACTTTCATTATTGGTATTGTGACTTGCTTCATACTATTTTTGTTATATCGAAATCAGATGAACATTTCTGTGCAGCAGAAACAGCGCATCATGACTTTAGAGGAATCATCATTTCTAATTGATATCCCTTTAATGAAAAAGTGTATTGTAATTATGTGCTTGACAATTATTGGATTTGCAGTACATCAAATACTTCATTTACATTCAGCTACGATAGCAATGGCTGGTGCTGCTGTGTTATTAATTATAGGAAGACTGGAGCCAGAAGAGGTTTTTAAAGAGATAGAATGGAATACAATTTTCTTCTTTATTGGTTTATTTATATTAGTAGGGGGACTTGAAGTTACAGGTATTATAGATCTAGTAGCTCGTTGGGCAATGACTGTGACTGAGGGAAACATCCTTTTAATGCACGTTCTTATTCTCTGGTTATCCGCTATAGGATCAGCATTTGTTGATAATATTCCTTTTGTAGCGACTATGATCCCTTTGATAAAATCCATGGGGGAAATCGGTGGTATAGATGTGACTTCCTTATGGTGGACCTTATCTTTGGGAGCTTGTCTTGGAGGAAATGGCACATTAATTGGCGCATCCGCCAATGTGGTAGTATCTAGTTTGGCAGCAGCTCATGGGCGGCCCATATCTTTTGTTGGCTATATGAAAATTGCATTTCCTCTCATGATTGTATCGATTTTAATTTCAAATATCTATATTTATGTAGCGTATTTACGCTAATACATGTTTCTCTGAAAATTATAAAAAATCTATGATTAACTTTAAAATAATGGCAGGAATTTAATGATGTGTAATAGAAGCATATAAGAAATCATAGTTTACTTGTGAAAGTATAATAAGTCGCTGAACTCTACGTTGTGAGAATGTGTCGCTACATAGATAAGGCTTTGAACAGAATATGGTGCTATTTTTCTACTATGAGGAGAGAATAGGCGTTTAAAGGTGGAGTCTGTCAAAACAGGCTCCACTTTACTTTTTTGTCTTTTTACAAAAAATTCCTTATTATTAAGATCATTCCTTTATTGTGGAGAACAATTTGTGAAAAGATAGCGAAAGGTGAGGATTACATGAGGACGAAGAAGTCTTTATTTAGTTTGCAAACTAAGATTGCAGTACTTGCATGTATTGTGGTTGCTTTTGCGTTATTAGTGGCAGATGTTATTATAAATGCTAAAATTTCTGAGAATGCCCAAACTGAAGCATCGAATGAAGCAATTGAAATTGCTCGAATTGTTGCCAATTCTGCTGTTGTGATTGAGGGACTAAGCGGGAAGCGTGATGAAAAACACATCCAGAACTTTACCGAAAAAACCCTTAGTATTAGTGATGTTCGATTTATTACCGTGATGGATATGAACAGGGTGAGAAAGTCTCATCCAACTGCAAGTAAAATCGGAGAGTATTATGAAGAAGATGATGCGGATCCTGTGTTTGAAGGGAGAGAAAACACTTCTATTAATCAAGGGTCATTAGGAACCTCTTTGCGTGCTTTATCTCCTGTATTTGATGAAGATGGCAGGCAGATAGGAGTGGTACTTGTAGGAATTATGGTGGAAAGTGTGCAAGCTGCAATTGATGATAGTCGGGCAGGTATCTATATTGGTGTTGGAGTCGGAATGTTAGTAGGAGTGCTGGGGGCATTACTATTGGCTAGAAATATAAAGAAAATTCTATTTGGATTGGAACCTTCTGCTATTGCAAAAATATTTGAGGAACGCAGCGCTATGCTGCAATCTGTGCGTGAAGGGATATTGGCTGTTGATCAAGAATCGCGCATGACCATTGCTAATGAGGAGGCCATCAGGCTTTTTCAGCAAGCAGGTATAGAGGGGGATCCTATCGGCAAAAAGGTGGATGAATATGTACCTAATACAAGATTGCAAAATATTTTAAAAACAGGAGAAGCAGAGTTAGATCAGGAGCAGGATCTAAATGGAACCATAATTTTGGCAAATCGTATTCCTGTAATAGTAGATGGGGAGATCGTAGGAGCGATTGCCACCTTTCGTGATAAAACAGAAATTCGGCAGTTAGCAGAAAAACTTACGGGTGTTAGAATTTATGCTGAAGCATTACGATCTCAGACTCATGAATTTATGAATAAATTGCATGTTATTCTCGGAATGATTCGTATGGGATACTATGAACGATTGACCCAATATGTAAGTGGAATTGCCCACCAGTATCAATTGGAAGTTGGATTTGTAGTGAAAAAAATAAAGGATCCTGTATTAGCCGGATTTCTGCTAGGAAAGCTCAGTTTAGCCAGAGAAGCTGGTGTAGAGATGAAATTAACGGAATCTAGTTTTTTACCTGAACCGGATCAACCTGAAATCGTTCATGAATTAATCACTATAATCGGCAATCTAATCAATAATGCGCTAGATGCCGTAGAGAAATCAATAACAAAAGAGATTGGAATTGATTTTTCCCATATGAACAATGTTCTGACAATCGAAGTGAGTGATTCCGGGATGGGAATGGATGAAGAAGTAAAACAAAATATCTTTAGTAAAGGGTATTCGACTAAGGGAGAAGATCGAGGGCTTGGATTATATCTCATTCAGAGAAGTCTAGAACGCCTAGGCGGAGAAATCAATGTGATATCAAATGTTAGTAAGGGAACTTTGTTTAGGGTGACTGTACTTTACTGGAGTAAGGAGGGATACATTGATTAAGGTAATGATTGTGGAAGATGATCCTATGGTGGCAGAATTCAACAAATGTTATTTGGAATTAGTAGAAGGATTTACGTTGCAGGCGTTAGTCCATTCTGCCGATGAAGCATTTAGTGTATTGGATCAAACTGAAATTGACTTAATTATGTTAGATATCTTTATGCCAGGTATGAATGGCTTAGATTTTTTAATTAATCTAAGGCAGCAGGGAAAAAGTGCGGATGTGATTGTTATTTCAGCTGCTTGTGATAACAATCATATCAAAAAGGCATTGCAATTTGGAGCCGTTGATTATATCATCAAGCCTTTTCAATTTGAGCGTTTAAATTCAGCATTACTGGGATATAAGGGACTGGTGGGTTTAATGGAACAAGATGTACTCAATCAGGTGGAGCTGGATCAGTGTATATTATATAAGGAGCAGTCTGTTGCTGCCAAATTGCCCAAAGGCGTTGATAGAAATACGCTAAATGTTATATGGGAGAAAATACAAGAATTAGGTCAGAGTCCTTTTTCTACGGAAGAAATAGCTAACCAAATCGGCGTTTCTCGGGTTTCAATGCGCAAATACTTAGAATTTTTAAAGCAAATAGGCTCTTTAAAATTGGAGCTTATCTATGGAACAGTTGGGAGACCAATTTATAAATATAGATGCATTCATACAATGAATAATTTTATACATCGTTATTTATAGTTCTGTATCTTGGTATCATTTAACAATAAAAATTTGATTATCAAATCCTAATTAGAATCGGCCGAAAGGTCGGTTTTTTTTATAATACTAGCATATAAGTTCTTCTGGTTCAAAACGGTTATGTTTTAAAGGACGTGCAGTGTTGTTCGTGGTTACTTTAATTACTAAAATAACTTTAATTACAAAGTTGTTTATAAAGTTGGATTATATATTAAATTATCATTATATTTTGTATATTTAAATTGCTTCATTAATATAGCAATCATCTAATGTAAAAATAAAAAGGAGGTCGCTGTTTGTATTCAGGAGTAAAAAGATATGTGGAGGTGTAACATTGTCTACAACACTTGAGAAGCTCGATGATATGAATAAACGAACCCAGAAAGTTATGGTGGGCGGTGGTACGAAACGTATTGATAAACAACATGCTTTAGGAAAAATGACTGCTCGTGAGCGTATTGAAAAGTTACTTGATGTTAATTCCTTTATGGAACTTGATCGTTTTGTGACACATCGCTGTACTAATTTTGGCATGGAGAAAGAAGAAGCTCCAGGTGAAGGTGTTGTAACAGGCTATGGCACCATTGATGGCCGCCTAGTTTATGTATTTGCTCAAGATTTTACTGTAGTTGGCGGATCTCTTGGTGAAATGCATGCAGCAAAGATTTGTAAAGTACAAGAACTGGCTATGAAGATGGGAGTACCGATCATTGGTATTAATGATTCAGGCGGTGCAAGGATCCAGGAAGCTGTGGATGCATTATCGGGTTACGGCAAGATCTTCTATAAAAATACCTTGGCTTCTGGGGTTATTCCGCAAATTTCAGCGATAATGGGGCCTTGTGCTGGAGGTGCCGTATATTCTCCTGCTTTAACTGATTTTATTTATATGGTAAAAAACACGAGTCAAATGTTCATTACAGGTCCTCAAGTAATCAAAACAGTAACTGGTGAAGAAGTAAGCGCAGAAGAACTAGGTGGAGCCATGACTCATAATGCTACATCAGGAGTGGCTCATTTCATTGCAGAAAACGATACGGATTGCTTAGAGCAAATCCGCAGGCTTATCAGTTTTCTTCCCAGCAATAATTTAGATGGATCACCGGTCATTGAGTGTAGTGATGATCCTTCCCGTGTGGAAGAAGAGCTGAATACACTCATTCCTGATCATTCCAACCAGTCCTATGATATGAAAGAAATCATTACTAAGATTGTAGACAATGGGGACTTTTATGAAGTGCAGCCCTACTATGCAGCCAATTTAATTACCACCTTCGCTCGTTTGGATGGTCAAACCATTGGTATTATTGCCAATCAGCCGAAAGTAATGGCAGGATGCCTGGATATTAATGCTTCAGATAAATCTTCCCGATTCATTCGCTTTTGTGATGCATTTAATATTCCCTTGCTAAATCTTGTGGATGTACCAGGGTTCTTACCAGGAACGAATCAGGAATATGGCGGCATCATTCGGCATGGGGCAAAAATGCTGTATGCTTACTCTGAAGCGACTGTACCTAAAGTAACCCTTGTCGTTCGTAAAGCTTATGGTGGTTCCTATCTGGCTATGTGCTCCCGGGATTTAGGAGCCGATCAGGTGATTGCGTGGCCGACAGCGGAAATTGCTGTTATGGGACCTGCTGGCGCAGCCAATATTATATTTAAAAAAGATCCGGATATTAAGACAAAAACGGATGAGTACGTAAAGAACTTTGCTACTCCTTATCAAGCTGCCAAACGTGGTTTTGTCGATATGGTTATTGAGCCGCAAGAAACACGCCCAGTACTGATTAGCACTTTTAGTATGCTTGCTTCTAAGCGTGAAGGACGTCCTGCCAAGCGGCATGGTAACTTTCCCGTATAAAGTTGACACTGCTTAATAAATGAATTAAATGGAGGTGACTTCAGTGGGCCAGCCAATTACGACAAATCCCATATTAATTGCTTTAATTAATATGACGGTGGTTTTTGCTGTTTTGTATGGACTCAGTTTGGTAGTTAGGTTGATTCAAGTTATTGATCCTACGCAAAAAAAAAAGAGGGAAGAAACAGAATCTAACTCCTTAGTTAAAACGGCAGCGACAGCTACCGAAACAAATGTGCTGCAAGAAGATTATGATGAAATGATTATATTATTTACCGCAGCGGTTGCAGCCTATGGATATAGTAATATGCGCGTTGTTTCCATTCGATCGGCGAATGGCAGTACTTGGTCGCAAGCTGCTCGTATGGAAATGGTAAGTACACGAAATCAGATGAATTAATACATGCATAAAGATTGAGGAGGAAAATAGATGAAACGGTTTCAGATAACATTTAAAGGGCAAGTTTATGAATTGGATGTTGAAGAAATTCGCAGCTCAGCACCGACTATAAAAAAATCTGCTCCAACCCCTGTACCAAATGCTGCTCCGGTAACGGTTCCAACTCCAAAAGCTGTGCAGCCTACTGCTCCAGCTGGTGCGCAAACAGTACTTGCACCTATGCCGGGAAAAATCTTGGCTGTGAATATTAAGGCTGGTGATGCTGTAAAACGGGGGGATGTAATCTTTATTTTAGAAGCGATGAAAATGCAAAATGAAATCATGGCCAATCAGGATGGTCAAATATCTAATGTGAGTGTAACTGTAGGGCAAACTGTGTCAACTGGCGATGTGTTAGCTATTTTGGGCTAGTAAAATTACATAATAAGAAGAAACATAGGAGGAAAAAGAATGGACGCATTCATCGTCTCCCTGCAGGCAGTATGGTCTGACAGCGGTTTTACCGCTTTTACCTCTGGCAATGCCATTATGATTGCTGTAGGAGTCATTTTGCTATATTTAGCCTTTGCAAAAGGGTTTGAACCCTTACTCTTGTCTCCCATTGCTTTTGGATGTATTTTAGCTAATTTCCCCAAGACAGGTTTTGAAACAGATCCAGGATTAATGCAATTGATCAGCTTTGGTATTTCCCATGAGGTATTTCCGCCACTGATTTTTCTAGGAGTCGGTGCAATGACGGATTTCGGTCCTTTGATTGCTCGGCCGTCCACGCTATTGTTAGGTGCTGCTGCACAAGTAGGGGTATTTGTTGCCTTAATGGGAGCAATGGCTCTAGGTTTTAATGTCCAGGAAGCTGCTTCAATTGGTATTATTGGCGGTGCAGACGGTCCAACAGCTATCTACTTAACGATGAAATTAGCACCGCATCTTTTAGGTGCGATTGCAGTTGCTGCTTATTCCTATATGTCTTTAGTGCCTTTAATTCAACCGCCCATTATGAAATTGTTGACAACGAAGAAGGAACGGGAGATTGTAATGGATCAATTGCGTCCCGTCTCCAAGTTTGAGAAACTTGCATTCCCCGTAGTTACTACTATTATTATCAGCTTATTATTGCCTCCGATTGCATCTCTTATGGGAATGCTGATGTTAGGAAATTTATTTCGTGAGTCAGGAGTCACAGCCCGTCTTGCAGAAACTTCTGAAAATGCTCTTATTAATATTGTCACCATTTTCTTGGCAACAGGGACTGGTCTTACGATGAAGGCTGAAAACTTTTTGAACATCCAGACTATTATGATCATTGGTCTTGGTCTAATAGCATTTGCTGCTGGTACGGCTGGCGGTGTGCTCTTTGGTAAACTCATGAATTATTTTAGCGGCGGCAAGATTAACCCTCTGATTGGCTCTGCTGGTGTTTCGGCAGTACCTATGGCTGCCCGTGTTAGTCAGGTAGTAGGTCAGCAAGCCAACCCTGGAAACTATCTATTAATGCATGCTATGGGACCAAATGTAGCCGGCGTTATTGGTACTGCTGTTGCAGCAGGCACCATGCTGGCAATGCTCAAGTAGTGATACAAATATAACTTTCTCCTAGAATTATAAGTGAAAAATGGAGGGAAATGATATGTCACCTGCTATAGTAACACTAATTGTTTTGGCTTTCGTGGCTTTGTTGTTTGTGACGGAAGTAATTCCTTTGGCCATTACGGCTATTGGAGGGGCAATTGTTCTCGGTATTATTGGAATCATTCCAATGAACATGGTTTTTTCAGGGTTATCCAATTCTACAGTCGTTTTATTTGCAGGTATGTTTGTCATTGGAGCATCTATGTTTCATACTGGTTTAGCGCAAAAGCTCGGAGAATCCGTGGTACGTGTTGCAGGCAAGAGCGAGAACGGCTTAATGTTTGGAACCATGGTTATTGCGGCGGCAATTTCTTCCGTATCATCTAATACGGGTACAACGGCAGCTTTAATGCCTGTTATCGTTGGTATTTGTAAAGTGGCAGAAATACCTGCCTCCCGTCAATTGATGCCATTAGCTTTTGGCGCAGGATTAGGCGGCATTATTACTCTTGTTGGCACACCTCCCAATATTATTGCTGCCGGAGCGTTAAAGGCAGCCGGTCTTAAACCTTTTGGATTTTTTGAATTTGCCTGGATCGGCATTCCATTAACGATTGCTGGTATTGCGTACATGATGTTTATCGGAAAGTATTTACTGCCCAAGGCTCATATTACAGGTGACCTGGAAATTGATGAAGAGGCAAAACAAGAAGCTACAGCCGGTTCCACTGATCCTAAAAAGATGTGGATCACCGCCCTTACTCTGCTGGCAGTTGTTATTGTAATGGCTCTTGATTTAAAACAGCTGCCCCTTGAAATTGCAGCGGTTATTGGGGCTCTCGTTCTTGTTCTCACGAAATGCTTAACAGAAAAACAGGCCTACACAGGAATTGACTGGGTGACCATCTTTCTGTTTGCTGGTATGATGCCCATTGCTACTGCTATGGACATCAGCGGAGCAGGTAAGCTGATTGCTGATCAAGTCGTGAGTATCCTTGGCGGAAACCCCAGTCCATTGTTTGTAACAGCAATTTTGTTTTTGCTTTCCGGTGGCTTAACCCAAATCATGTCTAATACTGCATGTACGGCTTTGTTGGCACCTATCGGTATTTCCATTGCCAAAGGTCTGGGAGCAAGTCCGCACGCAGTCCTCATGGCGATAGCGGTAGCATCCTCTTGCGCATTTTCAACTCCGGTGGGTACGCCGCCGAATACCTTGGTACTTGGACCTGGTGGTTATAAATTTATGGATTATGTGAAAGCTGGTACGGGTCTTGTCATTGTTTGCTTTATTGTTTCCATTATTGTTATTCCAATGGTATGGCCATTTTTCCCTAAATAAGTTAAGGGCATAGAAAGGTGGTTAGCAAGATGACAGAATTAGATCAAGTAGTACGAATTTTATCTGCTTTCTTTACTGCCTTAGTTATTATTTACATAATAGCCAAGATGGTTGGTGAAAAAAGAAAGGCCACATGGTTTAAAAAGCGAACGAAGTCTACCATCTTTACCCGTAGAGGAGTATTAGGTGAAACATGGCATTTTGGTGTTCCATGTAAATGGCAAGGATTTGTTGTTAGTTTCTTAATGTTTAGCATTATTGGTGTTGTAAGTTATTTTATGATTTTTGCGGTATAATCTTTAACAATTGAAAATGGCCTTTCCTATATAACGTAGGTGCATTACATGGTGGAGCCTGTCAACAAGGCCCCACCATGTTTTTTTGCATGCGATATAGGAAAGTAATATAAATCTGTGAGTGGAAGATGAAGTACGGGAGGTGATAGCAACCTGTAATTATAAATGAAAATACGAAATGGGGAGGTAAATGTATGGATATCAAAGATCGTGTGCGTAATAAAGCGCTTCATGCCAAAATAGTGAGCGCCGAAGAAGCAGCGACAGTTATTAAGCCTGGAATGAATATCGGAACCAGTGGATTTACGCCATCTGGTTATCCCAAAGCCGTACCGTTGGCATTAGCTGAACGAATCAAAAAAGAACATTTCCAAATTAACCTTTGGACTGGTGCATCCGTAGGAAAAGAATTAGATGGTGCGTTAGCCGCCGTAAATGGGATTAATAAAAGATTACCCTATCAGACTAATAATGAGATTCGCAAATCCTTAAACTCCGGTGGCGTAAAATACTGCGATTTACATTTGAGTCACACAGCTCAAATGTCTCGATATGGATTTTTAGGCGGTAAGGTGGATGTAGCGATTATTGAAGCATGTGCCATTACCGAAGAAGGACATATTATACCGACCACATCCATGGGGAACTCTGCCTCCTTTGTGCAAAGTGCCGACATTGTGATCGTGGAAGTCAATACAAGCCAGCCCTTAGCCTTAGAAGGAATGCATGATGTATATATTCCGCTGGATCCTCCTCATCGTCTGCCAATTCCGATTGTAAAAGCCGATGATCGTATTGGGACTCCTTATATCCCATGTGGTCTTGATAAAATAACCTACATCGTTCCATGTGATATTCGGGATGATGTTCGTGATTTAGCAGCCATTGATGATGATGCCAGAGCGATGAGTGCACTTTTTATTGACTTTTTGAAAAAAGATATAAAAGCTGGACGCATGCCCAAAGGACTCTTACCGCTGCAATCCGGTGTAGGATCCGTTGCCAATGCAGTAGTAAGCGGCTTTGCTGAATCTGAATTTACGGATTTAGAAGTGTACACAGAAGTCATTCAAGATGGAATGCTCGATTTAGCGGATGTTGGCAAGTTAAAATCGGCATCTGGTACTTCGTTCTCCCCATCGCCTGCTGGACTGGAAAGATTCTACCAAAATATTGATACCTATCGAAAAATCATGATGCTGCGTCCTCAGGAAATAGCAAATAGTCCTGAAATTGCCAGAAGGATAGGCGTTATTGCCATGAATACAGCCATTGAACTCGATATTTATGGGAATGTAAATTCGACTCATATCATGGGTACAAAAATGATGAATGGTATAGGCGGTTCAGGAGATTTTGCCCGTAATGCATATCTAACCTGCTTCTTTAGTACCTCCACCGCAAAAAATGGAGCCATTTCATCCATTGTTCCTATGGTTTCCCATGTGGATCATACAGAACATGATGTCGATATATTTGTAACTGAATTGGGTGTGGCCGATGTCCGTGGACTTAGTCCAAAAGAACGGGCACGGGTAATTATAGAAAATTGTGCTCATCCAGACTATAAGCCTATGCTGATGGACTATCTGGAAAGAGCCGAAAAAGCGACAAAATGTGCGCAAACACCACATATTTTAACCGAAGCACTTTCATGGCACACCCGGTTTATAGAGACTGGCACCATGAAGAAGCAGTAAAGGAGGATTATTAGTATGGATAATGAGAGTTTAAAATTAAAAGTGGCAGAGTATACTGCCAAAGTAGAAAAAGCAAGTGCCAAATTCCCAGAACGTAAAAACCTGGAGTATAACCGATTATATACTCCGCTAGACCTTGAGGGTCAAGATTATGAAAGAGATTTAGGATTACCAGGATCCTATCCCTTTACCCGTGGTGTGCAGCCGACAATGTATCGCGGTCGTTTCTGGACCATGCGTATGTATGCTGGCTTCTCAACAGCTGAAGAATCTAACAAACGGTATCGTTACCTCTTAGAATCCGGTGGTACGGGTCTATCTTGCGCCTTTGACTTGCCTACTCAAATCGGATATGACTCAGATGATATCATATCCGAAGGTGAAGTTGGTAAAGTAGGGGTAGCCATTGACTCTTTGGCAGATATGGAAATTTTATTTGACCAAATTGATTTGGGTAAAGTATCCACTTCGATGACGATTAATGCACCAGCCTCTGTACTGCTTGCCATGTATATTGCAGTAGCCGAGAAAAATGGCATTGGACCAGAAAAATTAAATGGTACCATTCAAAATGATATTTTGAAAGAGTATGCAGCTCGCGGTACGTATATTTTCCCTCCAAAGCCATCCATGCGTTTGATTACCAATATCTTTGAATATTGTTCAAAGAATGTACCGAACTGGAATACCATTTCCATCTCTGGTTATCACATTCGTGAAGCTGGTTCCACTGCAGCGCAGGAAATTGCTTTCACCATTGCAGATGGTATTGCGTACTGCGAAGCGGCAATTAAAGCTGGACTTGATGTAGATGCCTTTGCTGGCCGCTTATCCTTCTTCTGGAATGCGCACAATAATGTATTAGAAGAAGTAGCAAAATTCCGTGCTTCTCGTCGTGTATGGGCGAAAATCATGAAAGAACGCTTTGGTGCTAAAAATCCTAAATCCTGGATGCTTCGTGTACATACACAAACAGCAGGATCCATGCTGACTGCGCAACAGCCAGACAACAATGTAGTACGTGTTGCCTTGCAGACGGCAGCGGCTGTTATGGGTGGAACCCAGTCCTTACACACCAACTCTAAAGATGAAGCATTGGCATTGCCTACGGAAGCTTCCGTACGTGTTGCACTTCGTACCCAGCAAATTGTAGCCTATGAAAGTGGTTTAGCAGATGTAGTAGATCCTTTAGCGGGTTCCTACTATGTAGAAGCAATGACAAACCAAATCGAAGCAGAAGCATTGAAATACATTCAAAAAATTGATGACATCGGCGGTGCTGTTGTTGCGATTGAAGAAGGTTATATCCAGCGGGAAATTCAAGACAGTGCATATAAATGGCAAAAAGAAGTAGAAAACAATGATCGAGTCATTGTTGGTGTGAACAAATTCCAAATTGAAGAAAAACCAGTAGAAGGCCTCTTACGTGTAGATGCTTCTGTAGGTGAATTGCAAAAGAAAAAGCTTGCTGATCTAAGAGCAAAGCGGGATAATGCTGCTGTAACTGCGGCGTTGGCAAAACTAGAAGCAGCTTGCGGTGATGACAGCGTTAATTTGATGCCAATCATCTTAGAAGCAGTAAAAACCTATGCAACACTTGGTGAAATTTGTGGCGTAATGCGTAAAGTTTTTGGTGAATACCAAGCGCATGCAACACTGTAAGAGGATAGGAGGAATAACGATGGAAAAACGTGTTAGAGTATTAGTTGCAAAACCTGGTTTGGATGGACATGATCGGGGAGCGAAAGTAGTAGCTCGTGCCCTGCGTGATGCAGGCTTTGAGGTAATTTATACGGGTCTGCGTCAAACTCCCGAGCAAATAGCAGAAGCTGCGCTGCAAGAAGACGTAAATGTAATTGCGTTGAGTTTATTATCTGGTGCTCACAATCACTTGTTCCCACGTATTGTTGAGTTAATCCATGAAAAAGGTATGACAGATGTATTAATCATTGGTGGCGGCGTTATTCCTGATGCTGATATACCGGTTCTTAAAACAGCTGGCATATCCGAAGTGTTTACGCCAGGTACATCAACAACTACTATCATTGATTACATCAAGGAAAATGTGAAATAGAGAGAAAAAATTAAGATACTAGATTCTTTTGAAGAGCACTAATACAAAAGGTGAAGCTGCTCTATCAAAAGAGGATTGAAGAATAATTGGATATTGGAGGATATATAGATGTTTAAAACATTAAAGGTTGATCATATTGGTATTGCCGTAAAAGATCTAGAACAGGCTAAGAAGTTTTATAGCGAAGTACTTGGTATGGAAGCAGCAGGAGAGGAAACCGTAGAACAGCAAAAGGTAAAAGTTTGCTTTTATCCTTGCGGTGACAGCGAAATTGAGCTCTTGGAATCGACTTCACCAGATGGCCCCATTGCCAAATATATTGAGAAAAATGGTGAGGGTATACAGCATCTTGCTTTGCGTGTGGATAATATTGAAGCAGCAATTGCTGATTTGAAAGCAAAAGGCGTGCGCATGATTGATGAGTCACCTCGTTATGGAGCAGGGGGAGCTGCAATTGCCTTTGTTCATCCGAAAGCAACCGGCGGGATTTTGCTTGAGTTATCACAACGTAAGTAATTTTTAAACGAAGTATTTTATGGAGGTGCAATATGACAACAGTTAAGGAAAAAATACAGGAGTTAAAACAACGTCAGAAAAAGATCAAAATGGGCGGCGGACAGAAAAGGATTGATAGTCAGCATGCAAAAGGCAAGTTAACTGCTCGTGAGCGCATTGCCATTTTACTTGATGAAGGCTCTTTTATAGAGCTGGATCAGTTTGTCGAACATCGCTGCACCAACTTTGGCATGGAGAAAGAAGAAGCTCCAGGTGAAGGTGTCGTAACAGGTTATGGTACCATTGACAATCGACTCGTGTATGTATTTGCTCAAGATTTCACAGTAATTGGCGGTTCACTAGGTGAGATGCACGCAGCGAAAATTTGTAAAGTACAAGAACTGGCCATGAAAATGGGAGTTCCCATCATCGGAATTAATGATTCTGGTGGTGCTAGGATTCAAGAAGCGGTAGATGCGTTGTCCGGTTATGGAAAGATTTTCTATCAGAATACCTTGGCTTCTGGCGTTATTCCTCAAATCTCAGTGATTATGGGGCCTTGCGCAGGTGGTGCCGTGTATTCTCCTGCGTTAACTGACTTTATCTATATGGTGAGAAATACCAGTCAGATGTTTATTACCGGACCACAGGTTATAAAAACCGTAACTGGTGAAGAAGTGACAGCAGAAGAACTTGGTGGAGCCATGACTCATAATGCTACATCGGGAGTTGCTCATTTCATTGCAGAAAACGATACGGATTGCTTAGAGCAAATCCGCAGGCTTATCAGTTTTCTTCCCAGCAATAATTTAGACGGGTCACCGGTCATTGAGTGTAGTGATGATCCTTCCCGTGTGGAAGAAGAGCTGAATACACTCATTCCTGATCATTCCAACCAGTCCTATGATATGAAAGAAATCATTACTAAGATTGTAGACAATGGGGACTTTTATGAAGTGCAGCCCTACTATGCAGCCAATTTAATTACCACCTTCGCTCGTTTGGATGGTCAAACCATTGGTATTATTGCCAATCAGCCGAAAGTAATGGCAGGATGCCTGGATATTAATGCTTCAGATAAATCCTCTCGATTCATTCGCTTTTGCGATGCATTCAATATTCCTTTACTCAATCTTGTTGATGTTCCCGGCTTTTTGCCTGGAACAAATCAGGAATATGGCGGTATTATTCGTCATGGTGCTAAGATGCTGTATGCGTACTCTGAAGCTACCGTACCTAAAGTAACCCTTGTCGTTCGCAAAGCTTATGGTGGTTCCTATCTGGCTATGTGCTCCCGGGATTTAGGAGCCGATCAGGTCATTGCATGGCCAACGGCTGAAATAGCTGTTATGGGACCTGCAGGTGCAGCCAATATTATTTTTAAGAAAGATCCGGATATCAAAACAAAAACCGACGAGTATGTAAAAAACTTTGCGACTCCTTATCAAGCTGCCAAACGTGGTTTTGTCGATATGGTGATTGAGCCCCAGGAAACACGCTCCATACTAATCAGCACATTTAGTATGTTGGCCTCTAAACGTGAAGGGCGTCCCGCCAAGCGTCATGGTAATTTCCCAGTGTAATTTGCGGGCAAAAGATTAGGAATCCAAGATAGAGGAAGCGATATTACAAGAAGAGGTGAAATCAATGAGTCAACCAATTACAACCAATCCCGTCTTAATTGCTCTAATCAATATGACTGTGGTATTTTGCGTTTTGTATGGATTAAGCTTAGTTGTCAGATTAATAAAAGTAATTGATCCTACGCAAAAAAAAAAAGTAGCGCAAGAGGAAACTAATGTTGCAGAAAAAGCGGTATCAACAGTCGCTCCTGTAAGTCTGCCGCAGGAAGAGTATGATGAAATGATTATTTTATTTACGGCAGCCATTGCAGCCTATGGATATAGCGGTGCAAGAGTTGTTGCTATTAGACCCGTCAGTAACAATACTTGGTCTCAAGCTGCCCGTATGGAAACAGTAAATTCTCGTAATCAAATGCGTTAATAGTAGTCAATAAAATGAATTGAAAATTAAGGGGGATTAAGAAATGAAAAAGTTTCAAATTACATTTAAAGGACAAGTATATGAGCTAGACGTTGAAGAAATCGGCGGTGCAGCTTCTGCTGGAAAGAAGGCTGTATCCTCACCTGTTTTGCCAGCTGCTCCTGCGCCGGCCCAAGCTCCAGCGCCTAAGGCTGCTCCCGCAGCGGTTCCTGCTGGTGCGCAAACCGTACTTGCACCAATGCCGGGTAAGATTTTAACTGTAAATATAAAACCAGGGGATTCTGTGAAACGAGGTCAAGTCATTTTTATTCTGGAAGCCATGAAAATGCAAAATGAAATTATGGCAAATCAAGATGGAAAAATATCTAAAGTGAATACGGCAGTTGGTCAAACAGTATCCACTGGGGATGTTTTGGCTGTTCTTGGCTAACCCGATAAACAATTAAGAAGATTGGAGGAAAAATAATGGATGCATTTATTGTCTCTCTGCAGGCAGTGTGGAATGATAGCGGTTTTACCGCTTTTACAAGTGGCAATGCGATTATGATTGCTGTTGGTGTGATTTTACTATATTTAGCGTTTGCGAAAGGGTTTGAGCCCCTGCTCTTGTCTCCCATTGCTTTTGGCTGCATTCTGGCGAACTTTCCGAAAACCGGTTTTGAAACAGACCCGGGTTTGATGCAGCTCATTAGTTTTGGTATCTCTCATGAAGTATTTCCACCCCTAATTTTCCTAGGGGTAGGTGCCATGACTGATTTTGGTCCTCTCATTGCTCGTCCGTCTGTACTTTTACTAGGTGCTGCAGCCCAAATTGGTGTTTTTGTTGCATTAATAGGTGCAATGACTCTAGGTTTTGATGTACGAGAAGCCGCCGCTATTGGCATTATTGGCGGCGCGGATGGTCCTACTGCCATATACCTGTCCATCAAGTTGGCTCCTCACCTGCTTGGCGCCATAGCAGTTGCAGCCTATTCCTATATGTCCTTAGTTCCTCTGATTCAACCGCCGATTATGAAATTACTGACTACAAAGAAGGAACGGGAAATTGTCATGGACCAATTACGTCCTGTTTCCAAGTTTGAAAAATTAGCCTTTCCGGTAGTCACGACGATTATTATCAGCCTATTGCTGCCTCCCATTGCATCCCTCATGGGTATGCTGATGTTAGGCAATCTATTTCGCGAGTCTGGTGTTACGGATCGACTTTCTGATACAGCTCAAAATGCATTGATCAACATTGTTACTATTTTCTTGGCAACGGGTACTGGTCTGACAATGAAGGCTGAGAATTTCTTAAATTACCAGACGCTGCTGATCATTGCTTTGGGACTGGTTGCTTTTGCTGCTGGGACTGCTAGCGGTGTACTCTTTGGGAAAGTGATGAACTTTTTCAGCGGCGGTAAGGTTAACCCGCTTATCGGATCTGCAGGTGTATCTGCAGTGCCTATGGCTGCCCGTGTTAGCCAGGTGGTTGGTCAGCAATCCAATCCAGGAAACTATCTATTAATGCATGCCATGGGACCTAATGTAGCTGGTGTAATTGGTACTGCTGTTGCAGCTGGTACCATGCTGGCTATGCTCAAATAATATAAAAATGGATTCAGATGAAGTTTTGACTTCATCTGAATCCGAATTATTATCTCCTAGATATAGTGGGCGAATCAATGTATATTTATCAACATTGATGTCGCGGATTTAGATATCAGCATAAAAGTTTGATGGTAATTTGTTGTAAATAGGAGGAGAAATATATGTCACCAGCGATAATAACACTTATTGTGTTGGGAATTGTAGCGTTGTTATTTGTTACAGAGGCGATACCTTTGGCTATTGCAGCTATGGGTGGAGCCATTGCCTTAGGTATTCTGGGGGTCATTCCTATAACTCAAGTATTCTCGGGCCTTTCTAACTCCACAGTTATTCTATTCGCAGGTATGTTTGTGATTGGTGGATCTATGTTTCACACTGGTCTCGCCCAAAAGATGGGGGAAACCGTCGTGAAGTATGCCGGTAAGAGTGAAAATGGTTTGATGTTTGCGGTGATGCTTATTACTGCAGTTTTATCAGCTGTTAGCTCCAATACCGGTACAACAGCAGCGCTTATGCCTGTCATTATTGGTATCTGCGCCGTGGCTAAGATTTCAGCCTCTCGTCAGCTTATGCCTCTGGCCTTTGCTGCTGGCTTAGGAGGGATTATAACCCTTGTTGGTACACCCCCTAATATTATTGCGGCTGGTGCGTTAAAAGCTGCCGGCTTTGAGCCTTTTGGCTTTTTCGAATTTGCTTGGATCGGTATTCCCCTTACGATTGCCGGTATGGTATACATGATGTTTATCGGGAAACATTTGTTGCCTAAAATGGAAATTTCAACGGATCAAGAAATTGAACAAGAGATTGAAGTGAGTGTGAATGATCCGAAGAAAATGTGGATTTCGGGTATTATCCTGCTTGCTGTAGTGATTGTTATGGGACTTGATCTTAAAGCAATACCTCTTGAGATCGCTGCCATTATTGGAGCAATTCTTGCTGTGCTTACAGGCTGCTTAAAAGAAAAACAAGCCTATCATAGTATTGACTGGGTAACTATTTTTCTCTTTGCAGGCATGATGCCGATTGCTGCTGCTATGGAAAAAAGCGGGGCAGGCAAGATGATAGCCGATATTGTTGTAAATGCAATGGGAGGAAGTCCATCACCGATGGTAGTGACTGCAAGTCTCTTTATCCTTTCTTGCGGATTGACGCAGTTTATGTCTAATACTGCTTCGACTGCTTTATTGGCACCGATTGGCATTTCTATTGCAAAAGGAATCGGAGCCAGTCCTCACGCTGTATTGATGGCTATTGCCGTTGCTGCATCCTGCGCCTTTGCCACTCCTGTAGGAACTCCGCCGAATACACTGGTGCTTGGTCCTGGTGGATATAAATTTATGGACTATGTGAAAGCTGGGAGCGGTCTTGTTCTTGTCTGCTTTATCGTTTCCATTATTATTATTCCCATGGTATGGCCATTTTTTCCGAAATAAGATCATCCTTTGTCAGGGGGGCAAGAAGATGCTTGCTCCCTTGAGTGTATTTACGATATGATAATAGTAAGAGTTTTCTTGAGAAATGGTCTTGCATTCTAAATGACTTGAACACGGAGGTATCATGGTAAAATATCAAGAAACATCACAATTTTGTAAAGAAAAACTTTTCTGGATGGGTTTATCTGTCATTGCACTTATCATATGGATGGGAATTGAGGTTCAATCATATATTGCAGGGAAACCCAGTTTCCTTGGCATAGCCTATATTGGTTTGTTTTGTGGATTGTTACTGTGGCGCTATGCTGTACGCTATACCTATGTGCTAACAAATAAAGAGCTAATCATTACAAGTCAATTCCTCTATGTTTCTCGTACATTTACAGTCCACTTGGACTCTCTGGAGTGCTATTCCAATCAATATAAAGGAAATATTTTTAAGCGTAGGGGCGTAAGCCGCCTTATTCATCGCTATTCTGCTGCTGATGGCAGAGATACTCGAATGTTAACATTTATGGAGAAGGGAAAAGCCTGTGGTTTGCTCCTTAAAATCAGTGATGCATTTATGAATAAGTTGAAGATCTTGCGACCAGAGATATATGAAAGCATGTAAGGCAATAGAATCACTAAATGGAATGTAGGAGCCTCTCAGAAAAGTTGGGAGATTCCTACATTTTTTTTATATAAAAGAATTTAGGCTATAAACTTTGATGAGATAATGATATACTACAAAGTATATTATTTTAGTGGCTATATTTTATATAGAGAGGAGCAGTGCGCACCTAGCGCCAAGGGATAATGGATTTTGTTGCAATTGATTTTGAAACGGCCAATGCCAGCCGGTCAAGTGTATGTAGTATGGCGGCTGTAACAGTAGAAAATGGACAGATTGTGCGCTCGGCTTATTCGTTAATTCGACCACCTATGCTAAAGTTTGATTTTCGGAATATACAAGTTCACGGCATACATCCAGAGCAGGTAGTAAATAAGCCAACCTTTGATCAACTGTGGGAAAGAATCCGTCCTCATCTTGAAAATAAGATTGTGATCGCGCACAATGCGACCTTTGATATTAGTGTATTACGAAGTATCTTACGAGAATATTCTTTACCCGTTCCTGCATTTAAACATGCTTGTACGGTTCAAATTGCCAAAAAAGCATGGCCAGGTGGAGAAAACTATAAGTTAAATACCTTGGCCCAGCGTTTTCAGATTGATTTTGATCATCATAATGCTCTGCATGATGCTCGAACTTGTGCTCAAATTGCTCTGCTTGCCGGGCAGGAATTAAAATCAAGTAATTTTTTGCAGATGATGCATTTGTTAAAGCTCTCAGTAAAAGATTTTGTGTAAGTGTAATGGACAGGAAAAGTAATCTTGTGGTAAAATACTTTTAGTTTGTATAGGCTGATATCGTTTTTCATATGATATTAGTATATCGCTAGACAAATACATATGGGAACGTTTATGGAGGAGTCTGTCACCCGGCAGGCTTCTTTTTGCATTTTTGGGGAAGACTAAGGGCGAAAAGGGGTTGAAGTAATGATTAGGAACAAAATTGCAATGAATGAGTTTTATAAGCTTATCATCGAATACTAGGAATAAGAGGAGACGTTATATGGAAAAATCACTTATTGCGGTCATTGTGTTTTTAGTGGCATATGCCTTAATTATTTCAGAAAAGATTCATCGTACAGTTACTGCTTTGGGAGGAGCTGTTTTATTAATTCTCTTTCAGGTAATTAATCAAGAAACAGCGTTTCATCATATTGATTTTAATACAATTGGACTTTTGATCGGGATGATGATTATGGTCTCGATTGTTAGTCAAACAGGCTTATTTAATTATTTAGCAATATGGGCAGCTAAAAAAGTGAATGCTGATCCTGTGAAGCTCTTAGTTTCCCTTGCTATTTTAACTGCTGTAAGTTCGGCACTTTTAGACAACGTAACAACGGTGCTTTTAATGACTCCTGTTATTTTCAGCATTACTGCTCAGCTGAAAGTTCCGCCAATACCATATTTAATTACGGAAATCATTGCATCAAATATTGGCGGTACAGCAACTTTGATTGGCGATCCTCCCAATATTATGATTGGCAGTGCCGTGAAAGAGTTAACATTTGCAGCATTTATTAATAATTTAGCATTGATTTCATGCTTCATTCTGGTTATTACATTAGGGATATTGGTGCTTATTTATCGCAATCGTCTGAAGACTACGGAGGAACTTAAAGCGAAAGTAATGGAACTGGATGAGAAAAAGCAACTTCAAGATATTCCTTTGCTTAAAAAATCGTTGTTTGTCCTTTCAATTACTATCGGCGCTTTCTGCTTTCATCAGGTTCTTCATTTAGAGTCGGCTACGGTTGCCCTTTCCGGAGCAGTATTATTATTAATAATGACCTATGCCCAATCAGAACATGAGCTGGAAAGGATTTTTCACAAAATTGAATGGTTAACGATTTTCTTCTTCGTTGGCTTATTTATCCTGGTGTCTGGATTAGTTGAGACGGGTATTATTTCTGTATTAGCCCAAGATCTAATGAATTTAACGGCAGGTAATTCCGTGGCTACTGCAATGGTGATCTTGTGGCTGAGTGCGATTGCTTCGGCTTTTGTTGATAATATTCCCTTTGTGGCTACGATGATTCCCCTTATCAAAGAAATGGGAACCATGGGCGTTGCTAATCTTGAACCTCTCTGGTGGAGCTTAGCCCTAGGAGCTTGTCTAGGAGGAAATGGTACATTAATTGGAGCTAGCGCTAATGTGATTGTTGTTGGGCTAGCCGCACAAAATGGTCATAGCATTTCTTTTATAAAATACTTTAAAGTGGCATTTCCGTTAATGATATTATCAATTGTGATTTCTAGTGTATATATTTATTTAAGATATCTTGGATAACTATAGGTATGAGATAAGCTGCTAATTGAGTGGATATTTATTTCTAGAGTATAGAATCTTGTATGTATTCTTGACAAATACTATATACTATGGGTATAGTATATAGTATATATTTTTAGAGGCTATGATAGGAAGGAGTACGTTATTACCGCCGTATAGAGAGGAGATCCGTGGCTGAAAGATCTCTCGGAAGTGGGATAGCGGAAGGTAGTCCTGGAGCTATTGCATTGAATTGATAGTAGGTGCAGTCGGTATGCCCCGTTATGGTACTGGAGTTTGAGTGATTCTAAAGAGTAGAGTTATCTCAAAGAAACAAGGTGGTACCACGAAAGTATGCTCTTTCGTCCTTTTAGGATGAAAGGGCTTTTCTATTTTTTCAGCATAATATTTTTCTCATAGTTATTAAATAGTAGGAGGATCTCTAGATGGAAAAGAATATTCCAACTGTGTATGACCCACAGGCAGTGGAAGAAAAGTGGTATAAATATTGGGAAGAGAATGGTTTCTTTCATGAGGAAGTAAATAAGGACAAAAAACCTTTTAGCATTGTGATTCCCCCGCCTAATGTAACTGGGCAGTTACATATGGGCCATGCGTTAGATAATGCCTTGCAGGACATTCTAATTCGTTTTCGCCGTATGCAAGGCTACAATACCTTGTGGATGCCAGGAACCGACCATGCTGGTATTGCTACGCAAATAAAAGTAGAAGAAATGTTGGTTAAAGAAGGCAGCTCTCGCCACGATCTGGGGCGTGAGAAGTTTATCGAAAAAGTTTGGGAATGGAAAGAGCAGTATGGGGATCGGATTATTAAACAATTAAAAAGTTTAGGTGCTTCTTGTGATTGGCAAAGAGAGCGCTTTACCATGGATGAAGGCTGCTCTGAAGCAGTGCGTGAGGTTTTTGTCTCATTATACGAGAAGGGACTTATTTATCAGGGCAACCGCATTACCAATTGGTGTCCTCGTTGTAATACTGCACTTAGCGATATTGAAGTAGAACATGAAGAAAAACCAGGGAATTTATATCATGTTCGTTATCTGGTAAAGGGAAGCCAGGGGGAATATGTCACGGTGGCTACGACTCGGCCAGAAACCATGCTGGGTGATACTGCAGTAGCTGTAAATCCAGAAGATGCTCGCTTTCGTGATTTAATTGGGAAACAATTAGTATTGCCTTTAGTAGGACGGCTGATTCCAGTTATTGCAGATGAATATGTAGATCCTGCTTTTGGTACAGGTGCTGTTAAGATAACGCCTGCTCATGACCCGAATGATTTTGAAATGGGGCTGCGTCATAATTTACCCCAAATCGTTGTAATTGCTAACGATGGTACAATGGCAGCGGATACTGGTAAATATGCAGGGATGGATCGTTATGAGTGCCGTAAAATATTGGTTGCTGACTTAGAAGAAATAGGTTCTTTGGTAAAAGTGGATGACCATATGCATGCTGTAGGGCACTGTCAGCGTTGTACTACTGTTGTAGAACCATTAGTATCTAAGCAGTGGTTTGTTAAAATTCAGTCATTAGCAGAACCGGCGATTGAGGCTGTGACAACAGGTGCCATTCAGTTTGTGCCTGAGCGATTTACTAAAACCTATATTAATTGGATGGAGAATATTCGGGATTGGTGTATTTCTCGCCAGCTTTGGTGGGGACATCGTATTCCAGCTTGGTATTGTGAATGTGGAGAAACCATTGTAGCTCGTGAAGCAGTTACTGCATGCCCTAAATGCGGCAGTCATCGCATAGAACAAGATGAAGATGTATTAGATACTTGGTTTAGCTCCGGCTTATGGCCTTTTTCTACCATGGGATGGCCAGAAGCTACAGAAGAATTAGAGCAGTTTTACCCTACAAGTGTACTGGTAACTGGTTATGATATTATTTTCTTCTGGGTAGCCAGAATGATTATGATGGGTTTAGAATTTAAGAAAGAAATTCCTTTTAAACATGTATTTATTCATGGCTTGGTACGTGACTCACAAGGACGTAAAATGAGTAAATCCTTAGGAAATGGGATTGATCCATTGGAAGTTATTGATAAAAATGGTGCAGATACTCTACGTTTTACATTAGTGACAGGTAATACGCCGGGAAATGATATGCGCTTTTATTGGGAACGGGTAGAATCTAGTCGTAATTTTGCCAATAAGCTTTGGAATGCATCTCGCTTTGTATTGATGAATTTAGAAGACGTAACCACTGTGGAACAATTAGCAAGTTATGGTGCCGCAGCCAAGGAGAAGGATTATTTCACATTAGCAGATAAATGGATCTTAAGCCGTTACGCTAAGACGGTGAGTGAGGTAACTCGTAATTTAGAACGCTTTGAATTAGGAGAAGCAGCTCGTCTGTTATATGAATTTATTTGGAATGAATATTGTGACTGGTACATTGAAATGGCAAAAGCAAGATTGTACAACAAAGAAGCAGTCCAGGATCGGAATACTGCTCAGTATGTCTTATGGTATGTATTAGAAAATACATTAAAACTGTTGCATCCATTTATGCCATTTATTACAGAAAGTATTTGGCAGCATTTGCCTCATGATGGACAGAGCATCATGGTAGCTGATTGGCCTGCTGACAATTCAGCAATACTTGTTAATGAAGATACCGAACAACAGATGGTTACAATGATGGAAACCATTAAGTCAATTCGCAATATGAGAGCGGAAGTGAACGTGCCGCCAGGGAAAAAGAGTGAAGTTATTTTGCAAATTATAGCTAGTGAATTTCAGCAGGTGTTTGCAAGCAATTTACAGTATATAAAAACTCTGGCTTCAGCAGAATCTGTCCAATTGTTAGGAGCCGATGACGCCAAACCAGATAATGCGATGACTGCAGTAGTGAGTGGTGTGGAAATTTATCTGCCATTAAAAGGTTTAATTGATATAGAAAAAGAATCTCTTCGCTTAAATAAAGAATTAACAACATTAGGCAAAGAAATTGCTCGTATTGATGGAAAGCTTTCTAATGAAGGTTTTGTAGCGAAGGCACCAGCAGAAGTGATTGCAAAAGAAAAAGCAAAAGCAGAAGAGTATCAAGAAAAACAAACAGCAATTCGGGAACGGTTAGCTTATTTGGCTACGTTGTAAAGGTAGTAAATAGAGTGGTATGGTTTGTGAACCACAAAGGCACAGTGCTGCTTTAAGGCATATAAAGTAGGTATGAAGGAAGTTTATTAAAGTCTCCTTTTGTCCTTTGTACTTTTGTGGTTCCATTATTTTTCAGTTTGTTTAGGAAGGCGTGAAAACAATGACATATGAAGAAGCCCTGACCTATTTAACTAATTTAACTAAGTTTGGCATTAATTTAGGCTTAGCTAGAATTGAAAAGCTATTAGAATTGATGGACCATCCGGAAAAAAAATTTAAAACCATTCATATAGCTGGTACGAATGGCAAAGGATCAACGACAGCAATGTTAGCATCCATTCTAAGGTCTTCAGGAATAAAAACAGGTATGTATACATCGCCCCACTTATCTGCGTATACAGAACGTATGATTGTGAATGGAAAAGAAATTACTCCTGATGAATTTGGAGAGGCTATTGCGTATACAAGTAGATTTATGGGGAA
This sequence comes from Pelosinus fermentans DSM 17108, assembly GCF_000271485.2. Classification (NCBI taxonomy): domain Bacteria; kingdom Bacillati; phylum Bacillota; class Negativicutes; order Selenomonadales; family Sporomusaceae; genus Pelosinus; species Pelosinus fermentans. Next base: position 1,973,346 of record NZ_AKVN02000001.1, read on the forward strand.
AATAGTAGAGCAAGGATTTGGTCATCCAACTGAATTTGAAGTGCTAACGGCTGCTGCATTTTATTATTTTGCAGCCTGCGGTGTGGAGTATGCTGTAATTGAAGTTGGTTTGGGCGGGCTTTTGGATTCAACCAATGTGATTATGCCTGAAATAACAGTGATTACCAACGTTACTCTGGACCATACAGATAAATGTGGCAGTACCGTAAGGGAAATTGCCTATCATAAATCAGGAATTATTAAAGAAAATGTCCCGGTGATTACAGGTGCCCAAGGAGAAGCTTTAGATGTTATAAAAAATATCTCACAAAAAAGCGCAGCGACTTGTTACGTATTCAGAGAAGATTTTTCAGCAGCATTTCTTGAAATGGAAGGGGAATGTCAAAGAGTAATGGTAGCGATTGGAACTGAAAGAAAAGCAGTTCCCTTTCTTGTTAATCTTCTAGGCGGACATCAAGTCGATAATTGTGCAGTCGCAGTTATGACTGCAATGGTTCTGGGAAAAGATGAAAGACGTATTGATCTATCTGCAATCGAAAAGGGACTACTAACAGTACGGTGGCCTGGACGGTTTGAGGTTATGCCTGGACGACCGACTGTGATTATTGATGGTGCACATAATCCCGATGGGATAAGAGCACTGCGGGAAAATTTAGATCGATTTTGTAGAGGAAAAAAAATAATTTTCTTGTTAGGAATTTTACAAGATAAAGATGTGAAGACTATGGTTACCACATTAATACGATTGCAAGATAAAGTAGTTGTTGTGGCCCCTATGTCTGAAAGAGCAGGAAAACCAGAAATGGTTGCCCGGGAAATAAAGGCTGAACATGTAGAAGTCGCCTCTTCAATTGAGGAAGGGGTAAAACGTGCTCAATTATTAGCCAGTGAAGAAGACATTCTTTGTGTTGCAGGTTCCTTATATCTGATTGGTGCCGTCCGAAAAATAATATGTAGCTAGACAAATGGCTCTTTCTTAGCTATAATTAAAAATGGTATTGAATTTGGCAGTTACTAAATAGTATGAGTACGTAGAAAATACTAAATGGTAAGTGCTATTAGACGGGTGAATTTATGTATATAACATATAGAACTACCCATACCCAGTATTTTTTAGAATATTTGATTGAGCACTGCATACTGGCGGTGACCTTTTTTTTGCCATTGTCCCTTAAATGGAGCAGTATCTTTCTAGGTCTAGGTGCTTTGTTATGGCTGGGAAAAATCATAGTTCAGCAAAAAATGGATTTTAAGGCGACTCCTTTTGATGCTGGTATAGCTTTGTTAGTCCTATTATCGGCTGCTTCTATTTTGGCATCCCCTGATAGAGACTTTAGTTTTTATAATTATTACAACTTAATGGGAAGATACATATTACTTTATTATTTGGTTGTCAATAATATGCGCTCTAGCAGTCAAGTAAAACGGCTTATATGGAGTATGTTAACATCGGCGGTAGTGGTTTCTCTGTATGGCTTTTATCAATATTTCTTTGGATCGACCCTTTCAGCTCTTGAGTGGGTCGATGGAGAGCAGTTTCCAGATCTAAAGATGCGAGTTTTTTCTACTCTGGAAAACCCTAATTTGTTGGCTGGGTTTTTAGTTACTATGATGGCAATTGCTTCAGGTATGGGATACAAAGCACAGGAGAATAAGTATAAAATAGTATATTCTGTGTTAGTAATCTTGTTTGGCGGATGTCTACTTCTTACTTACTCGCGAGGTGCCTGGCTTAGCGTACTAGCCATTGTAGCTATGTATGGTATGTTGTGCAATCGTAAAGTATTTTGGCTGCTGTTGTTATTGCCTGTTATTGCATTTTTTGCTCATGATGCATTACTAGAGCGGCTCATGTCAATTATGAATCCTACTGATACTTCATCAACGCTTCGATTAGCTCTATGGGAAAGTACAATTGCGATGATTGCAAATAAGCCATTTTTGGGCATTGGTTGGGGAGCTTATTGGATGGTATATCCCGACTATGATTTTTTCATAAATAATCCGAATACTAAGATTTTTCATGCTCATAATATGTATTTAAATATTGCTGCTGAAATTGGTATTCCAGGTTTGATTACCTTTTTGACAATCATGTGTGGACATTTGCGTTTAGCCTTATCTTCAGTAAGAGAGTCTTTTCGATGGTCATCCGGAATTATGTTAGGAATTGTAGGAGCGATATTTGGTTTGATTGTAAATGGGTTTACGGATTATGTAATGTTTAATATACAGCTTTCCATGTTGTTTTGGTTATTGAATGCACTCATTGTAGTAGTTTGGCAGCAAAATAATCAGCGGCAGGATCAGAATTTTCGATTGAAAAAAGTAATATAGAGTATTGTTACAAAAAATAGAGCCATTGTGCTCTATTTTTGCTATCAAGGAAAACAAAGCCTTTAAGAATGCGGTTTATGCGTTAATTGCATATTACATAGAATAGAAGGAATTAAAATGCATTTTTAGCATAAAAAGTAAGAATATGTTGAAAATAATTAAAAAATTTAAATAAAAATAAAATAATATCTTAATAAGAGGCAGGATTTTTTAGTTTATGTGAGAAATTGTACATACTAGAGAAATGAGAGAAAATAGAGAAAAGAATGTTAACTGCTCATTCGCCACTTACATTCGAGGGAGGATTCTGGCTTGAAAGACAGTAAAGACAAAATTTCCATTTCCAAAGCTACGATAGATCGTTTACCATTATATTTTCGGACCCTAAGGCTAAGTCAGGAAGAAAGTATGGAGATTATTTCTTCAGAAGAACTGGGGCAGCGTTTAGGGGTGACTCCGGAACAAATTCGTAAAGATTTAGCTTCTTTTGGTCAATTTGGCAAAAAGGGTGTTGGCTACTATGTGAGTGAACTCATTCGCAATATAGGAGAAATCTTAGGACTTGATTACAATTGGCATATTGCTGTGGTGGGTGTAGGACACTTAGGCTGGGCATTGGCTAATTACCGTAATTTTGATTCATTAGGTTTCAATTTAGTAGCTATGTTTGATGTTGATCCCAATAAAATTGGGCAATGTATAAAAGGTACAGAGGTCTTTCATTTAGACCGATTAAAAGAGGTGATGGAGGAAAGGACAATTCACATTGGCATTATTGCCGTGCCCGAAATGTATGCTCAGGAAGTAGCTGATCAATTAGTTGCTGCTGGAGTACGGGGCATATGGAATTTTGCCCCGAGAAAAATCAAGGTGCCTGAAGCTGTTCGAGTTATCAATGAAGACTTGTCAGTAGGATTAAGTAGCTTATCCTTCTACTTAGCCCGGCAGACACCAACAAATTAATCACTCAAATGTATGGAGGAAAGTGTTAAAATGATTGATATCAAAGATCGTGTGCGTAATAAAGCGCTTCATGCCAAAATAGTGAGCGCCGAAGAAGCAGCGACAGTTATTAAGCCTGGAATGAATATCGGAACCAGTGGATTTACGCCATCTGGTTATCCCAAAGCCGTACCGTTGGCATTAGCTGAACGAATCAAAAAAGAACATTTCCAAATTAACCTTTGGACTGGTGCATCCGTAGGAAAAGAATTAGATGGTGCGTTAGCCGCCGTAAATGGGATTAATAAAAGATTACCCTATCAGACTAATAATGAGATTCGCAAATCCTTAAACTCCGGTGGCGTAAAATACTGCGATTTACATTTGAGTCACACAGCTCAAATGTCTCGATATGGATTTTTAGGCGGTAAGGTGGATGTAGCGATTATTGAAGCATGTGCCATTACCGAAGAAGGACATATTATACCGACCACATCCATGGGGAACTCTGCCTCCTTTGTGCAAAGTGCCGACATTGTGATCGTGGAAGTCAATACAAGCCAGCCCTTAGCCTTAGAAGGAATGCATGATGTATATATTCCGCTGGATCCTCCTCATCGTCTGCCAATTCCGATTGTAAAAGCCGATGATCGTATTGGGACTCCTTATATCCCATGTGGTCTTGATAAAATAACCTACATCGTTCCATGTGATATTCGGGATGATGTTCGTGATTTAGCAGCCATTGATGATGATGCCAGAGCGATGAGTGCACTTTTTATTGACTTTTTGAAAAAAGATATAAAAGCTGGACGCATGCCCAAAGGACTCTTACCGCTGCAATCCGGTGTAGGATCCGTTGCCAATGCAGTAGTAAGCGGCTTTGCTGAATCTGAATTTACGGATTTAGAAGTGTACACAGAAGTCATTCAAGATGGAATGCTCGATTTAGCGGATGTTGGCAAGTTAAAATCGGCATCTGGTACTTCGTTCTCCCCATCGCCTGCTGGACTGGAAAGATTCTACCAAAATATTGATACCTATCGAAAAATCATGATGCTGCGTCCTCAGGAAATAGCAAATAGTCCTGAAATTGCCAGAAGGATAGGCGTTATTGCCATGAATACAGCCATTGAACTCGATATTTATGGGAATGTAAATTCGACTCATATCATGGGTACAAAAATGATGAATGGTATAGGCGGTTCAGGAGATTTTGCCCGTAATGCATATCTAACCTGCTTCTTTAGTACCTCCACCGCAAAAAATGGAGCCATTTCATCCATTGTTCCTATGGTTTCCCATGTGGATCATACAGAACATGATGTCGATATATTTGTAACTGAATTGGGTGTGGCCGATGTCCGTGGACTTAGTCCAAAAGAACGGGCACGGGTAATTATAGAAAATTGTGCTCATCCAGACTATAAGCCTATGCTGATGGACTATCTGGAAAGAGCCGAAAAAGCGACAAAATGTGCGCAAACACCACATATTTTAACCGAAGCACTTTCATGGCACACCCGGTTTATAGAGACTGGCACCATGAAGAAGCAGTAAAGGAGGATTATTAGTATGGATAATGAGAGTTTAAAATTAAAAGTGGCAGAGTATACTGCCAAAGTAGAAAAAGCAAGTGCCAAATTCCCAGAACGTAAAAACCTGGAGTATAACCGATTATATACTCCGCTAGACCTTGAGGGTCAAGATTATGAAAGAGATTTAGGATTACCAGGATCCTATCCCTTTACCCGTGGTGTGCAGCCGACAATGTATCGCGGTCGTTTCTGGACCATGCGTATGTATGCTGGCTTCTCAACAGCTGAAGAATCTAACAAACGGTATCGTTACCTCTTAGAATCCGGTGGTACGGGTCTATCTTGCGCCTTTGACTTGCCTACTCAAATCGGATATGACTCAGATGATATCATATCCGAAGGTGAAGTTGGTAAAGTAGGGGTAGCCATTGACTCTTTGGCAGATATGGAAATTTTATTTGACCAAATTGATTTGGGTAAAGTATCCACTTCGATGACGATTAATGCACCAGCCTCTGTACTGCTTGCCATGTATATTGCAGTAGCCGAGAAAAATGGCATTGGACCAGAAAAATTAAATGGTACCATTCAAAATGATATTTTGAAAGAGTATGCAGCTCGCGGTACGTATATTTTCCCTCCAAAGCCATCCATGCGTTTGATTACCAATATCTTTGAATATTGTTCAAAGAATGTACCGAACTGGAATACCATTTCCATCTCTGGTTATCACATTCGTGAAGCTGGTTCCACTGCAGCGCAGGAAATTGCTTTCACCATTGCAGATGGTATTGCGTACTGCGAAGCGGCAATTAAAGCTGGACTTGATGTAGATGCCTTTGCTGGCCGCTTATCCTTCTTCTGGAATGCGCACAATAATGTATTAGAAGAAGTAGCAAAATTCCGTGCTTCTCGTCGTGTATGGGCGAAAATCATGAAAGAACGCTTTGGTGCTAAAAATCCTAAATCCTGGATGCTTCGTGTACATACACAAACAGCAGGATCCATGCTGACTGCGCAACAGCCAGACAACAATGTAGTACGTGTTGCCTTGCAGACGGCAGCGGCTGTTATGGGTGGAACCCAGTCCTTACACACCAACTCTAAAGATGAAGCATTGGCATTGCCTACGGAAGCTTCCGTACGTGTTGCACTTCGTACCCAGCAAATTGTAGCCTATGAAAGTGGTTTAGCAGATGTAGTAGATCCTTTAGCGGGTTCCTACTATGTAGAAGCAATGACAAACCAAATCGAAGCAGAAGCATTGAAATACATTCAAAAAATTGATGACATCGGCGGTGCTGTTGTTGCGATTGAAGAAGGTTATATCCAGCGGGAAATTCAAGACAGTGCATATAAATGGCAAAAAGAAGTAGAAAACAATGATCGAGTCATTGTTGGTGTGAACAAATTCCAAATTGAAGAAAAACCAGTAGAAGGCCTCTTACGTGTAGATGCTTCTGTAGGTGAATTGCAAAAGAAAAAGCTTGCTGATCTAAGAGCAAAGCGGGATAATGCTGCTGTAACTGCGGCGTTGGCAAAACTAGAAGCAGCTTGCGGTGATGACAGCGTTAATTTGATGCCAATCATCTTAGAAGCAGTAAAAACCTATGCAACACTTGGTGAAATTTGTGGCGTAATGCGTAAAGTTTTTGGTGAATACCAAGCGCATGCAACACTGTAAGAGGATAGGAGGAATAACGATGGAAAAACGTGTTAGAGTATTAGTTGCAAAACCTGGTTTGGATGGACATGATCGGGGAGCGAAAGTAGTAGCTCGTGCCCTGCGTGATGCAGGCTTTGAGGTAATTTATACGGGTCTGCGTCAAACTCCCGAGCAAATAGCAGAAGCTGCGCTGCAAGAAGACGTAAATGTAATTGCGTTGAGTTTATTATCTGGTGCTCACAATCACTTGTTCCCACGTATTGTTGAGTTAATCCATGAAAAAGGTATGACAGATGTATTAATCATTGGTGGCGGCGTTATTCCTGATGCTGATATACCGGTTCTTAAAACAGCTGGCATATCCGAAGTGTTTACGCCAGGTACATCAACAACTACTATCATTGATTACATCAAGGAAAATGTGAAATAAAAATAACATAGCCTAGGCTGTGTTACAGTAGCATAAGGTGGTGTAACCAATGAATATTGCAGATGAATTATTAAAAGGTTCTCGATTAGCCCTTTCCAGGGCTATCACGGCTGTGGAAAATGAATATGATAATGCAGTATCGATTATGCAAACGTTATATTCTCATACTGGTAATGCTCATATTATTGGCATTACTGGACCACCAGGCGCAGGAAAAAGTACATTAACGGATAAACTAGCTAAAGAATACCGCCGTCAGGGGAAAACCGTAGGTATTATCGCAATCGATCCTACAAGCCCTTTTTCAGGTGGAGCTATCTTAGGTGACCGTATTCGCATGAATGAGCTAACCTTGGATCAAGGTGTTTTCATTCGCAGTATGGGTACTAGAGGCAGTTTGGGTGGTTTATCCCGTAAGACATCGGAAGCAATTAAGATTTTAGATGCTTTCGGTTTTGATGTGGTTCTTGTTGAAACCGTTGGTGTAGGGCAGTCGGAAGTTGATATTGTCAAAACTGCTGATACTACTTTAGTAGTACTAGTACCTGGTTTAGGTGATGATATTCAGGCGATTAAAGCCGGTATATTAGAAATTGGTGATGTTTTTGCCATTAATAAGGCAGATCATGAAGGGGTTGACCGCCTTCATACTGAGCTAGAAATGATGCTGGACTTAAATCAGGATAAAATAGAGTGGCGTCCACCGATTCAACGTGTTATAGCAAATCGTGGTGAAGGTATAAACGAGTTAGCTGAAGCGATTGAAAAGCAGATTGTTCACTCAAAAGAATCGGGTCAATTTGTCAACCGTCGCACCAATCGTACCAAAAGTGAATTGTTAGCGATGCTTGATGAGCAGGTTGGCAGATATGTGCGAAAACAGCTATTGGCTTATGGAAAATTCGATGAGTTAGTAATCAGTGTAGAAAAACGCGAAAAAAATCCATATGCTGTTGTTGATGGCATAATGACAACTATTTTACGATAATTGAAAAAAGGAGGATTTAATATGTTTAAAACATTAAAAGTAGACCATATTGGTATTGCCGTAAAAGATCTAGAACAGGCTAAGAAGTTTTATAGCGAAGTACTTGGTATGGAAGCAGCAGGCGAGGAAACCGTAGAACAACAGAAAGTGAAAGTTTGTTTCTATCCTTGTGGAGATAGTGAGATTGAGCTTTTAGAATCCACTTCACCAGATGGCCCTATTGCTAAATATATTGACAAGAATGGTGAAGGTATACAGCATCTTGCTTTGCGTGTGGATAATATCGAAGCTGCGATTGCTGATTTGAAAGCAAAAGGTGTTCGCATGATTGATGAAGCCCCTCGTTATGGTGCAGGCGGTGCAGCGATTGCTTTTGTTCATCCTAAAGCGACTGGCGGCATTTTACTTGAGTTATCAGAACGTAAGTAAGACTTGATAGAGTTATATAATGTATACAATTAGAAAATATTGCAGATTATATAGTCTTACTATATAGTGATATTTGAATGTTGTTGGAGGTGTAAAATGGCTACAGTCCAAGAGAAGATTGAAGATTTAAAAGCAAGGCAGGAAAAAATCAAATTAGGCGGCGGTCAAAAGCGGATTGATAAGCAACATGCTACTGGCAAGTTAACTGCTCGTGAACGTGTAGAAAAACTACTAGATCCTAACACGTTTGTTGAGCTGGATCAGTTTGTTACTCATCGATGTGTAAATTTTGATATGGCTTCTGTAGATGCTCCTGCTGAAGGTGTTGTTACCGGCTATGGAACAATTGAAGGACGTTTAGTGTATGTATTTGCTCAAGATTTCACTGTAGTTGGTGGATCGTTAGGTGAAATGCATGCTGCTAAAATTGTGAAAGTACAACAGTTAGCCTTGAAAATGGGGGCTCCTATCATTGGTATTAATGATTCAGGCGGCGCACGTATTCAAGAAGCAGTAGATGCGCTGGCTGGTTATGGTAAAATATTCTATAATAATACATTGGCTTCAGGGGTAATTCCTCAGATTTCAGTTATTATGGGACCATGCGCTGGTGGTGCGGTGTATTCTCCAGCTCTGACTGATTTCATTTATATGGTTAAGAATACCAGTCAAATGTTTATTACTGGTCCGCAAGTAATTAAGTCTGTTACTGCAGAAGAAGTTACAGCGGAAGCGTTGGGTGGGGCTATGACTCACAATACAACCTCCGGGGTAGCTCATTTTGTTGCGGAAAATGATGAAGATTGCTTAGAGCAAATTCGTTGTTTGATGAGTTTCTTGCCTGGTAATAACCTGGAAGGATCTCCAGTTGTCTTAAATACAGATGACGTAAATCGTATGGAAGATTCTTTAAATACGCTGTTACCTGATAATCCAAATCAACCTTACAACATGAAAGATATTATTTCTGCCATTGTTGATAATGGTGATTTCTATGAAGTACAGCCGTATTTTGCAAGAAATATTCTTACTTGCTTTGCTCGTTTTGATGGTCAAACCGTAGGAATTATTGCTAACCAGCCATCAGTAATGGCAGGTTGTTTAGATGTGGATGCATCGGATAAGTCTGCCCGCTTTATTCGTTTTTGTGACGCCTTTAATATTCCTTTGGTCAACTTAGTTGACGTTCCAGGATTCTTACCAGGTGTTAGTCAAGAATATGGTGGAATTATTCGTCACGGTGCTAAAATGCTATATGCCTATTCAGAAGCAACAGTGCCAAAGGTGACAGTAATCACTCGTAAAGCTTACGGTGGTTCTTATTTAGCAATGTGTTCACAAGATTTGGGTGCGGATCAAGTTATGGCTTGGCCAACATCTGAGATTGCTGTTATGGGACCTGCCGGCGCAGCCAACATAATATTCCGTGGCGATCCAGACGTTAAAGCCAAAACTGAAGAATATATAGCAGAATTTGCCACTCCATATAAAGCGGCAGAACGTGGTTTCGTTGATCAGGTTATTGAACCAAAAGAAACTAGACCTCGTATTATCACTGCTTTAAGTATGCTGGCTAGCAAGCGCGAACAACGGCCGCAAAAGAAACATGGCAACATTCCTCTATAAAGGAAGGTGTGGAATAGTATGAAGATAAATGCAAAAGGTGTTTCTCCAGAAGTAGTAGCAGTTATTACTGCGGCTATTTATGAAATGTTGGGCACAGGTTTTCAGGCTGTAAAAATTATACGCAATAGCAATGAATGGTCTATTGCTGGTCGCAAAAACGCATAAAATAAGTATATTATAAATATTTGGAGGTTAGTAAAATGAAGAAATTTAATATTACTGTGAATGGTACTGCATATCAGGTTGAAGTAGAAGAAGTAAAAGAAGCAAAAGCAGTGGCTGCTCCTGCAGCAAAACCTGCCGCTGCTCCTGCTGCTCCTAAAGCAGCAGCTCCAGCTGCCGCTGCTGCACCTGCTGCTGCTGAAGTTGGCGCTGGTGAAACTGGTGTTCCTTCCCCAATGCCTGGCAAAATTGTAAAAGTACTTGCTCAAGCAGGACAAGCAGTGAAAAAAGGCGATGTTTTGTTGATTCTTGAAGCAATGAAAATGCAAAATGAGATTACTGCTCCTGTTGATGGCACTGTAAAATCCATTAATGTAGCAGCTGATCAAAGTGTAAAACCAAATGAAGTTTTGGCTGTTATTAAGTAAATAAAAATTATTTAATATATATTAAATAATTTTAAGGGCTGTCTCAAAGGAGTTTTATAATCCTTGAGACAGTCCTTTATTTTCATATAAAACATAAAATGATTTAGGTAGTTGATCTCATTAAAGGTTGTATATTATACGAATTTACAAAATAAAATCAAATTATTAGAATTATCAAACAATAATTACAATAATAGAATAACGAATAGCGGCAAATAACGTGAAAAAAGTAACTGCTGTAGGATTCAGAATATTGCTTCTGAATGATTGACAGGGGCTAATTAATTGGTGTAGAGTAAACCTATGTGATTTATATTCCAACAGGCAGTAATGTAGAAAGGGGCTCTTTTTATGGATAAGCAACAAGAAGGAATCGTTCTTGAAGTGGTTGGCAATCATTTGGCAAAAGTAAAGACAAGTCGCCATAATGACTGTGAAAACTGTGGAGCTTGTCCCGGAAATTCGGCATTGGTACTTGAGGCGAGAAATGATATAGGAGCCAAGATTGGTCAGCGTGTAGCTATCGAAGTCAGAGAAGTGAATATGTTAAAAGCTGCTTTTATTGTGTATATTTTACCACTAATTTTAATCTTTTTTGGTGCGGTTATAGGTGGAATGTTTGCCGAGCATTTAAGCTATCAGCCATTATGGTTTCAGATTATTGGTGGTACGTTTGCTTTCATTTTATCAGTCGTGTATATTAAATTTTTCGATTCTGCTGCCAGATCCGATAGTAAGATGCAACCGATGATTGTACGAATTTTATCTAATGACTAAAGCATCGTAAGGCCTGTAGGTCAGAGCTAAGTTAAAGGATAAGAGGGACGAGGTTAAATGAAGGACCTTCATTTAAATAAGCCTTCCTTTGCAGGCTGAGGAAAATAAATGACATTAGTTAGTTTAAGAGGGGTGAAATTATGGCAAAAAGCTTTCGTGGGGGTGTACATCCCGACGACCGTAAAAGGTATACCGCAAGTAAACCGATTGAAATTGCGCCTATACCTGAGAAAGTCATTATTCCTGTGAGACAACACATTGGTGCACCATGCTCACCAATAGTAAAAGTTGGGGATCTAATTAAAAAAGGGCAAGTAATAGCTGAAGCTCAGGCTTTCGTTTCAAGCCCGATACATGCCTCTACTTCAGGTAAGGTAGTAGAACTTGCTGAGTATCCCCATCCAGTATTTGGTACCTGTATGTCAGTTGTCATTGAAAGTGATGGGCAAGATGAATGGGTAGAAGGTTTGCCACTGCAACGTGATTGGAAAACTTTAGAGGCGGCAGAAATTAAGGAAATTATTCGTCAAACAGGTATGGTTGGCATGGGAGGAGCAACATTTCCTACACATGTGAAAATGGCTCCACCTGCAGAAAAACCGATTCATACCTTTATATTAAATGCAGCAGAATGCGAACCATTCCTTACTGCAGATCATCGAGTGATGTTAGAACAGTCAGAAAGAATCGTGACGGGTGTGCAGATTGCAATGAAAGTATTGGGCGTAAGTAAAGGATATATAGGCATAGAAGAAAATAAACCTGATGCAATTGCTGTAATGAATAAAGCCTGTACTGGAATTGACGGAATTGAAGTAGTACCCCTTCAGACGAAATATCCCCAGGGAGCAGAAAAAACATTGATTGGTGTAATTTGCGGTACGGATGTACCTTCTGGTGGATTGCCCATGGATGTTGGTGTAGTAGTTCAAAATGTTGGTACTGTGGTAGCCATTGCAGATGCTGTAGAAAAAGGAATCCCATTGATTGAGCGGGTAACAACTGTTACTGGTGGTGCGATTGCGCAGCCTAAAAATTTATTATTACGAATTGGTACTACATTTGCCCAAGCTGTAACATTGTGTGGTGGATTTACTGAAGTACCAGTTAAAGTGATAATGGGTGGACCTATGATGGGAATGGCACAACGTACTCTTGATGTGCCCATTATAAAAGGAACTTCAGGTATTCTCGCATTAAGTGAGGCTGATGTTAATATCGGTCCAGAGCGTCCCTGTATACGCTGCGGGCGTTGTGTAGAAGCATGTCCAATGGGATTAGTGCCTAGTATGCTGAGCATATTAGCGGAACGTGATGCATATTCAGTAGCTAAGGAAGAATATGATTTATTGGATTGTGTGGAATGCGGTTCTTGTGTATATGTATGTCCTGCAAAACGTAACATCGTTCATTATATTAAATTGTCCAAAGCGCAAAATGCAGCAATGGCGGCGAAGAAATAAGGAGGTGGCTGTATGAGCATAGAAGCAAAAACAAAAATAGAAATAGATCATTTAATGGTTTCGGCATCACCCCACATCCGGTGTGATGAATCAATTTCAAAAATTATGTGGAGCGTTAACGCAGCGCTAGCGCCTGCAGCACTTTTCTCTATCTTTAATTTCGGAATGCCTGCATTTGTTAATCTAGTTATTTGTATTGTTGCTGCAGTGGTAACGGAATACTTAATCTTAAAATGGCAGAATAAGCCTATGGTTATAGGAGATGGCAGTGCCTTTTTAACAGGTTTGCTGCTTGCAATGAATATTCCTGCAACATTGCCGTGGTATATGCCGCTGGTAGGGGCTATTTTTGCCATTGCTGTTGCAAAACATACTATGGGTGGTTTAGGATTTAACATTTTTAATCCTGCTCTTATTGGGCGTGCATTTATTCTTGCATCCTGGCCGATTGCTATGACTACTTGGCCAATCTCAAGAGATATGGTTGGCAAAGTGGACGGGCTGACATCAGCCACTCCTTTAGGTATTCTTAAGCTGCAAGGGTACGAAAAGCTTGTAGCAACTTTTGGCGATCAAGCTGCTATGTACAAGTCTTTATTTCTAGGTGAGCGGGCTGGAAGTATGGGAGAAACTTCGGCTATTCTTTTACTTTTAGGCGGGATTTATCTTATCTATAAGGGATATATCAAATGGCAGGTTCCAGTTGTCATGATTGGTACTGTAGGAGCGTTGACTGCTGCTTTTGGCGGAGATCCGCTTTTCCACATGATGTCTGGAGGTCTTATCTTAGGCGCCTTTTACATGGCGACAGATATGGTAACCATTCCGATTACTACTAAGGGTCAAATAATTTTTGCTGTGGGAGCTGGTGCTCTTACTGTCCTAATCCGTTTGCAGGGCGGTTATCCTGAAGGCGTATGTTATGCAATATTATTGATGAACTGCGTCACACCCCTGATTGACCGTTTAGTAAGACCTGTAAAATATGGTGCAAGGAGGTAGGGCATATGGCACATGATGCACATGAAGAAAATAATAGTGTTTTTAAAGTAGGTATTAATCTTACGCTTGCTTGTTTGCTTTCAAGCGCAGTAATTGCAGGTACTTATGCTGTGACGGCACCGATCGCTGCTAAAACGAGAATTCAACTTGATAATCAGGCACGAAAAGCATTAGTTGCTGATGCGCAGGATTTTAAAGCTATTGAAGGAAAAACAGGCTGGTATGCAGCACTAAAAGATGGAAAAGTAATTGCATATGTTGTACCAGCTGAAAGTAAAGGTTATGCAGGAGCTATAAAAATGTTGACTGCTGTATCTGTTGATGGCAAAATTATCGATTATGCGATTCTAAGTCATAAGGAAACGCCAGGTCTTGGGGATAAAGCTGATAAGCCAGCCTTTCGTAAGCAATTTGCTGGCAAAGCAGCAGAAAATTTAGAAGTAGTAAAAGTTCCTAGTGATAAAAATATTCAGGCGTTAACTGGAGCAACGATTACTTCTCGTGCTGTGACCAAAGGAATTAAGGAAGCTGTGGAAGAAGTAGCCGCTTTTGCAGCCGACAAAAAGAAGTGAGGTGCTGAATATGAAAAATTTATGGGACATCTTTTATAAAGGTTTGTTTGATCAGAACCCCATATTCCGCCTTGCTTTAAGCTTGTGTCCGGCGTTGGCGGTAACTTCCAATGTCTATAATGCATTGGCCATGGGGTTGTCAGTTATGTTTGTTATTACAGCAAATAACGTAGTCGTATCCATTTTTCGTAAATGGGTTAATCCTAAAGTGCGGGTTCCTGTATACATTACGTCCATTGCCACGATTGTTACAGTGCTTATTTTAACATTACAAGCTTACCTTCCAGATATATATAAGGAACTCTATCTTTATTTAAATCTTATTGTTGTGTTTGCGATTATTCTAGCCAGGGCAGAAGTATTTGCAGCTAAGAATCCTGTTTTTCCATCATTTTTGGATGGTCTGGGAATGGGTGCAGGTTTTGCTGGTGCTATGGTATTTATTGCCGTCGTCCGTGAACTATTTGGTAATGGTACGTTAATGGGTATGCCAGTTTTCGGGGCATCTTATGACCCCGCGCTCATTATGATTTTGCCACCAGGTGGATTTATTGTCATAGGACTCATGATTGCTAGCTTTAATTTGATTGGTCAACACCAAGCCAAATTAAAGCTAGCGAAACAAGGGAGTGATGCATAATGGAGGAATATTTAAAATTATTTGTTGCTTCGGCAATTACCAATAATATGGTGTTGACTCAATTCTTAGGCTTATGTATCTTTTTCGGTGTATCGAAGAATCTCAACGCCTCAATTGGTATGGGGATGGCAGTTACGTCAGTTATGACAATAAGTACTTTGCTTGCTTGGGCAGTATATAATTATGTTCTCCACCCCCTTGGGTTGGAAGTACTCATGTTAATAACATTTGTGGTACTGATTGCCGGGCTTGTACAATTACTGGAAATGGTTATTAAAAAACATGCCCCAGCTTTATATAATATGTGGGGAATCTATCTTGTGCTGATTGCGACTAACTGTGTTGTAATCGCCGTGCCGATTACTAATGCTGAGTCTCATAATGGTTTTATGACAAGTTTTGTACTTGCAATTGGCTCTGGAGTCGGATTTGCTTTGGCTCTAATTTTAATGGCTAGCCTGCGGGAAAAACTACAATATGCAGATGTACCAAAATCCTTGGAAGGACTGGGTATTTCTTTCATTTTGGCAGGAATGTTGGCATTGTCATTCTTTGGTTTTTCAGGAATGATCACACTATAATGATAGAAGGTGATGAAAAATGAGTACACCAATATTGATATTGATGGTATTGACGTCTCTGGGGGTATTTTTTGGTTTTCTATTGGCTTATTCAAACAAAAAGTTTTCCATCGAAGTTAATCCGCTCATCCATATCGTAGAGGATGTTTTGCCGAAAGGACAGTGCGGTGCCTGTGGTTATGCTGGTTGTATGGCTTATGCTGAGGCAGTTGTGCTCAATCCTGATGTAGCACCTAATTTATGTTCACCAGGTAAAGACGCAGTGGCAAAACTTGTTGCTGAACTTACAGGAAAAGCAGCTGCTCCTATGGAACCGCAAATTGCCCAAGTGCAATGTGCAGGTACTCATGATAAGGCTAAAAGATCCTATGCATATACAGGTGTCGAAGATTGCGTTGCTGCCAATTTACTTTTTGGCGGACCAAAATCTTGTAAATATGGCTGCTTAGGATTAGGTACCTGTGTTAAAAGCTGCCCTTTTGATGCTATGACTATGAGTCCAGAAGGATTACCTGTCATTGACCCTGAGAAGTGTACTTCCTGCGGTAAATGCGTTAGCGTATGTCCTAAACAAGTCATTTCTCTTATGCCTGTTGGAGCAAGAGTTCGTGTAAATTGCAATTCAAAAGATAAAGGTGCTGTAGCGAAAAAGGCCTGTAGTGTTGCTTGTATTGGCTGTTCCCTTTGTATGCGTCAGTGTCCATATGAAGCGATAAAAATGGGGAATAATTTGGCTATTGTAGATGCTAAGATTTGCGAAGAAAAATGTTCGGATGCTGTATGCTTAAGTAAATGCCCGACAAAGGCGATTCGTCCTTTTGTAACAGGGATTGTACCTGGTACAGAAAATGAAGCAAGTACGACTCTTGCTTGTGCATCTTGCGCAAAATAGAGAAAATTGCTAATTAACCGCAGAAGAAAAAATCTTCTGCGGTTTTTTATATGTATCTCATTTGCATGTTAAGGGTTTTTGCGGTAAAATAATCTAGACTAACCGACAAGGCGGTAAAGTAGATAACAAAGGCTGATAAATTATGAATCATACGAGACGCGTGGTGCTAATGGCTTTATTTGTGGCCATAGCCAGTGTATTGCACATTGTAGAATCTTGGATTCCTTTGCCACTTCCCATACCTGGAATTAAATTAGGACTAGCAAATATTGTATCTCTAATTACGATTGCAACTTTTGGTTGGCGTGAGGCCATATATGTGGTAGTGATACGAGTTTTTTTAGCATCGTTATTTGGAGGAATTCTTATTGGTCCCGCTTTTGCAATGAGTATGAGTGGTGCTATTGCTAGTACGTTATTGATGGCCTATGCTTATACTGCTTGGCATTCCACTTTTTCTTTTATCGGAATTAGTATCATTGGTGCCGTTATGCATGGTATCGCACAAATTATAATGGCGGCTTTAGTGGTATCTAGCCTTACGTTATTATGGTATTTACCCTATTTAGTATTATTGGCAGTGCCAACAGGCTGGGCGACAGGGATGACTGTGGCTTACTTTTTGGCAAAAGCGCCAAGATCTATGCCAAAACCATTACAATAAGTAAATAACTACTATAGCATATGTATTTAGACTGTCTTATAATAGATGCAGGGGGGAATAATATTGCGAGGCGCTAAAAGTAATGGATATGGTATGTTTATACTATTTTTGCTTACAGGTGCAGTTTTTGGCGGTATTTTGGGAGAAGTTATTTCTCATTCTGATATAGCAGCTGGTTTTGCTCCTTATTTAGTAAAAACATTTCTTGTATTAGATGTGCCGCCTGTTACGATTAATTTGTATGTCATACGATTTATGGCTGGCTTTGCTTTGCAGCCTAACTTAATTAGCATTTTAGGTATGGTAGTAGCTTTTTTGCTGTATCGGCGTCTTTGATTGATATCTATAGGAGGTTTTGCTAATGACGATTATTTTGGCATCAGCATCGCCCCGCCGTCGTGATTTGTTAACTCAGGTTGGTTGTGATTTTGTAGTAATGACTAGTGGGGTTGTCGAGGATAATGCGCAAGTTGTGCCTCCTCATGAGTTAGCGATCTTACAGGCGAAAGAGAAGGCTTTGGATGTTTTTTCAAAAGTACAGGCTCATGATGTGGTAATTGGGGCTGATACCATCGTAGTACTGGATGGACAAGTCTATGGTAAGCCTGTGGATAAAAATGATGCAAGACGTATGTTAACTTCCCTAGCAGGTAAAGAGCATCAAGTAATTACAGGAATTGCTGTTGTAACGGCAAAGGAAATTTGGAATGATTTTGTTGTTACCAATGTGAAGATTGGAGATATTACAGATGAGGAAATTGAAGCATATCTAACAACAGGCGAGCCTATGGATAAAGCAGGTGCATATGCGATTCAGGGTAAGGGTGCACTCTTTGTGGAGAGCATTAATGGATGTTATGCTAATGTAGTAGGTCTGCCATTAAATAAATTATCTGAATTACTTAAAAAGGCTGGTGTCAAGTTATTATGAATGACGATAAGCCGCTTATGATAAAAGAATTGCCTCAAGAGGAAAGACCAAGGGAGAAAATGCTGAAAAAAGGTGTTCAAGCTTTAAGCAATGCAGATTTGTTGGCGATACTGCTTAGGACTGGTACAAAAAATGATTCTGTTTTGCGCGTAGCGGAAAGGCTGTTAAAAAAATATGAAGAGATGGGTATAACTGCTCTTTCTGGCCTTGGACCTCAAGAAATAAGTAAAATAAAGGGGATTGGTCCAGTAAAAGCAGTGACACTTGTTGCTGCCATTGAGCTCGGCAAACGCTTAAATGGAGAGGCAGCAGAACAAAGAGCAATCATTCGTTCTCCTCAGGATGCTGTTAATCTATTAATGGCCAGACTACGCTATGAAGCACGAGAGCATTTTATTGTAATTCTCTTGTCCACCAAAAATCATGTGATAGCGACTCCTACTATTTCCATTGGCAGTTTAAATGCATCGATTGTGCATCCCCGTGAATTATTTCGCGAGGTTATTAATCATTCAGCGGCTTCTGTTATTTTGGCACATAATCATCCCAGCGGAGATCCTACTCCTAGCTCGGAAGATGTTAGCCTAACTCGAAAATTAGTTGATGCAGGGAAAATTTTAGATATTCCTGTCCTTGATCATATAATTATAGGTGATAACAAGTATGTTAGTCTTAAAGAAAAGGGAATAATAGAATGAATTTGTTAAGTAGCAAGATCAATATGTACTTGCTTATTGAAAGGGGCTATATAGTATGAAGAGTTTTTTTGGATCATTTTCCCGAGATATGGGTATAGATCTTGGCACTGCCAATACGTTAGTGCATGTAAAAGGTAAAGGAATTGTACTGAGCGAACCATCAGTGGTAGCGATTCAGCGAGACACTGGTGAGGTATTGGCAGTTGGAGAAGAAGCGAAACAAATGATCGGTCGTACTCCTGGTAATATAGTGGCAATTAGACCACTAAAAGATGGCGTAATTGCAGATTTTGATGTGACTCAGGCTATGTTAAAATATTTTATTCGCAAATCCATTGATTCGAAATCCTTTATTCGCCCTCGTGTAATTGTGGGCGTGCCTTCGGGAGTAACGGAAGTGGAAAAACGTGCGGTAATTGATGCAACGATTCAAGCCGGGGCGAGAGAAGCCTATTTAATTGAAGAACCTATGGCTGCAGCCATTGGAGCTGGCTTACCTGTTCATGAACCTACGGGTAATATGGTGGTTGATATTGGTGGCGGCACCACAGAAGTAGCTGTTATTTCTCTGGGGGAATAGTTACCAGCCGTTCCATTCGCGTGGGTGGCGATGAGATGGATGAAGCGATTATACAATATATTAAGCGTACTTATAATTTAATGATTGGTGAGCGTACGGCTGAGGAAGTAAAGGTAACGATTGGGGCGGCAATTATTCCTCCTAGTGATCAAACGATGGAAATTAGAGGCCGAGACTTAGTAAGCGGTTTACCTAAAACACTTACTATTAAAGCCAGCGAAGTGCAACAAGCTTTGAGTGAGCCTGTAATGAGCATTGTCGAAGCTGTTAAAGTTACGCTGGAGAAAACACCACCAGAGTTGGCTTCTGATATTATGGATCGAGGTATTGTGATGACGGGCGGTGGTTCCTTATTAAAAGGTCTTGATCGGCTTTTAAGCAGAGAAACAGGTATGCCAGTGCATATTTCTGAAGATGCTCTCTTATGTGTATGTATGGGTACTGGGCGAGCCCTGGAAAGTATAGATTTATTAAAACGTGTGCTAATGTCTCCCAAAAAGTTGGGATAGTGGGATAGAGAGGAGATTACACCAGTGCGCTTGTTTCACAGAAAAATGGCCATTTTAGTAGTGGCTGTGTTACTCGTCCTTTGGCTGGCTAGCTCTCTCGCCCAGGGTAAATATAAGTTTGCCTTTATGGAGAAAACAATTACTGTTGTGTTGGCGCCTGTTCAATCGGTTGTTAGCAATGTTGGCTTTACCTTTCGTAATATTGGTTTATCCACCGGTGAATTAATGACGGCCTATCGTGATAACAAAGCGCTGCGGATAGAAAATGAAAATCTTCGGCAAAGCAATTTGAATATGACTGAAATTATGGCAGAGAATGCACGCCTTCAAGGTATGTTAGAGTATAAAAAAGGGGTACCACAGTTTGATTTGGTGACAGCTGCAGTCGTAGGACGTGATCCTGGGAGCTGGACAAGTACGATTATCATTAATCGTGGAACTGCTGACGGTATTGCTAAAGATATGCCTGTGGTTACTCCTCAGGGACTTGTCGGCAGCGTTGTGAGTGTATATGCGAACGTGGCTAAGGTGAATCTGATTCTTGACCCTCGAAGTGCAGTGGGGGCATTGGTACAACGTCCAGAGTCGAGAGTCGCAGCTATTGTAGAAGGACATAGCGCTACACCCTTAGCGCCAAGAATGGTAAATATTGCTCGGGATGCTGATGTGATAAAGGGTGATAAGCTTATTACATCAGGATTTGGCGGTATTTATCCTAAAGGGATATTAATTGGTGAAGTAGTAGACTTGGTTAATGAAGAAGGTGGTTTGTTAAAATATGCTGTCTTGAATCCTGCAGTAGATTTTGATAGACTAGAAGAGGTCTCTATTATTTTGCGTTCACGTGAACCGATTCCTACCTTGCCTCCGACAACTCAAATTGTATCTCCTGATGCTTCAGGAAAAACACCAGTGCCGGCTCAGGGAGTAAGACAATGAATATATTAATATGGGGTGGCGTACTTCTAATAACGATTATTGTGCAGTCTACGCTAATACCTCTTATTTCAATCCGGGGTATTTTTCCTGATGTACTGCTGATAATCGTGGTATCCTATGCCCTGCTGTCTGGTAAAGAGAATGGAGTCGGTATGGGCTTTTTTGCAGGATTATTACAAGACTTAGCGTCTGGCGGTATTTTTGGAATTGGCACGTTGTCCAAATTATCAACTGGCTATCTCTTTGGGATGGCAGAACGTAAAGTATTTAAAGAACATGTGCTGTTACCAATATTAGCTACGTTTGTTGCAACCATATTTAATGGGTTGACCGGGATGCTGCTATTAGTATTTTTTGGCTACAAGGTTGACCTAATTGCCGCACTAACACAGAATATAATGCCTCTTATTGGCTATAATTTACTTGTGGCAGTTCCCATACATCATGCTGTATATCGCTTGATTAAATTTACTGCAGAATAAAGCAAAAATATAAGGTCTATGGCTTTCGTCTGTATCTAAAGGACTTGGCACTAGCCAAGTCCTGTTTTAAGTTTTAAAAATTGGGGGGAGAAAGGAGGATGTCATCATGTTGGTGAAACGATCAAATTACAGGCTGGATGTGCTGGCAATTATTATTCTTTTAGTATTTGTAGCTTTGGTTAGTCGTTTAGGATATTTGCAAGTCGTCCAAGGGAAATATTATGGAGAAAAAGCAGATGGTAATCGTATCAGACTTGCTCCTATAATGGCTCCTCGCGGCATGTTTTATGATCGAAATGGCATTCCCCTTGTCTCGAATCGTCCCGGTTTCGCAGTATCATTACTGCCGATTTCCGGGCCCGTTCCTGATGATATTATTGTTAAAGTAGCCAGTATCTTAAATATAGCTCCTGATGAAATCAAAAAGAAGTTAAGTCAGCATAATGGCAGATTTGAGCCGATTCGTATTAAATCAGATATTGGTCCAGATATTGTAACAAGGATTGAGGAACGTCGTGCAGAATTGCCAGGTGTAGTAATTGAAATTCAGCCGATTCGGAATTATATTAATAACGAGCTAGCTGCTCACTTATTTGGCTATGTCAGTGAAATTAATGATGTAGAATTGGAAGAGGCCAAAGAAAAATCCAATGAGTATAAGAGTGGCGATATTATTGGTAAATTTGGCTTAGAAAAAGTATATGATCGTGAATTACGTGGAATAGATGGAGGGAATCAGGTTGAAGTGGACGTAACCGGCCGTCCTGTCAATGTATTAGGACGAAAGGAAACCGTGCCGGGGAAAAACCTAACATTAACCATTGATTATAAAATACAAAAAGCAGCTGAAGTAGCAATTGACGAACAACTTACATATTTGCAAACAAAGAGTGAGTTTCGGAATGCGAAAGCAGCAGCGGCTATTGCGATGAATCCAAAAACAGGAGAAATTCTGGCGATGGTAAGCAGGCCGACTTTTAACCCTAATTTATTTTCAGGTGGGATTTCTAGCAAGGATTGGAAAGCGTTAAATGAAAACCCCAATAATCCTATGAATAACAAAGCCATTTCAGGAGAATATCCACCCGGATCTACTTTTAAACTGGTTACAGGTGCCGCAGCTTTGGAACTTGGCAAGGTAACTCCTGAGGAAAAAATCCTAGATACAGGGAAACATTGGATCATTGATAAAGGAAATGCTGAAGGAGAAGCCTTAGGATGGATTAATTTTAAGGAAGCTCTGACTAAGTCTGATAATGTTTATTTTTATGAAATGGGTAATCGCTTAGGAATTGATAATTTAGAAAAATATGCACGTATGTTTGGTTTAGGAGTCACGACAGGCATTAATTTGCAAGGGGAATCAGAAGGTCTGGTTGCCAATCAGCGCTATAAAGAGAAGGTATATGGTGAGGAATGGTATCTATCTGAAACCTTTGATGCGGCTATCGGTCAAGGTTTTCAACTAACAACTCCCTTGCAGGTTGCTGTATTAATGAGTGAAATTGCTAATGGGGGTTATCGGTATCGTCCTTATTTAGTGAGTAAGATTAGTTCAGATAAGGGGGAAGTTATCAAGACCTTTGCTCCTGAAGAAGTGGGAAGAATACAATTATCAGATAGAACCCTCACCCTTATTCGGGAGTCACTTCGAGATGTTGCCCTTGAAGGCGGTACAGCTGCTCAAGCATTTCGTGATTTTCCCATAGCCATTGCTGGCAAAACGGGCACAGCAGAAAATTCTCATGGCAGTGATCATGGCTGGTTTATCGCTTATGGTCCTTACGAGGATCCTCGAATCGTAGTTGTAGTGATTGTAGAACAAGGGGGATTTGGTGCAGGATCTGCTGCGCCAATTGCCAGAAAGATTATGGAGGCAGCCTTTAATCTGAATCAAGATCCTGCAACAGTACAGCAAACCCATAAACCTCATACTGCACTATAGGAAAAATGCTGACATGTTCAGAAAAAGAAGGCTATCTTGCTGCGATTTAAACAAATCGCAGCAAGATAGCCTTCTTTTTTGATTCTTGGTAGTCGTATTGTCCCGTATTTTAGATTTTAAAATTAACTTCTTAAATTTGGCAGGATTATTGACGAAAAGCGCGAATTCTAAGTGGCAGATATATGTAACCTGTAAGAAGACTTGGGAGATGGACATGCGAGAATATGTAATATTTAAAGGCAGCAGAAATGGTTTACAATTAGTACTTGATGCATCTGTAGAATTTGAAATACTTTTAGACAATTTAGCAGTTAAACTAGAATCGGCAGTTGATTTTTTCTCGCGAGGGACGATGGTGGAAGTGCCAGCCAAGGTACGTAATCTTTCTTTTCAGGAACAGGAAGAATTAAGTAAATTGCTGGCTGGTTATGGATTGGTCTTTCGTGAAGTCAATGACCAATGTGCAGATGATATGATGTCTGAGCCTAAAGTTATAGAACGGCTAGTTGTTGCGAAAACCATACGCAGCGGTCAGGAAATTATTCATCCGGGTGCCGTGGTTATTGATGGTGACGTGAATCCTGGTGCAGAAGTAATAGCCGGCGGAGATATTATTGTAAACGGGACATGTCGCGGTGTGGTACATGCAGGGGCTTATGGAGATATAAGTGCCACTATTACAGCCCAGCGTTTATTAGCTTCGCAAATTAGAATTGCTGGACTAATTGCCAGAGCACCGGATCATTTGGATCAACCCGATCAAGCTGAGGTAGCACTTATTGAAGACGGGATTGTCATTATAAAAACAGTTAGTAGGCAAGAAGATGAGATGTACAAATTACAAGCATAAGTAAAGCAGGCTAAAGTCTTTGGCATTGGTCTGTATACATAGGAGGATCTATATGGGGGAAGTTATTGTAATAACATCGGGCAAAGGCGGCGTTGGAAAAACTACCACTTCAGCCAATCTGGGGACTGGTTTTGCATTGCAGGGAAAGAAAGTAGTGTTAGTTGATGCAGATATTGGACTACGTAATTTAGATGTAGTGATGGGACTTGAAAATCGAATTGTATATGATTTAGTGGATGTTACAGACGGAAATTGTCGGCTAAAGCAAGCATTGATTCGGGATAAACGTTATGAATCCCTCTATCTTTTACCTGCGGCTCAAACGCGTGATAAAAATGCAGTAACTCCAGATCAAATGAAACAACTGTGTGATGAATTAAAACAAGATTTTGATTTTGTGATTATTGACTGCCCTGCCGGTATTGAGCAGGGATTCAAAAACGCAATAGCTGGGGCTGATCGGGCGATTATTGTAACTACGCCTGAGGTATCAGCGGTGCGTGATGCTGATCGTATCATTGGCTTATTAGAGTCAGAGGGGAAACATAACCCTAAACTGATTGTAAATCGTATCCGTCCTCGCATGGTTAAAAAAGGTGATATGATGAGTATCGATGATATTATTGAGATCTTAGCTATTGACCTATTAGGCATTATACCAGAGGATGATTATATTGTTGTTTCAACTAATCGAGGAGAGCCAGCAGTTGTCAATCCTATTTCCCAGGCAAGTACAGCGTATAAGAATATTGTTCGGCGTTTAATGGGAGAAAATATACCATTAATGATTATTGAAGATAATACTAGCTTTTTTAATAAATTAAAGAAAATATTTAATCTTTAAGGGAGGAATAAAAATGCTTGAATTGATTCAAAAACTTTTTGGCAAAGATTCTAATTCTTCAAAAGATATTGCCAAAGAAAGACTACGATTGGTACTGGTTCATGATAGGGTTAATGTTTCTCCCCAATTGATGGAGACATTAAAAGATGATATGTTTAAAGCCATATCGAATTATATGGATATCAATGAAAAGTGCATGGAAGTGAATCTTACTCATACTGAATCATCCGTAACTCTCGTTGCTAATATTCCTGTGACCAGTATGAAAAGAGGCGCTATGTCAAAGAGATAAGCTGGTAGGAGCGGTTTACTACTTATGAATGAGAGCGGCGGTTTTATCATTGTATAAAAATTACCATTAGGCGCAGTATAGTATACTGCGCCTTTTATGTGGACGAAATTGGGAAATGATATTATAATAAGAAATGACTTGATATGGAAGGTATGTGTAAGGTATGTTAAATCGGCGTCTATTACGAAATTTAGATTTTGTTACAATTACTACAACAGTGATACTGATTTTAATAAGTTTGGTAGTAATCGGCAGCGCAACTCATATCAATACACCTGGTGAAGAACGATATTGGTATGTTGAGCGCCAAGGAATGTTTGCCCTGTTTAATGTGATTTTCATAATTATTTTATTGAACTTTGACTATAAAGTACTAAGTAAATTTGCCAATGGGCTGTATGGTATCAATTTAGTCATGCTGTTGGCTGTTATGTTTATCGGTCAATCAGCTCTTGGCGCGCAGCGATGGATACAAATAGGTCCTATTAGCTTGCAGCCTTCAGAGTTCTCCAAGTTAATTATGATCATTGCATTAGCGGATATGCTGGACAAAAAAACAGGGAAACTCAATTCATTTAAAGATCTTATACCCATTTTTTTATACGTGGGTGTACCTTTTTTGTTAATTTTAAAGCAGCCTGATCTTGGGACTTCTCTTGTGTTTTTAGCTATTTTATTTGGTATGCTCTTTATTGCAGGGATTAAAAGTAAGCATTTGATGATGATTTTTGGCGCTGGTGCTGCTTTGATGCCTATATTTTGGCATTTCCTAAAGGATTATCAAAAAATGCGATTGTCTGTATTTATTGACCCCAATGTTGATCCGTTAGGATCTGGTTATCATATTATACAGTCTAAGATTGCCATTGGATCAGGAATGCTATTGGGTAAAGGACTTTTTGGCGGCACCCAAAGCCAGTTGAACTTTTTACCGGAAAACCATACAGATTTTATTTTTGCTGTGATTGGTGAGGAACTTGGCTTCATTGGAGCGGTTTTAATTTTATTGCTGTATTTTATTCTCTTATATCGTGGTGTAAAAATTGCTGGTGAAGCAAAAGATAATTTTGGAACGTTGCTAGCGACAGGAATTACCTCGATGTTGACGTTCCATGTATTAGTGAATGTAGGGATGACTGCCGGTATTATGCCGGTAACCGGTATCCCCTTACCTTTAATGAGTTATGGAGTTAGTGCTCTTACTACGAATATGATTAGCATTGGTATTTTACTAAATATCTATATGCGTAGACAAAAGATTATGTTTTAAATATATGCAATGCTTTAAAATGTAACGTAGATTGTTAGTCTGTATGTAGGTCTCAGCATGTACAGAAGATGCAAGAGGATGCACCGCCAGGTGCATCCTCTTTGAAATTCTAAGCATATATTGCGTTCCTTTTCTCATATATATTCTATAGTAATAGGTGCTGGTGTGGGGGTGCGATATGGCAAAGCTATGGAATAAGTTAAGAAAGAATCGATGGGGCGAAACAAGGGAAACGGATTATTCATGGCAGTATCAAGAGGAAGAGGTGAACTATAATTGGCTTAAAAAGACAATTATAGCAGGTATTGTGTTTGCAATTGTATATTGTGCTCATATATCGGAAACGGCCATAGGGAGAATCATGGATGATGGGGTTCGTTATACCTTAACAGCGCAAACAGATGTGAATTATGTAGTGGAAAAAATCATTAGTGTGGCTCCGGAAAATCTAGATCTCTCAATACTTAAAAGAGTTCAGACTACAATATCCAAACCTGCAGATCCATTATTGTATATGCATGCGCCTGTTACAGGGAAAATTACAGTTCCATTTGGCTGGGGCGTTGATCCTGTGTTAAAACAAGAAAAAATGCATGAAGGAATTGATATGGAAGCTGCTTTAGGAACGAGTGTGCAAGCAGCTGCTCCTGGTAAGGTAAAAATGATTACGGATAGTGCCCAATTGGGAAAGGTAGTAATCATCGAACATAGTCAGGAGATTGAAACTGTATATGGTCACTTAGGAGAAGTTCTTGTACAGCAAGGGGATGCGATTAGCCAAGGACAGATTATTGCTAAAGTAGGTAAAAGCGGCATGGTAACTGGACCTTTACTTTATTTTGAGGTGAGGGAAAACGGTAAGGCCATTGATCCTACTACTCGGTTAAAGGGAGAGTTTCCTAAGGGAGAGGAGAAGTGAGTTGATTGCGGGTTGCTAATGTAGCAGGGATAGACTTGATCGTGAGTTATTGGTTTATCGCAATGATCTTATTCTTCTCTTTAGCTGGTATGATGGTGAAAGTACTTCTCGTTTTTAGTGCAGTTCTCTGGCATGAATTAGCTCACGCAGGGGCTGCTATAGCCTTAGGATTTTCAGTGCGTGAAGTGGAGTTGCTGCCCTTTGGTGGTGTGGCACGAATCGAAGGATTGGGGGCAGCCAGTTCAAAAAGTGAGATGATAATAGCCGCCGCCGGACCAGCAGCAAGTATGGTTTTGGCGGCGATTGTTTATGGTAGTATGTTTTATTTTAATTTGTGGACTGAAATATGGGATTTTTTTTACAAAGCGAATATCATGCTGGCAATCTTTAATATGATACCAGGTTTACCTCTTGATGGTGGGCGCATTTTTAGAGCATGGCTGGCTTTATATATGGATTATGGAAAGGCCACTGCTGTTGCTGCTGGTGTCAGTAAATGTGTAAGTATTTCATTGGTATGCATTGTGATTTTTCAATATGTGCAAGGCAGCACAATAAATATCTCTTTTCTAGTAGCAGCTATTTTTTTATACACAACCGCAAAGAGTGAATTAAAGGTGGCTGGCTTTCGTACTTTGCGCATCATGGCTCAAAAGAAAACCTTACTGCGCTCAAGGGGAATGATGCCAACGATACATCTTACCGTTATGAAAGGTGTATTGCTTAAGGATATTGTTCGTTTGTTTCGTCCTGATCAGTATTATGTGATGCTGGTGGTAAATGATGATTGCAGAGTCTGCGGCACCTTAACGGAGACCGAGGTATGGGAAGGGTTGCCAAAGAATGGTCTACATGCTAGTATTGGTGAGCTGATAGATTCATGAAGCATCTGTAATGAATAAAGCCATCCTATAAGATTATTCGTGAATATAGCATTTTAGGCAGGAATTTTTCTTATTATGTAGAACGTAAGGTAGGATATCTGACTAAACTTTGGATATTTTTGGGCAGTATATATATAATCGAGTAAAATAAACAATATATGTGCTACTCGATTTTTATACAATAATTTTTGAAGCAAAATTTGGAGGTTAGTATTACTTATGATAACTTTAGATCCTGCCATGTTAAATCGGGTCATAAAACCTGCCCGATACACAGGGAATGAATGGAACAGCATAAAGAAAGACCATGATACGGTCTCTGTAACAGTGGCTTTATCCTTACCGGATGTATATGAAGTCGGCATGTCAAATTTGGGATTAAAAATTTTGTATCAAATACTAAATAACAGGGAAGATACTGCTGCAGAGCGGGTATATGCACCTTGGGTTGATATGGAAGCTGAGATGCGGGAGCGTAATATCCCTCTTTATACCCTGGAAAGTTTAAAGCCAGTTAGGGAATTTGATATAGTTGGCTTTTCCCTTCAATATGAAATGAGTTATAGCAATGTATTAAATATGTTGGATTTAGCAGGAATTCCCTTGTTTACAGCAGAACGGGATGAACACATGCCGATTATTATCGGGGGCGGACCTTGTACATTTAATGCAGAACCTGTTGCTGACTTCTTTGACTGTCTTGTTTTAGGAGAAGGCGAAGAAGTAATGGAAGACATTATTGCGGCAGTCTCATCCTGGAAAAAAGCAGGAAAAATAAATGGTAGATCAGGAATTTTAAAAAGTCTAGCTCAGATTGGTGGAGTTTATGTACCCTCGCTTTATGATGTAACGTATCATGAAAATGGTATGGTAGCCGAAGTGCTGCCTAATTGCCCCGAAGTCCCTTTGGTTGTGACCAAGCGAGTGGTAAAAGATCTGAATAAGGTAGAATACGCTACAAGACCCATTGTGCCTTTTCTAGATATTGTCCATGACCGCATTATGCTGGAATTGTTTCGGGGCTGTACCAGAGGGTGCCGTTTTTGCCAAGCGGGAGTGCTGTATCGACCAGTACGAGAACGTCGTCCAGAATTGCTCTTGAAAATGGCTAAAGAAATGGTAGACAGCACAGGATATAATGAAATATCTCTCACTTCCCTCAGTTCAGCAGATTATTCTTGTTTGCCTGATCTTGTTGACTCTTTAATGGGAGAACTAAAAGAACAGGGGGTGAGTGTGTCTTTGCCATCCCTTAGGATTGACAGTTTTTCCATTGATCTTGCACAAAAAGTGCAGCAGGTGCGAAAAAGTGGTCTGACATTTGCTCCCGAAGCAGGTTCTCAGCGTATGCGGGATGTGATCAATAAAGGAGTAACGCAAAAAAACCTAGAGGATGCTGTGAGTGCCGCTTTTCAGGCGGGATGGTCCACGGTAAAATTATATTTTATGATGGGATTACCGACAGAAACTGATGAGGATGTGCTGGGAATTGCGGATCTGGCTTACAAAGTACTGGATCTATATAAGGAAATAAAAGGACGCAGGGGAGCAAAAGTAACAGTAAGCGTATCTTGCTTTGTTCCCAAACCTCATACTCCTTTTCAATGGTTTGGTCAAGATCTTGCCAATGAATTTGAACGCAAGCAGCAATTATTAAAAGCGCGTCTTCGGGATCGAAGTATTACCTTTAATTGGCACGATGCTCGTACCAGCTTCTTAGAAGGAGCCTTTGCCCGTGGAGATAGAAGATTAGGACAAGTACTGCTGAAAGCCTGGCAAAATGGTGCCAGGTTTGACGGATGGTCAGAGTATTTTAAATATGATGTGTGGATGGATGCTTTTAAGACTTGTGAAATCGATCCCTATTTTTATGCAACCCGCCATCGGGATTTTGATGAAGTGATGCCATGGGATCATTTATCTTCGGGTGCGTCAAAACAATTTTTGCAGCGTGAATATGAGCAGGCTGTAACAGAAGAATTAACATGTGACTGTAGAAGGGAACACTGTAGTGCTTGTGGTGTATGTCCAGGACTCGGTGTTGAGGTATTAGATTGGGGGAGTCGGGCATAATGGCAAAATTACGTTTAGAGATTACAAAAGGGGAAGAAATACGCTATATTTCTCATCTGGATTATGCCAGCGCCATGGAAAGAGCGATTATACGAGCCAAATTGCCCGTGGCCTATTCAGAAGGGTTTAACCCTCATATGAAAATATCCTTTGCTTCTGCTTTAGCTGTAGGGGTAACAAGTCAAGCTGAATATATTGATATTGAATGTAAGGAAGAGATTGATGTAAATCAGGCAGTAGAGCATCTCAAAGCTTCATTACCTATGGGAATTCGCATAAAAGGTGCTGCTTATATGCAAGGAAATGTTCCTGCATTAATGGCCATTGTCAACCTAGCTACTTATGAAATAACAGTACCGTTGTTAGCAGAGGATATTGGGATTATTGAGGATAGTATCCGATGGTTCAATGAAGCTGAAGCTGTTTTATATACGCGAGAGTCTCCTAAAGGGAAAAAAGAAATTGAAATAAAGCAATATATGGCAAAGCCCATTACCCTAACAGCCTTGGATAAGGCAGTGCGTCTTATTTTGGAAATCCAAATTACTCCGACGGGCAGCATTAAGCCAGGAGAAGTCTTAGGAGCCTTGGTGGCTATGTTTGATTTACCTGTAGACATTGATAATCTCTTGATTCACCGTACTGGACTTTATATTAGTAATGCAAATAGACAGGTGTCACCTGTAGAGCTGTAAGAAAGAGGAAGCAGTAACCGCAGCAATTTTTCAAGAGCAGTTATAAAATGATAATAATGTAAAAATTAAGAAAGGAGGGAACGGGATGGGAAAAACAATTGTGGTGAATATGACGCCAGAAGAAACAAGAATGGCAATTTTGGAAGATAAGGAATTGATTGAAGTATCCATAGAGCGAACTAAAAGTGGTCACAGTGTTGGCAATATATATAAAGGCAAAACAAAGAATGTACTTCCTGGTATGCAAGCGGCATTTATTGATATTGGGAGAGAAAAAAATGCTTTTTTGTATATTGGCGATGCATTGCCTCAGGGTGCTGCTCAGGCGCTTGCTGATACTGCCTTAACAGTGGGCAAAGACGTTATGGTTCAGATTGTAAAGGATGCAATTGGTACTAAAGGACCTCGGGCGACTACACACTTAACCTTGCCAGGACGATATGTCGTATTAATGCCTACCGTCGATTATATTGCGACTTCAAGACGTATAGGGGATGAAGAAGAAAGGATACGGCTAAAAAAAATTATTGAGAAAGTGCGGCCGGAAGGTATGGGGGTTATTATTCGTACCATGTCTGAAGGTAAAAGTGAAGAGGATCTGCAAAAAGATATTGAGTATCTTTATAACCTATGGAAGGCACTCGTCGCCAGGAGTAAAAGAGCTGCTGCGCCGATCTTGCTGTATCGTGATGTGGATTTGGTAATTCGTATCGTACGTGATTACTTAGCCGATGATGTAGAAACATTTATTTTGGATAACCAGGATGCCTATGGACGAGTTTGTGATTTGCTTAACTATATGTCACCAGAACTGGTAAGCAGAGTTACCCTTTATCAAGGGAAAGAAGATATTTTTACGCATTTTGGGATTGATGAAGAGTTAAAGAAAATCGGCCAGCGTTCCATTTGGCTTGCATGTGGTGGTTATATTGTAATTGATAAAACAGAAGCGCTAACGGTTATTGACGTGAATACAGGAAAGTTTGTCGGGTCTACTAATTTATCAGATACCGTTTTTCGAACCAATTTAGAAGCAGCAAGCGAAATTGTTAGACAAATACGTTTACGGGATATTGGCGGCATTATTATTATTGATTTTATCGATATGGATAAAGAAGAACAGAAACAGGCAGTATTAGCTGCGCTAGCAGAAGAATTTAAACGTGACCGTACAAAAACCAATATACTTGGTTTTACTGGCTTGGGCTTAGTAGAGATTACACGAAAAAAAGTTCGGCAAAATGTAGAAGGAATGCTTTATAATGAATGCCCATGCTGCGAAGGACGCGGCAGGGTACAGTCCCCTGAAACAGTAATGATTAACATCTGGCGCAAGATGCGTTATATCATGAGTCAACCCAGGAGGCAGGGACGTCTTGTCATTCAAGTGCATCCTCTTGTTGCGGAAATGATTAAAAGTCAAGGCGAGTTAACCCGTATGGAACACGAGTTGGCTTGTTCATTACGGGTAGAAGCATTATCTGAAATGAATCCTGAGATGTTTTCCATCTTGCATGAAAGTGATTCGTCGGGAAAATAATTGACAAAGCCCCGTGCATATGCTATCATCATTCAATGTAGGCGCTTATGCTTATGTGTGTCCCAAACCGCACGGAGAGGTTCCCCAAATTCTTTTTGAGTGATCTCAAAAAGATACCACATTCGGCGAGTACAAGAACGAGGGAGGTGTAATAATAATGTACGCAATTATTCAAACTGGTGGTAAACAATATCGCGTTTCTGAAGGTGAAGTTGTTTTCATTGAGAAAGTTGAAGCTGCAGAAGGCGAAGCAGTAGAATTCGATCGTGTACTTACTGTCGTAACAGAAGGTAATGTAGTGATTGGTCAACCTCTAGTAGCTGGCGCTAAAGTAACTGGTAAAGTTCTTTCTCAAGGTAAAGAAAAGAAGATTTTTGTTTTCAAATATAAAGCAAAATCGAATTACCGTAGACGTCAAGGTCATCGTCAACCGTTCACTAAGGTTGTGATCGAGAAGATTGAAGCATAAGAATGATCAAGATAAAGATTATTCGAAACCCAGAAGAAAGTATCGTTGAGTTTCGTGTTACTGGACATGCAAATCAAGGTCCTCATGGGCAGGATATTGTATGTGCTGGTGTATCAGCCTTAACGCAGACTGCTGTGCTGGGATTGGATCGTCACTTAAGAGCCAGAATGCATCTGGATATTGCCAGTGGCAATTTAAAGATGTGTTTATTAGATAATCCGGATCGATTAACGAATGCTGTGTTGGAAACGATGCTAATTGGTTTAACCGAGATTGCAAAGGCAAATCCGCAAAGTGTCCGTATCTCTGAACACAGGAGGTGAAGTACAGATGTTTAATTTTAATTTACAGCTATTTGCTCATAAAAAAGGTGTAGGTAGTACTCGTAACGGTCGTGACAGTGAGTCCAAGCGTCTTGGCGTTAAACGTCACGCAGGCGAAGTCGTGACTGCTGGCAGCATTTTAGTTCGCCAGAGAGGTACTCATTTCCATACTGGTCAAAATGTTGGCATTGGTAAAGATGATACCTTATATGCAAAAATTGCTGGGCGTGTGGCTTTTGAACGCAAAGGTCGTAACGACCGTCAAGTAAGCGTATATCCTACAGAAGAAGCTATCTAATCATTACACCTGCGGCTATCTTAAAGCCGCAGGTATTATTTTTTTTGAAGTTGTCTTCTTCAAAGTAGTTGCCTTACATACAGCAGACAAAAATATCTATAAAACCACACTGGATTGTTGTATAATAGTATAAAATAGTTTAAGATGGGGCTTACAATAGAAGGGATGATTGAAAATGGAAAATCATGAAGTGTGTGAAGAAATTATTACTTTATTGAGAAAGCAACGGCATGATTTTGTTAACCATTTGCAAGTTATTCATGCCATGCTGCAGATGGGCCGTAGAGAAAAAGCTCTTTTATACATAGAAGAGTTAGCGAAAGATCCTGCCTTAGTATCTGATGCTGTAAAAGCTTATGAAGAACGCTGTGCTTACCTGCATAAAACCTGATCATTCGTGATGGTTAACAGCGACTTTTTTGAAGTGGACAAGTTCTACCAAAGTGCTAACACTCTATCTTTGACTCGGTAAAGATTTTCAATAAGGCTTTATTTTCCTTATTAATGCTTCTAAATCTTTGCTTTAAAAGAATAGAGTTGGCGTGTAATTTATTGCATATTGACATATATTACTGATAATAGAGCATGTTGCAAAACATGCAGCCTTATGAAAGAGTCTATTTCATAATCTGTAATTGACTCTGATGATGAATACATAGATAGGTTTATACCTAAAGGGGTTTTAAAAAATGTTTATTGATAGAGCAAGAATTCATGTTGTATCTGGTAAAGGCGGTAATGGTATGTCTAGCTGGCGCCGGGAGAAGTTTGTTCCCAAAGGCGGTCCAAGTGGCGGGGACGGTGGTCGAGGGGGAGATGTTATATTAATCGTTGATGCCAACACCAACACCCTGATTGATTTTCGTTATAAACGTAAATTTGTTGCCAACAATGGTGTCAACGGTCAAACGAAAAATATGCATGGTCAGCATGCGGAGCATACCTATATTAAAGTACCACCTGGTACACTGGTGAAGGATGCTGATACAGGAGAAGTAGTAGCTGATTTGACGAAAGTCGGTCAGCAGGCTGTTATTGTAAAAGGCGG
Organism: Pelosinus fermentans DSM 17108; assembly: GCF_000271485.2. Lineage (NCBI taxonomy): Bacteria > Bacillati > Bacillota > Negativicutes > Selenomonadales > Sporomusaceae > Pelosinus > Pelosinus fermentans. Next base: position 2,008,072 of record NZ_AKVN02000001.1, read on the forward strand.
CCGTGGTGGTCGAGGTAATGCCAGATTTGTTAATAGTGTTAATCGAGCGCCTACCTTTGCAGAAAATGGTGCACCTGGCGCGGAACGTTTTTTACAACTAGAACTTAAATTATTAGCAGATGTTGGATTAGTAGGATATCCTAGCGTAGGAAAATCCAGCATTATATCTGTTGTATCTGCTGCTAAGCCTGAGGTAGCAGCATATCATTTCACTACCTTGACGCCGGTTCTTGGTGTGGTAAGCCTCGATGAAGGCCATAGCTTTGTGCTGGCTGATATCCCTGGTTTGATTGAGGGAGCCAATGAAGGTATTGGTCTTGGACATGATTTTCTTCGCCACATTGAGCGTACTAAGGTTATTCTTCATGTTCTGGACGTATCTGGTTTGGAAGGGCGCGATCCTATAGAGGATTACAATAAAATAAATAATGAACTGAAACTATATAATGAGAAATTAGCGACTCGTCCGCAGCTGATTGTTGCTAATAAAATGGATCTGGCAGAAGCGCAAGAGAACTATCCAAGGGTGGCTGAGTATATGAAAAAACTAGGATATGAACTGTACCCTGTTTCAGCAGCCACAGGAGAAGGATTGCCAGAACTTATGCAGCAGACTGCTAAATTATTGTTAGAACATGTAGAGGTGCCCGAAGAAGCAGAAGGTACCGTTGTATATGAAGCAAAACAAGAAGATGACTTTACCATCGGTCGTGACACAGATGGTGCGTTCTTAATCCGTGGCAGGGGAATTGAAAGATTAGTTGCGATGACTAATTTTGATAATGATGAAGGTGTACGACGCTTTCAGCAGCTCTTTAAACGTATTGGTATTGAAAGCGCCCTTAAAGAAAAAGGGGTTCAGGAAGGCAATACTGTACGGATTGGTGAAATGGAATTTGAATTTAGAACATAAAGGGGAACAATAAGTGGAAGAAATTACAACATTAACAGGTAAGCAAAAACGATATTTACGATCCTTGGGAAGCACTATGGACCCTGTAGTGCAGATTGGTAAAACAGGAATGTCAGCTAGTTTGCTGGATAGTACGAAAGATGCATTATTCGCGCGTGAGTTAATAAAAGTACGTGTGCTCCAAAATTGCAGTGAGGCACCGAAAGAAATAATTGCACAATTGGCAGAAGCAGCAGGGGCCGAATTAGTCCAGGTTATCGGGCGCAATGGCCTTTTATATAAACGGAACCGCAATCCAGAAAAAAATCATAAAATAGAATTACCTAGTTAAGAACAAAACGTAACCACAAAGGCACCAAAAGAATATTCTTTTATGCCTTGGTGGTTCAAATTTTACATACGGGTGGGAGTGACATGTTTACCAGAGAAAATTTAAAAAAAGCCAAGCGAGTAGTGGTTAAAGTAGGAACCAGTACATTAACACACAGTACTGGTAAATTGAACTTGTGGCGAATTGAAAAATTAGTGAGAGAGTTAGCGGATCTTGCTAATCAGGGGAAAGAAATTATTCTGGTTTCTTCAGGAGCAGTTGGTGCTGGTATGGACGTTTTAAGTCTCAAAGAACGGCCGAAAACGATTCCTGAGAAACAGGCTGCCGCGGCCGTTGGTCAAGGCAGGCTAATGCATACCTATGATAAATTGTTTGGTGAGTATGGGCAGGTAGTAGCCCAAGTACTTCTAACTCGTGAAGATTCAGTAAAGCGGACTCGGTATACTAATTCTCGCAATACCTTATTAACACTTTTAAAAATGGGCGTTATTCCAGTGATTAATGAAAATGATGTTGTAGCCATTGATGAATTAAAGATCGGCGACAATGATACATTGTCAGCCATGGTAGCTAGTATTGTGGATGCCGATGTATTAATTATTTTATCGGATATTGAAGGCGTATATACAGATAATCCTCAGAGGAATCCAGATGCACAGCTTATTAGTGAAATAGCAGATATTACTCCCGAGATTGAATCCTTAGCTGGTGGTGCAGGTACACTGCGAGGAACTGGTGGTATGCATACGAAAATTCAAGCCGGAAAAATTGCTGTTAATTCTGGAGTTACGATGATTATTGCATCAGGGTTGCAAGAGGGGATTCTGCGTCAGGTGCTAGAAGGGGAAAATGTGGGAACCCTCTTTCTCTCCAAAGAAAATCGTTTGCATGTACGAAAAAAATGGTTAGCCTTTGGTGCACGTATTCAGGGAGTGCTTACTGTGGATAAAGGCTGTGAGCAGGCTCTGCTGTCCGGAGGTTCCAGCCTGCTGGCAGCAGGTATTACTGCAGTCACAGGAGAATTTGAACATGGTAATACAATTAGTGTTGTTGCTTCCGAAGGCAGAGAAATTGCCAGAGGAATAGCCAATTACAGCGGTACAGAAACCAGAAAGATTATGGGACTTCATACCAATGAAATCCATGGGATATTAGGGGCAAAACCTTACGATGAAATTATTCATCGGGACAATATGGTATTATTAGTGTAAAGGAGAGAGGTTATATGGATCATCTTATAGAACTGCAAATGAAAGGTAAAAATGGGAAGCAAGCAGCAAGAAAGCTTGCAACACTATCCACTCTTACTAAAAATCAAGCTCTTGAAAAGATGGCAGAAGCCTTAGAAAAAGAATATGCTATTATTTTAGCCGCCAATGCTATAGATATAGAAAACGGCAAAGGGAAAGGCTTATCTCAGGCCTTACTTGACCGTTTACTTTTAACCCAAAGTAGAATTGAGGCCATGGCTGATGGCTTGCGGCAGGTTATAACGTTACCCGATCCGATTGGTGAATTATTAAGTAGAGACCAACGCCCCAATGGTCTGGAAATCAGCAAAGTGCGAGTACCCTTAGGTGTGATTGGAATTATCTATGAAGCTCGCCCCAATGTTACCGTAGATGCAGCAGGGCTTTGTCTAAAAACAGGAAATGCTGTGATTTTGCGCGGGGGATCGGAAGCGATTCATTCGAATAAGGCAATTATTCAAATCATTGCTCAAGCTGCTTATGAGGCCGGAATTCCGGCAGGGTCCCTTCAATTAGTTGAAACTACGGATCGACAGGCTGTAAATGAGATGCTGAAACTCAATGAGTACCTAGATGTAATTATTCCTCGTGGTGGTGCTGGGCTGATTAAAACTGTAGTAGAAAATAGCACAGTGCCTGTTATTGAAACGGGTACTGGCATCTGTCATACTTTTGTTGATGAATCTGCAGATTTGAAGATGGCAGAGGCTATTGCATTTAATGCTAAGGTTTCTCGCCCAGGTGTATGCAATTCTATGGAAACACTATTGGTACATGAGAAAATAGCAAAGCAGTTTTTGCCAGAGATGCTTGAAAAATATCAGCAAGCTGGTGTAGAGCTAAGAGGATGTCCTATAACAATTCAGTTTCATCAAGGAATAAAGTCAGCTACTGACGAGGATTGGGCTACTGAATACTCTGACTTTATCTTATCTGTAAAGGTAGTAAAAAATCTCGACGAAGCGATAGAACATATTGATCAATACAGTACTCGCCATTCGGAAGCCATTGTTACGAAGAGCCTTGAAAACGCCAAGCGCTTTCAGCATGAAGTAGATGCAGCAGCTGTATATGTAAATGCTTCAACTCGTTTCACGGATGGATTTGAATTTGGTTTTGGTGCTGAAATTGGTATTAGTACACAGAAATTGCATGCCCGTGGGCCTATGGGCTTACCAGAACTCACTAGCAGCAAATATATTATTTCTGGTAATGGACAAATAAGAGAATAACAATATACGACGCTAAATAAAAATAAGTTGAGCCTAAAGATCAGTTACGGACTGATCTTTAGGCTCTTTCTTTATAACAGCAGAATTTATAAGTTTAAGGGAAAGCTGAACACAAAGGACACGTAGTGTTTTTCTTATATGGACTCTCACCAAAGTTATGATGATGACATATATTATAATACATATTTGGCAAAGCCTTATTGCTAGATGCGAAAGTTTACGGAACATCAATTAAGTACAAAGGAGTTGATATTTATGATTATGACTAATGGTGAACCGATGCACTCATTCGATATACAGCAGCTTAAATGGGCGCTACGCAGAGGGAAAATGGACGTATGGGAAAGTACACCCGGCGAGAGCCACCCAACTGCTGTTGCAGAAACGGTAAGTGCAGGGGAGAATCCTCCTGTATGTACAACGGTTTTAGATCAGATTACTGCTATCGAGAAAATGATGAATCAGCAAATTGCCTTATTCAGAAATGAATTTGCGGTTTTTATTCAAGCACAAGTGAATCAAGAAAAAGCGTTGCGCCTTTCTGAAACAGAGTGGCAAAAAAGACTTGTAGAACATGAGAGTAAAATGTTAGCCGAGATGTGGGAGATGAGACAAAGTATTATTGGAGAATTTACTACTTATTTTCAGTTATTAGCAGAGCAATTACAGAATAGAGATCACTTAATACATAAGGAAATATCTTTGATAAAAGAACAATTAAATGAGATGCACCAGTATCAGGAATATCATAAAGAACAAGATTTAGCTTTAGCAAAAGAATGGAACCAAAAGATTGAAGAATGCCAAATACAACTGATAAATTGTATGCAACACATACAAACTGTACTTGAAGAAATAAATGTAAGCGACATTAACAATCAAAAACAAGAAGATTTTTGCCTTAAAGAAATTGCACTTATAAAAAGTGAAATAGAACATTTACAAGAAGCATATCAGATAAAAGAAGTAAGACCAAGAATCCTAGATGCTGAGCCTTGTGATGGTGATTTACCAGACTCAAGCCAGATCGATATGCTGCAAGCAGTAGAAGTAAGGGAAGAACTGGTGAGAAAGAAAAAACGACGACAGCGGAGAGGATAAAATGTGATGGAAAAAGTAGCATTGATTACAGGAATAACAGGTCAGGATGGTGCTTATCTGGCTGAATTTTTACTGGAGAAAGGCTATATTGTTCATGGTATAAAACGGCGTAGTTCTTTAATAAATACAGCTCGAATTAATCATCTCTATCAGGATTTCCATGAAAAACAAGTCAAATTCTTCTTGCATTATGGCGATATGACAGATGCCACCAATTTAATCCGAATTATTCAGGAAGTACAACCCGATGAAATATATAATTTAGCAGCCCAAAGTCATGTTCAGGTTTCTTTTGATACACCAGAGTATACTGCGAATGCAGATGCCTTGGGAACCTTGAGGTTATTGGAGGCATTACGCATATTGAATATGACTGATAAAGTTAAGTTTTATCAAGCAGCTACCAGTGAGTTGTTTGGAAAAGTTCAGGAGACTCCCCAGAAAGAAACGACTCCTTTTTATCCTCGGAGTCCGTATGCTGCGGCTAAATTATATGCCTATTGGATTGTTGTTAATTATCGGGAAGCGTATAACATGTTTGCTTGTAATGGAATTTTATTTAATCATGAATCACCGATTCGTGGCGAAACCTTTGTTACACGCAAAATTACGAGAGCCGTAGCCCATCATAAACTAGGGGTAGGCAGTATCTTATATTTAGGCAACTTAGATGCAAAAAGAGATTGGGGATTTGCTGGTGATTATGTAAAAGCAATGTGGCTTATGCTGCAGCAGGAAAAGGCAGAGGATTACATCATTGCGACGGGAGAGACTCATTCGGTACGTGAATTTGTGGAACTAGCCTTTCGTGCTATTGGAGTGAATATTGAATGGCAAGGAGCAGGTATAGAAGAAAAAGGCATAGATACAGCGAATGGAAAGACTTTGATTGAGGTAGATGCCCGTTATTTTCGTCCAACAGAAGTCGATTTGTTGTTAGGTGATGCCACGAAAGCCAAAGAAAAGTTAAAATGGACTCCAGAAGTTAGTTTGATTGAAATGGTAGATATGATGGTAACGCAAGATATCAAATGGATGGAACGTGAATTATTATGCCAAAAATATGGCTTTAGCACTGAAAGTATACGGAAAGCTAAAGAATAAAAATAAAGCTCTTTTAATAGAAAAATATCTCTAAAGGAATTTTTCCTATATTATTACATGTGGAGGCAGACTATGGATAAACATGGCAAAATCTATATTGCCGGCCATGGAGGTTTAGTCGGAACAGCAATTCTAGGCAAATTGAAGAATCATTTCTATAAGAATATTATATTTCGTACTAGCAAGGAGCTAGACTTGCGCAATCAAGAAGATGTGGCTACTTTTTTTGCCATTGAGCAGCCAGAGTATGTATTTATGGCTGCTGCAAAAGTAGGGGGTATATTAGCGAATGATACTTATCCAGCTAATTTCATCTACGATAATGTAATGATGCAAGCCAATATTATTAATGCTGCTTATCAAAATAAGGTCAAAAAGTTATTATTTCTGGGAAGTTCTTGTATTTATCCTAAATTAGCTCCTCAACCGATAAAAGAAGAATATTTGTTAACGGGTGAGTTAGAAGCTACCAATGCACCTTACGCAATTGCTAAAATTGCAGGAATAACAATGTGCCAAGCGTATAATGAGCAATATGGAACAACTTTTATTTCTGTTATGCCGACGAATCTATACGGACCTAATGATAATTTTGATTTAGCATCATCTCATGTACTACCAGCGCTTATTAGAAAGTTTCATGAAGCAAAAATGAATCATCTATCCAATGTCGAAATCTGGGGTACAGGCAAGCCACGGCGGGAATTTTTGCATGTAGATGATTTAGCTGATGCATGTCTGTTTTTAATGAATCAATATCAAGATAACCAGCCGTTAAATATCGGAGTAGGTAAAGATATTTCTATTGCTGAATTGGCAACCTTAATTGCTGCAGTTGTGGGATATTCAGGTAACATTATGTATAACACCGCGATGCCTGACGGAACTCCTCGTAAGTTATTGGACGTATCGAAATTGGCAAATCTTGGTTGGTGTCCAGCAATAGAATTAGAGGATGGTATACGCCGCACATACCAATGGTATTTAAAAAACTTAGTAATTTGATGATAGCAAGTTTACAGATTGTGTCGCCTTAACAGAGTTTGTGTGACAATAAGTAAGATATATTCGGAGAATATTAGGGGGAACTACATGTCTATACCAATTGTTTTTATGCACTATGGCGATAGTGAATATCTGGAGTATAGTTTACTACAAGCAAAAAAATCGAATAAGGATAGCGATATTATATTAATTGGTGATGACAGCAATAACAAATATTCTTTTGTTAAACACGCTAATATAAATGATAGTCAATCTGGACAAGATTTTGCGAAAATTTATCAACATATGAGTTTTAATGACTATGCATATGAACTATTTTGCATTCAGAGATGGTTTATGTTAAGAGATTTTATGGCTAAGCATCAGATAGCCCGGTGTTATCATCAAGATTCTGATGTAATGCTGTATGAGGATATTTCAACGGAAAATGTCGCAAATTACGATTTTGCTTTCTGTGGCGGGATTTCAGGTGGGATTGCCTTTATTAACAATTTCGAAGCGTTAGATGGTTTTTGTAAATTTATTACTGCATTTTACACGGTACAATCTCTTACTGAGGAGCTAAAAAAAATATATCAAATGGTTATAAAACAAGTACCAAATGCTGGTATTTCTGACATGATATTTATTAACCTATATTGTAATATGAGACATCATCCAGAAAAAATTTTTGATTTGTCAATTATTGAAAACAATGCAGTATTTGATTTGAATATAAATTTAACAAATGAATATGAACAATGGCATGGTCGAAAAAAGATATATTTTACGACAAAGGGAGTATTATGCAAAAATTTAGTATTAAATACATTTATCAAATTTAAAGCACTTCATTTTCAGGGAGAGGCTAAAATGTTTATGAAATACTTTGTGCAAAAAACACCTGAGGAGTGTATTATACCCGTAACTTTTGATTATTCATCCTGCCAATGGCAGGAGGTTCATAATTTATAATTCAATTAATTTTAGGAAGGAGAGGTGTTTTTTTTTGATAAAATCAGCAGTTGCTATTCAGTATGATGATGAGGAGCTAACTGGAAATATAAAAATAGTTTTAAAAAATATTCCCGAAATAACCATTGTTGATAACAGTAATTGTGAAAAAATTGTTTTGGGGGAATGTGGTAGAAAGATAAGATGGTTAAGTAATAAAATAATACAGGATTTTCCTGAGGAAAAGCATATTGGATTGATTTTTAAAACTTCCGAGGAATTAATATTACATTGGTTTGCTGTTTTGGATGCAGGGAAAGAGCCACTTATCATGCAATATCCAACTAAAAAACAAAGTATGATTTATTGGCATAACTCCGTTAGTCACACCATTTCTTCTAGTAATATTCAGGGCGTAATATGCGAAGCAGGTATTAAATCATTGGGGATTGAAAAATTAGTAAAAACTATTTTCTTTGAAGAAGAAATTCTCGAGGCGGATACCAGCTGTGATGAAATTATTAATGGTACGTTTATTCAGTTATCATCAGGTACTACTGGTTTTCGCAAGGGTATGAAATTTACTTTCAAAGAATTATATAGTTATATACAAAATTATAATGAAATAATGGATATGAAGGAAACAGATTGCATCGTATCTTGGTTACCTTTGTATCATGATATGGGATTTATTGCTTGCTTTACGATGCCAATTTTTTTAGGTGTTAAACTAGTTTTAATTGACCCGATTGTTTGGGTTACTAATCGCTCTATATTATTTAAAACAATCGCTGATTATAAAGGTACACTTTGTTTTATGCCTAACTTTGGCTTTGAAGTTATGAGTAAGGAAAACTTAGATATTCCAATTACCACAATGAGAAAATGGGTTTCTGGTGGAGAACCTGTTAAAAAAGATACGATGGTACGCTTTTGTGAGCATTTAGGTGCTAACTTGCAATCGATATCCGTAGTTTATGGATTCGCTGAAACGATTATGGCGATATCCCAAAGCAATGGTATAAAAAGCCATGAAAAAGATGGTAGAGACGTTGTAAGTTGTGGGGCGATTATTCCAGGTACTTTTATCAAAATAATTGATAATCAGATATTCGCCAAAAGTGGCTATTCTATACAGTGCTATCTAGATCAAATTAGTATAGTAGATGAAGAAGGGTATATTGCTACTGGGGATATTGGATTTATGGAGAATGGAGAACTATATGTGGAAGGGCGCAAACATGATATTATGATTCAGGCAGGACAAAAGTTTATGCTCAATGAAATGGATACGATTCTCGCCCAAGTTGCTCCAGAGTGGGCAGGTCGTGGTGTATGTTTAGCCAAAGATGATGAAGGAACTGGAACCCAGACACTTCTAATTCTTTTAGAAAGAGCAGATATCATTGATAGCGAACAGTATAGAGAATTGGCAAGTCGTTTAAGTCAATCATTACCAGTGGAACATTTTGAATTATACTTTGTTCCTGACCAATTTTTAACGAAAACTTCATCAGGTAAAATTAATCGCAAAAAAACATATGAGGATTTTCAGAAATTTAAAAATTGGGAGAATTTTAATAAAAGTATTGAACTGCATATGCACGATGAAATCAAGCGACATTTTCAAGGAATACCTTTTGATTTACCAATAGCAGAGGCTTTAGATTCATTAGGTCTTATCATTTTAGACAGTATCGTGAAAAAAGGTGATATTAAGATCAATAAGTCTATGACATTAAATGAGGTTGTTGAAGTGTGTATGCAAAAAAACAGGAATCAGGTTCCTCTGCGCTCAGACGCAAGAAAAGTGATATCTCTTGTCTCGATGATGGATTTTTCTTTTGTTCTCCGCCTGACTGAAGAAGATATGAAATTTATTTCAAACGCAGTAGGTATGCAGGTAGAATTCGAGCATGTTTGCATGCCGCCAGCACCTATTGTTGCTCACGATTTAATATTTTGCGATTTTTTCCTCTGTCGTAATTATGATGAACGATACTCTTATTATTATGAGTGTGTACAAAAAATTAAGGGCGCTAGCTTGCTTCTTCTGGATGATCATGCAGAATTTGCTGTAGGAGGTGCAGGTACATTTCCTGTGATGGATACAAAGTTTAATAGAAGTCCTGTCAGTGATTATGTAGTATATCGATGGCAGAAATATGCAAAAAATCATCATTTGCTACCTGTGGGGGATGTTGTCCATGGTTCGTCTCTTTCACCTGCAATGCATTTGGATGCAATTAAGAAAATCACGGATTATTTAAATGTACCCATTTTTAAAGTTGCGGTATGTGAAAAATACAAGCAGCATACTGCTGACTGGGAATATAAGGACTATAAATATAATTTTAATGTTATTTATGAGGGTAAACCAGACTATAGTAATCATGATAAGATAGTTGCTGCTTTGTGTGATTTTATCAATCAAAACAAACACAGGATAAAAACTAAGGATGTTGTTAGCGTAAATAACAGCCCTGACTATAACGATTTGTGGCATTTCTGTTCTTATGCTGTCAATCCGCTATTTATTGAGCAAGTTATTAATCGCTTTAATAGCTTCATTATTCACGGATTTCCTTGTAGTTTGCATTATTTACAAAAAAAATTAACAGAACAAGGCAAGAAATTCTGTTTTGTTCCTGCTTTAAATGCTAGTGGTGGTTTTGATCCTGCATTAGAAGCAAATTATGAGTGTGTATTGCAAACAGGAAGTTGGGGAACACCTAAGACATCATTACCTGTATTGTCACTTATGTTAGCTGGTGGACCATTGTTCGCTAATTTGCCCCCTGATTTTAAGATAGACCAAAAGATATTAGATTTTTCATTTATTGCTCTTCCTGAGGATATTAAGAACTATTTGAATAATAAGTAAAGTAAAACCCCGCTTCAGCGGGGTTTTACTTTACTTATTTTAATAGGTTTATATCATTTAGTAACATTTCTTCGATAATTGTTGAAAATTTGGTTTTAGGCTGCCAGCCTAAATCTTTATGAATATTGGAAGCATCACCTAAAAGAGGAACTTGTTCTCCGGGTCTGAAAAAGTTGCTGTCGATTTCTATATAGTTTCTATAGTCAAGATCTACCAATGAAAATGCAAGATCCAATAGATCGCGAACCGTATGAGGAATACCAGTGGCGATTATATAATCTTTAGGACCATAGGGGTTGTTTAGCATCATCCACATGGCTTCCACGTATTCAGGGGCGTATCCCCAATCTCTGATGGCGTCAATATTGCCCATTTGAATTTTGTCTTCGCGGTTCAAGTATATCTTAGCAGCTCCTGAGGTAATTTTTCGTGAGACAAAGGCATGATTGCGGCGGGGTGATTCATGGTTATAACAAAATCCAGTACAGGCGTATAAGCCATGATGTTCACGATAGTTCTTTACCACGTAATGACTGGCTAACTTTGAAATTCCATATATAGAACGAGGGTTAAATCTTGTTGTTTCTTGTTGTGGTACAACATCAGTGTTGCCAAATATTTCACTTGAGCCTGCAAAATAAAATTTACACTGTGGTACCAATTCTTTGATACTAGAAAGAAAGAAATGTGTTGGATTTAAATTGGTTTCAAGAATAGAAGCTTCATCCTCAAAAGAATAGCTAACAAAGCTGGCTGCGGCTAAATGATAACATTCATCGGGCTTTATGGCATCAATAAGCTTGTAAATTGATAAATGATTATTTAAAGAACATACATGCAGCTTTAATTGGTTAAAATCATTTTTCAAGAAGGAGAGCTTTTGATGGTTTTGGATACTTGAAGGTCTAATTACTCCATGAACTTCATATCCTTTTTTGAGTAATAGTTCAGCTAAATAGGAACCATCTTGCCCATTAATCCCAGTAAGAAGAGCTTTTCTCATTTTCATCCCACCAGTTTAAATAAAATTGATTTTTGTAGATGAATTCTCTATAAATTTTAGAACAGTTTGTTGTAAGTTCGCAATATGAATATCACTTGGTTGCGGGCCAAGAGATAAGTGTGCTGCTATTTGCATAGCAAGGTTCTTATAGTTATCCATTGAATAGTTAGTAGAATGTAATATATGATAACAAATTGGATTTATTACTTTTTTGACAGATATTTTAGATACGATAGCGACTAATGGGACCCAATAATCCCACCATGGTAAGCCGATGCAGAAATTAGCAGGTGGGTAAATTTTTATAAAGTCCCTGTCGAAAAAGAAGTAGTCGAATCCGCTATAGAAATTTCCGTTAGCCAGGTTTTCGAAAGAGGTAACATCTACTCTAGAACCAAAAACTAGGGAGTTCATTGCCTGCGTATACATGAATGCTGGAAGGCTCTCTTTAGCAAAATAAATATCGGAATTAACGATGCCGCAAATTTTACAATCTTGCGATGCAAAATAAGATAAGATGTCATCAATATAAATATAAGGTTTTCCGTATTGTGCTCTGGCATCTCTATTAGCTCCTACAAATTCAATATAAGGAAAATGATGTTTTACCATATTCATTTCATCTAGGGTATTTATTGAGACTACTTTAAAACCACAATGAAGCCAGCTTTCAATGCATCTCTTTTGTATTCCAATATCCTTCGTTACTGCTATGGAGGTAGCAATAGTTATTTGCGTAGTTATTCGATGAATATTGGGAGGTGAATTGAAGATGTGCTGAGTATCTTCTATAAGTTCAGATAACTGGTAAATAAAATTCTCTATTTTCTCCTTGTAGATCATTTGGGCTTTTATTTCCTCTAATCTGCTGGGACCAGGATCGGATACTGGCACTAACTCAGAAATTTTTCTGGCTAAATCAATTGCATCAGCGCGCGCAAAATAGATTCCAAAGTTTTGCTCCTGATGTATGGCCAGGTCTGAGAGGATAATCTTTTTGCCTAATAGCTGACATTCTTGTGCAGTTAGGTTTAAACCTTCAAATAGGGATGGATGAACGACAAAGAGGCTGTGACGCATTAGCTGTATTTGATCCTGACGTGGTATCAATCCAAGAATATGAATAAGGTCAGCTATATTTAGATCGCTAATGTATTTTTGTAGTCCAATAAAATAATCAGGGTTACGATAATCAAATGTTGAACCAGTACATACAAGATGTACATCTTGGCCTGATTGACGCAAAATAGCTATGGCTTTAAATAGCGTTGCATGATCTTTATGAATCCAAAACTGATTTGAACATAAGATAAATTTATCAGGTAGATTATATTTTAATTGAGTTTGATAGGAATCCTCGGTAAACCATTCTTGTTTAGGATGTACGGGAATGGGTAATACTTTCGTTTTAGCAGCAGAAGAAGGATAAAACTGTAAAAAATCCTTTTCTACATCATTGCTGGTAAAAATGACCAGAGGAGTATTGTCAGCAATTTTTTTAAATTTATCGTTGCGGTTTTGAATATCCGCAGGTGTAAAAAGCTGGGGAAGATAATGGTGCTGAAAATCAGGTATCCATGGAATACCGGGTTTGCCAGGATATAGGTCTGAATTGATTGGCAGCATTATATCTATATTTTTGAATAAGTCGTTAATGGAAGCATAATGGGCAAATGGATATTGAATCAGCATCTGTGCAGAGGCTAAGTTTTCACCCACAAAGATAAGACCGTCAGTTAGCGGGATAAGGTGTTCATGTAAAGGCAGAAGGTCATAGGAAGCCAAGTACGGCAAATTCTCATCTGTAATAACTAGGAATAGTTGGGGACGCTCTTCTTTGGGGATTTGTATGACAGAATGGATAATGGAATCTACTATTGTAACACCTGCATACCAATATTTACTTCCTATCAGAGGTAGTCCTATACGTGTATTTTTAAGCATATAATCTCCTCTTTATCAATAAATTTGTATAACTTTATTTTAGTATATTAACAAATTTACATTTTGGTGCTTATATGTAACATGTATATGTATATGTATATAAATTATGGAAGATATAAATTGTTACCTTAGATTGTATAGATGGTATATAAATTGTTGAATTAGGAGGGATGTCATGATTCAGAAGATGACGATTGCTACGTCATTAGCACCAGGTAAAGAAATTGATATCCAAAGAGAAGCTGTTTCTAGTTGGAAAAAAATTGGATTTACAGTGATATCAGTGAATTGCGAAGAGGAAATCACCATTTTAAAACCTCATTTTCCTACAATTGAATTTGTTCGAGTTTTCAAAGATGCCAGAAAACAATATGGTAAGCCTTATGTTTATTTTGATGATATAATGACCGTTTTATTGAAACAGGACTGTAAGGTTTGTGGAATTGTCAATTCAGATATTCAATTAGTGAAAGCAGAATTGTATTCTTTACTTTTAAAAGAGGCTGTAGGTTCTTTGATTTATGGGTCTCGTATGGATGTGGAAAAACTTACGAGTACAAGAGGTGAAGTAGTGCAAGAAGGGTTTGATTATTTTTTTTTTGATAAGTCGGTTATTGCAACTTACCCCCCATCTGCATTTTGTCTTGGTTTGCCATGTTGGGATTATTGGGCAATACTAGCGCCTTTATTTTCTGGTATACCTGTAAAGAAAGTTATGACACCTCATGCTTACCACATAAAGCATAAGGTTAATTGGAATAATGAAATCTCTAATCAATTATTCCATTATTTATTATTGCGACATGTTAGGCCACTTTCTATTGAGGCTTCTTCACCTTACTATATATTAAAATTTATCGAACGATACTCGAAGAAATTAACATTATATGATGAGAATTATGATAAAGAAACAAGACAAAAATTGGTATCCCAGATTAAGGAAGTAATTATCAAAGGTGAGATACAAGGAAGAATTATTGATAAATTACTGTTTTTTAGGACCATGTAGTATCATTTTTTAGAATTGCTAGGAATAAGTTAGATTAATGGAATAAGACAATGAGGTGGTTGTATGAAGGATTTTGTGTGTACTACCCCCATAGCGTTGATTATATTTAATCGTCCTGACCTTACACAGCGAGTTTTTGCAGAGATTCGTAAAGTTAGACCCGAAAAATTATTAGTAATTGCCGATGCCCCTAGGCCAAATAGAGAGGATGACATAGAAAATTGTGCTTTAGTTCGTAATATGATTGAGACCATTGATTGGGATTGTGAAGTTATAAAAAATTATTCTCCCATTCATTTAGGCTGCGGGAGGCGTCCAGCTACTGGAATTGATTGGGTCTTTAGTTTGGTGGAAGAGGCAATCATTTTGGAAGATGATTGTTTACCTCATCCAACATTCTTTCCTTATTGCCAGGAATTATTGAAAAAGTATTCTGATGATCAACGTATTATGAGTATTTCAGGGAATAATTTTCAGTTTGGCAGACGACGAACAGCAGATAGCTATTATTTTTCCCGCTATACTCAGACCTGTGGTTGGGCAACATGGAAAAGAGCATGGCAGCATTATGATTTTGACATGAAGCTTTGGCCCGAAGTTCGCAAGGGGCAATGGTTGTTTGATATCTTTGGCAGTATGCAGGTGGCAAATCACAATGATCAGCCTCAATTTGAAGTGATTGGTGGAGTGCGGATTGCTCAATATTGGTATCGTATGTTTGAAGCTGCTTACCATAAAAAGATAGATGCTTGGGATTTTCAGTTTGCATTTGCTTGTTTTCTGCAAAGTGGGTTGCATATCTTACCAAATGTCAATTTGGTATCCAATATTGGATATGGCCCAGAAGGGACTCATACGAAAGATATGGGAAGTTCCCTTGCTAATTTACCTGTGGAAGCTATAGAACTCCCATTAAAGCATCCGCAATTTATCATTCGTGATGCCTGGGCAGATACTTTTTTACAAGCCAATAATTTTTCCTGCTGAGTGCTTGAATAGGGGGATGAAAATAATGAAGGTAGTACATATCAATCTTTTTGATAAACATGGAGGGGCAGCAAGGATTTCCTGGACTCTTATGAACTACCTGACTCAGATGGGGCATGAGACTGTTACGTTTGCCCACCACACAGCATCTCAGGATGATCGAGTGATTCAGATTCCCTTTTTACAAACTGCATGGCAAAAAAAACTTTTAGACCAGCAAGAAAAAGAAGGATTATTTGATCTATATTCTGCAGCCTTGCTAAAAGTATTAAATCATCCTTTATTTGAGCAGGCTGACTTGGTTCATTTACATTGTATTAATGGTAATTATTTTTCTTTTTTATTGTTGCCCTTTTTGGCATCTAAGCCCTTAATTTGGACGCTGCATGATCCCCTTGCCTTTACCGCAAATTGTTTATCTATTGATGTTTGTAATGGCTGGAAAGAAGATTGGTGTGGAGCATGTCCTCAGGATACAGAAAATAAGAGCGGGTTGCAGCGTGAATTGGTACAGCTTATTAAAAGTTTAATGTATAAAGTATCTAATTTTACAGCAGTGTGCCCTTCTGCATGGTTAAGCAGGCAAGCAAAAGTAAGCCTGCTGCAAGAGAAAGAGATTCGGCTGATTTATAATGGTGTTGATGTAGGTACATTTCAACCTGGCAGCAAAGAGGAACTACGTTTTAAATTAGGGCTGCCAGTTAATCAAAAAATAATTTTATTTACTGCTCATGGTGGTTTAAATAACCCTTATAAGGGAGGCGAGTACTTACGTCAAGCACTGCTGCAACTCTATAAACAGTATCCCGATATTGTTTTACTTACGATAGGATCATACAGTGTATCTACCTTAGAAGACTTTCCAATCCTTCATATTGATGTTCCTTTTATTGATAATCAGCAGCAGTTGGCTCAGTATTATGCGGCTGTTGATCTTTATGTTTCTCCTACCTTAGCAGAGGTTTTTGGTCTTACTATCTGTGAGGCGATGGCATCAGGGACGCCAGTTGTTGCCTTTGCTGTAGGGGGAATTCCGGAACTGGTAATTCATAAAGAAAATGGTTATTTGGTGGAGCGAGGAAATGTAGGTGAGCTGATTGAAGGTATCTCTTATTTCCTGGAAAATGAAGAGATTAGACAACGCGCTGGCAGGGCTGCACGCCTGCGAGTTGTAGAAAAATTTAGTGAGAGACGTATGGTAGATGAGTATATATGCTTATATGAAGAAATATTGAAAAAGAGTAACCCCATTACAGATGATCATAAGAGTTGGAATCCTTATGATGAGGAAATCGTTCAACTAATAGAGAGTTGTAAAAGTAAAGGCTGGGGCTTTGTTTGGAAGGCATTTCATC
This sequence comes from Pelosinus fermentans DSM 17108, assembly GCF_000271485.2. Classification (NCBI taxonomy): domain Bacteria; kingdom Bacillati; phylum Bacillota; class Negativicutes; order Selenomonadales; family Sporomusaceae; genus Pelosinus; species Pelosinus fermentans. The sequence goes on from NZ_AKVN02000001.1 coordinate 2,025,123, forward strand.
ATAAATATTCTCATTTTAAGACAGAAGAGAGCAGGAAAAAACTGCAATTTGTAGATCGGTTTTGTAATCATTGCCTTAAACGAATTAATCCTATTTCAGAAAGTCATGTTTTATGGGATGTGATTACCCAGTGGCAAAGCTGCAGGTCCATACCAGAAAGCGGCATTGATTTGCGGGCTAAAGAAATGGAAGCTCTTTATGAATTTATTAGGACGCTGCGTGCGTGCCTAACTGCTTATTTTAGTAAAGTGCCGGAAGGCAAGTTCATTCAGCTCAAGGAGGAGCAGCAGCAAAGACTGTATATACTTTGGCAGCAAGTATTTCTAAATGACTTTTTATCCTTGCCTGTGCAAGAAAATGAGAGTCCTGCATTCACCGATTCGTCTGCAGGTTTTAAAGAATATCTCTTAATCAGCATGTATCGGCCAATGGATGCAGAGCAATTTAATATCGATGTTGTTCAATTATGGCAGGAAGAGAAGATCCCTGAATATTATAAGGTACTTATTACTTTTTGGCTGCTGCATGTCCCTTATTACAATATTGAAGAAAAGCATCGAGATAAAATATTAAAATATACATCACATTTATTTTCAATGCATATTCCAACAAGCTCGTTCATTCCTTTGGTAAACGAATGTACCAAAGTTCTTTGGCGTATTTCTTATATCGGTGGTAATAATCTGCCTGCGTTAGCTGGGTTTGGTGATTTTATTGCTGCTCACATGGAGCAGTATACTTCTCGAAATAAAAAAGTAAATACTAGTTTTAAGAAAAACAGGAAAAAGAAAAAAATACGTATCGGTTATATTTCCCGACTGTTTTACGGGCAGGCTGTTAGTTACTATATGATCAATCGAGTGATCCATCATAATAAAGACAATTTTGAAGTATATACATTTGCTTTGGGAAAGGTCTATGATGAAATTACCAGTATTTTTGAAAAATATAGCGACCGCTTTAAACATTTTAAACAGATTGATGCAGTTGAAGATGTGTATAGTGTCATGCAAAGCATCAGCGATAGTAAGCCTGATATTTTAATTTATACGGATATCGGTATGGATCCTTTGACGTATATGCTGGCGGGACTTCGGTTAGTACCAATTCAGTGTGTGTTAGTAGGTCATGGCACAACCACTGGTCTGCCGACTATTGATTATTATATTAGCGGTGATTTTGAGCCACCTGATGCTAGTTCTCATTACCGAGAAAAATTAATAAGACTACCGAATCTGGGAGCAGCTCAGTTTCCGCCCCCCTTTGCAGAGTTTATTCCTGTCACCCGCAAAGATTGGAAGATACCTGAAGAGGCGGTAGTTTTTGTTTCTTGTGCAAATGGTATTAAGCATGGTCCGTCACGGGATCGATTATTGGTAGAAATTCTAAAGCGCGTTCCTAATGCCTGTATATTACTTAAGCCATGTCATTCATCGAATCTTGATAATCAGCTAGGTGAACGAATTAAGCTGGCTGCCAGAAATGCCGGAGTTGAAAATCGTTTGTTTATTGTACCACCATTAGGCAGGATTGATGCGTTATTAGCAATTGCTGATATTCAATTAGACACATATCCTTATGGAGGCTGGACGACATCCTTGGAAGGATTATATATGGGATTACCAATGGTAACCCAAGAAGGAGATATGGCTAGAAGCAGATGGGGATCTCATATGCTCAGAGCCCTTGGAATACGAGAGGGTATTGGGATGGATGAAGAAGAATATGTGGAATGGGCCGTGAAATTAGCTATGGATAAAGAACTTAGGGAACAGATCAAAAAGAAAATAACCAAGCAAGTAAAATCGGTTTTATTTAATGGCGCAGCAGCACAACTTCATTATGAAAATGCTTTATTAAAAATTTTTGAGGATAAACATTAATTTAAGGTACCTATCCAAGAGTTGTGCATATACTACAGTACAAATAATGGTAAAGTAGATTCTATAAAGTTATCAACGTTTATGAAAAGGAGGAGAACTATAATGGAAAAGTCTCATAGAGGAGACGATGAGAATTCGAAGCCTTTGGTTCAGGAAAGCCAACTTTGGCAGCCGCCTATTCCTCCATTAGAAAAGATACCACAAGATACAATGTTGGAGAAAATAACGAATCGTGTCAAAAACTTGCAGAAAGACAGTACTTTTTTTCCGACAATTACAGAGGAAAAATTAGAGCAGCTATTAGGTGAGGAAAATCTTGTTGCACAAGATGGCGATCAAAAATATTATCTCTTGCCTGATCAGAGTGCTCTACAAAAATTGATGGATACCATACCAGCAGTCGCATCCGGTGAAATCAGTCAAAATCGACGCTGGCATAAAACCAATGTGGAAGTAAGTGATGAGGATCATCAGCCTTGGGTTCATGTAATGGAAATTCTTCAGGATATGAATAAGAGGTTAGAGCAAATTGAAATATTATTACATCAAAAGGAATAAAAAAGCAGACCTACCTGGTCTGCTTTTATGTTAAACTATGGGACAATCTCCAGAACTGCTACCATGATGGCTGGTATCAAATGAGCCTTTTACTGTAAAGGAAGAGTATCCATTAGCGATGGCTTCATCCGTTAATTCAAACGGTCTGATCCCTTCTACCCACAAGTTTTCGCTTCTCCATAATTTATCTATAATCTTTCCTGTAATTGTAATCTGTTGAGGGCTAGTGACAACTGCATTAAATTGAGCTACAAGGCATGAACCGTCAATCCTGGTTAATTCATTCTTTAATTGCTGTCCGGTTACAGGAGTGCAATCTGGGAATCCATAGAAAGTGGTAAAGGTTTTAGTAAAGGTTGGGAGTGGAAGAATGATTGGGTTTGTGGTGCAATTGCCGCAGATGAGTACCAATCCAATTCTGACTGTTATACTCTGGCAGCCTTCATCAATTTGCTCATCGGCGCACCATAAGATAACCTGGCAGGTTTCACCCACTGTGAGTGTTGGGAAAGTAAAGGTTCCGTTGCATTGTACTCGGCATGGTCCTACTGGAGGGTAGGCTATGCATCTTGTAAATTCACCGGAATTACCAATAAGTACGACTTCTTCTACACAAATGTCATGACATTCACATGTTGGTATTCTGCTTACTGGGGGCGTTGTAGTACCAAAAACTGGTCCGCAGGTGTTAAAGATACCAAGACAGCTATTGCAGGGGCAGTTTGGTTCACATTGGCGGGTCAATTCACAAAAATCGGGAATCTCAAAATACTTGCTGTCTATCATAGCAAAAGCCTCCTCTAAAATGTTGGATTTTGGTTGAGTATTTAGTATCTAAAGTAATAGGCATCCCTCCTGAAAAAATAAAGAATACTTATATACTCTTAATACATAAGACTTTTATATTCTTAATTCATAATATGTTTTTTCTTCTGAAAGGTGCCATTAAGAAGAAAAAATGTAATATTTTCGAGCGCAGTTGACATCTTAATTATTTCTATTCTATTACTTATTTTTATCCCATGGTATGCATCTTGGAGTGTTTTGGGAACTAACATCAATTATGGATCGCCAGGATTTTGTTAAAACCCAAAAAGCAATAAAAACAGCACCAAAATACCGTTTTATTGCTTTTTTGTAAAAACTTAATTGACCATATAGTGGAAAGACCATACAATAAGATTACACCAAAACCTGATTCTAATGAAATTCAAACTTGGGGAGGGATTTTATGCAAGTTCAAACGTTATGGCAAAAAAGGTACCAGTATAAAAAAATCATACTATTAATAATCATTGTGGGTGTGGCAGCTACATTTGGAATCAGGATGTATGTAGATAAAAGTAAGCCCGTAGTAACAACGCAGTTAGTAGCAGTAGAGCGAGGCGACATCGTGTCATTGGTATCAGCAACTGGTACGATCAATCCTGTAAATATTGTTGATATTAGTTCAAAGATAACTGGTTTAATAAAGGAAGTCAGAGTGCTTGAAAATGAGCAGGTAAAAGCAGGGCAAATATTGATCTTACTGGATGATAAACGGCTCATGGCACAAGTATCTCAGTCACGTGCCAAATTAGAAAACACATCGGCAAATTATCAGCGGAATTTACAATTAAATCGTATCGGAGCTATCTCCAATCAACAGTTGGATGCTTCCATTATGGATTATAGTGTGGCGCAGGCAACCTATGATGATGCTGTATCCCAATTAGATGATACTGTCATTAAAGCACCGATTGATGGTGTTATTATTGGTAAGCCGATTCCTGCTGGTCAGACCGTGGCTCCAGGGATTTCCACTCCTATGGTTCTCATGAGTGTGGCCGACTTGTCAAAAATGCAGATTGAGGCGCAGGTCGATGAATCTGATATTGGAAAAATTGCATTAGGACAAAGGGTGACGTTTACCGTAGATGCCTACATTGATAAAGTGTTCTCAGGCACGGTATCGAATATATCCCAAAAGGCGAATATAACGCAAAATGTAGTCTATTATGTTGTAACCATTGATGTTGAAGGACCTGGAACAATGCTCAAACCAACTATGACGGCAAGAGTATCAATACAAAGCGGGGAAAGTAAAAATACAATCCTTGTACCCCTGTCTGCTATTAAGGAAAATCAAGGTCAGCCATATGTCCAGATCATGGTCAGCGGAAAGATTGAAAATATCAATGTTACGACTGGACTATCTAACGAAGATAAGGTAGAAATTACCAGTGGTCTTGCGGATGGTGATCAAATTGTGCTTCCGCAAGCAAAAGCACTGCCTCAGGCTTCTGGAAATATGCGCGGTCCACTTGGTCGCTAAGGAGGGATCGGCAATGAGCATTGTACTTTCCAATATAAAGAAAATATACCAGATGGGTGATACCCAAGTTGCTGCTTTGGCAGGAATTACACTGGAGATCAGCGCCGGAGAATTTACAGCCATTATGGGACCGTCGGGGTCGGGTAAATCAACTTTGATGAATATATTAGGCTGCCTTGACAGGCCTACCAGCGGATCTTACATGCTAGATGGGGAAGAGGTAGCTACGTTAAAAGATGATGAATTGGCGGTTACCAGAAATAAGAAAATCGGGTTTGTTTTTCAGAACTTTAATTTGCTGCCTCGTATGTCAGCTCAACAAAATGTAGCTTTGCCTCTTGTATATGCAGGAGTAGTAAAACAGGAACGAGATTCCATGGCTGCTGCTGCTCTATCTATGGTGGGTTTAGCCGATCGGATGCATCATCGTCCTAATGAGTTGTCTGGGGGCAGCGCCAGCGTGTGGCAATTGCGCGGGCCTTAGTGAATAACCCTAGTATTATTATGGCTGATGAACCTACCGGAAATCTTGACAGTAAATCTGGCAATGAGATCATGGAGATATTTACGAAGCTTAACAAAGAAGGGCGAACCATCGTTTTGGTTACACATGAAATCGAGATTGCTCAATTTACAAGGCGTATTATCTCTTTTCGTGATGGTCTAATTATCAGTGATGAAGCGTTGCTCAAAGTCTAGGAGGTGATTTTTTTGCTGTGGGAAAGCATTATTATAGCATTAGAAGGATTAAAAGCGAATAAAATGCGTTCTATATTGACAATGCTGGGAATTATTATTGGTGTAGGTGCCGTCATTGCGATGGTGTCGATTGGTATGGGAGTGCAAAATAAAATACAAGATTCAATTGCTGGTTTAGGGAGTAACCTTCTGATTATTACCCCTGGTGCCACATCACCTTCTGGTGTGAGGCTGGCCGCTGGTTCTAACACTACTCTGACCAATAAAGATGCTCAGGCAATAGGGCGTCAAATCGAAGGTGTCAGTGCCGTTGCGCCTAGCGTTAGTAAACAATACCAACTGGTGTATGGGAATAAAAATTGGATGACAACGGTCCAAGGGACTACGCCTGAATTTGTGAGTGTTCGGAATTTTAATGTGGAGTTGGGACGATTTTTCTCGAATCAAGAGGTAGAAACGCGAATGAGAGTTGCAGTTCTGGGGAAAACCACTGCTGATAATTTATTCGGTACCATCTATCCTGTGGGACAGACGGTACGTATTAATTCAGCTCCCTTTGTAGTAGTTGGTGTATTTGAGGGAAAAGGGCAGTCAGCAGGTGGTATGGACCAAGATGATGTTGTGGTGATTCCCTTAACGACAGCTCAAGAACGTATGATGGGGATTAGCTATATACAAACCATTAGCGTACAGGCGGTTAGTCCGGAAAGCATTAATCAGGCACAAGAGGATATCACCTCTCTTTTACGTTCACGCCATAAGTTAGCAAAAGATATGCCGGATGATTTTACGGTTCGTAACTTAGCGGCAGTGATGGCTACAGCAGAGGAAACGACAAAAACCATTACATTGCTTTTAGGGAATATTGCAGCAATCTCGTTATTAGTTGGTGGTATTGGTATTATGAATATTATGCTGGTATCTGTGACAGAGCGTACAAGAGAAATCGGCATTCGAAAAGCTCTAGGTGCTACTTATCGCAATATTTTACTGCAGTTTCTTATTGAAGCCATTGTTATTGGTGTAACAGGCGGTTTAATTGGTATTGGATTAGGTATTGCCGCAGCATATGCCATTTCAGCAATTGCTGGCTGGAACACTGCTATTTCGTCAGGTTCTATTCTTATGGCCTTTGGATTTTCCGTAGCGATTGGATTATTTTTTGGTATCTATCCTGCCAGAAAAGCAGCATTATTAGATCCGATTGACGCATTGCGCTATGAATAAAAAGTAAGTATTTTGTGGCAAAATAAGGTGAATGGATATGATAAGGGGAAAGACAATGGGATACTTTTATTCGTTAATGAATTACTTGAAAACGGACAAAGGAAAACATGATTGCTTGGACTATATTCGGGCCATTGTGATAATGGCATCGGTCATGGCGGGCATTCGAATATTACTTTATGCTTTATTGCAATAGAAGTGTAGTTTTATATAGGAAAAAATAGTCTTGTCTTTTTGAGGTGTGATATAATAAGACAAGACTATTTGTATCGTAGGAGAACCTTTATGTCAGATAAAAAACGTAAGATTGGTATTATGGGTGGTACCTTTGATCCTATACATACTGGTCACTTGGCAACGGCTGAAGCAGTCCGCGTGGAATATGATCTTGAGAGAGTATTATTTATTCCAGCTTCAAATCCACCGCATAAACAGCATTCTCGGGTAACGAAACCACTACATAGGTACATTATGACCGTAATGGCTACCTATTCCAATCCTCATTTTCATGTATCGCCCATCGAAATAGAACGGCCAGGGCTATCCTATGCGATTGATACGGTATTGGAGCTAATTAAGCAATATGGGGATAATATAGAGTTTTATTTTATTGTTGGTTCCGATACCATACAAGAATTAGCATCATGGAAAGACATTGATCACCTTTTAGAGATCTGTCATTTTATTGCTGCCAACCGTCCAGGCAGTGCATACACACTAGAGGATATAATAAAACCTTTTGGTGAGAAAGGTTTTAAACGTATCCACTCTTTGCCTACCCCTGAACTAGAGATATCTTCTACAGATGTACGAGAGAAAGTGCGGCAGGGAAGATCGATTAAATATTTTGTTCCTGAAAGCGTTGAGATTTATATCTGCAAAGAAAATTTGTATAAAGAATAGTAGTAAAACATACCATGTTTGGCTTTTGGCAAATAAAGTTAGGCATAAATACTATAGTTTCGTAGATAATGTTAGTACAATCGTTTTTAGAATTTAACAAAGAAAGGTGATTCCAAATGTCAAAAACACTTTATGTGGGCAATTTGCCTTGGTCAACAAGTGATAGTGATTTAGCTGATGTGTTCAAGGAGCATGGCAATGTAATTTCCAGTCGTATTATCACAGACAAGGAAACAGGGCGTTCTAGAGGGTTTGGGTTTGTAGAAGTCGATGATGATGATGCTGATAAGATGGTTAGTATGATGAATGGCAGTGACTTTGGTGGGCGGCAGATTGTCGTGAATGAAGCCAGGCCAAGAGAACAATAACTAAAATGTAAGCCTTCTTTATAGGAGGCTTTTATTTTTTAGCAGGGAATTCAACTATTTTGGCGAAATGTATACTATTACAAACATAGTTATTTGTGGAATCAATGGTTTAATTAAAAATATTGTGGTGAGAAAATGGATTATGAATATATTCTAACTCAATTATCAAAAATATTATCATCCAAAAGACTGCAGCATTCGGTTGGTGTTAGCAAGACGGCAGAGGAAATGGCTGAACGCTTTGGGGGTGACAAGGTCAAAGCTGGCTTAGCAGGTCTTCTGCATGACGCAGCCCGTGAGGTACCAGTAGCTGATCTCTTGCCAATGGCACAAGCCTTTGGTATAGTGGTTAGTGATATCGAAAAAGCAGAACCTATATTGCTGCATGCTCCCATTTCAGCCAAGTTAGCTGAGAGCAAGTTTAACATCCATGATGCAGAAATTTTACAAGCAATTTTTCTGCACACAACAGGGGGAGCTCATATGTCGTTATTAGATAAAATTATTTATTTAGCAGATGTGATCGAACCTGGTCGTAATTTTGGAGGTCTGGAAGAAATTAGAGCAATGGCTTATAGTGATTTGGACAAGGCACTGCTGTTGGCATTGGATCAAAGCATAAGTTACATTTTGGAAGAAGGTGGCTTAATTCATCCGGCTACCATTGAAGCTCGAAATGATCTTTTAATCAAGCAGCGTACACCGATATTGCATACTACATAGAAAAATCTTTAGGTTATGTCTAGAGAGGAGGAAAACGCATGTCACGCCTGCGTCCTCAGCGTCGTAAAATACGTTGGAAGCGATTGTTTTTGCTATTATTTATTTTGTTTACATTTATAACTTCTTTAACCTGGGCAGCAGTACATACCTATCAAAAATTTTCTGCAGCACCTGCCCTAAGCATAAAAGTGGAAAACGGCAAAGTCGTCGAAGAAACTGGTCCATATTTGAATATATTAGTCATGGGCGTAGACGACGGCGATAATGAATATCCTAATGCACCTAGACGGTCGGACACGATGATTGTTGTCAATATTAATAAAGAAAACGGTGCGCTGCATTTATTATCCATTCCACGTGATACTCGGGTTGCCATTCAGGGACATAAGGGTGCCGAAAAAATTACCCATGCCTTTTTTTATGGAGGATCTTCTTTAGCCGTACAGACTGTTGAGCAGTTATTACAAATTCCTATTCACCAATATATCGTTATTGATTGGCAGGCATTTGTTGAAATTGTAGATATATTAGGCGGAGTTGATTTATATGTAGAAAATGATATGGATTATGAAGATCCTTACGCTGATTTAGCAATTCATCTGAATAAAGGCTACCAGCATTTAGATGGCAATAAGGCGGGGCAATATGTCCGGTTTCGTAGTGATGAGCTGGGTGACATTGGTCGTGTACAGCGGCAGCAGCGTTTTTTAAAAGCCATGGTGGAAAAGACAATGAATGTAAGTACTCTTTTAAAAGTACCATCCCTGCTGCATACTATGAATCAATATATAGCAACGGATATATCGACTTTTAAGATGTTAAAGGTGGCTAATTCTTTAAAGTCCTTTAAGGCAAGTGAGTTACATGTGGACATGCTGCCAGGAAAATTTGCTACCATTGATGGTATAAGCTTCTGGAGTCATGATCAGCAGCAGACCCAGCAAATCGTGGATCGTATGCTAACTAGCGAAAATGCCAAGATGAGTGGTATATTTACTGACCCAAAAAGCAACAATTAAAAGATAAGAACGACACAACAATGTACTATGAAGTGTAATAATCAAATAAAAATAAGATGAATATTTAAATTTTAGGAGGATTTTTGATGAGTGATACAACTAAAACCTTAGAAGAAATGATTGTGGCGGCGGCTGAGGATAAAAAAGCGACGGATGTTGTGGTTCTTAATGTAGATGGTGTTTCTTCTGTTGCTGATTTTTATGTGGTATGCAGTGCGAAGTCTACCATACAAGTACAAGCGATTGCTGATAATATTGAAGATGAACTAAAAAAACAAGGAATTGATCTATTACACAAAGAAGGACATCGTCAAGGACGCTGGATCTTACTGGATTTTGGTAATGGAATTGCACATATATTTGTAGAAGAAGAAAGAGAGTACTATAATTTAGAACGCCTTTGGGGTAAAGCTCGAGTAATGGATACGGAAGAGCAGTTGAGTGAAAATAAATAATTTGCCAATGCCTTGGATCGTAAGTCTAAGTCTTGGTGGCATAGGTGGTAGTTATAATGGAAACAACAAACAAGCTGACTCCAGGTAGTGTAGTGACGCTAAAAGCAGTCAGATCTAGTGAGTTTGGTATTTTTTTAGATGCTGGCACTGGCAATACGAATGATGATATTTTATTGCATAAACAGCAGCAAACTACAGATACGATAGCAATTGGGGATGAAATTCCTGTATATTTGTATCAGGATCCTAAAGGTCGCCTTACAGCAAGTATGCGTTTGCCTAAAATGCAGGTAGGACAGGTGGCCAGAGTTACTGTGATCAATACGACCCGTGATGGAGCCTTTGTTGATATTGGTGCTGAGCGTGGTGTATTTATGCCATTTGCTGGTATGCGCGGTAATTTAAAACGCGGTGATAAAGTCTGGGTGAAGCTCTATATCGATAAATCAGGACGACCGGCAGTAAGCATGGAAGTAGAAGATGAGTTGAGAAGGGCCTCTGTTCCTGCAACCGATGCTAAAATTGGTGATATGATTACTGGTTCGCTTTACAACTATAACGAAGAAGGGGCTTTTATTTTTACGAAAGAGCGCTATATTGCGTTTATGCATACAAGTGAAATTACTGCAAGACCCAATGTAGGAGATGAGATTACAGCGCGTATTACTCATATTCGGGAAGATGGGCGTATTAATGTTTCCATGCGTCCTCTTAAGCAGGAAGCGATTGATGCGGATGGGGATGCCATACTCTCTCTGCTGCATTCTCGTAATGGTAAAATGCCTTATAGTGATGATACTTCACCTGAAATTATTAAGGAAAAATTTCATATTAGTAAATCTGCTTTTAAAAGAGCCCTAGGAAGGCTAATCAAAACAGGATATGTAGAACAGCGTGATGGTTGGACCTATCTTTTAGAAAAAGAGAAAATATAAAGAATGTTTTAAAAAACTTGTAGATCAAGTAATTGTTTGCCAGGGGAATGTTGATATTAGGATATGGATATCTCCTTACTTTATAAAAGATTATTGTCGCTAAAACGACAATAATCTTTTATATTTGAGGAATTTTACCAGAAAATTAGTTTAAAAAGAAGGAATTATTGGTTTTTCCGAGAAATTTAGAAAAGTAAGTAGTAAATGAAATCGATAGGCAATCGCAAATTGCGATAAGCAATATAAAAACTGGAGGCGTTTCTATGGGTGAGGCTGCTAACGCTAAAAAAGGAATATTATTAGAAACGGGTACAAACGAATTTGAAATTGTAGAATTTACGGTTGGTAAAGTCAATTATGGAATCAATGTTGCGAAGGTTCGAGAAGTAATTAATCTGGTTCCCATTACGCAAATGCCAAATTCCCATCCTTACGTTGATGGTATTTTTACGTTACGTGGAAGGGTAATGCCATTGGTCAATTTACCTCGCTGTTTAGGGACAGAAGATTTAGAATCCAGTACTAAAAATATTATTGTAAGTGAGTTAAATAATTATTTTATTGGTTTCTTAGTAAATGAAGTTTCTCGCATCCATAGAGTGTCTTGGTCAGTTATGGAGCCGCCTCCTAATGTTACTAACTCAGATATGGTTGTCGGCATCATAAAAATGGGCGAAAAAATGGTTATTTTGCTGGATTTCGAAAAGATCGTCGCGGACATTAATCCTCAAATTAATATTAAATTGACAACAGTTCCTAAGAGTAGTGATGAACTGAAAGAGCAGCGAAAAACGAAGAACATAATTGTAGCAGAAGATTCTAAAATGCTCAGGGACTTATTGGTTGAAACACTTCATGAATCTGGTTATATTAATATTACTGCCTATAATAATGGAAAAGACGCATGGGATGCATTGGCTGTGTTGGCAGAATCAGAGGCACCGATTGAAGAAAGCGTTAATTTATTAATTACGGATATTGAAATGCCTCAGATGGACGGTCATCATTTGTTAAAACGCGTTAGGGAAGATAGAGCTTTAGCAAAATTGCCAGTTATTATTTTTTCCTCTTTGATTAATGAGGAAATGCGTCGCAAAGGTGAAGCGATTGGTGCTGATGGGCAAGTTTCTAAGCCTGAAATTGCACAATTGATTGGTTTGTTAGATGAAAAATGTCTATAAATAATAATGTTTTTAAGCCTTTTTATTGACATTATGTAACTAACTATGATAATATAATTCATGTCGGCAAGAAATTATTAAAAGTATTGCTGATGTAACAACAAGATTGTGGGGGTGTAGCGCAGTTGGGAGCGCGTCTGAATGGCATTCAGAAGGTCAGCGGTTCGATCCCGCTCATCTCCACCAGTAAATGATAGACTTCGCGGAATTTTTTCTGTCGGAGTCTTTTTTATTTTATTATTGTGATTTGAGCATACATTGATATCAATGTGCAAAATAAAAGAGCCTTCACCGCACATGTGACAAATGTGTCAATGTAGCGTTGTCAAGGCAAATAAGGTAGTCTCCTCTATCTCATGCAATAAAGGATTTAGTGTAGGATTGTCGAATAAACTATTGTTTTCAATAATTACTAATCCATGCCATAATGGAAAATATAGGTAATGTATTGTTGCTGTAGGCAAAAGAGGTGTGAAGATGTATAGAATACCGCGATATAGTATAACGCTAACAAAAGATGGTTCTTTTAAAAGTGAAATTAAGAAAATTACTAAAGCAGAAGATGCGTACGAAATCATGAAACCGATGATGGAAAATTTACCAGTTGAACATTTTCAAATCATAATGCTTGATGCCAAATGTCAAGTAATTGGGACAAGCTTAGTAACCATAGGAACAATCAATGAAAATATTGTTACGCCGATAGAAATATTTCAAAGGGCCATATTAGCAAATTCTAAAGCTATCATTTTGGTTCATAATCATCCGTCAGGGGACCCGAAACCTAGTCGTGAAGATATAGCATTAACGAAACAAATAGTTGAGGGTGGAAAAATACTACAGATAGCAGTTCTTGATCATATTATTATTGGTGATGACAAATTCATTAGCCTTAAAGTGGATGGATACATATAATTTTCACAGAAAGGTCTATTGACAGTAAACTTTAAATAGCAAAGCCTTAGTTTCATCGTTCGAAAGAGACGGGGACTCTATTTTTGCTTTGTGCAATTTCACGAAAACAAAAAGCATCTTAAAACGTTAAAGTGGGAAGATAAGAAAGTAAATTTAAGAGTTTGCAAAATGCAAACTCTTTTCATCTTATTTCAGTTTCGGGATAACGTCGTTAAGTTAGACTCAATACTTACTTTTTAAATTATTTTTACACTCTCCGGAAATTAGTTCTGTACATGCTCTAGGTTGCATAAATTATATATAAAAGAGCATTAGGAAAAATATCGAATGGGAGTGTTTCTCATGTTTGAGCAGAAATATGCTACTAGTCTAGTGGCGTCATCAGTAGGCATAGATATACAGATTATACTTTGGGAATTAATTGCTCAATGGGAGAAGGATGAAATTCAAGTCGATGCCTGTCAGATTTTTGAATTATCCATTGAATATGCAGGTGGTGAGGTATTTCAGAAGATAGTCCATAGACAGGAATCGCCTCAGCGGGTAGAAATATTTTATTATAAGACAATCAGATACCCTATTAATGCTATAATATGGGTTATAGGCAGCGAAGAGGGTGGAAAAATGATGCTACCCAATGAAATGAAAGAATCAGATGCAAGTACCTCATAAAATAATGGATTTTTGCATATAAATATAAGAGGAAGATTCTCCTTATTGAAGGAGTAAACCGCTTATGAATTCCAAATTTTATTAGTGAGGGTTCAAAGTGGTTAAGCTCTCGATAAATGAGACTTAGATTCAGATGGCGTACATAGGGTTATGTATCTGAATCAAATCTTCTTTATTTTTTGCACATTATTGAGGAAGGAGAATGACATGAGCAAAGACATTATTTCTTATACTTTAACTCATGATGAATTAGAAACGATGCTGTCATCTGAGTACGGTACAAAGGTTGAGCCAGTGGATTTAAAACAGCTTACTAAACAGAAGATGAATCAGCAAAGAGCGAGAATGATGGAAAAAAATGGGTATAAGAGGTAATAATAAAAAACCACTTTTTACAGAGTGGTTTTTTTATTTTATCATTCTATTATGATATACTGTATATCATAATAGAATGATAAAATAAGAGAGGTAATTGAATGTCAATTTCAAAAGAATCATCAAAGGAAAAATATCTGCAGATCATAAAACTGGGAAAGTTGTATTTATATTTATTGATTTTAGGGCGGCTTGTTTATTTAATACAACGGGTATCACTTCCTACAGATATACCTATGGACAGTCCCATTTTAGATGTTGGGAAGTTTATGCTTCAATCGGTTATTGGGAACGAAGTTGTAAAAAGTGTCTGTATCTTGGTTTTGCTCCTTTATACCATGTTTGTGGCAATTGAGAGCTTTGTGGTATTACGTCAGTGGTTCGTATCATATTATACCAAATATAAAAAGAAGAACATGCTAGAAAAAGAGTAACATATATAATCTCAATTAATACTAAATTGAGATTATGCTTTGTACTTTGCGCAGGTGTTTTCTAATCCTTTTCGATAAAGCGAATATGCCAAAGGGATTCGTTTGTTGAGTTCTCTGCATCTAAAGAAAAGCTTCTGCATACATGTTGCAGTGAATTGATTAGGTCAATTGGAACTGGTTTTCCGCAACAAATGCAAGACAGGTAATCTGTTTTGAATAAATCGGAAATTGGGATCGCAAAGGTTCGAGTACAGGACAAGCAGGTAAATTCAATTGTCATGACACACCTCCTTAGTATCGCATAGTTGCTATCTTCGATTGATTACCTTAATTTCCTGCTTGGTTATAAAAAAATCCAATATTTATTTATGATCTTTCACTAAATTAGCTAAATCGATATAGTTTTGGAGGCATCAGATGTATTACGAAGAAATAAAGAAAGTTTCAAGCGCAGCCCAGGCAAAAGGAGCACTATTAAAGGGAAGTCCTGTCAAATATTTATTGTCATCTGTTCTAGCAGGAATGTATGTCGGTCTTGGTATATTACTTATTTTTACCATTGGCGGACTTTTGTCTCAAGCTGATTCTCCAGCGGTGAAAATTATTATGGGAACCTCTTTTGGCATTGCCTTGAGTCTGGTTATTATGGCAGGGTCGGAGCTTTTTACAGGCAATAATATAATTATGACAATTGGCAGGATGGAAAAGAAAGTAACGATTAGTGATGTATTTACTATACATATTCTTAGTTTTATTGGCAATTTACTAGGCTCTTTTTTATTAGCATCTTTATTTATTTTATCAGGGCTTGGACAAGGAAGTACGGCGATGTTGATGGTTAAAATTGCACATAGCAAAGTATCTTTGCCATGGATGGAGCTTCTGGCGAGGGGAATATTGTGTAATATATTAGTTTGCCTTGCAATTTGGTGCTCTTTTAAAATGAAAGAAGAAGCCGGAAAGCTCATCATGATTTTTTGGTGCCTTTTTGCCTTTATTACAACGGGCTTTGAGCACAGTGTTGCAAACATGACCTTACTGTCGGCAGTATTGATCATGCCTGGAGCAGATGCTGTTTCTCTTTTGGATTTTATCTATAATATCAGTTGGGTTACTTTAGGCAATATGATTGGCGGTATCTTTTTTGTAGCCCTGCCTTATTGGTATCTATCTAAACAAAGTTAACGGTAAGCTAAATAATGACAATTGTATGAATAAATTGTTTTTATGTTAAAACTTGTGTTATGTTGACACGCATATAGTAATGGTTTAAGATAAATATATGATTTAAGAAATTGGCAATGATGCCTAGGTTGTATAGACAGCCTAGGTGTCTCTTTTTTTCTTGAAAATTTGTAAAAGTGAGATGGTTATATGGTTTCTTACAGAAGGCTTGAAGAAAATTTCCAAAGATTATCGGTAATTGGAAGACAGGATGGGGGTGGAATTACGCGTCTTGCTTTTGGTGATGCTGATTGGGAAGCACGGAACATTGTTATAGAACTTATGAAGAATGCTGGGCTGAAAATTCGCGTTGATGCTTTTGGCAACATCATTGGACGTCGGGAGGGCTTATATCCTGAGAAGTCGGTGGTAATGCTTGGTTCTCATATTGATAGTGTCCCGAACGGAGGGAATTTTGATGGGGTTGTTGGTGTTTTAGCAGCGATAGAAGCATTGCAATGTCTAGAGGAACAGCAAGAGCAAAATGATCATCCTATTGAAGTTGTGGTGTTTATGGCTGAGGAATCCAGTCGGTTTGGTGTTGCTACATTGGGTAGCAAGGCATTTTGCGGGAAGCTTTCTTCTCAGAATCTAGTTCAGTATAAGGATAAGGATGGTATCACCTTAGCTGAAGCGATACAGCAAAGAGAACTTGCACCGGAGAACATCGGGCAAGCCCAATATGAAGGAGAAATTAAAGCGTTTTTAGAACTGCATATTGAACAGGGGAAGGTTTTAGAGACAACAAATCATCAAATTGGAATCGTAACCGGTATTGCAGCGCCTACTCGTTTTAAAGCAATAGTAACAGGTCAGGCGGACCATTCGGGGGCTACTCCAATGAATATGCGTCAAGATGCCTTAACAGCTGCAGCAGAAGTAATTTTATTGGTAGAACAATTGGCAAGGAAGGTTGCCCATCTGGGAGTCGTAGGAACAACAGGAGTAATTAAAGCGGATCCAGGTGCCATTAATGTAATTCCAGGACGTGTGGAACTTGGAATTGATATTCGTGCAATTCAATTAGCAAGTAAGCAGTGGGTCGTTGATGAACTCATTACAGGAATTGATAAAATTAAGACACAGCGAAGTGTAACGATTGAGTTAATTACACTTACAGATGAGATTCCAGTTGAGCTTTTAAAAGAAATGGTTGAAGAGTTGCAAGAGGTGTGCAAGCAGCATCCTTATCCGAATATGTTGATGCCTAGTGGTGCAGGACATGATGCAATGCATTTAGCTCCCCTGGCTCCTACAGGCATTATATTTATTCCCTGCCAGGGAGGAATTAGCCATAATCCAGCAGAGTGGGCAAGTATGGATGATATTGTTGCGGGGACTGAGATCCTCTTGACGGCAATTCGTAAGATTGCTAATTTGGAATTCTCCTGGAAGAAAGCAATGCTATAAATGATAAGTTTTGTGAGTGTATTTTAAAACAAAGACAGTTCATTGATGTAAACCTAATTCATATATGTTCATTGATTAATGCTTGCAAGGAAAAGGCTATTGGCAGTATGCCAGTAGCCTTTTCTGTACCGCGCATCTAGCGAAGCTGGACGGTGCTTGGAGATAAAATTTAGGCAGATCATTCAATTGAAAGAAAATATGTCGAAAATTAAATGATGGATACTATATTGCAAATGTAGCGCATAAACGTTATGATTATTTTTTAAAGACACACCCTAGAGTAGGAACTGTCGAGATAGAACATATAAAGGGAGGCTAATTTAAATTGAGTAAGATAATTGGAGAAGGAACACAGCCATTGATATGTACTCCACTAGTGGGAAGAAATCAAGAAATTGTATTAGCTGAATTAGCAAATGTTTTAGAAAAAAAACCAGATATTATTGAATGGCGTGCCGATTTCTTTGAAGCTATCGCCAATACTGATGAAGTAGTTGCCTTAGCAAATACAATCAAAGAGATTGCGGGCGATTTAACGATTATCTTTACGATTCGTTCTATTCGGGAAGGCGGTCAAACCATTCCACTGTCAGATAGTGAAGCGATGGAACTAAATGCAGCCATCTGCACGAATACAAGTGTAGAATATGTGGATTGCGAATTGAGTAATCTGCCAGAACACTTTCAGCAGTTATGCAAAGTAGCACGGGAAAATAGCACGAAAATAATTGCATCCTTCCATAATTTTAATTGTACGCCAAGTAAAGAAAGCTTAGAAGAAAGGTTTACACAAGCAGAAGAATATGGTGCTGATGTTGCAAAAGTGGCAGTTATGCCAAAAACATTAGAAGATGTTCTTACGCTATTGAGTGCAACCTTAGAAGCAAAAAATAAGTTGAAGATTCCTGTAATTAGTATGTCAATGGGAGAGCTTGGTGCCGTAACTCGCCTGTTTGGAGGAGTTTTTGGCTCAACTGTTAGTTTTGCAGTAGGTCAAAGCAGCTCTGCACCTGGGCAAGTGCCGATTGAAGATTTAAATACAGTGTTCCATATTGTAAAAAAATCCATGGGGATGTAGGTAATTTTAAAAAGAACTACATATATTAGCACATTATTTAGATGCAACGGCAGATTCATGTTAGCCTTAGGTGTAATAACTTCTTAATAAACACAATGTATAGATCGATGTACAATGTGCTTATTAAGAAGTTATTTTATTTATGTAATTTGAAATAAAGTAGCTATCTTTCAAACAAAAATTATTGTACATCTATAATTTTACAAAAGTATATTCCGATAGGACGTTTGTTTTTTAAAATGATAAAATAATAACAAATTATTAATGTTATCATTGCTTTTTGATAGATGCTTGACAATTGTTGTTTAGTTGGTATAATGAAAATAGTATTATGTTGAGCGGAGGCTATTATAATGATTACATTCTTAACTAAGAGATTTGGAAACCAATATTTTAGTTTTTTTAGTTGGGGCTATTTTTATAGTGCTGGCTATTTTGGGATGTATCAAATGAATAGACTGTTAAATGAGAGCTTAAACACGAGCAGGTAAGTATAAAACTGTTTTGTGATAGAAATAAGACTCGTTAGAGTCTTATTTTTTGTTTTATGGTATTAGGAGTTATAAAGGCTGTAAGTGAAAAAACATAAGTCATTATGAAGCACAAAGATAACAATGCTGCTTCCGCGGCATACAAAGGAGAATATTAAAGATAAATAGAATCCTTTCTTGTCCTATATTTTTTGATTTGTCATTGCGAGTATGCATTGCAATCTTTTGTTTGTTAAGAGATTGCTTACTCTGTTTGCAATGACAAAAGGACGAGAAACGTTTTTCTGATAAAAAATAGTAGGCGGTGTATTGTAATGAAATTTCATAATAATGTTGTGTTGATTGGTATGCCGGGTAGTGGTAAGACGTCTCTGGGTTCGATTATTGCAGAACGATTAGAGATTGATTTTTATGATATTGACCAGTATATACAGGAAAAAGAGAATAAGACTATTTCTGAGCTTTTTTTATTAGGAGAGTCACACTTTCGTCAGATTGAAAGCAATGCTGTTCGTGAAGTTAGCAGCAAGAAACCGATTGTTATTGCTACTGGAGGAGGTGTAGTGACTCGTCCTGAGAATATAGCTGTATTACAGCAAAAAGGCACTATCTTTTATATTGACCGACCAATCGAAATGATAATAGAAACGATTGACGCTGCAGCTCGTCCGTTGCTGGAAGATAATGTGAAGAGAATTTACAGCTTATACGAACAGAGAAAGCATTTATATGAGGGGTGTTGTCATTATCGAATTACCAACGGTTTGTCATTACATTCTGCAGTAGACCAGATTCTACAAGTAATTGCAAAAAGCCAGGATAGTGAGCAAATAGCCATTTCTGACTAACCTGACTTATTAGATATGATGAATATGAAATAGAAACTTTTAAATTAAAATCAGCGTCTAAGGTAAATACCTAGACGCTGATTTTTTGTGATTTCAAAAAATCAAAGGATATTAAAATTTAAGTTATCTATAATACATCCCAAATAGCCATTGCAGCTGCGGCTTCGATAACAGGTACCGCACGATGGACAATACAAGGATCGTGACGACCTTCCACTGTAATAGAGACATTTTCACCCTTTGCATTCACAGTGTTCTGCTCTAAAGAAATGGAGGGGGTTGGTTTTATGGCTACACGAAAAATAAGAGGCATGCCATTGGAGATTCCTCCTAAGATTCCTCCATTGTGATTAGTGGAGGTTACAACCAGATTGTCTTTACTATACATCGCATCATTGGCCTGGCTGCCGCGCATCTGGGCAAAAGTAAACCCGGCACCGAATTCCACACCTTTAACGGCAGGAATAGAAAATAACAGATGTGCCAATGTGCTTTCTAGGGAATCAAAGAAAGGATCACCCAGACCGACAGGCAGGTGTATGACAGCTGCTTCAATAATACCGCCGACAGAATCTCCCGCAGTCTTGGCTGAGAGAATGCATCGTTGCATTGATTCGCCCGCAGCAGGGTCAAGTACAGGGAATGATTTTGCTTTTAATTGTTCTAGTATTGTCTGGTCAATCGTAACCGCATCAAATTGAGATTCTGAAATAGAAGCGATACGCTGGATATGAGAGCCAATATGAATATTTTGTTGTCTCAAAAGCTGCTTAGCAATTGCACCGGCGAATACGAGAGGGGCTGTAAGGCGGCCGGAGAAGTGCCCACCGCCTCGCAAGTCATTAAAGTGCTTATACTTTATAGAGCCAGTATAATCCGCATGTCCAGGACGAAATTTCCAAGCTAAGGATTCATAATCAGCAGACCTTTGATCTTTATTTTCAATAATGGAACAAAGTGGGCTTCCTGTTGTTTTACCATTTAAAAAGCCACTCCAAATCGTAAATGCGTCTTTTTCATTACGTGCTGTTGATAAGGGACTTTTTCCAGGGGCGCGACGCTCTAGCTCCCGGGTTACTTCTGCTAAGTCAATTTCGAAACCGGGCGGTAGTCCGTCAATGGTAATACCGATCCCCTTTCCGTGACTTTCACCAAAAATAGTATACTGGACCTTTTTACCCCATGAGCCACTCATTTGTTAACCTCCTGAAGTGTAAAATTAGATAGTGCGATTTTCAATTTTAGCAATCTGCGTTAAGAACCCCATTAATGAGGCGAAACGTTCAGGTGTAATAGATTGTGGTCCATCGCAGCTTGCATTAGCAGGATCATTGTGTACTTCAATAATCAATCCATCAGCACCGACGGCAATGGATGCCTTTGAAAGGGCCTCTACCATCCACCATTTTCCCGCAGCATGACTAGGATCAATAATAACAGGAAGATGGCTTAATTTCTTTATGGCGAGTACGGCACTTAAGTCTAGAGTATTACGGGTATAGGTTTCAAAAGTGCGAATGCCTCTTTCGCATAAAATAACATTGTCGTTACCTTCAGCCATAATATACTCTGCTGACATAAGTAATTCTTCAATGGTAGCACATAATCCTCGTTTTAATAAAATTGGTTTATTAGTTTGTCCTACCGCTTTCAACAGGTCAAAGTTTTGCATATTTCTTGCACCAATTTGAATAATGTCAACATCTTCAACGAATTTATCCAGTTTGCTTACGGACATAATCTCAGAGACAATTGGCAGCCCTGTTTCTGCTCTGGCAATTTTCAATAATTCCAGTCCTTCTTCCTTTAAGCCTTGGAAACTATAAGGTGATGTTCTTGGTTTGTAAGCTCCGCCACGCAAGAAGCCAGCGCCTGCTGCTTTGACTTGATTCGCTACAGACAAAATTTGACTCTCGCTTTCAACTGAGCAAGGACCAGCAATAATTGTTAATTTATTACCGCCGATGGTTTGATTTCCAATTGGAATGACTGTATCTTCTGGATGAAAGACTCGATTGGCCTTCTTATAAGGTTCCTGTACGGATAATACTTTTTCTACATAGTTTTTACTTGCCAGCTTATCTTTATCAAGTTTATGAGTGCTGCCAACTACGCCGATAATCGTCTGAAATTCTCCATACGTAGGCCAAGCACTGCAGCCGCCTTTTTCTAATTCTGCCTTTAACTCTTCAATTTGCTCTGTTGTTACAGAAGGATGTAATACGATAACCATAATAAATACCCCCTATTATTTTACTTTTATAACTTAAAATTGGATCTTTAGTGATGAATAAGCGCGACTAACTTCTGCTTGTAGAATGATGAAAGTTTTAGAGCGGTTAGCCATCGGGTAAAAAAAATAAGACTCAAATGAGTCTTGTAGAGATGGTGGAAATAAATTGTCCTTAGCGGATTGCTGCTAGTTGACATTTCCATCTATAATGCTCATTGAAAAACCATATATTCACTTTTTCCCATCCGAAAAAGTCGAAGCTAAAAAAGTAGCTCCAACCAAAAAAGTAAAAATATTGTTTTTGTTCAATAGCTTTATAGGTTAGATGTGTCATAAAAAACATCCTCCGATAATACTTGATTTTCCAGTAACTGTTTTCCATTATATCAAAGTATTGAAAAGTGTCAAGCAATAGTTTTAAATTTAAAATAAAATAGATAAATGTTACATATTAATTATAGAATAAAAACATTTGTACAATGAGAAAAAACAAAAATAAAAAAACTCTTGACAGCATAGCAAAATTTGAATAAAATGTGCCTTAATAGAATGTGTAATCCGCTATGAGCAGGAGAAGTACATATACGAACTTTGGATCAGCGAGTCGGTGACCAGGCAACTGGAGGTGTGATGACCGACCCAAAGAGTCTATGGAATGGGCCTGTGAGCTGCTCACTGAACGCAATACGTCAGTAGGATGAGTCGGTTGCCCCCGTTATTGGGCTAGGGTATCAGATGTAATATCTCGTACCTGAGTAGAGGGAAAGCATTAGCTTTCTAAATTAGGGTGGTATCGCGAATCATTTCGCCCCTTTCAGGGGTGGAGTGATTTTTTTTATTTTTATAGGCTTATTTATAAGGAGGAATGGCTATGTTCAAGGAGTTTTTGGCTCAAGTAGTGGCGGGAGAAAATTTATCGCGAGAAGATGCACAATTGTCCATGGATATCATTATGTCTGGGGGCGGGACTGAGGCACAGATTGGTGCTTTTATTACAGCATTACGGATAAAGGGTGAAACCATTGATGAAATTGCTGGTTTTGCCCAGACCATGCGCAATCATTCATTAAAGGTACAATTTAGCAGCAGGGAAATGATTGATACCTGTGGTACGGGCGGGGATAAAACAGGTACCTTCAATGTATCTACAGCGGTAGCTTTTGTGGTAGCAGGTGCTGGGCTTGTTGTAGCTAAACATGGCAATCATGGTTTATCCAGTTCTTGCGGCAGTGCAGATGTTCTTAATGCTTTGGGAGTTTCAATGAATTTACCGCCTCAAGGAGTACGTAAATCCATTGAAATAACGAAAGTTGGTTTTTTGTATGCTCCTGCTTTTCATAAAGCGATGAAATATGCTGCGAAACCACGCAAAGAATTAGGATTTCGAACTGTTTTTAATATGCTGGGACCATTAACCAATCCTGCAGAGGCTAATTATCAATTAATCGGTGTATATGAGCCTTCTTTAACTCGGAAATTGGCGGAGGCGCTTGCCATGTTAGGCGTAAAGCGGGCCATGGTAGTACATGGTTTGGATGGTCTGGATGAAATATCCACGACTGCACTGACACAGGTAACAGAAGTCAATGGTCAAGAAACTCGAACCTATACGATTGATCCAGCTGTCTACGGGTTTAGTGGTGGTGGCTTAGAAGGTTACCGTGGTGGTACACCAGAGGAAAACGGGAAATTTATTCTGGATATTTTTCAAGGGAAGCTGCTCGGTCCAAAACGTGATATCGTTTTGTTAAATGCTGCTGCTGCCCTGGTAGTCGCTGGTAAAGCAGAGAGCATAAAAGAGGGATTGAATATTGCGGCAAAGAGCATTGACGAGGGAGCTGCCTATTCTAAATTGGAAGAGGTAAGGCGCTTTAGTCAGGAATACAAGGAGGAATTGATATTATCATAAAAATCTGTGGCATCACATCTGTAGAAATAGCCCAAGGGGCTAAAGATCTGGGAGCTGATTTGATTGGCTTTGTGTTTGCAGAAAGTAAGCGCCGCATCGATGTAAAAAAGGCTCATCAAATTGGGCAGGAAGTGAAAGGAATCGGCAAGGCTGGTGTTTTTGTTAATGCGCCTCTTCAGGAAGTACAAGAGATTGCAGCGTATTGTCAGTTAGATTATGTTCAGCTGCATGGCGAAGAGACTTCAGAGTATTGTCAGTCTGTTGGCAGACCCGTTATTAAAGCATTCCGGGTAGCTCCTGGCTTTAATCTAGAAAGAAGTAAGGAGTATACTGCTGATTGGATTCTTTTAGACAGCTTTACCCCTGGGCAATATGGCGGAACGGGAATCACTTTTGACTGGCAGTCGCTGCAGGATTTTACTTCTCAAAGTCATATCCCAGTGATGGTAGCTGGCGGCCTTACTCCTGAAAATGTTGGAACAGCCATTTCTCTATTATCTCCTAATGGGATAGATGTTTCAGGAGGTGTCGAAACCAATGGGATGAAGGATATAAAAAAAATCCAAGAGTTTATGATTGCTGCTCGCAGGGCAGAAGGAGGCAAAGCCAATGTTAAATGAAATTGTAACGAAAAAACGCCGAGAGGTGGCGATACAAAAAAGTAAGAGACCTCTTAGCCAATTTGAAAAGGATATTATAAAAGGAGATTCTCGTTTTCGTGAAAGGATTACAGAAAATTCATGGGCACTTATTGCAGAATGTAAGTTGGCTTCCCCGGCTAAAGGGGAGCTGTGTACTGCATATACAGAATGTGAATTAGCTCAGATCTACACGGCTAATGGCGCAACAGCCCTTTCGATACACACAGATAAACATTTTAAAGGGAAGCTGGAGAATATCAAAATGGTCAAGGCTGTTACTGATTTGCCCATTTTACGCAAAGATTTTATTATTGATGCATACCAGATTTATGAATCCAGATGGGCAGGGGCAGATGCCATATTACTGATTGCAGCAGTGTTAAGTGATGAAGAGATGAACGAGTATCTAGAGGTGGCGGCTATGCTTGGCCTGGATTGCCTGGTAGAGGTTCATACATTGGAGGAACTCCTGCGGGTGCAAAAAACTTCAGCGGTGCTAGTGGGGATTAATAATCGCGATTTGAAGACCTTTACTACTGACATTAGTAATACGTTTGCTTTATTGCCTTATTGCTCTTCGAAGGTTGTACTAATTAGTGAAAGCGGCATCAAAAATCAAGAAGATGCTAAAAGACTGCAAGAGGCAGGAGTAAAAGGAATATTGGTAGGAGAGGGATTGGTTTGTGCTCATGATATTGGTCGGATGACACAGGAAATGGCATTGTGCCAAGGGCAGTGATGCAGCTGAAATAATAAGGAGGAATAGAATATGCCTGATAAAAATGGGAAATTCGGGGAATTTGGTGGCCGATTTGTACCAGAGACGGTGATGCCGGCTTTGATTGAACTGGAAGAACGTTACGAAGCATTAAAGAATGATGCAGCTTTTCAGGAGGAACTGCACTTTTATTTACAGGAGTATGCAGGTCGTCCCACTGCCTTATATTTTGCAAAGAATTTGACAGCACATTATGGACGGGGAAAAATCTACTTAAAACGGGAAGATTTACTGCATACAGGAGCTCATAAAATCAATAATGCTATTGGGCAGGCTCTGCTGGCTCGTCGCATGGGGAAAAAGAAAATTGTGGCTGAGACGGGTGCCGGACAGCATGGTGTAGCTTGCGCTACCGTTGCAGCTCTCTTTGGTCTAGAATGTCGTGTATATATGGGAAAAGAAGATATTGAACGGCAGGCTTTAAATGTATTTCGTATGCGGCTCTTGGGGACCGAGGTAATACCTGTGACGAGTGGCACTGGTACGTTAAAGGATGCTACAAGCGAGGCTATTCGCTACTGGGTAACGAATGTAGAAGATACTCATTATATTATTGGCTCTGTCGTAGGACCTCATCCCTATCCTATGATTGTACGGGATTTTCAAAAGATCATTGGTGAAGAAGTAAAAGAGCAAATCCTGAAATGTAATATAGAAAAATTAAAGTATATTGTTGCTTGTATCGGTGGAGGCAGTAATGCCATGGGAATGTTTTATTCCTTTCGCAACGACAAAGCGATTACTAAAATTGGTGTAGAGGCGGCAGGTAAAGGCATCACTACCAATGAGCATGCGGCATCCTTGACAGAAGGGCGTCCAGGCGTGCTGCACGGAGCATTTAGTTATTTATTGCAAGATAAGGATGGGCAGATCATTGAACCCTATTCCATTTCTGCTGGTCTTGATTATCCTGGCGTTGGTCCCGAACATTCCTTTTTTAAAGATAGTGGAATCGTTGAATATAAAGCAGTCACGGATGAGGAGGCATTGCAAGCATTTAAACGCCTGGCCCGTATAGAAGGGATTATTCCAGCTTTGGAAAGTTCTCATGCATTGGCATATTTAGAAGAAATTATGCCGAAGACGCAATTAGATGAAACGGTAATTGTTTGTCTTTCTGGTCGTGGTGACAAAGATGTAGATATGGCAATAAAAGTAATGGGGGGATTATAATGTCAAATTTGTCGGAAACGTTGCAAGGATTAAAAGCGTCAGGACGCAAGGGGCTTATTGTCTATCTAACAGCTGGTTACCCTGATTATGCCACAACATTAGAAACTGTTTTGGCGATGGAAGCAGAAGGAGCAGACGTGATTGAAATTGGCATTCCTTTTTCTGATCCCATTGCCGATGGACCTGTGATTCAACATGCTGCTACCTTAGCCTTAAAGGCGGGTGCAACTACTGCGAAGTCCATAGAATTAGTTGCCCAAATACGTAAAAACTCTCGTATTCCCTTAGTGGTTATGACCTATGTCAATAGTATATTAGGGTATGGAAAAGAAAAGTTTATTGCTGATTTTGTTAAGGCGGGAATCGATGGGCTTATTGTACCTGATTTACCTCTTGAAGAGGCCGGTTTATTAGAAGATATTTGTAAAAGGCAGGGGATTCCTCTTATTGGGCTTATTGCGCCAACATCGACAGTAGATCGGATCAAATGCATTGCACAAAAGGCGGAGGGTTTCTTATATTGTGTTTCCAATACTGGTGTAACAGGCGGTCAGCATAATAATTATGACCAGATTGGCACCGTGATAAAGGCAGCTCGTCAGGTCAGTCAGATACCTATGGCAATTGGATTTGGAATTGGCAACTCTCAAGGAGCCTCTGCCGCAGCTCGCTATGCTGATGCTGTTATTGTTGGCAGTGCCATTCTTGAGAAACTTACGAATGAGGGAGTTATAGGTGTTCGCAGCTTGGTCAGATCCATTCGTGAAGCGTTAGATGAGGAGGGAAAATAGATGGAAATCATTCCTAGCCTGGCTGATTTTTCTGACTTAGCTAAAGAACATAATCTGATTCCTATCTTTACTGATTTATCTGTTGATCTGGATACTCCAGTGTCCATTTATTCTAAGATCACAGGCGATAACCCTGGATTTATTTTAGAAAGTGCGGATACGAGTAAAGCTTTTGGACGATATTCATTTATTGGAGCGGATCCTTTTATTACGGTATTTGGGAGGAGTAAAAAGACTGAAGTTAGAAAAGGGCAGGATGTTACTACAATTGATGCTCCACCGCTTGTTGCACTGCAAAGGATATTAGGACAGTTCTCTTTTCCTAATATCCCTGAATTACCTCCCTTTAGCGGCGGGGCGGTCGGATATTTTAATTACGAAACCGTTGGTACATGGGAAAAAATTAGAGGGATGAATATTCCTGAAGACGAAATTTTAGGCGAATTTATGTTCTGCCGCATCATTATCGTTATGGATCATCTCACCCATTCAGCAAAATTATTATACCTGGCTAGTATTGAGTCTGGTATCGATATTCCTGCAGAATACGAAAAAGCTGTTGGACATTTGCGTGGCTTAATAAATAAAATACAACAGTCAGTTGCGATAGCTCAAAATACAGATCGTAAGTCAGAAGCGCAAGCAACTCCTGCAGCGGCAGATGATGAAAAAATTAAACAAAATTATTTAGCTATGGTAGAAAAAGCAAAGGAATACATTGCTGCAGGAGATATTTTTCAAGTTGTACTCTCTAAACCCTTTTACCTAAAGACGGCTAAAACCCCTTTTAATTTGTATCGCCGCTTACGTCAAGTCAATCCTTCTCCCTATATGTTTTTTATTAATGTTGGCAATAGACAAATTGTTGGTGCATCACCAGAGATGCTGGTAAAATTAGAAGGCGGGCATGTATTTACTTGTCCCATTGCTGGTACTAGGCCGCGGGGGAAAAACCAGGAAGAGGATGAGAAATTAGCAGCGGAATTAATTGCTGATGAAAAGGAAAGAGCAGAGCATTATATGCTGGTTGATTTAGGGCGTAATGATGTTGGTCGTGTAAGTATGCCAGGGACTGTAAAGGTGAAGCGCATGCTTGAAGTAGAAAAATTTTCTCATGTGATGCACTTGGTTTCTGAGGTATCTGGTGTTCTTAATCCTAAATATACTCCGATGGATGTATTGGCAGCTTGTTTTCCAGCGGGTACCTTAAGTGGCGCACCAAAGGTTCGGGCTATGGAGATTATTCATGAGTTGGAACAATTACCTCGCGGACCTTATGGGGGCGCAGTCGGTTACTTTGACTTTAGAAATAATATGGACACTTGCATCACAATACGTACAATGGTCATTGATGGCGATCGGGTGGGAATCCAAACGGGTGCTGGCATCGTAGCCGACTCAGTGCCGGAAATGGAATATCAGGAGATCTTAAATAAAGCAAAAGTTTTGTTTAAAGTGATTATGGAGGATGAAAATTATGATTTTAATTATTGATAATTATGATTCCTTTACGTATAATATTTATCAATACGTTGCTAGTTTAGGGTATGAAGTAGAAGTTGTCCGTAATGATGCTATTACGGTAGATGAGATTAGGGCAAGAAAATACGACGCCATTATTATTTCACCAGGTCCAGGCACACCTAGTGATGCTGGAATTAGCAAAGAGGTCATCGCAGCCTTTGCTGGTCAATTGCCCATTTTGGGTATCTGTCTTGGTCATCAGGCAATTGGTGAAGTATTTGGCGGGAAGGTAGTGCGTGCTCCTAAGCCTATACATGGTAAGGTGTCAGATGTCTATCATAAAGAGGATGGGATTTACCAAGGCTTGTCTCAGCCTTTTGTTGCAGGGCGCTATCATTCCTTGCTGGTGGAAGAGGAGAGCATACCTGATTGTTTAGAAATAACAGCCAGAACAGCAGACGGTTTGATAATGGGGCTTAGGCACAAAGAATACCCGATTGAAGGCGTGCAATTTCATCCCGAATCGGTGTTGACGCCAGACGGAATGAGGTTGTTTGAACATTTTTTAGATAAGTAGATGAAAGGCACAGGAGGAGCAGCATGGAGCTTAGCAGTTGGTTTGGGAAAGAGGCGATAATAGGTTATCTTGGCCCCCATGGTACGTATAGTGAAGAAGTAGCATTTCGTCTATACAATAAGGAGCAAGTGAGTTTTAAAACCTATTCCAGCATTGATGTGGCCATCAAAGCGGTAGAGTCTGGCGAAGTATCCCAAGGGATTGTTCCTGTGGAAAACTCCCTTGAGGGTTCAGTAAATGTTACGTTGGACATCTTAGCTCATGAAGTTAATTTATATATTAGGAAAGAAGTGATCTGGCCAGTACGACATAATCTCTTGGTCAAAGAGCATTGGGATGATGTTAAGATCATCGTTTCTCATCCCCAGGCCCTGGCCCAGTGTCGCCATAATCTGAGGCGGCTTTATCCCGATGCTGAGCTAAGAGCTATGAATAGTACGGCTGATGCTGCGACTCTTGTTGCTAGTGGTATAGAAAACTATGCAGCTGTAGGGAGTCAAAGTGCTGGTGCTCTTTATAATTTACAAACCATAGCTGGTGATATTCAGGATAGTTCTACCAATTGTACACGTTTTATTGTCTTAGGCGATAGCCCGATAGATACTCATTCTTTGTCAGATCCATGTAAAACTTCTGTTGTTTGCAAAATGAATGGAGAACGTCCAGGTAGTTTATGTGAGATTCTACAGGAATTTTCCACGCGGAATGTTAATCTTACAAGAATCGAATCCAGACCTGCACGGACTGGCATGGGAAATTACATCTTTTTCTTTGATATGGACGGTAGTATAGAAAATAATAGTGTTCGCAGTGCAGTAGAGGCTGTAAAAGAAAAGAGCCTATGGTTTAAGAGTTTTGGTTCATATCCTATATGTACGTTGTAGGAAAGGATTAGAGGGGATACATATGCAATATAGTATTGTCAATACAGATTATGAATTACAATTATGTTTAGCCTTACGTCGGAAAGTATTTGTGATCGAGCAAGGCATTCCAGTTGATCTTGAAATTGATCATTATGATGCTGCTCCTCATGAATGTGTACATGGGCTGATTATCGCTGAGGATGGGGAAGCGGCGGCTACAGGGCGGTTAATATCCTACGGAGAAAATAGCGGCAAACTGCAGCGTATTGCTGTACGTAAAGAAATGCGTGGCAGTGGAGTAGGGCGAGAAATTGTGAATTTGTTAGAACAACAGGCAATTGCTGGTCATTTTTCTAATGTGCTGCTGGACGCCCAATGCAGTGCAGAAGCATTTTATACTAACTTGGGTTATGTGACCTTATCGGTGGAACCGTTTTTAGACGCTGGTATCTGGCATGTTAGAATGAAAAAGGATTTAACAGCACATTATATAAGATAATCTATTTAATTTTAGAGGGAATTTATCGATAATCTTGAAATAATAATCATATATATAATAACCATTTAAGATTATCGATAGGAGATAGATATGGTGGACATGGCGAAGCATTTAATTTTTGATTCTGCGATTGGGAGTTTTAAACCAGAGAATATTGTAAATACAGAAGTGAAATGTCCATTTTGCTGTAGAGAGAAGTTAGAGCATGTATTAGCAGAAGATGGTACAATTATACTTTTAAAAAATAAATACCCTGTTTTACGGGATACCTTACAAACGGTCATTATTGAAACCGATCAATGCCACTCGGAACTGTCTCTTTATCCGAAAGAACATTTGCATAAATTATTTCGCTTCAGTATGGAAAAATGGCAAGACATGATAGCAAGCAGAGAATTTGCATCGGTACTCTTTTTTAAGAATCATGGTCCTTTTTCCGGAGGTACGATTCGGCATCCTCATATGCAGATTGTAGGTTTAAGAACGATTGATTATGCTCCGCGGATCCCAGTGGAAACGATGGATGGAACTGTGATTCATCAAAGCAGAGGGGCGGAGTTAAATCTTGCCAAAGAACCGAAAATTGGATTCTGTGAGTTCAATGTGAAGCTAAAAGAGGTATCGGATGTAGACAAGATGGCGGATTATATACAAGTCATAGCGCATTACTTATTGAATCATTTTCACAAGCGCTGTAATAGTTATAATATATTTTTTTATCAGTTAGAAGGTAAAATTTCTGCTAAAATTATGCCTAGGCTTGTTACTTCGCCGATCTTTATTGGTTATTCAATTCCTCAGGTGTCAAGTCGTGGGGAAGAGGTTATCAAAGAGATACAAAAATTATATTTTTAAAGCTAAAAAATAGTAGGATATAAATAAACAAAGGGCTTCTTCACCACGGGGATGAAGAAGCCCTTTGTTTATTTGATTATGCTAGAGGTTAAGAAAGAGATTCTATCACAAAGTTTTTGAATCGTTGAGCGGCTGGGGATAAATAACGTTCTTTTGTCCAGGCGATTCCGATGACCCGCTGGCATTGAGGCTTGGAAACAGGTAGAAAGGATACATTGGTTTTATCTAGACCAAAGACATGGGGAATGAGTGCTACTCCTAATTTAGCTTCGACAAGACCAGCAACGGTCAGAATTTCCTCACCTTCAAAAGTGATAAATGGCTTTAGATTTACTTCTTTAAAGAAATGGTCAGTTAAAATACGTAAGCCATAATCTTTTTTAAACGTAACAATTGGATCAAGGGCAATTTCTTTAAGCTCGATAGATTTTCGCTGGGCAAGTCGGTGGCCGAAAGGAACCACAACAAATAATTCTTCGGTAAAGAGTGGTTCCCACTCCATATAGTCTTTTGTTGTTACAGGAGAACAAAGACATAAATCAACCTCTCCTGCTTCTAGTTGATCTAAGAGGAGAGTGGTAGCATTTTGATAAAGCTTAAATTGTATATTGGGGAATTTGGAGCGGAATTTACTTAAGAGACTTGGTACAAGATTCGAACCAAGAGAGTGAAGAAAGGATAAGGACACGCTGCCATAGTCAGGATGTATTAAATCGTGAATAACTTGTTTTCCTGCATCAATTTCTTGGAGCGATCGTTCTACATACTGCAGAAAGATGACTCCATACCGATTGAGGACAATGTGTTTACCGCGACGTTCAAATAGTGGAAATCCTAGTTCCTCTTCAAGTTTAGCGATAGAACGGCTAAGAGCGGGCTGAGAAATCGATAATTGTTCTGCAGCATGAGTAACGTGCTGTAATTGGGCAACTAATTTAAAGTACTCTAGTTGATGCCATTCCATTGTCTTGACCACCTTTTGTCATGTTTATTTCAATATGTAAGTTAGATGATGCGTTGAAAAATATCTTTATATAATTATAACACATTAATTATATAAAAATGATGCATTGGACAGATGACACTCTGGAGGTTTAATATGATAAAAAGAGAATGATTGTTGATTAGAAGGGATTGTGCGTAGTATGAAGACCTATATACAAAAGAATAGTACGGCATATTGGCGAGGGATATCAGCTATGTTTTTAGGAAGCTTTGTTACGTTTGCTTTGCTTTATTGTATGCAGCCTTTAATTCCAGTTTTTTCGGAAGAGTTTCATATAGCACCAGCTTATGCGAGTTTGTCAATATCTCTTACTACAGGAATTATGGCATTTTTTATGCTATTAGTTTCTTGGTTTTCTGATGCAAAGGGAAGGAAAATCGTGATGGCAATATCGTTATCAGTTTCTGCCATATTAGGGATTATAATTGCTTTTTGCAATAACTTCTCTATATTGCTCATATTACGGATCTTGCAAGGAATCATGCTGGCAGGATTTCCTGCTATTGCTATGGCATACGTAAATGAGGAATTTGATCCTAAAATAGTAGGTATGGTAATGGGGATTTATATTAGTGGCAATTCTGTTGGTGGTTTAGCTGGGCGTATTATGGTTAGTACATTGGCTGATTTTTCTACATGGCATATTGCAGTGGCTGGCATTAGTACAATTGGGCTGCTATTAAGTATTTGGTTTTGGATTGCTTTACCCAAATCCCAGAATTTCTCCCCCAAGAAAAGGGATTTAAGAGAGATGCTTGCTGCTTTGACTAAAAAATTGCAGAATATAGAATTACTCATGCTATATAGTATTAGTTTTTTAATTATGGGGGGATTTGTAACCTTATATAATTATATTGGTTATTCTTTAATGGCTCCGCCTTACAATTTAAGTCAAACTCTGGTTGGCTGTATCTTTATTGTTTATCTGATTGGAACCTTTAGCTCTACGTTTATGGGAAAGCTGGCGGATAGTAATGGCAGTTCAAAAGTGCTGTGTTTGTCCATTGGTATTATGTTGCTAGGTTGTTTGACTACCGTACATGGAAGTCTGTCCATTAAGATTGTGGGTGTAGCGTTATTTACCTTTGGTTTTTTTGGCAGTCATTCTGTTGCAAGCAGTTGGGTAGGGAAATGCGCTCATTCTGACAAAGCGCAGGCTGCTTCTTTATATTTGCTTTTTTTCTATTTGGGCGCTAGTACAATTGGGACAATTGGAGGAAAATTCCTGCTTTGGTATGATTGGGAGGGAGTCGTTATTGTTATTGCTCTTGCCCTAGTACTGGCTTTGATACTTTCCGGTGTCTTATTACTACGGGAAATGCGTTATAAAATATATTCGGCGGCTCAAAGCTGACTTATTTCTCACATGATGATATAATTAGAAAAAAATCCCTGGAAAGGAATTATAATTATGAGTGAGATTATACAGTCCATTGATCAAGAGATCCTTTCATCCTATCGGCAAGGTGACCAGGATCAAGCACTACAGCTGTTTATAAATCAATACCAAGCTAGATTATATGCTTTAGCATATAAAATGCTGGGAAATCATGATGATGCGATGGATGCTTTGCAAGAAATTCTATACCAGGTAAATCGATCTATGCATAATTTTAAGGAAAAGTCCAGTTTATACACTTGGGTGTATCGCTTAGGTTCAAATGTCTGCTTTAATTTTCGCAAAAAAAGGAATCAAACTGCAAATCAGGTAGAATGGGATGAGAGTTTATACCATTCGATGATGTTGCCCATAGAGCAGCCAAATGAAGATCCGGATAGAATGTGTGAGGTTAAGTATAAGCAGTACTTGGTTCAGCAGGCTATTTTAAAATTGCCCGAAAACCAGAGGATTCTCCTTGTTTTACATGATATTGAAGGGATTTCAAGTTCAGAAATTGCACAAATCCTAAATATTAATATCAATGCGGTCAAGTCCCGCCTTCATCGCAGTAGGGCAGCCTTGCGTAATATTATCAGTAAAGGATTCTCCGTTAAAGGAATGGAAGGGGTCGGAACGTTTTCTGTTAATTCTTCTGGTCATTTACGATAAGCTTTACAGTAATTCACAAATGATATCCAGGTATGGAAGACTATCCGGTATGAGGAGGTTTTGCAATCATTGTACTGTATATTCATACATATAAAGAATAAGAAGGCTTTTACTAGTCTTTAGTAAAAGCCTTCTTATTTCTTTACATAAAATATAATTAATTCTTCGTTCCTAATTTTCGTAAACAATATACAAGATTTTCTTTTTTACGATGGAAATTGATGCACTCACAGCATTTACCGTGGCGTTCGCAATCTGCCTTTGGACAGGTACAATTTTGTTCATTACAGCCAGCCATATAAAAAACTCCCTCCCTATGATTCTATTACTATTTTAGTATAAAGGCAGGCGAGAGTAAAACCCTTTATTAAGAGTAGTAAAATAATTCTGCAAGAAATACGATAAGGAGGCTATGAATGTCTGAAAATAAAGTTTGTCTATTAATGGTCTTTACAGCCCTTTTCTGGTCGGGTGCATTTATAACAGGGAAAATCGCAGTACTGCAATTTCCGCCCTTTGCCCTGACCTTTTTCCGTTTCTTGCTGGCATTGCCGTTTATATTCTTTTTGTTATATAGTAGGGAGAGGGAGAAATGGTTACCAAAAAGAAATCAGTGGCTGCCTCTTACTATATTAGGGATTATAGGTACTTTTTTTTATCATGTCTTATTTTTTAGTGCATTACAATACACTACAGCAATTAATTCTTCCTTGATTGGTGCAACCAATCCCGTATTGACAACTCTTATGGCGGTTTTATTCTTCAAAGAACATATGACACCAAAACGTTTAATTGGTATTATCTTTTCTTTTTCAGGTGTCTTTTTGATTGTAACGAATGCAGATTGGCTGCTGATTTCTACGTTTAATTTTAATCTTGGGGATATGCTCATGTTTAGCGCTGTTTTTAGTTGGGCATTGTATGCTCTTTTAAGCCGTTCTTATATGCAGAAGTATTGTTTATCACCATTAATGGTGACAGCCTATACATTTTTAGTTTGCGTAGTCATATCCATACCCTTTGTAATAGCAGAAAATCCTGCATCTTATTTATCTAAAACCAGTGTAGCTGGCTGGTTATCAATTGCATATATGAGTATATTTGCGTCTGTATTAGGATATTTAATTCAATTGTTTGCCATTGAAAAGATTGGTGCATCTCGGGCTGCAGTATTTGTTAATTTGGTACCTATTTTCACAATTGTTCAATCTGTTTTCATCTTAGGAGAATCCTTTACATTATTTAAGTGTATAGGAGCCTTGGGAATTGTTACAGGCGTGTACCTAGCGACAAGATCTAATTGAAGTTAAATAAAGATATCAAATTCTAAGAAAATAAAAAAGTCCCTGTCATAGACAGGGACTCTGACATCCTAGCGGTTCTGGCTAAAGCAATCTCTGCAATAAACAGGACGATCACCACTTGGACGGAAAGGAACTTGTGTTTGAACGCCACATGCTGCACAAGTTGCATCATGCATTTCACGTTGTTGGAAGCTGCTGTTGCGACCGCCACCGTTACCGTTTCTTTGTTTGTGAGCTGCTCTGCATGAAGGGCAACGTCCTGGCTCATTAGTAAAGCCTTTTTCAGCAAAGAAATCTTGTTCTGAAGCTGAGAATACGAATTGGTCTGCGCAATCGCGGCAAGTTAAAGTTTTGTCTTGGTTCATGTGTTGTATAGCCTCCTAAAATCTGTTACTAAAATAGGTAATGAGAATATTCATTGTTTCTTGTTAAAGTTACGTTAACAAGAAACATGAGAAATTCAATCGATCTATTTAAGTGCTTCTAAATCATACGCTGAATTGATATAAAAGTAAAGAGGATTTTTACTAAATTTTAAAAAAATTTATAAAAATTATAAAAATAGTCTCTATTTAACAATTAATTGGTGAATTTGCTCATAAATAAAAGAGAAAAACAGTATTGTTTAACTCTCTTTCCCAGAAAAAATGTTTATATTTTAGCAGATAAATTATATAATGAGCAGGTAGGAACTTGTCTCTTTTAGGTAAATGACAAAGAGAATGCAAGTAAAATGGAGGAACGAAATATGGAGTTTTTTGAATGGGATGAAGGCTTTTCAACAAAAATTCAAAGATTTGATGATGATCATAAAAAATTATTGACATTATTCAATAATGTATATCACCGTGTGTTTGAATGTACAAGCCTGGAAGAAGAAAGAGAATTAACGCAGCATACCTTAGTTGAATTATTAGACTATGTGAAGTATCATTTTTCCGCAGAAGAAGAATTGATGATACAGCTTGACTATCCTCAATATTTAGAGCATAAAAAAGAGCATGGATCTTATATAGCCGAAGTGAATAATTTCTTAGATCAGCATAAACAAGGGACGGCTGCATTGTCCTTTCCAACCTTTATGTTTCTTAAAGAATGGATTACTAAGCATATTTTAGTACGTGATAAGGAGTATGGACAATTTTTTAATGATAAGGGAATCAGATAATAATCATTCACTCTAACTTTTATAGCAATTTTGATAAATCGTTAGGGCTTTTCCCACTCTGAATTGTAAATTTTAGTGTAAGTCACAAGGGATCTGGGTAGTGCTGCCGTAAGTATGAAGATAAGAAGTCGTGGGATGGTTAGTAGTATGATCAAATATAATAGTAGCCCGATGAAGAAATTGTTTATTTAAAACATAGCGAAGGTCATAAATTGTAACTGAGATGGAATGAGTATTTTTCTGTTCTGCAAAATAAATAAAAGGCGTAAAGGTAGCAAAAAAGTTTCCGATTAGTGTTTTTTTTGCTTGTAAAGTAAGATTCGAAAGGTTCTTTTGTTTTGCTAAATCTGCATGAAGTTTTAATTCCGGGGAAATGGTTCCTAATTGTCCGACCAAGTACGCATTTTTTGTTTCTAAAACAAAATCCCAGAACAATATGCGCTTTAGTGATGGCATGACAGTGATTTGCAAAATTTCTCGTTGAGAAAATAATCGATGAAGCTGTTTTGTTGCTTTTTTGCGCAAGACCATTCTAAACAAGATATATGCTGTAAGAATTACAAATGTAAAGCACGATAATGTGAACATTGTAAAATCAAAAGCGTATACACTAAGTAATAGCACGAATAGTATAGGATCAAATACATTTAAAAGGTGTAAGCTTTTGCGTTCTTTTTGAATTGGCCATAAGATAGCAGCGCCATGGGTATTGAAATAATCCATAATGATATGAGATAAACTACCAGAGAAGGCCCATCCAAATAGGGAAAGGAAATTAGCTTGTGGCATAATCATAGATAAAACTGTACTGATCAGGAACGACCATAGAACTAAGCCCGGGATGGAATGAGAAAAAGAACGATGTTGCCTAAGATAAGAGAATTTTCCTTTTATTTGTGCAATGATATCAAAATCCGGCGCTTGCGCGCCAAGAATGGCAGCTAGATAAATCGGATCATAAATGGACAAAGGATGACCAGATAATCCTGCAATCGCGATGCCAACAAGTGCATGAGAGAAAGAATCCATAATGAATGTGCCTCCAGCTTTCTATTTTGTTTACATAACATTATAACACAGAACTACAGGTGCACTTCCATAGTAAGTTTTGCCTTTCGATATACACTTATCTCAAGATATGAAATAAAAAAGTGGTGACCTCATAGTAGAGACCACCACTTTTTACTATACTAAATTTTAAAAAAACGTGCCAAGTTTTTCAGCTCATTTTTTCTTCAATTTTAGCTGCGCTAATTTTCTTGTCCAAGAATAAAATATAGTATAAATAAACACCTAATAATGCAGGAAGGCCTGTATATAAAACAATTCGTTGGGATTCATCAAAATACAAGCTGCATATGACTCCAAGGTTCAAGACTAAAGCTAATATTGGGACCAGAGGATAAAAGGGAGTCCGAAATTTTAGCTGCTCTATTTTGCCGCCTAGACGGAAAAATTCTCTGCGGAAGTTGAGCTGACACCAGGCAATAATAACCCATATCAGGCAGCCAGTCAGTCCTGTACTGGACATAAGCCACAGGTACACGGTATCAGCAGCATATTCACTGGTGAGTAAAGACATACACGCCAAGATAACAGTAATATAAACTCCATTGACAGGAACACCGCGAGAATTTAATGTACCTAAACATTTTGGCGCTAAGCCTTCTTTAGACATAGACCAGAGAAGACGAGAACAGGCATATAAGGCTGAATTGCCTGCAGATAAAGCTGATGTCATAACAACGAAACTCATAATATCCTTAGCTAAAGGAAAACCTAAGATGCCGAATACATGAGCAAAAGGACTTTCTAAAACACTTGCTTCTTGCCAAGGGATAATACCTGCCAGTACGATCATTGCCAACACATAGAAAAAAATAATCCGAAAGGTAATACCTTTAATAACACGGGGGACATTTTTACTGGCATCTTGGCATTCGCCGGCTGCGATACCGACAAGTTCAGCACCTTGAAAGGAGTAGACTACAGCAATCATAGTTAAAAATACAGCTTGAAATCCATTAGGAAATAAACCCGATTCTGTATTAAAGTTGGATAATCCAACAATAGGAACGGAATGACTGGAAAAACCAAAGAGCAAACCTGCACCTGCGACAATAAATGCTAAAATTGCAGTTACCTTTATACTCGCAAACCAAAATTCAGCTTCGCCATAAGCCTTTACAGAAATGACGTTTAGTAAAGCAAGCATAATAGCAAAAAAACCGCACCATATCCAAATCGCAATTTGCGGAAACCAATTGTGCATGATAATACCTGCAGCAGTAAAGTCGGCAGCAATACAAATGGCCCAATTCAGCCAATACAGCCAGCCGGTAGTGAAGCCAGCACCAGGAGAAATAAAACGTGAAGCATAGCTTTGGAAGGAACCAGAAACAGGCATGGCTGAAGTGAGTTCTCCTAGGCACAATAATACCAGATACATGATAAAGCCGCCGGTTAAATACGCAAGAACGGCACCTAAAGGACCTGCCTGATTGAGGGTTACGCCTGAGCCTAGAAAAAGTCCGGTACCAATGGTACCACCAATGGATATCATCATGAGATGCCGTGAGTTCATGCCGCGTTTGAGCCCTTCTTTTTCAGGACATAAATCTTTAAGATTCACTGTAGAATTTGACATATTTGACCTCCTATCGAATTAAAACAAAAATGGTTGTGATCAATCTCACAACCAAAAAATTTACTCCAAGGAATAAACTAACGCTTGCGTGAGATAGCACTTCATCTGAAAAATTAGATGACAGTCTTGTATTTATTTAATACAAGCCCAACAACAAGAAATGGCATTTTTTGTTGTTTCGGCAACTATTCCTTTCTATATAGTTCATTGCTGCCAGCTCACTATATATACTGATAATATTTGCGCCTCTATAATCACAACATATTTAATTTCTTGCTTATTTTAATCAATATCAGATTAGTTGTCAATCACTAGATTCGTATTAGAAACCTTTACTATAGGAAAGTAACAAGTCTCTACAAAAGGAAATAAAAAAATGTATGTCAAAGTCATTGTGTGGAGGAGTGAATTATGAACAATACATATGGACGGATGGATGCTGAATTTGCTCAATCCTTAGTTGATATCGTTGCTGCTGAATTAAATAAAAATGTAAATATCCTTGATGATCAGGGTGTAATTATTGCTTCTTTTAGTAGAGAACGGATTGGGCAAATACATGAATCAGGGGCTAGAATGCTTGGAACTGGAGTTGTAAAAGAATTTTATGTCACAAAAGAAGAGGAATGCTATCTAAAGGGGATACGACAAGGTTATAATGTACCCATCATGTTTGATAATCGGTGTATAGGAGTAATTGGTATTACAGGGGATCAAAAAACAGCAGAACCTTATGCCCGATTAGCAGCACGCTTTGTAGAGGCAAATGTGCAGTCGAATGCTCAGCAGGAAAAGTTAGTAGGAGCATTACAAGAAAAAGAAGAATTACGTTCTGTATTCTTAAATAAAATTATCACGGTACAAGAAGAAGAACGTAAAAGAATTTCCCGCGAGCTGCATGATGAAACAAGCCAATCTCTTACCTCGATCATTGTAGGTTT
This sequence comes from Pelosinus fermentans DSM 17108, assembly GCF_000271485.2. Lineage (NCBI taxonomy): Bacteria > Bacillati > Bacillota > Negativicutes > Selenomonadales > Sporomusaceae > Pelosinus > Pelosinus fermentans. The sequence continues at coordinate 2,065,737 of NZ_AKVN02000001.1, forward strand.
GCGTATGCTGGCTGAGCAGGTACAAGACAGTGAAGATAAGGAAAAAATATTAAAAATGCGTGACCTTGCTGTTACAACTCTAGAAGCGGTTCATCATATTGCAGTTGAACTGCGTCCTGTATTATTAGATGATTTAGGACTGGTTGCCGCAGCTAAAAAGTATATAGAAAATTACGCTAAGCAATATGAAATTTCTTTACATAGTGATTTTAGTAATTTGTCCAGAGAGCGATTTTCTCCAGAAGTTGAGATTACGTTATACCGAATTCTGCAAGAGGCCTTAACGAATATTGTGAAACATGCGCAGGCATCGGAAGTTTGGGTATCATTAAACAAAAGACAGGACAAACTTATGTTAATGATCCAGGACAATGGTGTAGGTTTTGATACAAAAATGGTTAAAAATACTCATACCCGTACCTGTTTAGGAATCTACGGCATAGGTGAACGGGTAGCCTTAGTGGAAGGTACCTTTACGATTACATCTGTTATTGGTGAAGGAACTAAACTTTCTGTGGAAATTCCTTTGGGAGAAAAAAATTGAAAAAACGCTAATTTGACTCATTATAAGTAAATATTGTCTGCTGAATGAGGGAATGCTTGTATATTGTAGAAAGATCAAGTACAATGTAGGTAATGGGTTGTGAGCGGGTATTTTCATTTATGAACATTTGGATGAAGTCAGCCATTTTATCTTGGTGGGGTGACTTACGGAACGTCTATTGGTGAAAACAAAGTTAAATATACAAACTCAAATAATGGAGGTATTTTTTTTTGGAAAAACAAAATAAGCTCGCTATTATTCCACTGGGTGGATTGGGCGAAATAGGGAAAAACATGACGGTCATTCAATATGAGGATGATATTGTCATACTAGATTCTGGGTTGGCATTTCCAGAAGATGATATGTTAGGGATTGATTTAGTGATACCTGATATATCCTATCTTCTTGAAAACCAGGATAAGATAAGGGCAGTTGTCATTACTCATGGTCATGAAGATCACATTGGATCTTTATCTTATTTACTCAAGCAGATTGACGTACCTGTTTATGGTACGCGTCTTGCAATGGGACTGGCTGAGTGCCGCTTGAAGGAAAATAATGTGGCAAATTATAAATTGATTTCCATAAAGCCAGGAGATCAGATAACATTTGGCAAAATTCAAGTGGGATTTATGCGGGTGAGTCATTCTATTCCTGATTCTGTAGGGATGTATTTTAAAACTCCAGTTGGCACGATTGTTCATACTGGCGATTTTAAAATTGATTACACACCAGTTGATGGTAAGGTAATGGATCTTCATAAGTTTGCTGAACTGGGCGATGAAGGCGTAATGGTTTTAATGTCCGACAGTACGAATGCGGAAAGACCTGGTTTTACGAAGTCAGAGCGTCAGGTGGGTCTTGCCCTTGATGAAGCTTTTAATGCAGCAAAAGGACGAATTCTTCTGGCAACCTTTGCATCTAATGTGCTAAGGGTGCAGCAAGCGATTACTTCTGCTTGTAAATATGGTCGAAAAGTCGCAATCATTGGACGAAGTATGATCAATGTGGTAAATATTGCTACAGAGCTTGGATACTTAACAGTTCCTGAAGGTGTGTTAATTGATATTGATGAAATTAAAAATTATCCAGGAAATCAAATTTTAATTTTATCAACAGGAAGCCAAGGAGAGCCCATGTCAGCTTTGACACGTATGGCAATGAATGATCATAGAAAAGTTGAAATATACCCTAGTGATACCGTTATTATTTCTGCTTCACCGATTCCAGGAAATGAAAAATCAGTATCAAAGACTATTGATGCTCTACTGCGCTTAGGAGCGGAAGTTATTCACGAACGTTCTGCAGGTATTCATGTTTCTGGACATGCCAGTCAAGAAGAATTGAAATTGATGCTGACTTTGGTGCGGCCTCAATATTTCATTCCAGTGCATGGAGAGTATCGAATGTTGATGAGCCATGGAAAGCTTGCTCAAGACTTGGGCGTTGCCAAAGAGAATATTTTTATTGGCAGTAATGGACAGGTCTTTGAGTTTAGTAAAGATGCCGGCACTATAACAGGAAAATTGGCTGGCAAGGTAACTTCAGGAAAAGTATTTGTTGATGGTTTAGGTGTAGGTGATGTGGGTAACATTGTTATGAGAGATCGAAGTAAATTATCTCAGGACGGTGTACTTATCGTTGTCATAACCATGGACAAAGAAAGTGGTTGTGTTGTGGCTGGACCGGATCTCGTTTCTCGGGGATTTGTTTATGTTCGAGAGTCAGGACAATTAATGGTTGAAGCCAAACAAAAAGTCAAACAGGTTTTGGCTAATTGCGAAGCGAATAAAGTGATAGAATGGGCATCGATAAAAGGCAGTGTGCGGGATGCTTTAAGTAAGTTTGTATATGAGAAGACTCGCCGCAGCCCCATGATTTTACCCATTATTATGGAAGTATAACCAAAAGTGTCATTGTAGTTACTAATAAAGAAGGAAGCCTAAAGCAGGCTTCCTTCTTTATTAGTAAAAATGCTTCATCGATAAAAATGTTTATATTATTTTTATTGATGAACATCATATTTTAAAAAGAAAAAATTAGGCATATCAAGGTAACATAATTTACTTATGTTACCTTGATATGCCTAATTTTGATATATTACGTCATTTTTCATGTTTTTTCCTTCTTTTACGACTTTATTTTTTTTGTAATATGAAATATTTTTTATTATTCTTAGAAAATAGTTAAAATTGCTTTTAAATAAGTGAGAATTATACTAAATCTATCTTCTGAAAATACAAAGCTAATGTAACATAAGTAAATTGTGTTACATTAGCCTTGTATTTTTAGGAGGTCTGCATGCCCAATAACGCTACTATTCTTCCAAAGTCTGAGGCAATAGCCTGTCTATTTCAATTGATAGTCAATTATAATCTCTCAACCGCCAAACATTCTTGTAGAGTTAAGAAACTTGCAGTTGGATTTGCAGTAAGGCTTGGTCTTTCATTTCAGATCATCCAACTAATGTCAGCGGCGGCTTTACTTCATGACATCGGAAAGATAATAATTCCTAAAAAAATTTTAAATAAACCAGAAAAACTAACAAAACATGAATTTGAGATTATAAAGCAGCATCCTGAAAATGGATATCATCTACTGAAAAAGATAGATCCCTTGCACAAATTAGAAAATTTAGCAGAAGCTATTCTTTTTCATCATGAAAGATATGATGGTACTGGATATCCCCGCGGAAAGGCAGGTGATGAAATACCTTTGGTAGCAAGAATATTATCTATTGCAGATGTGTATGAGGCCATTACCTCAAATCGAGTCTATCATAAAGCAATGACTCAAAAGGAAGCAAAAAAAATTATCGATGAAGGAAAGGATAAGCATTTTGATCCTTATTTAGTAGATGTTTTTTTGCGGATAAGGAATTGAAAATAGTGGCGAACCAAAATAAATTTGAGAAGGAGCAAGGAAGTTGGAAATTTTTGATAATATGAAAGTCGTGTTTAAATTAGGTGTTTTAATTATTATATCTTTATTATCTTTAGGCGTTAGTGGTTATACAGGATATTATTTCCTTCAGGAATCTAATATTGATATGAATAGTATGTATAAGGAGCGATTGATTCCAGTTAAGATATTAAATGAGACTCGTGCAGAAGTCCGAAAAGGTGATGCTGCAACTTTGGAATTGATGCTGGCAACGAATGACAATAAGAATCAGGAATTAAGAAAAATTTTGGTTGAGGTAACAGAAAAGACAAATACAAATCTTGCAGAAATTGAAAAAGCGAATTTGGATGTAAAAAGTAGTGAGCTGTTAAATCAAATAAAAACGACTATGCAAAAATACCGTGAAGCCAGAAAACAAACATCTGAATTGTCTATGCAAAATAAAAATGCGGAAGCCTATGTCTTATATGTTACGAGTGTAGATCCGCTAGCAAATGAACTTTTACAACAATTATACAACCTTTCTGATTATTATAGTAGTTTGTCAGAACAAATGAATAATGAAAATCAGCTATCTTTCAAAAAGGCGACTCAGATTACGATTGCTATTATGGTGTTATCACTCATCATATTGGGCGTAAGCGGATTATATATTACAAGAATTATAACGAAGCCTTTAAATGAGATGGTATTAATTTGCGGAGAATTAGCAGCTGGTGATTTTCGCGATAAACCTCGCACCTTTGTGAGAGAAGATGAAATTGGACAACTATCAGATGCTTTGTTTAAAATCCAGGGTAGTCTTCGTTCTCTTATGAAGCAGGTCAATGTATCTGTGGAGCAAGTGGCAGCTTCCTCAGAAGAATTGACAGCTAGCGCGGATCAATCTGCTCAAGCGTCAAATCAGATTGCCGGATCGATTACGGATGTGGCACAAGGAATGGAAGAACAGATGGCTGCTGCCGATGATACATCTGCTGTAATGCAGCAGATGTCTGCCAGCGTTCAGCAAATTGCTGCGAATGCGAATGAAGTATCGGAGCAATCAGCGATGGCAGCTGATAAGGCAAATGAAGGCAATATATCGGTGGATAAAGCGGTAAAGCAAATGGTATACATAGAAAAAACAGTTAGTACTTCTGCAGAAGTCGTAGCGAAACTTGGTGAGCGGTCAATTGAAATAGGACAAATCGTAGATACGATTTCCGGTATTGCCGGTCAAACCAATTTGCTGGCTCTAAATGCTGCTATTGAAGCTGCCCGGGCGGGAGAACAAGGGCGAGGTTTTGCTGTTGTAGCAGAGGAAGTACGAAAGTTAGCTGAACAATCCCAGGATGCGGCTAAACAAATAGCTACCCTTATTAGCGAGATTCAAGGGGATACGAATAAGGCGGTAGTTGCCATGGGGGAAGGCACTAGAGAAGTAAAATTAGGAACAGAAATTGTTAATACTTCTGGCCTGGCTTTCCAAGAAATTGCGAAGTTGGTTACTCATGTGTCTTCTCAGATTAAAGAGATCTCTTCGGCGATTGAGCAGATGGCCATTGGCAGTCAGCAAATTGTAAGCTCTGTGAAACGTATGGATGATTTGAGTAAGAAAGCATCGGGAGAAGCCCAGGCAGTATCAGCTGCAACAGAGGAACAAGCAGCATCTATGGAAGAAATCGCATCCTCTAGTCAGGCGTTGGCTAAATTAGCAATGGATTTGCAGGGAGAAGTTAACAAGTTCCAAATATAATAAGATAAACAAAAGGAGTATAGCAAAAGCTATACTCCTTTTGTTTATCTTATTACTTTTGATGACCTGCTTTGTAGGATCTGTCTAGGACTTGAATGACATGAAGAGCATCTTGATTCATGTTGTTTTGGAATAAACCATCTGTCAAATGCATTCGGCAAGTTCCACAACTGGTTACTACGGTATCAGCATTAGTAGATGCAATGTCCGCAATTTTCTTATCATTAATCTTACGGGAAAGTTCGTAGTTACCCAAGCTAAAGGAACCTCCTGAACCGCAGCAGCGATCAGGTGCTTTCATTTCGACAAAGTGTAAGCCAGGGATCGATTTTAGAACTTCCCGAGGCTGCTTCGTGACTTTAATGCCTCGTGCCATGTGGCATGGATCATGCATTGTCACAGTAGCATTTACCGGACCTAGCTTTGTTTTATCAATTTTTACAACATCAATGAGAAACTCACTAATTTCATAGGTTTTCTTAGCAAGTTTTTCCGTCATAGCACTCATTTTTGGATCATCGTGAAAAAGATGAGGAAATTCAATGCGGAAAGCTTCTGTACAGGAACCGCAAGCGGAAACAATGTAATCAAAGTTATAGCTGTCAAAGGTTTCGATATTGTGTTTGGCTAGTATTTTAGCAGAATCTACGTCGCCTGACATATACACTGGTGTGCCGCAGCAATGCTGCATACTAGGCATGGTTACTTCTATATTATTTTCTTTTAAAACATTGATGACGGATTGTCCAACATCAGTATAGATATAGTTGATTGTACAGCCAGTAAAAAATCCAACTCGCATTGTAGGTCGGTCAACTTTGATTACTTCAGGATATTGGCTTCTAAGGGGAGTGGAGGCAAAAGGAGCTGTTACCCTTTTATAGTCCATTCCTGGCATTGGAAAACGAGCTAAGGCTGCCATTTTACCAGGGATTTTCTTAAAAGATAATGGACCAAAGATACCTGCCATTCGTAGAGAAAAGTCAAATAGATGTCTATTTTTTAAGAGGGCAAAAACTTTTTTCTTAATAGGGTGCAAACCACGTGCTTTTACAGCAGCTTGGCGTCCGCGTAAGATTAATTCATCAGCTGGTACGCCACAAGGACATTTGGCAGTACAAGCTTTGCACGAAACGCATTTGGACATGGCGGCATCAAAGGCAGCAGAAAGGGGAATTGAGCCTTTAAGGACTCCTTCCATTAATGATAATTTACCACGTGCTACCGCAGCTTCCTTACCAACTTCTTTATATACAGGGCAGACTTCCATGCAATTGCCGCATTTCATACAATTGGCAAGAGCATCTTGAAGGTCTGATAATAAAGCTTTATCTTGTTCATTTATATCCTTAGCTGTTATTTTTTCAGTCATATTAACACTCTCCCACTAATTTTCCTGGGTTTAAAATCAAGTTAGGATCAAGTGCGCGCTTGATTGATCTCATCGCATTCATGGTTACTAGACCATGTTGCTGTTCCATCCATGGTAGTTTGCCGAGACCAATGCCATGTTCGCCACTTAATGTACCGCCTAGAGCAATTGCCGCTTTAAACATTTCATCCATAGCTTGGTAAACTCGTTCCATTTCTTCTGGAATACGAATGTCACACACAATTGTAGGATGCATATTGCCATCGCCAGCATGACCGAAGGTACCGATTGTCACATTATGTTTTTTGGCAATGCTGCTTACTTCACGAAGGAAATCAGGTACTTTATTACGAGGTACGGTTGCATCTTCTACATAGGTGGTAGGACGAAGTTTAGCCAAAGCTGGCAAAGCAGCACGACGAGCAGCCCATAACTTATCGCGTTCAGCATCATCTTTAGCGATTTGTACCAAATCAGCATGATTTGCTTTAAGAGCTTCCATAACTTTTTCAGCTTCTTTTTCTACAACAATGGGGTTGCCATCGACTTCAATTAAAAGTACTGCTTCTGCATCTAGTGGCAGACCTACTTTAGCATAATCTTCTACGGTACGAATTGTAGCGTTATCCATAATTTCTAGAGTGGCAGGGATGATTTTTGCTGCAATAATAGCGGAAACTGCTTTGCCAGCATTATCAAGATCTTTAAAGATTGCCATCATAGCTTTTTTGGCTTCAGGTGCAGGGACCAGTTTGGAAATAATTTTAGTGATGACACATAAGGTGCCTTCTGATCCAGTAAAGAGTTTGGTCATATCATAACCAGAAACATCTTTAACATTTTTTCCGCCTGTATTCATAATATCCCCGTTTGCTAAGACAACTTCTAAACCCATAACATAATGTTTAGAAACGCCGTATTTTAGGCCACGCAAACCGCCTGCATTTTCTGCTACCGTGCCGCCTAAGGTTGCAGTTGCCACAGTACCAGGATCAGGAGGATAAATAAGACCTAATGAAGCTATTTCTTTATTTAAGTCGGCCACAATAACACCGGGTTCTGCTACAGCTACTAGGTTTTCTAAATCAACTTCTAAAATTTTATTTAGGCGAGTCATTAATAATACAATGCCGCCTTTTGTAGGAACACAGCCTGCGCTAAGGTTAGTGCCTGATCCTCTGGTATATACTGGAATGTGATTTTCGTTAGCCAGTTTTAAAATTTTAGAAGTTTCTGCAGTATTAGCTGGTGATACAACTGCATCTGGCATGTGAGCATGGCCAGGTGTTGCATCATAGGAGTAACAGTATAAGTCCTCGGCGCTTGTCAATACATTTTCTTCTCCAACAATCTCTTTCAACGCATTGATGTGGTGTTTTTCCATTTTCAATAACCCCTTTATCTTTTTATTGGAACATTGATGATAAGATATAATACCTTTATTGTAACATGTTTGAAAAATACAAACTATTTGTATTTTCACTTAAATATGAAAAAAAGTAAATAAGGCATATACAGTAAAATCCTGTAGGGTTATATCCTACACTACTGTAGGATATAACCCTACAGGATGATGGCAGATTAAATTGTTATTAATTTATATTGAATTGCATAATTCACTAAATCAGATTTCTTATGGATATTTAATTTATTCATGATACGTGAACGATAGGTGTCAATGGTTTTGGGACTAAGAGAAAGAGTATTGGCAATTTCGCTGTTCGTGTGTCCAAGAGCCAGAAAGCGAAGCACTTCACGCTCACGTACACTGAGCACTTTATATGGATGCTGCAGATCATACGTATCAGAGTCGGTATAAAGTAAATTATTCAATAAGGATTGGGAGAGTTTTTCACTTAAATAACGTTTACCTTTATGGATCTTAATAATACTTTCGATTAATTCTGTATCTGCTGACTTTTTTAAGACATAGCTATTGGCTCCGGAACGCATGACTTCCTTAATATATTCTTCATCATCGTACATACTTAAAACCAGAATCGGACATGTTAGTCCTCGGGAGCGAATTTCTTTAATACAATCAATACCATTCATATCTGGCATTGACAAGTCAAGTATTAGAACATCAGGAGCAAGAGATTTGACCAAGGAGATCGCTTCAATGCCATTTTCTGCTTCTCCTACTACTTCAAATTGAGGATCACTATTGAGCAGAGACTTTAATCCTGAACGTAAAACAGCGTGATCATCAGCTAAAATAATACGGATCTTATTTATAATGACACCCCCTATTTTAAAGTATAGAAGTTCTTGCTTATACTGTAACATATAAAAAAAAACACGTAAACCTAATTACATGATTGATTGATCAAAGGGTAACTGGTTAAGGCGATTGCAGGCAAAAGTATGTTGCTTGGAGGAACGCTAATAGCATATTGCATACAATCCGGTTATAAGTGTTATTGTCCGCGGAGAGTAAACATGTTAATATGATAATAGATGAGCAGGTGAGTATATTCAGGAGTTTTAAGTTACATGCATCTTGAAGGAGATGAAATTTTAAATGAATATTTTTGATGTAATTGGTCCAGTCATGATTGGTCCTTCCAGCTCCCATACAGCTGGCGCAGTGCGTTTAGGAAATTTAGCATTAGCAATTTTAGGCGAAGGCGTGAAAGAGGCAGTGATTGGCTTGCATGGTTCTTTTGCCCAAACGTATCGAGGGCATGGTACCGATTTGGCTCTGTCAGCAGGTCTGCAGGGATGGGCAACGGATGATAGCCGTATTCCTAAATCTTTCGATTCAGCAAAAGAGGCAGAAATTGAGATCTCTTTTACCACTATTAACCTAGGTGATCTGTCTCATCCTAATTCTGTTCGGTTCTGGATGACGGGTGTGAATGGAAATAAGTGCACAGTAACGGGGGCCTCGATTGGTGGGGGTCGTGTTGTGGTTACGAATATAGATGATTTTCCTGTAGAATTTAGTGGTGACTTCCCAGCCATTTTGACAATGCACCGCGATCGTCCTGGTGCCATTGCCTTAGTTACAAGTATTTTATCTACACAAGGTGTGAATGTTGCGCAGATGAAGGTATTTCGTAAACAAAAAGGTGGTTTAGCGGCTATGATTGTTGAGACTGATCAACCAATTGATGATGCAGCATTTGAGGTCATTGGAAAGTTGCCTCATATACAATCAGTGCGCCGTATTCAGTTAGTATAAGATGGTAAAGTGATGAGGTGAAAAAGTATGGAAGAAAAGTTATCTTTGCAAGAATGGATTGATCTAGCAGAAACAGAAAATAAAAGTTTTGGTGATTTTTGTATAGAATTCCAAGCAAAAGAGTTAGAGATGGACAAAAGAGTCTTACTAGAGCGTATGGAGGAAATGTTACATGTAATGGAGCAGTCGGTTGTGATTGGCCTTACAGGTATTACTTCTATGGGGGGACTGGTTGGTGGTAATGGAAAAAAAATAGAGACTTACAGGGCCGAGTCCGCTGCTAAGAGTGTTGTAGGCAGTGTGATGTCTAAAGCCATAATGATTGCTTTGGCTGTAGGAGAAGCGAATGCGTCCATGGGGCGTATTGTGGCTGCTCCTACGGCAGGCGCCAGTGGTACTTTGCCGGCTGTTTTATTTTCCTTGTCCGAAGCTCGTGGTTCTTCCATGGACGAGCTTGGGAAAGCTTTGATAGTAGCAGGTGCTATTGGCATGGTGATTGCCTCCAGAGCTTCTTTGTCGGGCGCGGCTGGTGGCTGTCAGGCTGAGTGCGGCTCAGCTGCCGCTATGGCAGCTGGTGCAGCTGTAGAACTATACGGAGGCAGTCCTGAGCAAGTAGGGCAAGCAGTCGCGATTACCTTAAAAAATATGTTGGGATTAGTTTGTGATCCGGTAGCCGGATTAGTGGAGGTACCTTGTGTAAAACGTAATGCAGGGGCCGCTGCTCAAGCGATGGTAGCTGCTGAAATGGCATTAGCTGGAATTTGCAGTGTCATACCTGTTGATGAAGTAATTGATGCTATGGCTGCAGTTGGGAATGCAATGTCTTGTACCTTGAAAGAAACCGCTCAAGGCGGGCTGGCTGTATCACCTACAGGAATTCTTCTAGCCAATAAGCTATTTGCCAAAGTGGAATCATAGTACATACAATCTATATATGCTGCGGATGTTGTAATTTTGAAATCTATATAAAAGTAATTTTTTAATCTGAATTTACAGGAGTTTTTTTCTTCACAACGAAAATAATAAGATATTAAAGTCAAAAATTAAAGGAGAATGAATATGAAGGCTGTAGTTAATACTGATTTTGCTCCCCAAGCGATTGGACCTTATTCTCAGGCAATTAAGGCCAATGGATTTTTATTTGTTTCGGGACAGATACCTTTAGATCCGATGACAGGACAGATTGTTTATGGTGGAATTGAATCACAAACTTATCAGGTACTAAACAATCTTAAGGCAATTTTAGAAAAAGAAGGACTGCGCTTTGAACATGTAGTAAAAACAAGTGTATTTTTAAAAGATATGGAAGATTTTGCTGCCATGAATAAAGTTTACGCAGAGTATTTTAAAACGGAGCCACCAGCTCGAGCTTGCGTGCAAGTTGCTAGATTGCCCCGTGATGTAAGTGTGGAAATTGAAGTAATTGCCGTCTACGAAAAGTAAAAAATACAGTCTCAAACCTTTCGGTTTTGAGGCTGTATTTTTTAAAATTTGTATATTTAGTAGATTGAGAAATGATCTAAATGTTATACTATAAGTGATAATCATTTTCTTTTCTTTTGCTTTTTAGGTTCCGGAGGTTGTGATTTTTGTTTTAAACCGCACCACACAAAAAAGATACTGCCAATAATGATTATGACAAGGCTGGTTAACTGAGCAGATTTTAAGCCTAGAAGCAGTGCTGTGCTATAGTCACCTCGCAAAAATTCTAAGAAAAAACGAGCGATAGAGTATAAAATGGCATAGAGAATAAACACTTGACCTTTAGCATGGTTGGTAGTGCGAAAGAGTAGTAATAGGACGAAAATGATGATGTCAATTTGTCCTTCCCAAATTTCAGCTGGCCAAAGAGGCTTATCTCCATAGACTTGATAAGCCAAGGTTGTTGCAGGATAGATAATACCAAAAGGACCACCCGTAGGATGCCCAAAAGCATCGCCATTTAATAAATTTGCCATGCGCCCAATGGATTGCCCCATGATAATGGCTGGTGCTACAATATCAGCAAAGGCCCAGGTATCAATGTGATGACGTTTCGTATAAATATATCCAGCAAGGAAACCGAAAAGGATGCCGCCTTGTATCGCCATTCCACCTTGCCAAACAAAAGGGATTTCTAATAGATGATGCTGGTAATAATCCCAATCAAAGAAAAAGACATCCCATAAGCGGGCACCCACAATTCCAGATAAACCGCCATAAATTCCTATATCCACAACATGTTCATGCCAGCGGCCATCTTGTTTTGCTAAAAAATATGCTGTGCCTGTTGCAAGAATAATGCTTAAACTAAGTATTAAGCCATAGGCCCGAATTGGGAAGTCGCCGATAAAAAAAAGATATTGGTGCATAAAGTCCTCCTAATGTGGTTCTATTTTGTACATTCAACTTGTGTCTATAGTATAACAAAATTTGGTTATTAAACACATCATAAAATAATATTAATGAGATGAGGCAGATGCGATGAGAAAAAAACTGTTTATTACGTTGCTGGTACTTTTAGTCTTTGCAGGAGTTTGGTATGTTGGGTTCTCCGAGAAAGAGCCAACACCACAACCACAGGCACCAGATGAAAAGATTGATGTAAAAGTGGGAAAGAATTCACCATCTTTTACTCTTGACAGCTTGGCAGGCAATCAAGTTACTGTTGGGAAAACCGGCAGGATTACTGTCATAAATTTCTGGGCTACCTGGTGTCCGCCTTGTTTAGAAGAAATGCCTGAATTAGAGAAGTTTGCTAAGAAAAATCAGCAAAAGGTGCAATTTTATGCTGTTAATTTGCAAGAATCTCAAGAAAATGTAAGGGGTTTTATGAATAAGCATAATTATACCATGCCCGTCCTATTAGATAAAGACGGCATGGTTGCTAAACAATTTCAAATTACTGCAATCCCCACTACGATCATAGTGGATAAAAACGGTATTATAAAACATCGGCAATCTGGGGCGATGACCATGAATCAGCTAGATGGCATCATAAACAGTTTGTAGGGGATGACATGGATTATAATGAAGTTACTTTAGTAACAGCTTTTATTGCTGGTACCATTTCTTTTTTATCTCCTTGCGTACTACCTTTACTGCCTACGTATATGGCATTTCTGACAGGAGCAGAATCCGGGAAATTGCAGGATGATAATCTTGTTAACACATGGCCGTTTTTGCTGCGCATAAGTTGTTTTCTAAGTGGACTTAGCCTGGTATTTATAATGATGGGTGCTACGGCGTCTTATTTTGGACAGCTGTTTCTGGATTATCAAGACGCGATTCGCCAAATCGGTGCAATCTTCATGGTGATTATGGGAATTCATTTATTAGGAATTGTAAAGTTAGAATGGTTAGAACGGGAATATCGCCCGTTATTACAACATACCTTTCAGGGGCCGATTGGCGCATTTATTTTGGGGGTGGCTTTTACGGCAGGCTGGACTCCCTGCACGGGTCCAATTCTAGCTTCTATTTTAGTATATGCAAGTACCACCATCACCCTTAGTCAGGGGGCCTTCTTGCTGTTTGTCTATTCATTAGGATTTTCAGTACCTTTTTTATTAATGGCTTTGTTCTTTAAAAACTATTTTTTCCGGATCAAAGTCGTTATGAAATGGCTGCCGTATTTACAGGGACTATCAGGTGTAATGCTTATTATCATTGGTATAATGCTTTACTTCAATCTAATTCAAAGGGTACTGGGCATCTTTTTAGGATTTGAAGGATTTCAATCGTAAAAACTAAGCACTAGAGCATTTATTTATGTGGAAGGAATATTTACAAGAAGGTAGAAAAGATACACATAGATAGCGTGGGATTGAACAAAGGAAACGGAGTTATTATTCTAGGAGGTGGTTTGGTGAAAAATAGTATTTTAATCGTTGATGATCTGACTTTCAATCGAAAGCAAATTAAAGCAGTATTAAAAGATATGCAGCAGATTGAATTCTATGATGCGGAAGATGGATTTCAAGCGATTAAAGAAGTTGAAGATAATGATATTGATTTGATCATATTAGATTTAATGATGCCAGGAAAAGATGGATTTGATGTACTTAGAGAATTAAAAGCTGATGATAAATATAAAGATATTCCAATTATTGTCTATTCAGGAATGGATAATATAGATAGCGTAAATCAAGCATTAGAATTAGGTGCTTATGATTATTTTTCCAAACCCCTGACATTGGAGCAAATCCAATTTGTCGTTCCGGTAAAAGTTAAAAATGCACTGGACAGTTATGTTCAGCGCAAAGCGTTACTGCGTATGCATGAAAAGATGAAGTTAGAATTAATGCTGGCAAATGTTTTGCAGCAAACATTAATAGCAACCTCAAAAAAAGGGCCACTGGCTGATATGTATGGTAAGTATCTTTCTTGTGATGAAATTGGTGGAAACTTTTATGAGTGTGTACAATATGAAGAAAGTATCTGGTTTATTATGGCTGATGTATCAAGCCATGGGGTAGCGGCAGCCATGATTGCCTCGATGATTAAAGTGGATTTTACGAATTCGATTAAGTACTTATCTTGTCCAGCAGAAGTTTTGCGTCATATGAATGCTACTTTCTATTCTATGATGCAAGGGGATTATTCTTTTACTGCTGTTGTGGGCAAAAGGCAAGGCAATGTTCTTGCATTTGCTAATGCTGGCCATAGCCATCCTATGGTTTATACACATGAAACAAATCACGTACATGTACTCTATTCAAAGGATAAGCCTGTCGGCCTTGTGGAGAAGGCAGAATATAATTCCCATAAGATTAAAATTAGTACAGAAGATATTATTTTTCTTTATACAGATGGATTATTTAATACCCGGGAACAATATGATATGGAAATGAATTATCAGGATTTAAGCGGTTGTTTTATGAACTATAAGCATATCATTCAAGAGAACCCGGAAGAGTTCTTTAATGTCGTGTTACGGTTATTTGCAGGAATTACGGATGAAAAAGTAATTGATGATGTTTCCTTGATGTTGATTAAAATCCATTAGCTTGTGGATGAGTTGTGTTTTAGAATTACCAGACACAAGTAATAAAGTGAATTGTAAAAATAACTTAGCATTTTGTTAAGTTATTTTTATTTATAAAAAAGTTATCGGAAAAAACTGAAAAATACGGCAATGGAAAAGGAATTTACCAAAAAATAGCGAATACAGTATTTGACTTAATAAAACGTTTAAAAAAGTATTGTGATCATCCATAGAGAGACGATTTATTTTCCTTAAGAGATATACAGCGTATTCTCGTTCTTTGCTTGTAACCATATAGATCTGTTTTACGAGAACACAATCTATTCATTAGGAGGGGTTAGTCATAAATATTCTTCAATTTAAGGATAGATTTCACAAAGAATATGGAAGTAGTAGCAATCAGTCAAAGCATTGCTTTTTCTCACCTGGCAGAGTGAACTTAATTGGTGAGCATATTGATTATAATGGTGGTTATGTATTTCCAGCAGCCTTATCGTTAGGGATTTATGGTGCACTACGTTTTCGTTCAGACAACCTAATTCAGCTGAAATCCACAAATACATCGCTGGAGGTCTCTGTTGATCTAAAAAAGCCCATTGCATTTAATGAAGAAGACCGTTGGGCTAATTATCCTAAAGGCGTAATTAAGCAATTACTGGATGATGGATATTCGCTAAAAGGGTGTGATATTCTGGTTTCAGGTAACCTTCCTGATGGAGCAGGTCTTTCTTCTTCTGCAGCTCTCCTAGTGCTAATAGCCTTTATGCTACGTTATGCTGGCGGAGAAACCACTATAGATAAGGTTGAATTGGCGAAGTTCTGCCAACAGGTAGAAAATCGATTTATGGGAGTTAATTGTGGAATTATGGATCAATTTTCAGTGGCGATGGGAAAGCAAGACCATGCTATATTACTGGATTGTGATACTCTACAATATAAATATACCCCTTTTGTATTAGGAGAATATAGTTTAGTTATTATGAATACCAATAAGAAACGAGAATTAGCAGATTCAAAATATAATCAACGCCGAAGCGAATGCGAAACAGTTTTAGGGATTATACGAGAGCATCGTCAAGTGGTGAGTCTTTGTCAAGTATCTTTTGAGGATGTAGAAAAATATGTGAAAGATGATGTATTGCAGCGTAGGGCGCGTCATGTCATTTCGGAAAACCGTCGAGTCTTATTAGCCGTTGAACTTCTAAGCCAAGGGGATATTATAGGTTTTGCGAATCTTATGACTCAGTCTCATATATCTTTAAAGAATGATTATGAAGTAACAGGTTTAGAATTAGATACAATCGTTGAATGTGCTCTTAAGAGGGCTGGGTGTATTGGTGCACGTATGACAGGAGCTGGATTTGGCGGTTGTGCTATTGCATTGGTTGCAACTGATCAATTAGAAGCATTCACAGTGACAGTAAATCAGGAATATGAACAAAAGACAGGTTTGAAACCGGACTTTTATGTGGCAAGAATTTCAGATGGTGTAAAAGCCATTGCCTGCTCTGGGTAAGATTGGATATTGATAGTGACTACGCAAAGGATTTCTCAATATTCCTAATTGTGAAAAAATATTGCCGGTGATAAGAGCAGGAAGTTGCATAAATGTTAAATCAGGGGAGTGTTGGCAATAAACTGAAATGATTTAAACATTGTGCTACACTCTTGGATCATAAGAATTTTAATGGTGTGCGCCACTAAAGGGTAGGGGATAGAGTGGAAAATATTATAGCAAATAGTTTTAAATTAGGAAGCAGTAATGATGCATTAACGTTGAATGTGATTCGACGCCAGGGACCCATATCCAGGGTGGAAATTTCCAAAATGACAGGTTTAACTCCGCCGACGGTTACTAATATTACAACAAAGTTACTAGAATTGGGTTTGATAGCGGAAGATCGAATTGGGGAGTCCAGTGGTGGGCGTCGTCCATTATTATTAAAAATTAATAGTCTTTTGGCTACTGTTATTATTGTATATATTCGCTCTGAAAAAATGATTGGATATGTGATAAACCCTGAGTTTCAATGTCAATTAGAAGACAGTAGAAATATAAAAGGCAAAAAAGAAGATGAAATTTTAAGGATGTTGCTGGATATTATTAGCGATTGTCGTAAAAGAGCTGTTGTTCCTGTGCTTGCCGTAGGAGTTGTGGTTCGCGGTCCAGTGAGAAGAAAAGATGGAATTGCTGTATTTGTGCCTAATATTGGCTGGCGGAACACACCTTTAAAAGGGATTATAGAGGAACATATTGGCTTACCTGCTTTTATTGAAAATGATGTGAAAGCATTAAGCAATGGTGAATATTATTATGGATCAGTAAAAGATGCCGAAAGTATGATTTTATTAAAAGTTAGTCATGGTATTGGCGGCGGTATTATCTTTAATGGCAGTCTTTATCGCGGTGTCAATGATAGTGCCGGTGAAGTGGGTCATACGACAATTGACGTTGCGGGTCCTATATGCAGTTGTGGGAATTACGGGTGTTTAGAAGCTTTAGCTTCAGAGAATGCGTTAGTCGATGCAGTAGCGAAAGCGATTAAGGAAGGGCAAAGCTCTATTATTTACGACATGGTAAAGGGCGAGTTGAAAGATTTGGCTCCCGAGGTTATTTATAAGGCCGCAGATGCTGGTGATGAGTTAGCGATTCGTATGTTAGGACAGGTAGCAAGATATTTGGGCATTGGCATTGCAAATCTTGTTAATACTTTTAATCCTGAAATTCTTATAATTGGCGGAGGTATAGTGAGAGGACGTCAATATATTGAAGATATAGTTAGACAAACCGTTGAAGATCGATCTTTTGAAAGTTCTAGCAATGTTTTAGAAATTAGTTTTTTAACTACGACAACAGAAAATACACTAAAAGGTGCAGCTGATATTGTATTTGCTGAAATCACAGAATCAATATGGCTGGGTCAGCGGTAATTTCTAATGGTGGCACTATTATAAGACCAAGAGTACGTATTCTGGGTTTTATAATCTGTAATATCCACACTAAATTATTGGAGGAGGGTTAAACTATGAAAAAAAACTGGAAGGGACTTATGATGGCAACGCTCTTAGCTGGGGCATTGGTAGCTGGATGTTCGAGCTCAACGCCACCTGCAGCAGATGCAGACAAAGGTGGTAAAAATTTAATTGGTGTCGCAATCTATAAATTTGATGACACATTTATGAGTGGTGTACGAAGTGCCATTTCCAAGGCTGCTGAAGGTAAGGCCCAATTGGAAATCGTTGACAGTCAGAACTCCCAGCCAACTCAGAACGATAAAGTTGATTTATTTATTAACAAAAAAGCAAAAGCTCTTGCCATTAATCCAGTTGATCGCAATGCGGCAGGTGTAATTATTGATAAAGCAAAAGCTGCGAATATTCCTGTAGTATTCTTAAACCGTGAACCTTTGCCAGAAGATATGAAAAAGTGGGATAAGGTATATTATGTGGGAGCCAAGGCTGAGCAATCCGGAATTATGGAAGGTCAATTAGTAGTAGACTACTTTAAAGCTCATCCTACCAAAGATGGGGTTATCCGTTATGTTATGTTAAAAGGTGAGCCAGGTCATCAAGATGCTGAAATGCGTACTAAATTTGCTATTAAAGCAATTGAAGATGCAGGTTTAAAAGTTGAAAAAGTAGCTGAAGATACTGCCATGTGGGATCGTGTAAAAGGTCAAGAAAAAATGGCGGCATTCTTAGCAGCGCATGGGGACAAAATTGATGTTGTGCTTGCAAATAATGATGATATGGCTTTAGGCGCTATCGAAGCATTAAAAGCTAAAGGGTATTTTAAAGATGGTAAATTCATGCCTGTAGTTGGTGTTGATGCTACTGCTCCTGCATTAAAGGCTTTGGAAGAAGGTACACTTTATGGTACCGTTTTAAATGATGCTAATAATCAGGGAAAAGCTACTTTTAATCTTACTGATGTATTGGCTCAAGGTCAGACTCCTAGTAAGGAAAACACCGGGTATACGATTACAGATGGCAAGTATGTCTGGATTGATTATAAAAAGATTACGAAAGAAAACATGAACGAAGCTAAGTAAATTTCTTTTTTGGGATCAAACTTTTTAAAATGGCAAGGGTTAATGCATCTCGGATCGTACCCTTGCCATTTTGATTACTAAGGGATAGTAAAATGCCTTTGAGAGAAAGAGAGGCGCTCAATAATGACAGAACTTGAATTTTTACTTGAAATGAATAACATCTCTAAAGAATTTCCGGGTGTTAAAGCTCTTGACGATGTAACGCTTAAGGTTAGGCCTGGTACTGTACACGCTCTCATGGGAGAAAACGGTGCAGGAAAATCAACGTTAATGAAATGCCTTTTTGGAATTTATAAACAAGATGCTGGTGAAATTATCTTAAACCAGCAAAAGCTAGAAATACATAATTCTAAAGATGCATTGAATTATGGTATATCCATGATTCATCAGGAATTGCATCCTGTTCCTCATCGAGATGTGATGGAAAATGTATGGTTAGGACGTTTTCCTATGACTGGTTTTGGTCCTTTTCAATTTGTAGACCATAAAAAAATGTATGCTGATACTACTGCTTTATTTCAACAATTGGAAATTGATATTGATCCTAATGCGCTGGTTAAAACTCTATCAGTATCGAAAGTGCAGTCTATTGAAATTGCTAAAGCTGTATCCTTTAATGCGAAAATCATCGTGATGGATGAACCAACATCTTCGTTGACTGGCAATGAGGTGGAACAGTTATTTAAGATTATACGTGACTTACGAAAAAGAGGAGTTTCGATCATTTATATATCTCATAAAATGGAAGAAATTCTCCAAATATCAGATGACGTTACAATTATGCGGGATGGTAAATATATTGGTACCTGGAATGCTTCGGAGCTGACTACTGACTTAATTATTTCTAAGATGGTTGGACGTGATCTTACCCAGCGCTTTCCAGAGCGCAGTAATGTACCTGGTGAAGTGGTGCTGCGGGTAGAAAATCTTACGTCACCTAATCCCCGGTCCTTTAAAAAAATTACCTTTGATCTGCGAAAAGGCGAAGTACTTGGAATCAGCGGACTTGTAGGTGCCCAACGTACGGAGCTGGTAGAAGCAATTTTTGGATTGCGTACTATAGCAGAAGGCAAATTTATTTTGAATGGAAAAGAGGTTAAAATTAAGTCGCCGGCAGATGCCAAGAAATATAAAATTGCTTTACTTACGGAAGAACGACGTGTTACAGGAATCTTTCCGGTTTTATCGATCGTGGAAAATACAGCGATTGCTGATCTGAATGCGTATCAAACTTCGTATTTCTTTCTAAACGAGAAAAAGATGAAAGAAGATACAGCAAAGAGTATTGAGAAACTTAGAATAAAAACACCTTCGATCAAGGAGCTGATAAAGAATCTGTCCGGGGGGAATCAGCAAAAAGTTTTAATCGGACGATGGTTGCTTACTGATCCGGATATATTGCTGCTTGATGAGCCAACCCGTGGTATTGACGTTGGTGCAAAATTTGAAATTTACACGATTATTACAGAGCTTGCCAAGCAAGGGAAAAGTATCATCATGATATCTTCTGAAATGCCTGAAATCTTAGGGATGTCGGATCGAATCATGGTAATGTGTGAGGGACGACTTACGGGCATATTGGATCAAAAGAATGCTACTGAGCGAGAAATCATGCGCCATGCAACCTTATATTTGGCGTGAAAAAGGAGGTTAAAAAATGAACTTTGATACGAAAAAATTGAATGAATTCTTTTTGCAATATGCAATCTATGGTGTCCTAATCGTTCTTATCATAGCAATTGCCATCTATAATTCAAATTTTTTATCAATTAATACCCTGCGTGATATTTTAATGCAGTCTTCCACTCGGGTAATTATTGCTCTCGGTGCTGGCTTTGTATTGATAACAGCAGGCGTTGATCTTTCTGCCGGACGTGTTGTAGGTTTGGCTGCTGTATTATCCGGTTCTATGCTGCAAATCGCAGATTACTCGCGACGGTTTTTTCCAAACCTGCCTGATTTGCCAATCTGGATCCCGATTCTCGTGGCTGTTATTGGTGGTCTGATTGTAGGTATACTCAATGGATGGATTGTGGCTAAATTTAGTGTACCACCGTTTATTGCAACATTGGGTACTTACGTTATGGTTTATGGCGTAAATTCGATTTACTTTGATATGAAGCCTAATGAATCACAGCCAATTGGTGGTCTACGGCCTGACTTTACAATCATCGGCTCGGGATCAATTGGTACTGGTCCCTATTCGATTCCCTATATAGTACTGATAGCCCTGATCGTATCGTTTGTAGTTTGGGTAATCTTTAACAAAACAAAGCTAGGTAAAAATATGTATGCTATTGGCGGTAATATCAATGCTGCCAAAGTTTCAGGAATTAATGTTGGTCTTAATTTGATTATGATCTATGCAATTGCCGGGGCGCTTTATGGCTTTGCTGGTGTATTGGAGGCTGCAAGAACAGGTGGCGCGACTAACAATTATGGTAACATGTATGAATTAGATGCCATTGCTGCTTGTGTCGTAGGTGGTGTTTCTACAACTGGCGGTATTGGCACAGTGCCAGGTATACTGGTAGGAGTTGTGATTTTTACTGTTATTAACTATGGTTTAACCTTTGTTGGAATGAACCCTTATTGGCAGCTTATTATAAAAGGTCTCATTATTGTCTCGGCGGTTGCAGTAGATATTCGAAAATATATTTCCAAAACCTAAGAAAAACGCTCCGCGTCCTTTTAAGAGAAGACCTTTTGAACGCGAAGACACGAAGGATAGGAGAACACGAAGTAATTTATAAACGTTTGCCATGAAAAAACAAAGTGACTACCGATTGGCAGCCACTTTGTTTTTTATTGATTGTATGTATTACAGTTTATATCAAAAGGGATTAAAGGAAAAAAGGCTGGAAGTAGAATTAACATAAAGAACTTTCTGCTTTCGTTTTTTTGTTATTGGTGTGTGTCTAGCGTAGTTATACAACAACTCAGTTGTTATTTCAGGATAGAGTGTACCATCTGGTCTTTGGATTTGATCTTCTGCCATCCATTTTTTTATATCTGATATGGTAAATTGGGTAGGTAACATTTCAGCATCAACTGCTAATTTCATATCCTCAATCAGAGATGCTTCACACAATACAAGAGACTCTGCTTTTTTGTCCTGGTTTGATTCCATAATATGAATTCTCCTTTCTAGTAAGGGTTCTTTTATTAATAAATGATACGAATACTGCCATCCTTATATATTTCTATATCATTATAGCTATCGAATATTCTTTTTGCTGCATCGCTGCTTACGGTGCTAAGTTCAATGTTGCCATAGATAATCTCATGATAATGATTGAAAGTTCCTAGGTTGTTAATTGCCATATAACAGTAGGCGTTATTTCGATAGCCTGTAGGTGCTAGCTTCACGCCATGTTTTTGTAGCCATTCGACGGTTGCCTCGTGATTTGGAAGGTTTTTGGTTAGATGGGCAATAGCATGGCGATCTGTACCGACATGTCCTGCTTTAAAATGATCCAGACAATCTTGGCAAATACCTTTAGCTCCCACAAAAGCAACTGCTACAGGTTTATCCTCATAGCAATAAAAACAGGTACCATTATTATGACGATGCCATTTATAAATATCTTCATATGTTTTTTTCCTGCGAAAGGTCATGAGTTCAATTCTCCTATGTATTTTATAGTATAAACCCCAATGGTGCAGGTGCAATGTTCTCGATAATATTCACAAGTCTAGGGATGATGCTGTACTAGTATACCTGTTTATCTTCATCTTGTATACATGAGTTTTTGTAAGGAAGCAGCCTGTCTGCCTATTCATGAGTATCGTCTAGCTGATAGCCATTCTAAAAAAATATAGGGTAGGAGATGAGGTATGCAGGATACTTCTGTCTCATTTGCGAATAGTACAAGAAATGATGATATGAATCCTCATTATATCCATTCAAACTTCTTCTTTCATTATTCTACATTGTTATTTGAAGATAGTAAACATACTAACTAAGATTTTGCAGGTATGATTGTAAAGAAGCAGAAAGCCACTTTTAAGGAGGAAATTAGTTTTGTTAATACCATGGGAAATTGTAGCCGAGGATAGCGAAGAGGCACGTAACCTTGTAGAAAAATTATTGGAGGCTGCGGCTAGCGATCCTCTCATTTTGAGTGAAATCATGCGGGGGGTATTGCACGAAGATCCCTGTATTCAGATGCAAGCTGCATCTATGGTAGAAAAGGTGACACGTGTTCGTCCTTTATTTTTGACACCTTATAGAAGAGTATTACTCAATGAATTCTCGAGGATCAATCAGCCTGGAGTACGCAGGCAAGTTGCAGTGCTCTATGGGCGCATGATGTGGGATGAATGGGAAATGAAGCAAGTGGTTGTTTTGCTTAGCCAATGGATTGAGACACAAGAAGATGAAGATACTGCTAAGAACTCCATCGAGTCTCTTCATAAACTGGCTATGCAAAAGGAATGGATTCTTCCTATATTTAGGGAGTGCCTGGTAAAGACTACAGAACATGGTAATCCTGGCATTAGCAGTTTAGCAAATGAATTTCTTCATCGCATGTAGCGGCTTCTATTTCTAGCAGTAGATGGAAGTCTTAAAGCGGTTTAGTTCTTAGATAAAAAAATTGACTATTGGAAAGTTTTATGTTAGAGTAGAACCAAAAATTAGTATCGTGTGGCTGATCAGGAGACTGAAGGCAAAGAAAATGGATTATTTTCTTTGCCTTCAGTCTTTTTCAAATAGAAAGATTTGATTCAAGCAGTATTTTTCTTGTATTTGCATCTTAGATTTGCTGGTGGGTCATAAAACTTTTAACAATGGTTAGGAAGAGGAGGATACGTGATGAGTTACTTTTTGCAGAAAGAAGCGCCAAAGCGGGAACAACGCTTAAATGCATGCATTGCCAGCGGTGGGACCTTGTCGGATATGACGAATCGGAAAATGAGATGTTGTGTACCAGATGGAGAGAGGACATTTACCCAAAATAATATCTGCTTACTGCTGCCAGCCTTAGGGATGATGAACAGCATACCGAATAGTGTTGTGCTGATGCATGGAGCGGTGGGGTGTGGATCTTCTTCTCATGGTGGAAATATAGGGGTTCGAGCTGGAAATAATCACCGCTGGGGTGTGATTAAAGATGGTACATGGCTTTCGACGGCTTTAAATGAGAGCGATGTAATCTGTGGGGGCGAAGAGAAATTAGAAGCTGCCATTCGTGAAATTGATGAACATTATAAGCCCATGATTATCTTTGTTGTAGCCGGGATTGAAGCGGTTATTACTACTGAAAATCAACGCTATTATAAACTGCTTGAACCCCTTACTGATTGCTACAATGATATGGATTTGCAGCGATATGCAGCTGTAGTGGGAGACTCTAATTATGCAACGGCCATTACTGCCTTTCTTGAAAATGATTTCGGATGGCTCCCACAAGTAATCATCATTACGGATACATTAATGGAGGAGCAACAAGAGCGCATCGTAAATCGATTATCGAGTCTGAAATCAGGACGTATACCTAAAATTATTTTCAAAGGTGATTCAACAGATATTGCAAAAAGTATTAAAGAACATTGGGAAGGCAGCCAAACGCGATATGGAAAATATGTAAATGCATTATCACCTGCATTTGTTGTTGGCAGCTCATTAGATCGGCCATTGGCACAAGAGTTAGGTGCTGCTCATTTAAGTATCAGTTTTCCTGTATCCAATAGAGCCGTAATTGACCGAGGTTATACTGGCTACCAGGGCGGTTTGCGGCTGATTGAG
Organism: Pelosinus fermentans DSM 17108; assembly: GCF_000271485.2. Classification (NCBI taxonomy): domain Bacteria; kingdom Bacillati; phylum Bacillota; class Negativicutes; order Selenomonadales; family Sporomusaceae; genus Pelosinus; species Pelosinus fermentans. The sequence goes on from NZ_AKVN02000001.1 coordinate 2,090,249, forward strand.
GATCTGATTAGTGCCATTATCGTAAATCGTTAAAAGAGAAATGTTAATACGGATAAATTTGTGTTTAAATGACAATTCTTTTTCTCCAGCTGTACTCGTAGCTCATAGTGCTGATTAGGTGAAACCTAAAGGCAAAGAAGTTTCCTTTCAGGAACGTTCTTTGCCTTTTTTATTTTATGTAATATAACAAAATCGCACTTAAAATTAGGAGGGATCTGTATGCCGAAATACCTTAAAAAGGAACCTAATTCTACCGAATCTCAGCCAATTCAAGTATTAGAAATTATTAATTATTTTTTACACACTGCTTATAGTGGATTTTTGATCGTATCAGTACAAGATGGATATGTTGTTAAAATGGAGAAAACAGAAAGATTTACGATTACAGCCAAGAGCCGTCAGGGAAGTTACGTGAAAATTGAGAAGCCTAAAGAGAAACATCCTCTTTGCGTACGAATATTAACAGAGCTGCAAGATATTCGTTATGGTCAGCTGATCATTCGTTTAGATAATGGGCAAGTGGATCATTTGGAGAAAACAGAAAAAAGACGCATTCATGAATTTGAAGGAGTTGATGGAGCGGGCATATGAAGAAGGCTTGCTGGATAGACATGAGAACTGCTTTAGGAGGTTGGGATTAAAATGTCTAATTATAAAAAAGTAACATCGAATATAATTGTTAAATTACAGATTATTGTTGGTGTAGAGCATGTATTATCAGGAGCGGCAATTTTGGATCATTATGCTTATGATGCGGGTACAAGGAAAGATATCTTACGTTACCCTGAACTCGTGGTTCTGCCAGGAAGCTCCCAAGAAGTGGCTGAAATAATGAAATTAGCGAATAAACATTTAATACCAGTTACGCCTAGAGGAGGAGGAAGCGGTCTTGCGGGAGGTGCTGTGGCGTTAAAGGGGGGCATCCTCCTTGATTTAGTTCGTATGAATCGCATTATCCATGTAGATATTGCAGCAAAATATATGATCGTGGAAGCTGCTGTGCGGACTTTAGATATTCAAAATGAAGCGAAAAGACATGGTCTATTATATGCTGGAGATCCTTGCAGCAGCGACGATTGTGTAATTGCAGGAAATGTTGCTACTAATGCTGGAGGAAATAAAGCGGTTAAGTATGGCGTGACCGCTGATCAAATCTACGAGTTGGAGATCGTGACTCCGCAAGGGAAAATTCTTACTCTGGGAGGGCGGTTGAAAAAGAACTCTACTGGATACAGCTTAATTAAACTGATTGCCGGATCAGAAGGAACGCTAGGTATTATTACCAAAATTACACTTAAATTACAAAAGCTTGCCCCTTTATTGCCAAACTTCTTAGCGATATTCCCAAATCTAGCTGCAGCTGTTACTTTGGTGGAAGCATTACTAGCAGAAAAAAATGCGTTGGATACGACTTCTCTTGAATTGATGGATCGGCATACTGTGATAGCGATTGAAAACTATCAAAAGACAAAAATCTTTTATGGTGACATTGGAGATGTTTTGCTAATTCAGTTAGAGGCCCAAAACCAAGAAGATGTAAGATTCAAAGAACTATACTTAAAAGAACTTTGCAGTTTACACAATTGTCTGGATATCAGGTCAATAGAAGGGGAAGCTATCTGGCGAGGGCGCAGACAGTGGGGGAAGGCACTTGAAGTAGATGAGCCTATAGGAGCATCAGAAGATCTAGTTGTACCAGTAGATCTTATTACCCCGTTTATTCAAAACTTAGAATCATTAGCCACTTCTTTCCAATTTGACTTTCGGATAGCAGGGCATGCTGGTGATGGCAATCTGCATTTGCGTATTTTGCCTGGGACAGTGCCGATAGAGGAATGGGAGAATAAGCTTAAGGAATTCAGAGAGGTGTTGTACGCTGTTACCTATTCTCTTGGTGGGCGATTATCAGGAGAACATGGAATCGGTTTTAAACGCAAGTATTTTTTGCGTTCAGTAATACAACCAGATGAGCTTGAACTTATGAAGAATTTAAAGAAGGCCTTTGATCCTAATTTCATACTAAATCCAGGAAAAATATTTGATATTGATGCTAGTTAAATAAACAGTAAAAGTAAATGAGGTGATACAATGAAAAATCCTTGCTTTAGCAATATTCCTCTTCATATTTTAGAACAGACACAAAAACACCCCTGCTATTCTGTAGAAGTGCATCAACAGTTTGCTGTGATGCATTTGCCAGTTGCACCGACGTGTAATATACAGTGCAATTATTGTAATCGCAGCTTTGACTGCATCAATGAAAACCGCCCTGGCGTAACCAGTGAAAGCTTGACTCCTGCTCTTGCCGTCGAAAACTTTCGTAGCGTAAAAGGTAAAATCGCAGAACTTGGCGTGGTAGGCATTGCAGGTCCGGGAGATGCCTTAGCGGATTGGCAGCAGACAAAAGAAACCATAGAACAAATTCAAAAGATCGATCCGGACATTGTATTTTGTTTATCTACAAATGGCTTATTATTAGCAAAATATGCACCAGAGATTATTCAGTTGGGAATTCATCATGTAACCGTTACCATAAATGCCGTCAATCCCCGGATCGGTGCGCAAATTTATAAATTTGTACTCTACGAAGGGCAGAAGTATGAAGGTTTAGAAGCAGCGCAGCTGCTTTATGAACAGCAGTTAGCAGGTATTGAGTATCTGGCTGCTCATGGCGTATTAATAAAAATCAATATTGTCATGTTAAAAGGAATTAACGATCAGCATATTCCAGATGTAGTAAAAAAAATGAAAGAGCTGGGGGCTTTCATTATTAACATTATTCCGCTTATTCCTGCTCCTGGAAGCAGCTTTGCAGAAAATCTTCAAGTAAGTGAACAAGAAATTAACGAAATGAGAAAACGTTGCCAATTAGGGCGGCGGCAGGTGCGAGATTGCGGACAGTGCAGAGTTGATAAGGTAGGGTAATTTGAAATGACTAATTAGTAAACTTTGCAATCTAGTAGAAATTTTAAGGATGGTGAGTATTGATGTCGATTAATTTAAACATTTCTGAAGTTGCTATTCGGGAAAATCGCTTAGGATCGGTGACTGGATACCAGGGGTCTATCAAAGAACTTGCTGCTCAAGCATCGAGCTGCTCTTTAAAGAATAAGGAAAGATGCTTTAGCCAGTCCAGTGCTTGCAGCTCCGGTTGTGCTCAAGGGTATCTTTCGAGAATTGTAGATGCTGCTATTGTTGTTCATGCGCCAATCGGTTGTGCGGCAGATAGTGTTTACAGTAATACACAAAATAAATGGGGCGAAAAGGTTAGAAATTGGAAACATAGAAATATCAATGTGATTAATACGAATATGGTAGAGGAAGATACTGTATTCGGTGCTGTAGTCAAACTTAAAGAGGCTGTACGAGAAGCATATCGGCGGTTTAATCCCAAGGCGATTTTTGTGACAACTTCTTGTGTGTCAGGAATTATAGGGGAAGACATTACGAGTGTCCTTGATGAATTAGAAGAAGAAATTCCCATTCCCTTAGCACCTGTATTTTGTGAAGGATTTAAATCTAAGATATGGGCATCTGGTTTTGATGCGGCATTCCATGCAATATTGACGAAAATTGTAAAACCCCCTCAGCGAAAGACAAACAAAGTCAATATGATCAATTTTAGCGGCAGTGCCCGAAAACAAATTGTTGAAACTCTTGCACGGTTTGGCTTGGAGCCTGTGTTTGTGGCACCATACAGCACGGTGGAAGAACTATCAAAGATGTCTGAGTCTGCTGCAACCATCAGTATTTGTGGAACATTAGGCAGTTATATCGGCAATGGATTGGAAGAACATTATGGAGTTCCTTATGTAAAAACCTTACAGCCTCATGGAATCGTAGGAATGGACAGTTGGTTGCGGGGATTAGGTGCAGTAACTGGCAAGGAAGACGAAGTAGAGGCTTATATTCGGGAAGAAAAAGAGAAGATTGCTTCTGATCTAGTAGAAATCAGGGAAAAACTCCAGGGACATACAGCTGTTGTTGGAATGGGGCCTAGCTTTGGTCATAATTATATTAGAACCATTCAAGAACTTGGGATAAAAGTAATATGGGGGGCCACATGGCATTTTGATCCTCAGTATGATAATGGGAAAACTCCAGCGTCTACAGAACTATTGGCAAGTCAGGAAGTCGATATACCTGTTAGTGTGGGGGATCAGCAAAATTATGAATTACTTAATTTATTGAATCGATTGAAACCTGATTTATATGTAGCACGCCATGGCGGCTCTACCGTATGGGCGACGAAATTGGGAATACCTTCCGTAATGGTTGCTGACGAGTTTAGTGCTTTTGGTTACCAAGGACTCATTGATTTTGGTTATCGGCTCAGTGACGCTCTTACAAATCGCAGTCTTGCCAAAAATTTATCATCGCGAGTAAAAATGCCTTATACAGATTGGTGGATGGCACAAGATAGCTTTATATTCTTAGAAAATGAGGTGGTATAATGAGCCAGTATTCAGAACAAGTACGACATGTATGTTCTCTTGGTGCGCTGCAGTCTGTGCTGGCTATTGACAGAGCTGTTCCCATACTTCATGCAGGACCTGGCTGCGGGCAAAAACTCTGGGGAGCTTTAGGATTTCAAAATGGATGCCAAGGATCTGGTTATGTTGGCGGGCATTCAGTGCCGTGTACCAATATTGGTGAGAAAGAAGTTATTTTTGGCGGTGATGATCGACTGAAAGAGATTGTTGGCAATTCTCTTAAGATCATTGATGCTGATTTATTTGTTATATTGACAGGTTGTACCTCCGATATTGTTGGCGATGATACAGGGGAAGTAGCTCGTCGGTTCCAAGAGCAAGGCAAACCCGTTATTTACGCCGAAACGGGCGGTTTTAAAGGAACAAATCTATTTGGGCATGAACTGGTAGTGGATGCTATTATTGACCAATACTTAAAACCCGCCAATACCGTGGAACCTGGTCTTATTAATATTTGGTCTGTTGTGCCTTATCAGGATCCTTTTTGGGTTGGCAATTTAAAAGAAATAGAAAGTCTAATTGCCCAGTTGGGGCTGACACCCAATGTTATCTTTGGACCAGGTCCAGAAAAAGGATTGGAAGCTCTTGGAAAAGTACCGAAAGCACAATTAAATGTATTGATTTCTCCCTGGGTCGGGCTAAAGAATGTTCAGCACTTGGAAGAAAAATTTAATACGCCATACTTGCATTATCCTGTATTACCCATAGGACCGACAGAGACGGCTAAATTTTTAAGAACCGTAGGACAAAATGCAGGAGTAGAAGAAAAAAGAATTGAAAAAGTGATCCAGAAGAATGAGGCGGAGTATTATTATTACATTGAACGATCAGCAGATGTTCTACTTGAGACTCGGCTGCTTCCTCGGCGTTTTATAACGATTGCAGATAGTTTTTATGCACTGGGAATTTCCAAATTCTTAATTAATGATTTAGGACTTCTTCCTGAAAAACAATATATAACCGATGGTGTTTCAGAAGAATATCAAGACAGTATAACTGCCCAGTTTAAAAATTTTGCAGACGGGATTACTGCAGATGTAGTTTTTAACAGCGATGGTGGTGCCATACATGAAGATATTCGAAAAATTAAGTTTCGCAGCAGACCGTTAATTTTAGGAAGTGCATGGGATCGAGTACTTTCTGATGAAGTAAATGGATATCAGTTATCTGTTTCTATGCCAGTAAGCGACCGTTTGGCTTTGAATCGTTCTTATGTTGGCTATCAAGGCGCACTGCGTTTAGTTGAAGATATCTATTCGATCGTTTTGTCAGATTTTCAGTAAGAAGACAGAATGAGTTTTTCTAGCTGTACTATGATAGGCTTCGTAGGTGGAAAAATATAAGAATTTATGAACCACAAAAGCACAATGCCGCTACTGCGGCACACAAAGGAGAACACAAAAAATAAATCGATCCCTTTGTGTACTTTGCATCTTTGTGGTTCAATTCGTTTTACGTGTTTTAATGGATGCAGTTTTTCTAGTAAAACTCTTGACAAGAAAATAAATTGCTGTATAATGAAATAAATGTTATATATTCTAGCTGATCAGAGAAGCTGAAGGCTAAAGTATTTTGCTGCTAGCAAAATACTTTAGCCTTTTTTATTTTTTAAAATTGATATTAGCTAGATAATAAGGAAATTTAGTCTATAATGAAGTTGACTGATCGGCAGACCATGCCGAAGGCAAAGAAAATTCTTTCTGTATAGAAAGAAATTTTCTTTGCTTTTTTTATTAAGTTAGAAAATTTTCTAATTTAATAATACAAACCATTTGCAGATAGTAATGATTATGGAGGCAAGCATATGAGCAATTTTATCGACAGACCACGTTATTTATGTACTATGGGAGGGGCGGTGTCAACTCTAAAAGCACTGCCGAGAGCGATTTCAATTATTCATGCAGCTGCTGGCTGCGGCGGTAATTTTGGCAATGCATTAAACGGCGCTGCTGGCTACTTGGGAAGCGGATATTGTGCTGGGCAGGCATTACCCAGTTCCAATGTTTTTGAAAGAGACATTGTATTTGGTGGTGAGGAGCGATTAGAGGAACAAATTGCTAGTACCTTAGAAATTGTTGATGGAGATCTATATTTTGTTGTTACAGGGTGTATGGTAGATATTATCGGCGATGATGCAGTGTCAGTCGCTAGAAGATTTAATCAGCAGGGAAAGCCGGTTTTTGCCGCTGAAACAGGGGGATTTAAAGGAAATGCCTACACCGGATATGATATTGTTCTGAGTACATTATTTAGAGATTTTGTGGAAAAAAGGCCAGTAAAAAATAAAAAGATTGTGAACCTATTCGGTCTGGTTCCCATCCAGGATGTATTTTGGAAAGGAAACTTAAATGTATTAAAAGATTTAATTCAAAAATTAGGCTATAAAGTAAATACCTTTTTTGGTGAAGGAGAAACCATTGAAAATTTAAAACAAGCTGGTGAAGCTCATTTGAATATTGTGGTGTCCGATGTCTATGGTGTTAAATCGGCGAAAATATTTGAAGAAATTCATGACGTTCCCTATATTGTTGCAAACTTGCCGATTGGACCTGCTGGTACAAAAGAATTCTTAGAGACAGTAGGCAAAGCGCTAGGGGTGGATGAACTGCTGGTTTCAAATGTAATAGCAGAAGAAAAAGCCCGTTATTACAGCTATGTAGAACGATTGGCTGATGTCTACAATGATTTGGATTTTCAACGTTATAGCGTAGTGGTTGCAGATGCAAATTATGCTCCAGCACTAACAAGATTTATTGCTGATGATTTAGGGTGGCTGCCGGAATTAGTTGTAATTACAGATCTTCTTTCCGAAGATGAGGAAAAGCTGGTCGCAGAGAAATTTACTACGTTTTCATCCGGTGTCATTCCCAAAGTGGTGTTTGATACGGATACTTCCAACGTGAGCAAACATTTTAATAAAGCATGGCCGCGTAATAATAATAATCGCTATTTTAATGCTTTTAGTCCAGCATTCGTTTTTGGCAGCAGCTTGGACAGAGAATTTGCCGATAGCCTAGGAGCTGCGCATTTAAGTGTATCCTATCCCATATCCAACCGGGTTGTTTTGGATCGTGCCTATTTAGGCTATAGTGGGTCCTTACGTTTAATTGAAGATGTTATAGGATTATTAGTAGGCAGCAGATAAGAGGAGGTTTTATATATGGACTATATTAAAGAAAAAGCACCACCTGTGCGGGAAGAACGATTGCGGGCTTGTAATGCATATGGTGGATCTTGTGGAAATTTGGTAGAGAAGTCTAAAAAAGGATGCCTGAATGGGATTAAAAGAAAGTTTTCTCAAACCCAAGGGTGTCAACTGAATCTAAGTTTGGCAATTATCAATACCATTCGGGATGCTGTCGTCATTGTTCATGGTCCTGTTGGCTGCGGCGGTGCTAGCCTAGCCCAAGCCGGTGTGAATAAGGGGTTTCAAAAATTGCGGGATAGCAATGCCCGAGGGCTCATATGGGTAAATACAAATATGGGGGAAAACGAGGTTGTTCAAGGGGGAGAGTCTAGGCTCCGAGACGCTATATTGCATGCAGAAAAGGAGTTTCGTCCCAGTGCGATTATCATTGTAAATAGCTGTGTACCAGCGATTATTGGTGATGATATCGATGGTGTTGTTGAGCAGGCACAAAAAGAAGTCAAAGCCAAAATCGTCCCTGTTCATTGCGAAGGATTTAAGACGAAGATTATGGCGAGTGCTTATGATGCTGTCTATCATGGCATACTTCGCAACTTAATACCTCATGAGAAGATCATTCAGGATGAAAAAACTGAATTAGAAGCATTGCAAGAAAAGTACCGCGCGAGTCGTACTGTCAATGTATTGAATGTTTCTTCCATGAGCCGTATTGATGAGTATGAATTAGTTCGCTTATTGAAAGCGATTGATTTGGAATTAAATATTCTTCCTTGTTATGCTCATCCAGATGATTTTCAAAAAGCCACTGAAGCTGCTTTAAATGTAAGTATTTGTGCTACTCATGATGATTATTTCGTAGAACATTTAAAAGAGAAATATGGTATTCCTTTTATTCTTCGCACGATTCCCATTGGAGTTCAATATACCAATCGATGGATTTTAGATATTGCTAAATTTTTTGGCGCTGAAGAGGCTGCTCAGCGTTTTATCGATCAAGAAGTAAAACAACTAGAAGAAGCCATTGCTCCCTTTAGAGATATATTCAAAGGGAAGAGAGTATTAATTGGCGGTGGTGAAATTCGCGTTGTTGCCAATGCAGAGCTATTACATTATTTGGGATTTGAGATTATTGGACTAAGAGCATATCATTATGACCAATTTGCCGATGAAATGCTCGGTGAGCAAGATATTATTAAGCAAATTCCTTTTAATGTTGCAACAGGTCAACCTTTTGAACAGGCAAATCTAAATCACAATTTAAAGCCTGACTTATATGTTGGTCATGTGAATACGAATGTGTGGGCTGCCAAACAAGGAATTCCAGTAATACCTTTGTTCCACCAAAGCCAACTATTCTTAGGCTATACTGGAATTTACGAATTTGCCAGACGTTTAGCCAGAATATTGCGGAATCCTTCTTTTAATCGTAATTTTAAAGATAATGTTCACCTTCCTTACTTTGAAGAGTGGTATGAAAAGGATGCCTTTTCCTACATCGATGAAAGTGAGCTGCAGGCCTAGAATAACGAGGAGCGCTTATTTCTTCCTGTAAAACTTATTAAAGAGGAGTGGTATATATGTCCAAAATTGCAAACAGCGTAACAGATTTAATCGGTCAGACACCTTTGCTAAAGTTGAATCGTGTGGCAGAGGGGACGGCAGCCGAAGTTGTCGTGAAACTTGAATTATTCAATCCAGGTGGCAGTATTAAAGACCGTATTGGTTTTAGCATGATCAAAGATGCAGAAGAAAAAGGACTAATAAAAAAAGATACTGTAATCATTGAACCAACCAGTGGCAATACAGGGATTGCTTTGGCCCTTATTGCAGCAGCCAGAGGATATCGTTTAATCTTAACCATGCCAGAAACAATGAGTACGGAAAGACGCAGTTTACTTAAGGTTTACGGTGCTGAATTGGTACTGACACCTGGTGCTGAGGGGATGAAAGGTGCTGTGCGTAAAGCAGAAGAATTAGCAGCTCAAATTCCAAATTCTTTTGTGCCTCAGCAATTTAATAATCCTGCAAATCCTGAAATTCATCGAGCTACAACAGCAGAAGAAATTTGGGAGGATACGAATGGCAAAGTTGATATTGTCGTGGGAGGCGTAGGTACTGGTGGTACAATCACTGGTGTAGGTGAAAATCTAAAAAAACGGAATCCCAATATTAAAATCGTGGCTGTAGAACCTTTCGGCTCTCCTGTCCTGTCGGGAGGCCAGCCGGGACCTCATAAAATTCAAGGGATTGGTGCTGGCTTCTTACCGAATGTATTGAATCTGGATATTGTAGATGAGATCTATAAAGTAAAGAATGAAGAAGCGTTAGAAATTGCTCAGCGATTAGCAAGAGAAGAAGGAATTCTCGTAGGCATTTCATCAGGAGCAAGTGCTTTTGCGGCGCTGCAGATTGCAAGCCGTCAGGAAAACCAAGGTAAGCTGATCGTTGCTGTACTTCCGGATACAGGTGAAAGATATATTAGTACGGCACTGTTTGAGGATAATTAATACTACGAATGAATAAGAATCAGTGGTCAAGTTTCTAATTATGGGAACTTGGCTTTTGGTTTAGATTATGGAGAATACATCATCCTTGGTAAAGAGAGTTGAATGTAAGTGATAAGGATTCAAGAATTGAGCAAGATGTATATAACACCCAGTTCCAAAACCGTTGCACTGGAAAATGTAAATCTGCAAATTCAGCAGGGGGATATCTTTGGTATTATTGGCTTTAGTGGCGCAGGAAAATCAACTCTAATTCGCTGCTTAAATCGTTTAGAAGAACCTGATTCCGGGAAAATAATGATTGCGGGTCAAGATATTACTGCTATGAATAAAAAAGAATTACAATTGGCAAGAAGAAAGATCGGGATGATTTTTCAGCAATTCAACTTATTAGATGCGAAAACGGTATTTGAAAATGTAGCTTTTCCGTTACAGGTTTCGAATTACCCTAAAAAACAAATTAAAAGTCGAGTAGAAGAGATTCTGGATCTAGTCGGTTTAGCGAATAAGTCCAAGGCATATCCATTGCAGCTCAGCGGAGGACAAAAGCAAAGAGTCGGTATTGCACGTGCTCTGTCTAATGAACCGAGTGTGCTGCTTAGTGATGAAGCTACTTCGGCCCTTGATCCTCAAACAACCTATTCCATTTTAGAATTATTAAAAGATATCAATCAAAAACTGGGTTTAACCATTGTTTTAATTACCCATGAATTAGACGTCTTAAAACATATTTGCAATCATATGGCTGTTATTGAGCATGGAAAAATAGTTGAAACAGGAGTAGTGGAAAAGTTCTTTTTAAATCCTGAGAGTGATACTGCTAAGCGCTTTATCAGCATTCTTCAAGGGTTCCAAGAAAAAAGAGTATATAAGGAGGGAGAGGGCATTTGAATGATGATGTATTAGAACTATTGTTTACTGGCCTTGGCGAAACTCTTTATATGGTATTATTATCGACTCTTATTGCCTTGATTCTTGGATTGCCCTTGGGAATTATATTAGTTGCTACTGAAAAGGGGAACATTCTAGAATCGCCTAGAATTAATAAAGTATTAGGTACCATTATTAATGTGGTACGATCCTTTCCCTCTATTATTTTAATTGTTGTGCTGCTTCCATTAGCTCGATTTATTGTAGGGACGACATTGGGGGCAACAGCAGCTATTGTTCCTTTATCCATTGGTGCAGCGCCTTTTATTGCAAGAATTATTGAGAATAGCCTTAAAGAAGTCAGCTTTGGTAAGATTGAAGCTGCAATGGCTATAGGAGCAAATCCCTTAACCATTATTACAAAAGTATTAATTCCAGAAGCTTTGCCGTCTCTTATCCGTGGTCTAACAATTGCTGTTATAGGAATTACTGGCATGACGGCGGTCGCAGGAGCGATTGGTGCAGGAGGTCTGGGGAGTCTTGCTATACGATTTGGGTATATGAGATATCGAGATGATATTATGCTAGCCACTATTATAACGCTAGTTATTCTTGTTCAAGGTGTACAATTGGCTGGAGATTATTTGGCTACCTACATTAATCGGAAACGATACAAATTTGATTAAAGATATTAAGGAGTAATTTTGGTCTTCACTTATTATTCTGTCAAGTATAGGATATAAGGGTTTCCTGGCTTCCTATCGCTGACGATTACTGTATATATTTATTTTTGTAGATATAAATTTAAGAATTAGAAGCTACCGGCGAAAATCGTAGCTTCTCTCTATATAAATTTCTAAACGAAGAAGATACTAGTCTGCTTTATAAAGCAGACTAAGAGAAGAATAGTACTTTTAGTCAATAGACAGGAAGCACAAAATATTTTATAATTCAACTGAGAATTAATTGCAATTATAGGGTAATCTTAAGGTCAAATAAGAATTCTTAGCTGATTAGTTAATGCATCTAAAGGCTGGATTTGTCCATAAAGGGATAAGTCTAGCTTTTTCTTTTTAAATAGTTACAGATAATATAATAAAAATTGTATATTGGAATTGAAAGGAGATAATGTAGTGTTCATTAAAAAGTCTTATTTAAGTTCTGTAATGCTATTGATTGTAGGTATTTCCTTTGCTCTAGGTTTTGGCTATTATAAAAATGCAGTAGCTAAAGAGCAGGCAACAGTGACCGTTGCTATTAATGGTGAACATATTGCAGCCACCAAAAGTGTTGTTTTTGACATAGCGGATCAGGGGAAGCCTAAAAAGTGGCTGCAGCCTAATCAGATATTGATAGCAAGCTATTTGATTAAAAATGAAAGTAAGAATCCATTAGCTATTCAAGTAGAAGCTGTTGATTTTGTTAAGCAGGTCGTTTTAGAGGTTGGTTCTCCTGATCTGCAAAAGCCTTCTGCTATCTATATGGGTACTGTGGAATCAGGAAAAACATTGCGTGTGAAAGTCAAAATGGATCTTGCTGATCAACATTTCAGTCAAACGAAGCAGCAGATTGGTGTGCTTCAGATTGTGGACATACAAACCGGTGCTCTGCTTGGAACTACATCTGTTTATGCCATGAATTCCACACAATCATTGAACCTGGATCAGAAACCAGTGACACCGTCGACTCCTCATGAAACACATGAATCTCATGGATTACATGAAGAAAAGTAAGGAGATAATAAGATGAATCAGCGAGAAATAAAACGTATCTTAGGATATTTAGCAGGATTATTCTTGTTTTTTGCCCCATTTGCCTATTACCAGAAAACACTTTCTGCTTGGTTAGGCGGCTCTCAAGCATCTGATATTCATAGTTTTTGTTTGCGCATTCCGTTATTGAATGTGTTAACAGGACAAAGTATTGAAATATTCAATGTCGGTATTATTTCTTTATTATTATTGGTCAGCGCGGCTTTTTTCCTAGGTCCTTTCTTTTGCGCCCACCTTTGCGCGAGTGGTGCGTTACCTGAATATCTTAGCCGTCTGATGCCAAAGCGGTTTAAAATCGATTGGCAACATTCAGTAAATCCAGTCCCCATACGATATGGATTTTTTGCAGGGTATCTGCTTTCGCCTTTTTTGGCTGGTTCCATAGCGTGTGCGCTTTGTAACTATAGCTTTATGGAAAGGCTGATTGTTGGCGGGGTGCAAGGTAATATTGGCCCTTTGGGCTCTACTGCCATTATTACAGCTATTTTATGTCTGGGGATCTTTGGTGTTATGGCTAAAGGAGGACGGGGATTTTGCAGTTATTTATGCCCTGTTGGAGCGCTGCAAAGTGCTGTACATAGTGTGGGTGCTCGATTTCGATTTACTTATAAATTACGCTTTATCCCAAGCAAATGTGTTAATTGCAAACAGTGCGTAAAAAAATGTCCAATGGGTGCACTTAGTCATAAGGATGGTGTTTTATCTTATGAAGTATATAATTGTATTACTTGCGGACAATGCGCTGGGGTTTGTGCAAAAAACGCTCTTTCCTATGGTACCGGCGAAAGTGGCTGGCAAAAAGAGAATGCTGGAGAGCCAGAGCTGGAGTTAGTAAAATGAAGGAAAAGATCAAGTCTTTAGGAGTTGGGGTGAGTGCGGCGGCGATATCCATGGTTCCCAGTTTCTTGCCCGCAGCCAGTGCTGTATGCACCGGTGTATGCGGCTCTTGTGGCGGTGGTTGTGCTGGCTTGATCGTAGGATTCGGGGCTGGAGGATTAATTCTTCTGACTAAACTGCAAAATGATAAAAAAGAAAAAGTAGATGACCAGGAGTTGTAATAAGGGGATTTGAAAGTATGAAAGTAAAACAAGTTTTTTCAGCATATAATTTTCAAGCAAGAAATTCTTTGTGTAATCGTTATTGCTCAGCATGCGGTGAAAAATGTGTAAAAAAAGAAGCGGGTGGGAGAGAAAGAGACAGCTGCCCTTCATGCGGCTTTGTTCATTATGAGAACCCTTCGCCAGCGGTATCCGTCTTGTTGGTAAAGGATGAAAAAGTGCTTTTAGGCAAACGAGCTCATGGCAGCTTTAAAGAAGGGTTATGGTGTTTGCCTTGTGGATTTATTGAATTTGATGAAGATTTTCTAACAGCTGCAAGACGGGAAGTTCAGGAAGAAACAGGTCTTATTAGTGAGATCGAATCAATTATTAGCGTAATGTCTAATTATTTAACCCCTAATTTACATACCTTAGTAGTTGTTTTAGTAGCTCATGTTATTGGTGGAGAACTTTGCCCTGGTGATGATTTGGATGAAGTCCAATGGTTTTCTTTTTCAGGAGTACTGCCTCAAATGGCCTTTGAAGCAGATGAGAACATTATAGCAAGATATTGGAATACCAGAATAAAGGGGATACCTGTAGATGAAGATTTTTGAAATCGATTGTATATAGTAAAATCATATATATTGGTTGTTAGTATAATCTATATCTGAAGAAATAAAAGCAAAGATCTATTGACAGAATGTATATAGTCGTTTATAATTCGAAAAAAGAGATAGTACTTTTAAAAAGCTAATAACAAAAACTTGCTGACTGGATAAACTAGAGGCAGATTTTTTCATTTTTGAAAACTTCTGCCTCTAATTTTATTTCTATTTATTTTAGAAAGAAGTCCATACTTCTTTATGAAAGGAGGTGTTAGTATGGCAATTACCAAAGAACAAAGTATTAACGAAGTGGTTGAACAATACCCAAACACCATAGCAATATTTCGTAATTATGGAATGGGGTGCTTTGGTTGCGCTGCTGCCAGATTTGAGAACATTGAGCAAGGAGCGGCAGCTCACGGCATCGACATTCATGCATTGATTACGGATTTAAACAAAGCTGTATAAAGTAATCCTGATAGTTTGTTCGTTTCATGAGTGTGTAGATATAATGGATAAATTATATGGGTTGACCAGAAGAAAAGCTGGAGACGTACGTGTCTTTGGCTTTTCTTTTTTTATTTAATTTAAAAATGGTTGCAAAAGGAGAAAAGGTGATGAGTATAAATTTAAGCCAACCAGCAGTGGAACTAAGAGAATCCAGATTGAAAACAATCACTGGCTATGAAGGTGATGCTGCTGAATTACTCAGTAGAAATGATATTCCCAATAGGGAAAGGTCCTTTACCCAGTGTGGCTCATGCAGTGCTGATCAAGTAATGAATCTGCTTACTCAGATTCAGGATGCCGCTGTTGTGGAGCATGGTCCTGCAGGTTGTGCAGGTGATATTCCTATGCGTAACGGTGTATTTCGGACAGGTAATAAGAGAATGGGCTATAACGTACATAATGTGAAATATCTCAATACCAATCTTGATGAAAAAGATACTATTTATGGCGGCGGCGCCAAGCTGGAAAAAGCAATCAGGGAAGCTAAGCGTAGATTCAATCCCAAAGTGATTTTTGTGACCACTACTTGTGCATCAGCCATCATTGGTGACGATGTTCCTGGTATTTGCAATGAATTGGAAGAAGAATTCGGCATCCCGGTAATTGCCACCTTGTGTGAAGGCTTCCGCACCAATATCTGGGCGACAGGCTTTGACTCGGCCAATCATAGCATCTTACGGAAAATTGTCAAACCAGCACGCCAAAAACAGCCGGATTTAATCAATGTTATTAGTTTTGAACATAAATTTTTGTATGAAAGTGTTTTTCGGCAGCTTGGCCTTAGAACGAATCATATTGTACCACTTTCAACTGTGGAGGAATTAGAGCGCATTTCAGAAGCAGCGGCAACAGTGCAGTACTGCGAAACATTGGGGAGTTATCTTGCTGCTGGGTTGGAAGAGCATTTTGGCGTGCTGGAAATCAAAGCCCCTGCTCCTTTCGGTATAAAGGCCTCCGATGAATTATTAAGAGAGATTGGGCGGATTTTTCATAAAGAAGAAGAGGTTGAAAAAGTAATTATTTCCGAAAAGGAAAAGATTGCTGAGGATCTTGAAAGACTACGAGGGCGGTTAACAGGAAAAACAGCCTATATTGCTGCTGGCGGTCCTCTCGCTTATAGCATTATTGCCTTGGTTAAAGATCTAGGCATGGAGGTAGTGGGAACTAGTGTCTGGCATCATGACCAAAGATATGACAATGATGATGAACGGCTCAATTTCCTTAGATTTGGCGTGGAAACTTACGGTAATTTTAAGGTTGGGGTCTGCAATAAACAAGCTTTTGAAGTTACCAATGCGATCAACAAATATAAGCCTGATATTGCTATTACGAGACACCTTGCCACAGTTTGGGCGGCAAAATTGGGAGTTCCCTCTATTTTTGCCGGCAACGAGCCCACAGAAATGCTGTATGATGGGCTAATCCGTTTTGGACAATCCATCGATGATGCAATTTCTAATCCTGCTTATATCAAAAATGTAGCAAAGCACAGCAAGTTACCCTATACAGACTGGTGGCTCAAGCAAGGTACCTATTCATTTTTAAGGAGCGAACAAAATGTCTGAAATTATACAAGGACCACGCCACGGCTGTGCATTAGGAGCCCAGCAGACGGTAGTGGCAATTGAAAGAGCCATTCCTATTTTACACGCAGGACCTGGGTGTGGTTCCAAGCTGCATAGGGGCTTATCTCTTGCAGGAGGATACCAAGGTGCTGGGTATGCTGGGGCGGATGCGATCCCATGCACGAACATGATTGAAAAAGATGTGGTTTTCGGTGGTACAGATAAATTAAGAGATGTGATTGAGGGGACGCTGAAAATCATGGATGGCGATTTCTTCGTTGTCTTGACAGGTTGTACTGCTGATATTATTGGCGATGACGTAGGCAGTATAGTCAGCGAGTTCAGAGAACAGGGCGTACCCATTGTTCATGCCGAAACAGCAGGATTCAAGGGGGATGCCTATAAAGGACATGAACTTGTGCTGGAAGCTATTATCAAACAGCATTTAAAGCCTGCTGCACAAATTGAAAAAGGACTTGTCAATGTATTTGCAAGTGTCCCCAGGCATGATCCATTTTGGGAAGGTGATTTGAACGAAATAAAGAAATTGCTGGCAGGCATAGGACTCAAAGCAAATATTTTGTTTGGTTATAATAGTGGAGGCATTAAGGCATTGGAAGAGATTCCGGCGGCACAATTTAATTTAGTTGTTTCTCCTTATATTGGTCTTAAGATAGCAGAGCTGCTGGAAGAAAAATTTCAAACTCCTTATCTTCATTATCCGGTGTTGCCAGTTGGAGGTATAGAAACATCAAAATTTCTGAGAACCGTCGCTGAATTCGCAGGTACTTTATCGGAACAGACGGAGAAATTTGTTGTTCAGCAGGAAGAAGAATTCTATCATTATATTGTTCGTGCAGCAGATGTGCTTACAGAATACAGACTAAATCAGCCAAAGCGCTTTTACAATATAAATGATGCCTCTTACGCCCTTGGCTTTAGTAAATTCTTAGTGAATGAACTAGGCTATTTTCCCATTCATCAGTTTATTAACGAGGATGTTCCTGAGGAATATAAAGATGCCATTGAGGGCTACTTTAAAGAGCTTTCACCAGAGATTTCTTCCGGTATAACCTTTACCCAGGACGGTGGAGTCATTGAAGATAAGATTCGTTCAATAAAAGCATTAACTGCTCCTTTAGTGCTTGCTAGTTCATGGGAATTCGATATTGCAAAAGAGATATCCGGTTTGCATCTTAGTGTTGGTTTGCCGATTATCGACCGTTTAATTTTGCATCATACTTATGTAGGTTATATAGGTGGTCTTAACCTTGTGGAAGATATTTATACAAGATTGCTATCAAAGAATCGTGAGTAATAAGAATAAGAAATAGCAACTTGATGAGTGTATTTTTTGGATAAATAAGCATATAATAGGTATTGATTAAGAAATCTTTATCGATATTTTTGAAACAGATAATTTTGCAGTAAATACATTGCTGGCTGGATTGAAATCCAGAGGCTGTACTCTTTTTTATAAGGGGTGTAGCCTCTGGATTTTTATTTGTTAAAAGGAAGCAATGCATTTGATGGAGAATGGCAGTGGCAAAACTCTTAGTAATTTGTTTTGTTTAGGAGGAGGTTAAAAGTGATTCGTAAATGTGTAAATAAGATAATGAAAATTTGTTATCGCTTACTTGCTGTAGCAATCTTTTTGCTAATATGGGAAATGGCGCCGCGGGTAGGGCTAGCGGATCCTGTTTTTTTACCTCCCTTTTCCAAAGTATTCGTGGAATTCTTTAGGATGCTCATTAGCGGCGAATTATTAAAACATATTGGGATTAGTCTTCAGCGATCGATTTTGGGTTTCAGTTTAGGATTGATCATCTCTGTACCCTTAGGATTACTGATTGGTTGGTTTAAAGGATTTGAACGTTTTAGCGATCCTCTGCTGCAAACCTTTAGGCAGACTTCTACATTGGCTCTTTTTCCTGTATTTATACTTCTTTTCGGCATAGGTGAAATATCAAAAATAGCTATTATATTTTGGGGAGTTCAGTGGGCTATTCTGTTAAATACAATTGCAGGTGTCAAAAATGTGGATCCGCTTCTGATAAAGTCAGCAAGGTCAATGGGAACAACGTCATTTGAAATCTTTGTAAAGGTAATTGTTCCAGCATCGATCCCATCCATCTTTATGGGGATAAGGCTTAGTGCTACGACATCCATTTTAATTCTCGTAGCAGCCGAAATGATGGGGGCAAATTCAGGACTCGGTTTTTTAATATATGATGCTGAGGTCAAGTATCAAATTCCTAAAATGTACGCAGCAATCATAAGTATGTCTATGCTTGGACTCATTTTGAATTATTCTCTAGTGGCAATTGAAAAAAGAGTGACCAGGTGGAAAGAAGAGCCATATAGAGCAGCATAAATCATTTTGTGGAGGAGAGAAAAATTTGGATAATAAGAAGAAATCAATCATTGTATTCATGCTTATATTTATTGTAGCTTTAATGACTGGATGCGCCCAAAAAGCTAATGGAGGTAAGGTTGATAGTGACGGTTATCAATTTAAAGATGGTAAGCTGATGAATGAATATCATCTTAAAGTGATAAAAGGGGGAGCCTTTGATTATGCGATGGCAGATTTGAACGGTTTTTTCAAAGATGTGGGAATCGTGACTGATTACCTAGGACCCCTTAAGGGAGGTACTTTGGCTCAGGCTGTGGTAAAAGGAGACGTAGATGTTATGCATTCTGGTCATGTCATTAATATTGCAATGGCAAGACAGGCTGGCATGAAAATTAAAATTGTAATGGAAGGAATGGTTGATAATCCGGACAAGGATAAAGGACACATGTACTGGATGGTGCAAGATAACGGGAAAATTAATTCAGCACAAGATGTTATTGGCAAAAAAATAGCTGTTTCAAATAGAGGCGGCTGCGGAGATTTGCTTACTTATGAATATTTGCGACAGAATGGAATACGCCAGGACCAAGTAGAGTTGGTAAATATGCCCGATACTCAGCAAGAACAAGCTTTAAGGCAAGGATTGATTGATGTTGCGGTTCTTCATTCCACATTTTCTTTAGCAGCTCAACAGCGTCCAGGAGTTAAAGTATTGGTTTCAAGTTATCAAATTGGTGAAGCGGCTGGTGATGGTGAAGCTGGAGGATTGGCTGTAAGGGCGTTTAGTGAAGACTTTATAGCAAAACATCCTGACGTAGTCAAAGCGTACATCGCTGGAAACTATCGAGGGCAGCAATGGGGGAATAAGAATTTTGAAGAGGCTAAAAGTCTTTGGGCAAAGTATAATGACGCACCTGTATCAGGCGGTAATTGGCATTCAAAGGATCAATGGGTAGATGAGAAAAAAATTCAATTTTGGGTAGATATGATGGAACGAAATGGTTTTGCTAAACCGGGAGAAATAAATGTGAAGGATCTTTATACAAATGACCTTAATCCGTTTTTTATCGGTGAATTAAAAGAGTGATTTGCATGGATCTAATATAGTTTTGAGGGGTTCCTATCCTTTATGGTATTTTCAGAAAATAAACATAGTATGGGTATTGACAAGAAATCTTCGTGGATATACTATGATAATAGACAATCTAGCGTAATTACATTGCTGACTGGTTTGAGAATCAGAGGCTGTGTCCCATTTATTTTGGGGTGCAGCTTTTTTTATTTTCAATTGTCAAAAGCGGTCAATGTATATGATTGGGAGGCGGTTTAATATAAAGAAAATATTATAATTATGAGTAGCTTAATTATTTTTGAAAGGGTGATTTGTGTGTTGAAAAAAGGTATTATCTTTAAAATGGTAGTCGGAATTCTCGGCGTTGTAACAGCTGCCAGTGTATTGGTGGGATGCTCGTCAAGTAAAAAAGAGAGTACCCCAGCTGTCACTGCAAAAACAGAAGTAACAGTCAAAGTAGGGGCAGCATTAGTACCACATGCTGAAATATTGAATTTTATTAAGCCAAAATTAAAACAAGAGGGTATTAATCTTGAAGTAGTTGTGCTGGATGATGAAGCCCAATTAAATCCTGCACTGCAAACAAAGCAGATCGATGCCAACTATTTTCAGCATGTTCCTTATTACGAGTCAGTAGCAAAAGAAAAGGGCTATAGTTTTGTTGTAGCTGCGAAAGTACATGTAGAGCCCATTGGTTTTTATTCACAAAAAATCAAAAGCAAAGATGAGTTAAAAGAAGGTGCTACCATCGCCATTCCTAATAATCCATCGAATGAATATAGAGCATTAGCACTTTTACAAGCAAATGGATTGATTAAATTAAAAGATGGTATTGCGAATTTCTCGGCTACTCCTAGAGATATTGTAGAAAATACGAAAAAAATAAAATTTGTAGAGGTAGAAGCTGCCCAGCTTACCAGATCCTTACCGGATGTTGATGGTGCTATCATCAATACTAATTTTATCCTCGAAGCGAAAATCGATCCTAAGAGCGCGATTTTTAGAGAGGATGCAAATTCTCCTTATGCAAATGACTTGTATGTAAGACAAGGTGAAGAAAGTCGACCAGAAATTAAAAAACTGGCAGAGGTTTTAACGTCTCCTGATGTTAAAAAATTCATCCAAGATAAATACGGAGTTGCTGTGGTTCCTGCCTTTTAAATACGTGATGGAAATTAACGATTGGATTAACGAATATTTGATTCGGGAGGGAACTGAAGGCTGAGCAGTCAAATCTGCTCAGCCTTCAGTTTGAAATAGTATTATCATAAGTAGTCTTTGAATGATTAGCAGATCGTTATAACATTAGGGAGAAATGGCATAAATGGATGAGATAAAATCATTAAGTGAATCATTATATCCATTTTTACATGCCAACAAGAAAGGAGAGACAAGGTGATGGTGCAGGAGTTATCGCATGTTGTTTGCAAAAATTGTGCAGCTCGTCTTGCTAAATGGTGTTATAAACGGTACTGGTGGTTTCGGTTGGTTCGAGAGCCATTGTTATTAGGAATGCGTATCTTGGCCTGGTGGCACGGAATTGATGCCCGAACTCATAAAGTGCGCAACAATGAATGTCATGGGTGTATCCGCTTTATGAAAGCAGAGCTGACAGCCAAGTCATCTATCTTTTGCTTTTTTGATAAAATTATTGGTAAGAAAGTCAGTAAATTACGAGACTCTATGCTTACCCAAGATCAATTGGATGAAGCAAAACGTTATGCTCGTGAAGTAAGTAACTGAGAGTGGATAATTTCATAATAAAGAATAAGGAGGGCAAGAGTATTTGTAAGGCGGGATAAACAGGCATGAGCAAAGGTACTATACGGGATTGAATAAAAATAGAGTTGTGAGCAACTGACTAGTTACCTACTAGAGGTTGCGTTCCATAGAGTTGGAATGCAGCCGTTTTAATTTCTATTATTTTCAGGGAGTTGTCATTGGCTAAATGGTATAAGAAATTCATAGGATTGAGTAAATTAGGGAGGAATTTTAATGCCGATTAATTTAAACGTAACTTCAGCAGGCACCCGGGAAAACAGGTTAGGATCGATTACGGGATATGCAGGGGATCTTCATGATTTAGTTAACCAGAGCAGATGCGGGACGCTAAAAGAAAGGGAAAGGTGCTTTAGTCAGTCAAGTTCTTGTGATGCGGGATGCGCCTTGAGCCAGCTTGCCTACATTCGGGATGTTGCCATCATCAATCATGCGCCCTCAGGCTGCACTGCAATGGCATCAGCAACGATTGTGGCTCATACACAGCTTGCAGCGAAGAGAGGACTTGCCTATGATACTATTTTTCTAGGAACAGATATGGATGAGAATGATACGATTTTTGGTGCAACCATCGGTCTTCGGGAAATCATCTTGGAGACATATAACAGATATAAACCCAATGCCATTTTCGTCGGAACCTCTTGCGTATCTGGGATTATCGGTGAAGATGTGGATAGCGTAATAAATGAACTTGCATCAGAGATTCCGATTCCTTTAGCAGCAGTCCATTGTGAAGGATTTAAATCGAGAGTATGGGCATCCGGTTTTGATGCAGCAGATCATGCTGTACTTACAAGTCTGGTAAAACCACCCCAGAGAAAGACAAATCTCATTAACTTTAAGAATTTTAATGAAAATGCTAGAGGAGAAATCACTGAACTATTTGCTAATTTCGGTGTAGAGCCTTTTTTCTTGTATTCAAATTCAACGGTTGAGGAACTGTCACATATATCCGAAGCCCTTGCTACAGTATCCATATGCGGTACATTAGGTACGTATTTAGGGAATGCCCTGGAAGAAAAATATGGGGTTCCTTATATAAAAACAATCAATCCTTTAGGCATTGCCGGTTTTGAAATTTGGCTAAGAGAAATAGGTCGTGTGATTCATCAAGAAACAGAAGTGGAAGCTTATATTGAACGGGAGAGGGCAAAATATCTGCCTAAAATTGAAGAAATAAAAAAAGAACTCAAAGGACTGCGTGCCGTTTTAGGCATGGGGGCCAGCTATGCTTTTCAAATATCGCGTGTTTTACAGGAGCTTGGGATAAAAGTAGTATGGGTGGCTTCATGGCATTATGATACGAAATATGATAACAATGAAATTCCGCCTCATGTAGAGTATTTGGAAAAAGAAAGTCCCTATAATTTTAAAGTAAGTGTTTCCGATCAACAGAATTTTGAAATTCTTAATATATTAAATACCTATCAGCCCGATATTTATCTAGCTAGGCACCCTGGTACGACGGTGTGGGCGATTAAACAAGGGATTGCAGCCTTCTTTTTAGCAGATGAGTATAAGACATTTGGGTATCGTGGTACGTTGGATTTTGCTCAGACGATACTCGATACGATTCGCAACCGAAGCTTTGAAAAAAATTTAGCAGCTAGGATTACCCTTCCTTACACTGATTGGTGGTATCAGCAGAATCATGCAGCTTTTTTAAAGGAGGATTCAAAATAAATGCCAAAAATATTAGATCAACCTAGATATAAATGTGCCCTTGGAGCCATGCAAACGGTGCATAGCATTACTAAAGCCCTGCCAATTTTGCATTCAGGACCTGGTTGTGCTGACAAATTGTCAGGCAGCCAGGGCGGTTCAGGGCATTTTGCACCTCGTATTTTTCCTTGTACAAATCTTAACGAAAAAGATGTAATTTTTGGTGGGGAAGAAGGACTGCGGGATGTCATTACAAATGCCTTAAAAATAGTAAATGCGGATCTGTATGTTGTATTAAGCGGTTGTTCTTCAGAAATTGTTGGTGATGATATGCAAGAAGTCGTCAGATCTTTCAAAGATGCGGAGAAGCCAGTTGTTTTTGCATCGACAGCCGGGTTTAAAGGAAATAATTTTTTAGGGCACGAGTGGGTCATTCAAGCGATTATCGAGCAATATTTAAAACCAGCAGATAAAAAAGCAAAAGGGTTGGTGAATATATGGGCGAGTGTCCCTCAGCACGATCCCTTTTGGTATGGCAATTTATTCGAATTGGAAAATTTGATTACGCAGCTTGGATTAACGCCCAATACAATTTTTGGTTATGATAGGGGTATTAAAAATATTGATAGGATACCAGAGGCTGAATTTAACCTTCTTGTATCGCCTTGGGTGGGGTTAAGTAATGTGAAATTATTAGAAGAAAAATTTCAGACTCCTTATTTGCATCTTCCCACTCTTCCCATTGGAGCCTTTGAAACCAGTAAATTTTTGCGGGAAGTAGGCGATTTTGCTGGAATTGATAAAGAAAAAGTGGAAAATATTATTACAGAAAGTGAAAAAAATATTATTATTTTATTGAGCGATTTGCTGATGTATTTCTGGAAACACGAATTATGTCAAAACGATTTGTCGTGATTTCCGATGCGCAATATTCCTTGGCAATCACTAAATTTCTGGTAAATGACGTTGGTTTGTTCCCTTCCAAACAATACATTACTGATAATGCACCCGAAGAATACCAGGAGGCGATAAGAGGATATTTTAAAGACTTAAATTGGAATATAGAAGCAGAAGTGGGATTTATATCTGATGGACATTTGATACAAAATGAAATCAAAGAGACTTATTTTAGCGGCTACCCTTTAATTATCGGCAGTTCATGGGATAAAAAAGTTGCAGAGCAAACACAGGCACATTATTTATCTGTTTCTTGGCCAGTAAATGAACGACTTGTTATCAATAGTTCTTATGTAGGCTATGGTGGCGGGCTTAAGCTGCTTGAGGATATCTATTCTGTAGTACTTACACGATTTAATTAAAAAGAGTAGGAAAAGTAAATCAGCAGGTAAAATAAGCAAAGCCACCTCTATAAAAGGTGGCTTTGCTTAAGTATAAGTTTTTAGTACTTTTTCCCCTTTGTGTTCTTCGCGTCTTCGCGGTTCAAAATGTTTTTATTCTTTTAGATGTGAAAATTTTTTCTCATGACCATAGTTCTTCTTCAGGCATCCATAAAACCATGTTCCATCATAATTTCTTCTAGTCGGTCTTGTGTCATTGGCTTGGGTATGACAAATAATTTATTGGTGTCAATGGCTTGGGCTAATGCGCGATATTCATCTGCTTGACCTGATTCTGGATCAAAGTCAACCACTGTCTTTTTATTAATTTCTGCCCGCTGTACCAGGTTGTCCCGAGGCACAAAGTAGATTAATTGGGAACCAATTTCTTCCGCAAATGCTTTTAAAAGCTCATATTCTTTATCGACTTTACGGCTGTTGCAAATAATGCCGCCTAATCTAACTTTACCATTAACAGCATATTTTTGAATACCTTTTGCAATATTGTTGGCAGCATAGAGGGCCATTAGTTCACCAGAGGCAACAATATAAATTTCTTCTGCCTTACCCTCACGAATTGGCATGGCAAACCCACCACAAACAACATCACCAAGGACATCATAAAAAACATAATCAAGATCTGGTGTATAAGCACCTAAGGATTCCAGCATATTAATTGAAGTAATAATACCACGGCCAGCGCAGCCCACACCAGGCTCAGGACCACCTGATTCAACGCACATCGTGCCAAGATAACCAGGCTTTAAGATATCATCTAAATCAATGTCATCGCCTTCATCACGCAAGGTGTCTAACACGGTTTTTTGACATAAGCCATGTAATAGTAGACGGGTGGAATCAGCCTTAGGATCGCAGCCAACTACCATGATTTTTTTGCCTGCTTCTGCTAAAGCACCTACCGTGTTTTGTGTAGTGGTGGATTTGCCAATGCCACCTTTCCCGTATATTGCAATTTGTCTCATAACTAAAATCCCCCTTTTAAAATTAGCTGATTTTCAATGATGAATCATTTGAATAGGAAGGCATAGAAAAACAAAAAAAGGCTATGTAGATAGGAGTATCTACATAGCCTTCAGTTTACCTACTGATCAGCGCTACCAAATGAGTTGCTAAATTAGAGGTACTAATGTTAACAACTGGTAAATAATGAGCAATTGTTTCAAACAGATGGTATCATTATTTATAAATAGTGTCAAGTACAAATAATAGAAAAACGATCGAAAAAATGCAATCAAAAATCAAGATAAAGAAAAGCATTTTAGTACTGAGACGTTCTTGATTTTTTTAAAAATAAGTATTGACAGGATAGTATCTTAGTGATACCATTTGTTCATAATAATTGAATACAGTTCTACCTAATTCTGCCAGGATAGCTAGCAGATAGGAAACTGGTCAGCTAATAAACTGAAGGTTAAAGAATGAATATTCTTTGGCCTTTTTTCTTTTGTACAGAGTAAATAGGCTGTACTAAATCCAAAGAGATATTTCATGTATTCATGATTAGTTTATTAAAAATGACAAGGGGTTGAATTTATGTCAATTAATCTTACGACACCAGAAGCTCAAATAAGAGAAAACAGATTGTCTTCTATAACTGGTTACAAAGGCTCTATAAAAGATTTGGCAACGCAAGCTGGTGGATGCTCTTTAAAAAGTGGGGAGCGAGGGTTTACGCAAACAACTGCTTGCAGCTTAGGTTGTGCTCAGGGGCAATTAGTGCTGATTAAAGATGCTGCGGTAGTTGGTCATAGTGCCATTGGATGCGGCTCAGATACGATACAAAGTAATATAAACAATCGCCGCGGTCAATTTTCCAGAGAGCTGGAATATACCAATATTAATTATATTAATACCAACATGACGGAAGAAGCCACTGTCTTTGGTGGTGCTGCTAAACTGCGAGAAGGTATACGAGAAGCTTATCGGCGGTTTAACCCTAAAGTAATATTTGTGACAACATCCTGCGTATCCGGGATCATTGGAGAAAATATTAGTGGAATACTGGAAGGATTAGCAGAAGAAATACCAGTACCCTTAGTTCCTGTTCATTGCGAAGGTTTTCGTTCTAAACTGTGGGCATCAGGGTTTGATGCAGCTTTTCACGCCATTTTGACTTATATTGTTAAACCGGCCGAAAAAAAGAACCCGAATCTGATCAATATTATTAACTTTTCCGGTATTGGCAGAAAAGAGGTTGTCCGATTACTGGGTCGTTTAGGTTTAGTGCCACAATTTCTCGTTCAATTCACTACTGTGGATCAACTAAGCAAAATATCAGAAGCGGCAGCGACTCTCAGCTTTTGCGGAACTTTAGGAAGTTATCTAGCCAGCGGTCTGGAAGAACATTTTGGTGTTCCCTACATCAAATCCTTACAACCACATGGAATCGCTGGTATCAATAGCTGGCTAAGAGAATTAGGGAAGGTACTGGGAAGAGAAGAAGAGGTTGAAAAACTCATTGAGGAAGAAACCGCTGCCATCGCTTCAGAGTTAGAGGAATTAAGGGAGAAGCTGAATGGTAAGCGAGTGGTCATTGGTATGGGACCAAGCTTTTCCCAAAATTATACGAGACTGTTGCAAGAGCTTGCCTTAGAAGTGGTATGGGCAGCAAGCTGGCATTTTGATCAGCGTCATGATTATGGTGAGATTCCGGCTACGATTTTAGATCTTGCTAAAAATGAAAAAGATATTCCTGCTTGCGTCAGTGAGCTTCAAGTTCATGAAATCAACAATCTACTGAGACAATTAAAACCGGATCTTTTTGTTTGCAGGCATCCTGGCATGGCAATTTGGTCTGCGAAACTAGGAATACCTACTATTTTTATTAATGATGAATATCAATCTTTCGGTTACCAAGGTTTAATTAATTTTGGCAATCGCGTTGCGGATACTCTAGCCAATCCAACTTTTGTCCAATATCTTGCTAGTAAAATTAAGCTGCCTTATACGAACTGGTGGTTAGAACAAGACGCCTTTACATTTTTGGGTGAGGCGCCTCCGAAGAAGAAAGAAAGAATTACTAAGGCGGTGGTGTAGTGGCTAAAGCTGCTAAGAAGATTAAAGTAATTGAACAAGTACGATACTCTTGTGCTTTGGCTGCCCTGCATTCTGTTTTGGCGATTGATAGGGCGGTTCCCATTCTTCATGCTGGTCCCGGCTGCGGTCAAAGATTATCGACAGCATTAAGCACTACGAATGGCTACCAAGGTACTGGCTATGCAGGGGGGCATGCTATGCCCTGCACCAACAGTACCGAAGCAGAGGTTATATTTGGCGGTGAAAAAAAATTAAAAGAGTTAATCACTCATAGTCTGGAAGTAATGGATGCAGATTTATATGTGGTTCTTACTGGGTGCACAGCTGATATTGTGGGAGATGATTCCACAGAAGTGGCAAGAGGCTTTCAAAAGCAAGGTAAACCAGTGGTTTGTGCTCAGACAGGGGGGTTTAGCGGCAATAATTTTGTTGGACACGAATTAATACTCGGTGCTATTATTGATCAATACTTGCAGCCATCAGAGGAAATAGAACCTGGTTTGGTTAATGTTTTTTCTATCGTTCCTTATTATGATGCTTTCTGGACCGGAAATTTAGAGGAAATTCGTAAGTTACTAGAAGCGATTGGCTTAAAAGCCAATATTATTTTTGGACCTGGCGGCGGAGTGAATGCGCTCAACAAGATCCCTAAAGCACAGTTTAATCTGTTATTGTCACCTTGGATTGGTTTAACCAATGTTCAGCAGTTAGAAGAAAAATTTAAAACTCCTTATTTACATTATCCAGTTCTGCCAATTGGACCGACTGAGACAAGTAAGTTTCTGCGAGCTATTGGTAAATATGCAGGACTGCCATCAGAGCAGGTGGAGGCCTCTATTGCGGAATTAGAAAAACCTTATGATTATTATATTGAAAGATCAGCTGATTATTTACTGCAAGCACGGGTAGGATTACCGAGCCGCTTTATCACAATTTCTGATAGTTTTTACGCACTGGGAATTTCTAAATTCTTAGTGAATGATCTTGGTCTTTTGCCAGGAACCCAGTTTATCATTGATAATATTCCTGCAAAATATCAGGCAGACTTAGAAAAAGAGTTTAAAGATTTAAGTCCAACAATTTCTGCGCCCGTCGTATTTACCAATGACAGTGGAACCATTCGTGAAAAGTTAAGAGAAACGAAGTTTCGTGGCAAACCGCTAATTCTTGGAAGTGCTTGGGATCAAATGATCGCGAAAGAGCTGAATGGATATCAGTTAAGTGTTTCTTTTCCTGTTGCGGATCGATTTATATTAAATAGCACCTACATCGGCTATAATGGAGCCTTACGTTTGGCCGAAGATATTTTTTCTGTGTTGGTAAGTTCCAATTATTAATGAAATAATTGGCAATATCTTAGGAATCAATCATTAATAGTTGCTTGATCATCTGCTTTAATTACTGGAAGTGAGACTCTTAGGTTGGCAGTTTAGTTTTGACAGAAGAGAGGATCAATTGAGTAGCAAGAAAAAAATGAACTGCCGCCTGGATTGAAGGCGGCAGTTCATTTTAGAGTATTGTCGTTTTCTTACTTTATGTGCTTAACCAGTTCTACGGCCAAGCCGATATACTTTTGCGGCGTCAAAGCGAGTAAGCGAGTTTTATCTTCTTTTGGCAACTCTACGCTTTCGATAAAAGAACGAATTTCTGCTTCCCCAATTGCTTTTCCTCGAGTAATTTCTTTTAACTTATCATAGGCATTCGTATGTCCATGCTTACGCATCACGGTTTGTACAGCTTCTGATAGGACCTCCCAAGCATCAGTCAAGTGACTTTCAATAACCTGATTATTAGCCAGGGTTTTGCCAAAACCTTTTAAAGCATAAGACAAGGCTATATGAGAATATCCAATGGCAGCTCCTATATTGCGTTGCGCCGAGGAGTCGCTAAGATCTCTTTGTAAGCGGGATATAGGCAGTTTATTTGCAAGATGATCCAGTAGCGCGTTACTAAGCCCCAGATTTGCCTCTGAGTTCTCAAAATCGATAGGGTTGACCTTATGAGGCATGGTTGATGAGCCAACTTCACCGCTTATGGTTTTTTGTTTAAAATAACCCAAAGAGATATACAGCCACATATCTCGGTCAAAATCCAGGACAATATTATTAAAACGGTTGATGGCATGAAAACACTCTGCAACATAATCATGAGATTCTATTTGGGTTGTCAGCGGATTGTATTCCAGACCCAGTCCCTCGACGAAATTCTTGGCAACATTTTCCCAGTCGATTTCAGGATAGGCAATTTGATGAGCGTTAAAGTTACCAACGGCTCCATTGAATTTTCCTAGAAACTCAAGACTGCGGATTTGTTTCAACTGTCGATTCCATCTGTATACAAATACAGCAAGCTCTTTTCCCATAGTGGTAGGAGACGCAGATTGTCCATGAGTATGTGCCAGCATTGCAACGTCTTTTAAGGTTTCGGCCTTGTTTGCCACTTCGGCAGCAAGCTTTTTAGCTGCTGGCAGCCAAACTGTATGGATTCCGTCCTTTAGCATTAATGCATAGGATAAGTTGTTGATATCCTCAGAAGTACAAGAAAAATGAATAAACTCAAGAACATCAGATAATGAAGTCGTACTCAGTGTATCTCTTAAGAAATATTCAACAGCTTTCACATCATGATTCGTAATTTTTTCGATCGCCTTAATTTTTAAAGCAACTTCCTCATCAAAAGTAGTAACAATCTTTCGCAGCAACTGTACTTCGTCAGATGTAAAAGTTCGTACTTGTTTGAATGCGGGGTTAGATGCCATGGTAATCAGCCATTCAATTTCTATATGGGTGCGATATTTCATTAATGCCCATTCTGAAAAAAAGTCGCCTAATGGTTTGGTAACAGATTCATAGCGTCCGTCAAGCGGAGTTAAAGATTTAATACTCATAAATACCCTCTTTATTCTATAGATTTTTGTAAAAACCCTAAGTAAGCAGCGTAAGCGTAAGATAGGGTGTCAAATGCATGACGCACTGTATACATTTTTGGGTTGCTAGTATTATTTTATCACTATAGTCAAACTTTTTCCAAGAAGAAATATCGTATTTCGATATATATTGTCAAAAAAGATAGTGATAGAAACGAAAGCAACAGTGCTTGCGGCCAATACACTAGGTTTAAGATATTTATCAAGGGTTCTTTTTAAAGACTTGACAGATAAAGTTAATAAGTACTGGAGTTAAAAAGGACTTGAATTCTAAATCCAAATGCAGTAATATTTAAGCGACTAGTAATTTAGAAACAAAATTAGGACTGAGAAAATATTTAAGGCTAAGATCGTTGTATCCTAACAAAGGAGATGTCTTAGTCTTTTTTAGATTTGTAGTTTAATAGTTAGGAGGTGTAGTTTCTATGATCTATCTGGATAATGCTGCCACCTCTTGGCCTAAACCGGAAAGCGTATATCAAATGGTTGACAAGGTTATGCGGCAAATCGGAGCAAATCCTGGCCGTTCGGGGCATACCATGGCAATTGAAGCTGGCAGGCTGGTTCAAGAAACAAGAGAATTAGCGGCAGCATTGTTTGCGATTCCTCATCCGTCTCAGGTGGTATTTACCTTAAATGTTACTGATTCTCTTAATCTGGCTTTAAAAGGATTGTTGCAGCCAGGTGATCATGTTATTACCAGTTCTATGGAACATAATGCTATGGCTCGCCCCTTAGAAGCGCTGCGTAAAAATGGAGTAACTGTTACCAAGGTGGCGACATCGCCTGTTAATGGAATTTCTCTCCGGGAGATTCAGAATGCTATTCAGGCAAATACCAAGTTAATTGCCATAACTCATGCTTCTAATGTGACTGGTACGTTAAATCCCATTGGGGAAATTGGAAAAATTGCAAAAGAGTTTGGTGTTGCCTTTTTAGTGGACTGTGCTCAAACTGCAGGTGTTTTTCCAATCAATGTGCAGGAAATGGGAATTGACCTTTTGGCTTTTCCAGGTCATAAATCTTTATTAGGCTGTCAGGGTGTTGGCGGGCTATATGTCCATAAGGGGATTACGCTAAAAACCTTGCGTGAAGGCGGTACTGGCAGCCATTCCGAGTCTTTAGAACAACCGGATGAATTACCAGAACGATATGAGAGCGGCACACTTAATACTTCAGGAATTGCCGGACTTGGAGCCGGAATTCGATATATCATGGAAACCGGTATGGAAAAGATAAAGCAGCGGGAAGGAAAATTGACAAATCTGTTAGTAGCAGGTTTGGCGAAAATACCGGGAGTGGTGCTTTATGGTCCGCCATTGGGACAGCAGCGAGCTGCTGTTGTGTCTTTTAATCTTGAGCAGATCAGTGCGAATGAGCTGTGTATGATTTTGGATAAATCCTTTCAAATTGCTGTCCGTCCAGGTCTGCATTGTGCCCCGGATGCTCATCGAGTACTGGGAACCTTGCAGGGAGGCACAATCCGTATTAGTCCAGGCTATTTTACTACAGAAGAAGAAATAGAAACGTGTTTGCAGGCAATTACTGCGATTGGGAAAGAATTGGTGGAGGAAATGAAATGATACATGTACCAGAACGATACTCCAGGCAAGCTATTTTTCAAGGTATTGGTCCAGAAGGTCAGGAGAAGATTGGGCACAGTCGGGTGGCGATCATTGGTTTAGGAGCACTGGGAACTGTAGTTGCCAATAACTTGGTGAGAGCTGGGGTTGGATATATACGCTTAATTGACCGTGATTTTGTAGAGCTAAGCAATTTACAGCGGCAAACGATTTTTGATGAAGCGGATGTTCGTGAGCAACTACCTAAAGCCGTTGCAGCTGCTCAGCATTTGGAAAAGGTCAATTCAGAAATAACACTAGAGGCAATTGTCAGCGATGTGAATGCCGCAAATATTGAAACGCTGTTAACGGATATTGACCTTGTTATGGATGGCACCGATAATTTTGAGACTCGCTTCCTTTTAAATGATATCTGTTTAAAAAAGAATATTCCTTGGGTGCACGGGGCTGTATTGGGGAGTTATGGTCTTACTGCGAACATGATTCCAGGACAAACTCCATGTTATCGATGCTTCATGCCTGGAATACCAGAAACAGGGGCTAGCGGCACCTGCAGTTCAGTTGGAGTGCTGAATATGATTACGGGTATCATTTCATCTTATGCATCTGCA
This sequence comes from Pelosinus fermentans DSM 17108, assembly GCF_000271485.2. Taxonomy (NCBI): domain Bacteria; kingdom Bacillati; phylum Bacillota; class Negativicutes; order Selenomonadales; family Sporomusaceae; genus Pelosinus; species Pelosinus fermentans. Next base: position 2,123,139 of record NZ_AKVN02000001.1, read on the forward strand.
GAAGCTTTAAAAATACTGGTTGGCAGTTCTGATATCAGAAAGTCAGCCCTTTTCATTGATGTTTGGAATAACTCTTTTCATAGCAAAGAGCTATCGAGGCAATCAGACTGTCCTGCCTGTGTTAAACATGAATATCATTATCTTACTAAAGAAAAAGGAACCTATACGACTTTGCTATGTGGACAAAAGGCGGTGCAGATTGTGCCAGGTCAGGTACGCAAGATGGATTTTACCGATCTTCTAAAGCGTTTGGCTCATGTAGGAGAAATTCAATCCAATCGTTTTCTTTTGCGTTTGAAAATTCATGAGATAGAAATAACTCTTTTTGCTGATGGACGGGCGATTATCAAAAATGTTGAAAATGAAAATAAAGCCAAGGCCCTTTATACAGAGTATTTTGGATTGTGATCAATATGCAATGCATTACACGTTGTATATTGCTTGCTATAAGGAAATCAATTAAGTGAAAATGATTGACAAAAATAGTTAAAAATGATATGTATGCTATAAGACTGATTAGAAAACTAAAGGTCAAAATAAATTTGGTTACGGCCAAGTTTGCTTTGATCTTTTTTTATGGAAATCATTATAATATAAAAGTAGCATCAGGAGAGCATTCTACATTGGAGCACTATCAACATGTTCATTTGAAAGGGGGCAGTTCTGTGCTGAAGAAAATCTTTTTACGTAGCTTATGGATCATGACATTAGTGATTGTCATTATGATTGTTCCGAGTGTACGTTTTCTTTTCTCAGCGGCGTCCTTGGGAAGTGCCGTTCCAGATCATATCACCTTAACGTGGAGGGATGATCCATAGACAACCCAGGCCATAACATGGCGAATGGATAAAGATGCTAAAGATGGGTTTATTGAATATGGGGAAAGGTTTACGGAGGGACCTCTTCCCTATGATACTAGAACCGTTACTTCAATTGTAGAGGAATTATCAACTAATGCGGGAGATATGAGTATTCATTCAGTGAATCTCACTGGACTAAAACCTGGAACCTGTTATTATTATCGGGTAGGATATGGGAACATATGGACTGATTGGTACGAATTCACAACTGCACCTAAGAGTTCTTCTGCCTTTACATTTTTCATTTTTGGTGATTCTCAAAGTGTTGATTACAGCACTTGGGGTGCCACTTTGCATCAGGCCTTTCAAAACAATTCAAAAGCTGCATTTTTTATTAATACGGGAAATTTAGTGGCTGTTGGACAAGATTTCATGCAATGGAACGCTTGGCTGGAAGCCGCTAAAGGAGTTATTGATACCATTCCGGCTATGACAGTATTAGGAAAGCATGAAACCTATACAAAAGATAAAAAAATATCTCAGCCGATATTATACCAAACTCTTTTTAAACTGCCATCTAATGGTCCAGAACATTTGAAAGGAAAGGAGTATTCATTTGATTATGGTGATGTACATTTTGTGATGCTTGATAGCCAAATGAATGAAGAATGCTGTTCCTTTTCAGATGTATTGAGGGAAGAAAAAGCATGGTTAGAAAGAGATCTGCAAAATACGAATAAAAAATGGAAAGTGGCAGTTTTTCACCAGCCGATTTATAGCAATCAAGCAAATGCTATCGACGATGATAGTAAGAACGCCTTTGTGCCGATTTTCGATACATATCATGTTGATATTGCTTTCTCGGGATACGAACAGGTATATGCTCGGACCTATCCTTTGTATAATAATGAGAAGGTGGATGGTGCCAGCCAAGGGACAATTTATGTTACTGCCGGGAAAAGTGGTACAAAAGCATATCAGAGTTCAAAGGCTAAGCCATGGGATGAAGCTTATAATCCCTTAGATGAACCGACCTATCTTACAGTAGAAGTAAAACATTCGAGTATGGAGGTAAAGGTGTTCACCGGGCAAGGTTCTGTAATAGATGATTGGAAAATTGAGAAATTATCGGAATAAAAGACATACATGCTAGGAAGGGATAGGATTGGTTCCAGAAATACTGAGAAAGCAGTATTGAAAGACAAGACTGCTTAAATTGACTTTTATAATAATCAATGATATGATTTATTTAAATTTTATAAGTGGCGTTGTGTAAGCTGACTGTATGAAACAACAGAGGCTTCGAGCAAAATGTGTATTTTGCTCGAAGCCTCTTTATTTTCTGATTAACTAGGAGGTTCGGTATGAGTGTCATTAATCTTAAAGCATCAGAGGTTCAAACCCGAGAAGCACGTCTGGGGTCTATTACGGGATTTGCAGGAACTGCAGGTGAACTGGTTGGGTGCGCGCGCGCAGGTACGTTGAAAGAAAGTGAAAGAAGTTTTAGCCAATGTATGGGATGCAGCTCAGGCAATGCGTTTTGTCAATTTTCCATGATTCAGGACGCTATTGTTGTCAACCACGCTCCAGTCGGTTGTGCTGGAGATTTCTTTACTTTTAATTTTGTATATCGGGTGGGTCAAATGGAAAGAGATCTTTCACCGGTAATAGGAAGATACTTCAGTACAAATATTGAAGAGCAAGATACTATTTTTGGTGCAACTCAGAAGCTTGCTGATACGATTCGTAAAGCCTATGAAAGAGTCAGGCCAAATGCGATTTTCATTACAACTTCTTGTGCATCTGGAATTATTGGAGATGATGTGGAAGGTGTTGCAAATGACTTATCAGAAGAATTGGGGATCCCTGTAATCGCCTGTTTTTGCGAGGGTTTTAAATCAAAGATTTGGACTACAGGGTTTGATGCGGCATATCATTCCATTGTTAGAAAGCTTGTAAAGCCGCCAGAGAAAAAATCAAATAAGGTTAATGTTATAAATTTTTGGGGAAGTAAAATATTTGACGAACTCTTAAATCCACTAGGGTATGAAGTAGACTATATTGTTCCATTTTCAACAGTAGCCCAGTTGGAACATATTTCAGAAGCGGCAGCTACCATTCAAATTTGTTCCACCCTTGGGACTTATATTGGCGCTGCTTTAGAACAGGTTTATGGTGTGCCTGAGATCAAATCGCCGCCTGCTTATGGTATAGCGGGTACGGATCGCTGGATGAGAGAAATCGGCAGAGTTCTTGACAGCCAAGGGGAGATTGAAGAGGTGATTGCTAAGGAGCATGAACGCGTATTGCCGAAGCTTGAGGAATATCGTAATAAACTTCAGGGTAAAACAGCCTATCTAACGGCTGGTGCTGCCCACGGGCATGCTTTAATTGCACTTTTGCAGGAATTGGGAATGACCGTGCAGGGGGCGGCAATTTTTCACCATGATCCTATTTATGATAATGGTGATGTGGTCTCAGATGCATTGGCTCATGCTGTCAATACCTATGGTGATGTTCCCAATTATAACGTTTGTAACAAACAAGCTTATGAATTAGTTAATATTTTAAATAAAGTAAGACCTGATATCATGATTGCCAGACATGGCGGTATGACGATGTGGGGAGCAAAATTGGGGATTCCTACCCTTTTAATTGGCGATGAACAACTCAGCTTTGGCTATCAAGGGGTTCTAAACTATGCCGAAAGAATTTTAGAATCTCTTGATAACAAAGAGTTTGTCATTAACCTTGCTAAACACAGTACGATGCCTTACACCAAATGGTGGTTGGAGCAAGATCCATTTTCTTTTCTTAGGAGTGACTTAGATGTTAAAATTTATTGAACAACCGCGCTATTCTTGTGCTTTAGGCGCACAGCAATCTGTGATTGCCATAAAAAGAGCGGTTCCTATTTTGCATTCCGGACCTGGCTGCGGTGATAAAATCAACAGACTTCTTGGGCAAGGTGAGGGATACGCAGGTGGAAATACTGTACCTTGTACAAATGCAAGTGAATCTGAAATTGTTTTTGGCGGCGAACAAAAATTAGGTAATGTGATTGAGGGTGCTTTTAAAGTAATCGATGCAGATCTTTATGTTGTATTGACTGGCTGCACCTCTGATATTATCGGGGATGATATCGGGCAGGTGACAAGCGCTTACCAAGAACAGGATAGACCAATTGTATATGTTGAAACAGGTGGCTTTAAGAGCAATAATTATGTGAGCCATGAGACCGTGGTTAAAGCTATTATTGATCAATATGTAGATAAATTTAAAAAAGGAACGGACAAAATCAAAGGGCTGGTGAATGTATTTGCTACGGTTCCTTATCAAGATCCTTTCTGGAATGGGAATCTAGAGGAAATTAAGAGAATTTTGGAAGGGATAGGTCTTGGGGTTAATATTCTTTTTGGTGCAGAATCTGGTGGCATCAACGAATGGCAAAGTATTCCCCAAGCTGAATATAATGTTGTTATTAGCGCCTGGGCAGGCCTGGGAATTGCTCAGTACTTAGAGGGAAAATATGGGACTCCTTATATTCATTTCCCCTATTTACCCATTGGTGGTGAGGAAACAACGAAATTCTTGCGACAGGTTGCTGAGGTTACTGGTATTGATAGAAGTTATGCAGAAGCCTTTATTAAAAAAGAAGAAGAAAAGTTTTATATGCATATTGAACGTATGGCTGATTTTATATTGGAATTCAGGTATGGGCTTCCACGAAGATTTTATACAATTTTAGATGCTTCCTATGGGGTTGGTCTTTCAAAATACTTATTAAATGAACTTGGTATTCTTCCAGCCAAACAATTTATTATTGATGATACGCCAGAAGAATTTCAGGAAGCCATTCAGGAGCAATTTAATAAGATTTCTTCTCTACGCTCTGCCAAAGTCAGTTTCAATGTTGACGCTGGTGCTATTCAAGAGGAAATTAGAAAGGATGATCATAAACATCGAGCCTTGATTGTGGGAAGTGCCTGGGAAAGGGATTTGGCTACAGAAATTGGTGGTGACCTTCTAATCCTAAGTGTACCTGTTGCTTATCGACTTGTTTTAAATTGCGGTTATGCCGGTTATAATGGCGGACTGCGGGTAATTGAAGATATTTATGGAAAAGTCCTGGATACATACCGTTAGGAATTGATATCATAAGTACATAGCTTTAGAAGCAACTGACTAGGTGATGAACTAGAGGCTGTATTTCCCAGGTAATTTGGAATGCAGTCTTTTTGTTATGATGTATATATAAATAGTAAAAGAGGTAGGAAACATGATTACGTATCGAGAGATTGGCATTGTTCAGTCGCCTTTTAAAGAACCAAAAGGAACGCCCATTCAGTCACCAGCAGCACAAGATATTGATGGTGTGATCAGCATATATCCAGAATATGTGGAAGGATTGAAAGATATTGAAGGATTTTCTCATATTATTTTGTTATATCATTTTCATTTAGTGAAAGAGTCTTCCTTGCTGGTAAAACCATTTCTAGATACTAATTTACATGGTGTTTTTGCTACCCGATCGCCAAGCAGACCCAATCCGATTGGGTTTTCCATAGTGCGTCTTCTCAAAGTGGCAGAAAATAAACTCTATATTCGGGATGTAGATATTGTAGATGGAACGCCCCTTTTAGATATCAAACCCTACGTAGCGGAATTTGATGTAAGGAAACCAGAGCGGACTGGGTGGTTTGAGAAAAATTTACATAAGTTATCAACAACAAAAGACGATGGTCGTTTTGTTGAATAAATGTCATGCGCCAAGGGTTTACTTTGGCTGCATTTTAATAAACAGAATAAATAAGAGGAGTGGTATTATGTCTAAGGTTGCTGTTGCCAGTACGGATGGAATCTCTATTAATGAACATTTTGGCAGGTCGAAAGAATTTTTGATTTATGAAGTGGATGAAAAAGGAGAATATACATTCCTTGAGAGTCGTGACAATATCTCGCCTAACTCTCAGAATGTGCATGCCCATATTGCTAGTACGACAGCCGATTTGCTTACTGATGTGGAAGTAGTGCTGGCAAAGCAAATCGGGCCCGGAGCAGAGCAAGAGTTGAGAAATAAGGGAATTCTTGCTCTGTCAGTTAATAGTTCCATTGAAAAAGCATTGCAAGCTTATGGAAAACGAGGGAAATTTATAAAAAATAGTATTAAGCGGTCCGCTGGTTGTCAATCATCTTGTGGCACTGGTTCTTGCGGGGGATCTTCTCAGGGATGCAAATAGCTCTTTGATGCAAAAAAAAATAATGATAGGGATCAGTGTGCAGACTGAAGGCTAGGGCGGAGGTATAATCTGCACTGGCCTTTTCTTTTTTACAAGTTGATAAACAATGAATGAGAATGGTGCAGAATTAAAAAGTCGGGAAAGAAGAGAGGGATTTTGATGAATAACAAGGAAATCATTTTAAATTCAATAGTCGGTAAGGGGCGGGGAAGCGGAACGCGGCTGCCAGTGTCTTTGTTATCCGGAGGGACTTGGACCTTTAAACAAAAAGATTTTTCTTTATTAGATGTTCTCAAGCAGCCTCAAATTGCTTCTGAGAGTATTGTTGAAATGAGCCAGATTATACAATCCGATATTGTTTGGCCAGGTTCTGGCTATCACAACTTATTAGTCCATGTATTCGGAGGTGAAGTGAAGTTTCGCCATTTTGGAAATATTGATGTGCTGCGGCCCTTATTCCACAGGATTGCTGATTTAGATCAACTTCATCTCGAACAGTTGGATCAGCACGAATGGATTGCTAATCTTCGCTGGATCATTGGAGATGTGGCTGACAAGAGCGGAGAACAATATTTGGTCGGGACATCAAGCTGGGGACCTTTTACACTGGCGGGACAATTTTATGGTGTGGAGAAGCTGATGACAGGTGTATATAAAGATAAACAAGGCATACATGCCTTAATGGACTTAATGACAGAAATCTGTTTTCGCTATCTGGCTCCAGCTATTGATAAAGGTGCAGCCATATTGTCGATTGCTGAACCTACGGCATCAGGAGATTTGATATCATTAAGGCATTTTGAAGAATTTATTGCGCCTTATTTGGCAAAAGTAATTCGTAAGTTAAAAGAACATAAGGCTTTAATTGCGCTGCACATATGCGGCAATATTAAAGATCGTATTCACCTGGCTCCAGAATTAGGTGTGGATTTATTATCAGTAGATTATAAAGTTGATTTGCCCTTGGCTCAGAAAGCATTAAATGGGAAAATAGCATTAGCCGGCAATGTAAATCCTGTCATATTAAAAGATAAGTCACCGGAGGAGGTTGAAATAGCTGTAATAGAGTCGTTGCAGCACGTAAATACTGATCGTTTTGTAGTAATGCCTGGATGCGATATTCCACCTGGTGTTCCCTTAGCAAATGTGCAGGCATTTATTGCTGCTGGATCGAAATATAAAAGGATGATGAAGACATGTCAATGACGATCACTTATGAATTGGAGGATTCTTTATATCTTAATATTACGAATCGGTGCAGCAGTCACTGCTCTTTTTGTGTAAGAAATAATGCAGATGGTGTCATGGATGGAAAGAATCTCTGGCTGGAGCGGGAACCTACTATTGATGAAGTAATTGCCGATATTCAAAGGTATGATATTTCTAAGTATAAAGAATTCGTATTTTGCGGCTACGGAGAGCCTATGATGAGGGTCTATGATGTTATTGAAATATGCAAGAAACTAAAAGCTGAATATCAGCTCCCCATTCGTATTAACACGAATGGTCATGGAAATTTAATTTGTGGCTTTGATATTACTTCACAATTGAATGGAGTAATTGATTCTGTTTCGATTAGTCTTAATGCAAAAAATAAGCAGATTTATCAGGAACTGTGTCGATCTGATTATGGTGAGGCATCTTTTGATGGCCTTTTAGATTTTGCGGTTAAGTGCAAAAGGTATGTTCCACATGTGGCATTATCAGTAGTTAATGTGATGTGCGATAATGACATACGGGCTTGCAGAGCGATTGCTCAAAAGATCGGTGTAGATTTTAAAGTAAGAAAATTTGTACCATAAATTGATGAATTACATATATTGACATTCCAATATGGATTGTGCTATCATAGCAAGTAATTGAATATCTTTCTGCTGATCAGATAACTGAAGGCTAAGGAATTCCTTAACAGGGGGTTCGTTAGCCTTTTTTATTTTTCTGCTCAGTTAGTAGGTTATGAAAATAAAATTGGGGGTGTCTACAAGTGAGCCAAATTGAAGTATCAAAAAAGACGAAGCAAGAATCTGAGGTGGGCAGGTGGCTGAAAAAGGAAGATTCGTGGGCGATTATTATTGCCTTAGGTCTTGTTATCTTAACCACTATTACATTCTTTACTGGTGGCAGTAAATTTTTTACGACAATGGCTGTTGCTATTCCCGGTTGGTCTAATGATGCTAGTAAGTTAGCTGGTGGACTAGGGAAAAGTTTTCTTGGACTTATTTATTTATATGTTTTTTTCACAGCTGTTTTTGGTATTGGTGCTAAAGTTCTAGGATTTAATGTTAGACAATTCATAGCTGGCTTTACAACATTGTTTGTGGCGTCAATTCTTGTTACTGTTTTAGGATCTAATACATTTATTAAAGAAATGCAGTTGGAAACCCCTCTATTAGCACTAATAATCGGTTTATTGTTTGGCAACACGATGAAGCTTCCTGAATGGCTACATCAGGCTTTGCGTACTGAATATTACGTTAAAACGGGTATTGTCTTGATGGGGGCCACACTGCCTTTTACCATTATACTTAAAGCAGGACCAGCGGCAATTACTCAGGCTCTAATTGTATCTGTCGTAACCTTTGGTATTATTTATTTTGCAGCTACCAAATTGTTTGGCTTAGATCCCCGTTTAGGAGCTTGCCTTGGTGCTGGTGGCTCTATTTGCGGTGTATCTGGGGCAATCGCAATTGGCGGAGCTTGCCGAGCAGAGAAGCAGCATGTTTCAATAGCGATTTCAATGGTTATTATTTGGGCTGTTGCTATGATTTTCTTATTACCCTTTTGGGCAAAATCTTTAGGTTTAGCACCAGGGATTGCTGGTGCTTGGATCGGAACATCAGAATTTGCTGATGCAGCTGGGTTTGCCGCTGCTGAAGCAATTGGTGATGAACGGGCGGTTAAAACCTTTACCTTGATGAAGGTAGTAGGGCGAGACATGTTTGTTGGTATATGGGCATTTTTAGTGGCAATTTTATCCGTTACGGTATGGGAAAAGAAAAGTGCGAAAGACTCGGAACGTATTGATAAAAAGGAAATTTGGAATCGATTTCCTAAATTTATCATTGGCTTTTTTATTGCCTCTATCCTCACTACCGTAGTCATCTCTTTCCTGGATCAGAAAGCGGGTGCGGCCTATTCTAAAGATATTATTGGCACTCTTAAAACGCTGCGTGGCTGGACATTTACATGGACCTTTTTATGCATCGGTTTTACTACACGATTTCGTGAATTAACATCCGTAGGATGGAAGCCATTAGCAGCTTTTACCCTTGGTGTAATCGTTAATGTACCCTTGGGATATTGGCTGTCTAATGAAGTATTTGCAAGTTATTGGCTGAGTATAAAATAAAATGGTAGAATATATTACACGTATTACGATGAAGGTCATTAACAGGGAAGAGTTAGATACTAATAATCTCAAAAAGGTCAGCGAAATTGATGCAAATTGCGTTCGTAGTTTTGGTCATCAACTGGCAGAACGCAGTGAGCGTGTTGCAGCGATGATGGAGAGATTAGCAGAAAAAGGATTTACTTTTACTGCCAATCAAGATTCTGTTATTGCTGAATCAACAAAAGTAGAAGCGCAAGCTGCTAAGATATATTTATTACAAGAGGGATTCCATGATTCAGAGTTTCAAGTGTATTTGGAATACACTCGTAAATGGGGAATGTTATAGAAAAATAAAAAAACACTTGCATTTTTCAAATCATTGAGTATAATAATACAAAGAGCAACTTTATATTATTGCTGATTAGTTATTAGACTAAAGGCTGTGGACACATTTCTATTTAGAAGTGTTCCTCAGCCTTTTTATTTTTAAATTATAGGAGGACTAAAAATGAGTAAAAAAATTAAACAAATCGCTATTTATGGAAAAGGTGGAATTGGTAAATCTACCACGACTTCCAATATTAGTGCAGCTTTATCGAAAATGGGTTTAAAGGTTATGCAGTTTGGGTGTGATCCAAAAGCAGATTCCACGAATACACTGCGTGACGGAACTTACATCCCTACCGTACTGGATACCTTGCGTGAAAAATCTCAAGTCAAAGCAGAAGATGTGATATTTCAAGGTTTTAATGGAGTCTATTGTGTAGAAGCTGGCGGCCCAGCTCCAGGAGTAGGGTGTGCAGGTCGAGGTATTATTACTTCCGTTCAATTATTAAAGCAGTTAAAGGTTTATGAAGAACTTGATTTAGATGTAGTCATTTATGATGTTTTAGGCGATGTTGTGTGTGGTGGATTTGCTGTTCCGATACGAGAAGGGATTGCTGAACATGTATTTACTGTATCGTCCTCTGATTTTATGGCCATCTATGCTGCAAATAACCTGTTCAAAGGAATTAAGAAGTATTCTAATTCCGGCGGTGCTCTACTGGGAGGATTAATTGCAAATTCAATTAATGCACCTTATGCGAAAGAAATTGTAGATGATTTTGTAGATAGAACAAAAACACGTGTTGTAGAATATGTTCCTCGTTCTGTAACCGTAACCCAGGCAGAGCTTCAAGGAAAAACTTCAGTGGAAGCCTTCCCAGATTCAGAACAAAGTAAAGTTTACAGTAAGCTGGCACAAAAAGTATATGAAACTACGGAATCAAAGGTTCCATCACCTCTGGATACTGCGGAATTAAGAGACTGGGCTTCTAAATGGGCGGATCATTTATTAGCAATGGAAACTGGTGAAGTGCGGGGCAGAGCCGCTGCTATTTAATCCATAGATACAATTGAAAATAGTAAACTTGTCAGGAAACTAACAAGCTGGTCAGACAAACTGAAGGCTACAGAAATGATTTATTTCTGTAGCCTTCAGTCTAAGAAAAAAGAGAGTTCATTTGGGGGTATAAGCTTCTTTACCAAGGAGCTTTCCACGAGAGTAAGATAGATGAAATAGAAAGAAGGAGTATTTATATGAGTTGCGTTTGCCCAGGTACTACAAAAAGCCAAGAGATAATAGAGAAAACAAAAAAACATCCTTGTTATTCCGCAGAAGCGCATCATACATATGCGCGTATGCATTTGCCTGTAGCACCGCAGTGCAATGTACAATGCAACTATTGCAACCGTAAATTTGATTGCGTAAATGAAAGCCGTCCTGGTGTAACGAGTGAGGTTCTAACACCGGATCAGGCGTTAGATAAATTTGAATGGGTTAAGGAGAAAATTGATCAGCTTAGTGTGGTTGGCATTGCCGGTCCAGGGGACGCTTTAGCCGAATGGAAGCTGACAAAGCAAACTTTTGAAAATATAAAAGCTGTCAATTCCGATGTTACATTTTGCTTATCGACGAATGGGTTGTTGCTGCCAGAGTATGCGGAAGAAATTATTCAGCTTGGCGTTCAGCATGTTACGGTGACCGTAAATACGTTAGATCCAGAGATTGGAGCCAAAATTTATAAATTTGTGGTTTATAAAGGAATACGCTATGAAGGTGTTGAGGCAGCAAAGTTGCTTTTGAAAAATCAATTGGCAGGGATTGAATATTTAACTAAAAGAGGAGTTTTGGTAAAAATCAATATTGTTATGATCAAAGGTATAAACGATCATCATATCCCTGCAGTAGTAAAAAAGGTTAAAGAACTTGGTGTTTTTGTTACGAATATTATGCCTTTAATTCCTGCACCTGGCAGCGCATTTGAGCATTTTTCTCAAACGAGCATGAAAGAAATAAATGAACTTAGAAATGTTTGTCAGCTGGATATTCAGCAAATGCGTCACTGTCAGCAATGCAGAGCTGATGCAATAGGGTTATTAAACGAAGACCGGTCCCAGGAATTTCGTATGTGCAACCGTCAGACTGCAGAGGTGAAAACAGCACAGAATCTTAAGAAAAAGCAATACAAAATTGCTGTGACGTCTAAGTATGGTAAGTTAGTTGATCAGCATTTTGGTCATGCCTCAAAATTTATTATCTATCAAGGAGATGGTCAAGATTTTAAAATAGTGGAAAATCGCTCTGTGGAAAAATTTTGTTCCGGCATGGAAGAATGCGACAGTGGTGAAGTACAAAGAGATAACATTATTAATGCCCTGCAGGATTGTGATGCAGTTTTAACGATGCGAATTGGTCATCATGCTAAGGAACGGTTAAATAAGAAGGAAATTTATAGCGTGGAATATTGTGACACTGTAAATAATGGACTGCAGTATGCAGTGAGTCAGTTGGCTGATCGATAAAATATAAATGAAGGAGAAGGAGGGACGAAATAAATGAAAGAGAGTTTTAAAGATTTTACTGCGAGACTTGTTGATTTTTCCGGCATTATTACTTTTTTTCTGCTATGGGAAATTCTGCCTCGTATCGGAGTAGTAGATGGGCAATTTATACCACCCATATCAGAAGTACTGGTAGCTTTGTGGATACTAGCCTCTGATGGTTCTTTGTTTATTCATATTGCTGCCAGTTTACAGCGAACAGTTATTGGCTTGGTTCTTGCTATTGTTGTTGCCGTTCCTATGGGATTTATATTAGGAGGGGTATTTCCAGCGCTATCAAGGCAACTCAGACCATTGTTTCGCCTATTTGGACAAATTAACGGTTTCTCTTTATTTCCTGTTTTTATGTTGTTCTTTGGAATTGGAGAAAGTGCGAAAGTGAGTATTATTTTTTGGTCTACTCTTTGGCCGGTACTTTTTACTACGATCTCCGGTGTTCAGCAAGTCGATCCCTTATATATAAAAAGTGCACGTTCTATCGGTGCAAATAAATTCATCATTTTCCGTAAGGTTCTTCTGCCGGGAGCGGCCCCTGTTATTTTCACTGGTGTGCGTACTGGGGCAACCATTGCTTTCCTTTTACTTATGGCGGCTGAAGTGATTGGAGCCAGTGCTGGTTTGGGCTGGTTAATTCATAATTCGGCAATGAATAATATTATCCCCAGGTTATTTGCTGGCGTTATCACGATTGCAGCACTGGGGGTATTCATCACCTATTTAATTGATTACGTGGAAGATAGTATTGTGGATTGGAAGCATGCAGGAAAAGAAAATTAAATTTTTCATGGAGATTTGCTAGCGATTTAAATTAGAAAGGAGAAGGAGTATGGAGATTGTGTTAGATAAAGTTACAGCAAGTGGTAATGAAAAGAAACTAAATATATTTCGCAAAGTTCTAAATCGGGTTCTAAATATTTTACATAATGGGATATCCATTATTATCTTTCTGGTGCTTTGGGAGATTGCTCCTCGTGCCGGTTGGGTTCCAGAAACATTCATTACGCCCCCCAGCCTTGTGTTAAGTACACTCTGGGATTTACTGATAACCGGAGTGTTGACCAAACATATTGAAACGAGTATGTTTAGGGCTGTTGTTGGCTTTATACTTGCTGCTATTGTTGGTGTTCCATTAGGATTTTTCTTAGGAGGCGGATTTAAATTATTTGAACGTATTGTAACTCCTGTTCTACGTTTGTTAAATGCGGTAAATCCATTCTCATTGTTTCCTGTATTTATTTTATTGTTTGGTATTGGTGAAATATCTAAAGTAGCGATGATTTTCTGGGTGTGCCTGTGGCCAATTATGCTTAATACGACCACAGGGGTTAAAAATGTGGATAGCTTATTGATTAAATCTGCTCGCTCTATGGGCGTAACGGGGAAGGAGCTGTTCTTCAAGGTTGTATTATTGGCTGCATTACCCAGTATTTTTCATGGTTTAAAAACCAGTTGTGCTACTGCATTTTTCATGCTGATAGCTGCTGAAATGATCGGTGCCAGCAGTGGATTAGGATGGTTAGTATTCAATGCCCAGACTAATTATCAAATTCCTAAATTATTTGCGACTACCGTTACGATTTCAATATTAGGATTGTCTCTGAATTATTTATTTACTGTATTGGAAGGGAGGCTGCTTAGTTGGCAAGAACGTCCTGCGGAATATTAAAAGGTAAATGAGTGAATGTGACCTGCGTAGTTAATGAAAAAGTTGTAAGAGGGGAATGAAGATGGCTGAGAAAAATACTTCATAAAGGTAAAATTAAACCTTCGGATATGGTTATTCATACTTTCGACAATTAAAGCTAGTAGTAATTTCTTTGTTCTATAAAAGGAGGCAATATAAATGGCTGATAAAAAGACGATTAAAAAAATTATTGCAGGTGTTTTAAGTTTAGCTGTGGTAGGACTTGTTGCTTACGGTGCTAATCTGGGTAATAAGCATGCTGCCGCTGGTAAGGAATCTGCCGCCGCCGCTGATGGCGGATTGTATCCGATTCGCACGGTTTCTCAGACCGCTTGCAGTTCTACTCCATGGGTTGTAACCGACCAATTGGGCTTTTTTAAAGAAGAAGGTTTACAAGTCATTTACACTGGTGATACCCAGCCCAATCAAATTATTCCATCCATCTTGAATGGTTCGAATGATGTAAGCAGTGCTCATCCCAATAATCTTGCGGTTGCTATAGCTGGAGGCGCTAAAATAAAAGGAGTTGTGCGAGCAGGTATCGATCCGACGCCGGATCAAGATCCGAAGCTTCGTCACATGAACTGGTATATCAATCCCAATGTAACTCCTGACATTCATACTTTTGCAGACTTAAATAAGATACCAGGGCAGGTCAAATTTTCATTAATAACGCCAAATCAATGCTCTGACTTTTTAGGCAATAGTATTGCTGATAAAAACAATGTTCCTAGAAGTAAAATTGAATGGGTGACGATGCCTGATATTCAGGCTGTGCAGGCTTTAAAGCAGGGCCTCGTAACAGTAGCGGGTGTGCATCCTCCTTTTTATAAATCAATGGAAGATGCGGGTATGGTTAAAATTGCCGATAGCTTGGATGCTGGTGTAGGTGTAGCAGGCGGTATTGGTTATTATTATTTCACCACTGATTTTATTGAAAAACATCCAGATATTATTAAGAAATTTGCCAGAGCGATTGCCAAAGGGCAAAAATGGGCGAATGATCATCCGGAAGAAGCACGGAAAATGACAGAAGACTGGATCCATGTACCCGTTAATGCTACTCACTATTATGCTACGGATACTAAAATAGTAGAGTCGGAGATTGATCCTTGGCTTGCAGACTTAGAAAAAACAGGTGTGCTTCCTAAAGGAAAAATTAAACCTTCGGATATGGTTATTCATACCTTTGATAATTAGGTAGCGAAAACAATATTTTCTCTAACTTGTAAAAAATAAACAAACCTTCTGTGGAAGAATGTGATTAGCATTCTTCCACAGAAGGTTTTTCTTTGTAAGAAAGTATAAAAAAACATTGAACCGCGAAGGTCGCGAAGAAATGCAAAGAACGCAAAGGAATCTTATGAATATTTCAGTCTTTAGATTCGATCTATTCTTAGCGTCTTCGCGGTTCAAAAAGTTTTTTTAAGATGCGGCGTTATCGTATATGATGGTTTTAGTGTTCCATCTTCTAGACGAAAGGTTTGATCAGCCTGATTTGCCAAATTAGGGTCATGGGTAACGATGACGACTCCTGCTCCTTCTGTACGTGCCGTAAGCAGGCACTCTGCTACCTCTTTGACCAGGGCCGGATCAAGGTCATTGGTTGGCTCATCTGCAAGCAATATAGGGGGTTTAAGCAGCAGAGCGCGAGCGAGGGAAATTCGTCGTAATTGACCAAGACTAAGTTCTTGTGGTTTATGATCCAAACGATGGCTTAAACCGAAGCGTTCCAGCAAGTCTTTAGCCTGTTGTTCCATGTTAGCGCCTCTTCTAATAAACCACGCAGGTGCCATGACATTTTCTAGGGCAGTAAGAGAGTTGATCAAACGAGCTCTTTGAAAGACAAAGCCAAGATACTGTCCTCGCAGTTTGGCTAGTTGATAAGAATCCAATCCCCCAATATCAATAGCATCTACCAGTACATTGCCGGAAGTTGCCTGCTGCAGCAGTCCCATAATCGATAACAGCGTGGTTTTACCGCCGCCAGAGTGTCCAATAATAGCAATTGCAGTTCCTTTCGCCAGAGTAAAGGAAACCTTTGATAAAATAACATCATCGCCATATTTCTTTTCAATATTACGGAGTTCTAGTAGAGTATTCATATTTGTCCTCCATCAATCAAATTCTCCACGGGTCATAACCGTGCTGGGGTCAATGCGACTGCCCTGATATGCAGGCAGCCAGGCAGCTAAAGCTCCTAATCCAGTGAACACTATGATAATTCCAATTGCAATGCTGGCAAGAAACCCCCATGAAGGATGAACAAAGGGAAAGGATTGATAGGCTTCTAATAATGTTAAGCTCCCTTTATATAATCCACTACCTAATAATAAGCCGATGATTGAGCCTGTTAAGGATACGACTGCCGCTTCGCCGACAATCACCAATCCGATATCCCGTCCTGTTGCGCCAAAGGCCAGATAAAGTCCCCACTCTGCTTGACGTTCCCATGTCAAGGTATAAAAGCGGGAAAACAGATGCAACAAAGAGGTCAATACAGTTAAAGATCCAATACCACCGATTAATATGGCGAAAACGGTAAATTGGTCCGCAATACGTTTTTTTACTTCAGCAGCGACAATCGGCTTCATGAGTCCAACTTCTTGAATATCACTGACTACTTTATCAATATTGGCATCATCATCAACTTTCACCAAAATAGTGGAAATGAGACCAGAAGGAGGGCCCATCTTGTCCCAAACTTTTTTTAATGTTCCATCACTAGATACACCCTTCTAGCCTCGTTCATGCTGACTAACAAAGAGTAGTCAAGAGTCGTTCCCGTTTCTTCGGCGATGGCAATAATGTTGTACCACTTACCTAATATAGAAATTTTATTTTGAGCCCAAACCGGTACTTTTGCACCTAAAATTACTTCATCATCTTTAAGTTCGGTTTTGTGCACCTTCTTTAGCCAGGGAGCAAGAATCCAATCGCTGGCAGGGTCATATCCAATCATGCGGTTTTTTGTTCCAATATCATGGCAATCTGCTGATAAAGAATGGGTGAAGAATTGAGGTGTAATCGCATGTACCCCCTTAACAGCCCGTACGCCATCTACTAGTTCTTTTGGCATATAAGAATTAGCCGTAGCTCCTCCAAATAAAAGCAGGCTGGGTTCTAGCGTCTCACCAAAGGGGACAATAACGATGTCCGCCCCCATACGCTGTTTGGAAAGCTCCATGCCTGACGAAACTCCGTTATAAACAGCTAAGATGCTAAAGACAATAGCTGCGCCAACGGCGATAGAGCCAACGATGGTTAGGCTTTGCAGCCTACGATGCAGTAAGCTTTTCCAAATAAGTAATAGCAAAATCTTTTCTCCTCTCAGCAATCCTTTGATTGAATAATGTAAATAAGCTATAAGGTTAGCTATCCTTGCTGCTGCCCCAAGCAGTCCAGACAATTCCCGTCCCTGTTACAGCCAGTAGGGCGGCGCCAATAGTAAGGAAAAAGGTGGTTTTTAAACAAGAACCATTTTCACAAATGCCGATAGCCCAGGATTGGGGCAGAAGGATACTGCTAATTCCCAGCAATATAATGATAAATCCAGCTAATAAGCGGGCTTCGTTTGTACGCAATACCAGCAATGCAGCAGAAACAATAACAGCTAACAACGTGATAATGAATTCTGCCTGATAAGTATAATGGCAGGTCATTGGGCTGCCAGTCTTCGTAAGTCCATCGCAAATCGGTACAAGTCTCGGCAAAATCAGTAAAAAGAGACTGATGAAGACTGCAATCCAGGATAGTAGCTTATACTTTTTCATTTTAATCAACTCCTTTTTTCATTTTCTGGTATCATGTTAATGTTGCTCGTTCGCATTGTAATCAAGATATCTCTGCTGCTGTTAAGGGCGGCATCATCAGTTAATAAATTAGACTGGTGATGCTCGTGATTTTTGCTGTTGCGAAAGGGTACGCGGTTTACTCCAGTGTATAGAATCCCAATTCCCAGCAAGAATATCAAAAATGCGATGGCCAAAAACTTTTGTACTGTCATGATTATATTCCCTCCTTTATAATTTAAAAAAATATAAACATCAAGCTGTAAAATAAGAAAAGGCCAGATCAAAATTTCCGCAGAAAAATTAATCTGACCTTTGGTTATACCAATCAGTCGTGTAAATAGATTATGTTGTAGTGTCATTATATCATACCTTTTTCTTATTATGATTGAAAACAGTATCATTGTCTACTGTCCTAAAGTACTATTCATTACTAAAAATACTAATGAGAAAGATTATTATTGACAAAATTGAATTTTCCTATTAAGTTTTAAATGAAATATGTAATGATTTTTGTTATGGAGTAAATGTATGAATATGAAAAGAATGAAATGGATCTCTGCATTATGTACCACTCTCTTCATTGGTGTATTTGAATTTGTACGGCATTATTTCTTGGATTTTATTTCGATGAGCTGGGGAAATCTACTGGTTGCTGTTGTGACTGGACTATTGTTTTATATCTATTTTCATGGTATTTTTTCTCTATTGGAAAGTCTTTATTATAAACTGCAAAAGGGACAAGAAGAGAGGGCTGTTTTGCAAGAGCGAGACAGAATTGCTCGGGAATTACATGATAGTGTTTCTCAAGCTTTATTTTTTATGAATGTTAAGGTGCTGGAGATTGGTACTGCTCTTAAGCAGCAACGTCAGCCTCTAACAGAAGTAAAAGAATTGCAGGAGGCCATTAAATTTACCGATGCAGATATACGGCAGCATATCTTTGCATTGCAGAAAGTGACTCATGAGAATATTAATTTAGTGGACGTTATCCAAACCTATATTAATGTTTATAAAGAGCAAAATAATATAAATGTGGACCTAATGATAAAGGGTAATGGCAATAGTAGGTTAAGTAACTATGTAAAATCCCAGTTGTTTCGTATTTTTCAGGAACTTTTATTTAATATTCGTAAGCATGCTGAAGCGAAGCAAGTGGATGTCAGTTTGCTAGAGGATGAGCATCAATTTTCCATGATCATTTGTGATCATGGAAAGGGGTTTCCTAAAGAAGAATTAAACCCCAATAAAATGTCCTTTGGTTATAAAATGCTAAAAGATGCTGCTTGTGCAATTGATGCTACACTGCAGATAGAAAGTATTTCAGGCAAGGGAACTACGGTAACTGTTAGCTTGGAACTAAAATAGGAGGCTAAGTGAATGACGATTAAGGTGTTAGTGGTAGATGATCATTTATTATCCCGAAAAGGTATTATCAGTATCCTTTCATCTCATGCCATGTTTGAGATTATCGGGGAAGCAACGAATGGTCAAGAAGCTTTAGCAAAAGCAAAAGAGCTGATGCCAGACCTTATTTTGATGGATATTCGAATGCCTGGTGGCAGTGGTTTAGAAGCTACAAGGCTGATTAAGGAAGAAATGCCATATGTAAAAATTGTAATTTTAAGTGTATCTGATGATGTACAGGATTTTTTTGAGGCTATAAAGAAGGGGGCTCAGGGGTATTTATTAAAAAATATGGAGCCTGAATACTGGTTAGATTATATTATCAGTATTGTTCAGGGAGAAGCACCTATTTCCCGAGAAGTTGCTAGTAAAATACTCCAGGAATTTTCGATTCAAAAGACGGATGCATCAGGGAGTAAATTATCAGAAAGAGAAAAGGAAGTACTTCAATTAGTTAGTCAGGGTCTAGGAAATAAAGAGATAGGGAAAGTACTTTTCATTACAGAGAGTACTGTCAAAAATCATTTGCGTAATATTTTAGATAAGCTTCATTTACAAAATCGTATGCAGCTCATTGCTTTTGCTTATAAAAATGGCTTGATATCATAGTCGGGAATTGTGAATAAAAATAAACTGATAACTTAGATTGTTGCATTTATAATGGAAATCATCACGTCAATCTAATTTAAAAAATGCTTTTCAAAAGCCCAGAGGAATAGTAAAATTTTCTTTGGGGTGAAGAAAATGGATATTTTAAACGAATTGCAAAGAACAATGCTGGAAGTGGAAAGAGAATCGGAACACAAAGGATACTGGTATCGTGTCAGCGATATTCTAACAATCCTAATATGTGGAATGCTGTGTAGCTTGCAAACTATTGATGATATTCATGAATGGTCTTTGTCCGCTCCGGCGCATAGATTCTTAGAGGAGTTCTTTGGAATAAAAAAAATTCCGTCCAGAGCCCAATTTTATAATATTTTGTCCTATGTAGATTCCAAAACATTCAATGAATCCTTCATCAAATGGATGCAAATCGTTCTGCATGGAAACATAAGCGGAAAGACTGTTGCGATAGACGGAAAAACAATCCGTTCAACCGATAAACTCACAAAAGATGGGAGCATTCTGCACATCGCAAGCGCAATTGTCTCGGAACACGGATTAGTAATTGGTTCGCGCGAGTGCGGAACAAAGACGGGAGAGATCACGGCGTTTCGGGAACTAATTGAAATGCTTGATGTGAAAGGTGCGGTTGTGGTAGCGGATGCCTTGCATTGCAACCATAAGTCAGCCGAGGCGGTTGTTGCTGCCGGAGCAGACTATCTGTTTGTTGTCAAAGATAACGTGCCAACACTCAAAGAGGACATCGCACTTTTTGTGAAAGAAGAGAAGCTTGAAAAATGTGTGAAAGTCGAAAAAAACGGCGGACGCATAGAAAAACGTACAGCATACGCATGCTGTGAAATTGATTGGCTTGACGGGCACGAAAGCTGGAAAAACCTACAGAGCATTGGCGCTATTCACACCGAATTTGAAAAGGGTGGAAAGCTCTCCAGCGAGTGGCACTACTATATTTCCAGTATACCGCTAACCGCTGAATCGCTCCTTCATCATGCACGTCTTGAATGGGGCATTGAATCCATGCACTGGCTGTTGGATGTACATTTTGCTGAAGATAAAACGCGGGTATGGGATATGAATGTGCAAAAAACGCTTAATATCATGCGAAAAATCGCGTTAAACCTCGCGAAGGATTACAAAGCAAAAACCAAGAGCAAATTACCTATTTCGGGACAGTTAAAGCGAAATCTGTTTGATGTCCAAAACCTTTCCGCATTTTTAACATTTTTTACCTTAAATTAGATTGACGTGTGGAAATCATAAAAGCATATTGACAAATCAGTGCAAAGCATTATAATAGAAGAAAAGTAACAATTAGCAGTAATTAATTTGCGGGTTGCAATAATTTTAAGGTTATCTGTTTGGAGCATTGTAACGCAAATAATGACAAATCAATAATGATATAGCTGATCAGTAGTATATGCTGAAGGTAAAGAAGTGATTACGATACGGTAAATCATTCTTTGCCTTTTTTTAATAATTAAATTGCTTTATTAAGAAGCAGCCACTTGCCCGACTATAAAAAAAGTAGAGGTCAAGTTCCTAATTTAGGAACTTGACCTTTTTTATATAAAACCATAAATATGAGGAGTGAAAAACACATGTCAGAGAATAATATACCATTTGTAACATCAGTGCAGGAAAAAAGTGATAAAATTGTTGCTCGTAATATTCATCAAGTTTATAAAATTAAACAGCAGGATAGTGACAGTCTAACGAACTTTGAGGCAATTAAACAATTAGATCTTACTGTAAAACAGGGAGAATTTCTTGCAATTGTAGGACCAAGCGGTTGCGGAAAATCAACATTTCTCGATATGATTGCTGGATTGGCAAAGCCCAGCTCAGGAGAAATATTCATTGATAATAGAAAAATCACTGGTCCAGCATTAGATCGAGGGATTGTATTGCAAGGTTATGCGTTATTTCCCTGGCGGACGGTACGGAAAAACGTAGAGTTTGGTTTGGAAATAAAAAAAATCCCCGAGAAAGATCGTAAGGATATTAGTCAGCGATATATCGAATTGGTTGGATTAAAGAATTTTGAAGAGCGCTATCCCCATGAATTATCAGGCGGTATGAAGCAGCGCGTAGCCATCGCCAGGGCGCTGGCATATGATCCGGAAGTGTTGCTGATGGATGAGCCTTTTGCTGCTGTAGATGCACAAACTAGGGAAACTCTGCAGGAAGAATTATTGCGTATTTGGGAACAAACAAAAAAAACCATTGTGTTTGTTACTCATGGTATTGATGAAGCTGTATTTTTAGCTGATCGGGTTGCGGTAATGACTGCCAATCCAGGTACAATTAAAGATATTATTACGATTAATCTGCCAAGACCGCGAGATGGTATACGTTCTTCAGCTGAATTTGGCTGGGCAAGACATAAAATTTGGGAGTTATTGCAGAATGATCCATCTGCCGCAAATAAGGTAAAACCAGAAAATCAGGATATTGCAGATTTTATATCACCATCAGCAGCACTATAAGCAGTGAAGGTGTAGTTTATGAAAAAAGTTTTTAATAAATTCCGCGGCGTGATAATCCGAAGTTCTGGTCTCCTGACCTTTCTTGCACTTTGGGAGATAGCGCCGCGCTGGGGCTGGGCTGATCCTCAATTCTTACCGCCATTGTCATCTGTATTAAAAGCGGCAGTTGTACTTTGGGACGATGGTTTCTTAATGGATTTTTTCTGGTGCTATGCTGATTGGGGTGCTGGGGTTGTCAATTGATTTATTCGTTCAATATATTGAAAAGAAAGTAATTATATGGGAAGTAGAGGAGAGAGTAGAATGAGTGAGAAAGAAGAACGAAAGCATGGATTTGATACCGTCGCTCTTCATGCCGGTCAAATACCTGATTCAGAAACAGGCGCGAGAGCCGTGCCTATTTACCAGAGTACATCTTTTGTCTTAGGGGACACAAAACGAGCTGCCAGGATTTTTTCATTGGAAGAATTGGGTAACGCCTATACAAGAATGATAAACCCGACTCAGACGGTTTTTGAAGAAAGAGTAGCAGCGTTAGAAGGCGGTGTGGGAGCTTTGGCAGTTGCCTCCGGGCAGGCGGCTATTACATATTCTATACTAAATATTGCTCAGGCAGGAGATGAAATTGTTTCATCAACGGCAATATATGGTGGAACGTATAACTTGTTTCATCATACGTTGCCGAAACTGGGTATTCATGTTTCTTTTGTAGAACCAGGTGACCCTGAAAATTTTCGTCAAGCAATTACCCCTAAAACCAAAGCGATCTATGCTGAAATTATTGGTAATCCCAAAATTGATATTTTAGATATTGAAAAGGTAGCAAAGGTAGCTCATGAAAATAACATTCCTTTAATTATTGATAGTACTTTTGCAACCCCCTACTTAAATCGGCCCATAGAATGGGGGGCAGATATTGTTGTTCATTCTGCGACTAAATTTATTGGCGGGCATGGAACTTCCATTGGAGGAATCATTGTTGACGGCGGTAAGTTTAATTGGGATAATGGTAAATTTCCAGGTTTAATTGAGCCAGATCCTAGTTACCATGGTCTTTCTTTTACTGAGAAATTTGGTAATGCAGCTTATATTTTAAAAGCCCGCGTAACCTTGCTGCGTGATATTGGAGCGGCAACCACTCCCTTTAATTCCTTCCTATTTTTGCAGGGATTAGAGACGCTCTCAATACGTCTGGAGCGGCATGTTGCCAATGCCCAAAAAGTTGCTGAATTCCTGGAACAGCATAAACTTGTTAAGTGGGTTAATTATCCTGGACTAAAAAGCAGCGCCTATTATGAACTAGGGAAGAAATATTTCCCTAAAGGAGCAGGAGCAATTCTTACTTTTGGTATTCACGGCGGCTTAGAGGCGGGGACGAAATTTATTGATAACTTAGGTTTATTTTCTCATCTGGCAAATGTTGGTGATGCCAAGTCTCTGGTAATTCATCCAGCTAGTACGACTCATCAGCAGCTGCTGCCTGAAGAGCAATTAGCGAGTGGTATTACAGAGGATCTTATACGCTTATCCATTGGACTGGAAGATATAGATGATTTACTGTATTATCTTGATAAAGCCCTTACTGCAAGTCAGTAATATAAAATAAACCGGTCTCTTCAGTTTGAGACCGGTTTGTTTTTATACTGTTTTCATCCACTTTTCAAATTCCTCAACGACTTCCTCGCGGGCAACTTGCACGGCTTCGCCGCTCCACTCTTGCCCGGTATCCCCATCATACCAGAGGTCCTTATTGCTGAATGTACCTGTAGGGTATAATTTTTCTTGTATGGCTGTGTGCATGCCATCAAGTAGGCTTTGCTTAATGGTTTTACGTGATGTTCTATGACCTGATTTTTCTGTAGGGGTTACTTCAAGACCCGTCTCCCCTTTGCTGATTTCAATATGAGATAACATTTTTCCTTGTGCTTGGGCTGCTGAAATGGACTGTCTGGCAGCACTAGTTGCTTGTTCATGGCTAATCGTATCGTCAGACACTGTAATTCTAATATTTCCTATGATTAGTTTATACATAGAATACACCTCCCAAGAAAAAATATATGCATTTAAAAAAAATATAGAACTAGATAGTAGACACCAATAGTGTTAATTTGACTTTCAAGATAGGGTGGGATATAATATTATCTAAGTCCTAAGATACAGAGTAGTAGGCTTTATTTATGGTGCAGAAAGTTGGCGGATGATGCGAGCCAGCCCTTAAATCCGCTGAACTCACTGTGGAGGATCAGCTATGAATTAGTAATAGCTGACGCTTGATTAGTGTTAACAATCATTGAGAGGATGGCAACAGCTGTCAATCAGGGTGGTATCGCGGGTGTATATAACTCGTCCCTGGCTAATAAGCCAAGGGGCGGTTTTTTATTTTTTATAAATAGGAGGATTTTAAATGAACGAAAGATATAATCCTAAAGAAATTGAATCTAAATGGCAGAAATACTGGGCTGAAAATAATGCTTTTAAAACGGAACTCAATCGTCAGCGTCCAGAATATTATGTTTTAGAAATGTTTCCTTATCCTTCCGGCAATTTACATATGGGTCATGTTCGCAACTATTCTATTGGTGATGTAATTGCGAGATTCAAAAGCATGCAAGGTTATAATGTACTTCATCCTATGGGATGGGATTCTTTTGGGATGCCTGCTGAAAATGCGGCGATCAAGCATGGTGTTCATCCAGCAGAGTGGACCTGGGAAAATATTACCAACATGCGGCGTCAACAGCAGGAACTAGGCTTATCTTATGATTGGGATCGAGAAGTGGCAACCTGTCATCCTGATTATTATCGTTGGACTCAATGGTTGTTCTTATTGTTCGTAGAGCGTGGACTTGCCTATAAGAAGAAAGCTGCAGTGAATTGGTGTAATGAATGTAATACAGTGCTCGCAAATGAGCAAGTAATTGATGGTGCTTGCTGGCGCTGCGATTCTGTCGTAGTTAAAAAAGAATTAGAACAGTGGTTTTTCAAAATTACAGACTATGCGGACCGGCTTTTAAATGATCTTAGTGAGCTGAAGGGGTGGCCTGAGAGAGTTAAAACGATGCAGGAAAATTGGATTGGTCGTAGTGAAGGTGCAGAATTCAGCTTTGCTGTGGCAGGTTCTGAAGAAAAAATTGCTGTATATACCACACGGCATGATACGGCTTTTGGTGTAAGTTATGTAGTCTTGGCGCCGGAGCATAAATTAGTAGAAAAGCTGATTGCTGGTAAAGACAATGCAGGAGAAATTCGTCAATTTGTTGATAAAGTACGCAATATGAGTGAGATTAGCCGAACCTCCAGTGAATTTGAAAAAGAAGGTATATTTACAGGGGCTTATGCTGTAAATCCCTTCACTGGTCAAGAGGTGCCAATTTGGGTAGCAAATTATGTTTTGGTGGAATATGGTACTGGGGCAGTTATGGGTGTTCCAGCTCATGATGAACGAGACTGGCAATTTGCCAATAAATATAATTTAACCAAAAAGATCGTTGTACAGCCTGAAGGGCAGGAATTGGCACTAGACACGATGGAAGGCGCATACAGCGGCGATGGTATCATGGTCAATTCTGGGCAGTTTAGTGGCATGGAGAGTGAAGCAGGTAAAGTAGCAATTGCAAAGTGGTTAGAAGAGCAAGGCTACGGCAAGCGTCATGTAAATTATCGTTTGCGTGATTGGCTGGTATCTCGTCAACGCTATTGGGGAGCACCAATTCCTCTTATCAATTGTGCTGACTGTGGTAGTGTGCCTGTTCCAAAGGAGCAGTTACCTGTTTTATTGCCCGAAAATGTAAATTTTGCTGCAGGATCGGTTTCGCCGTTAGCCAAGGTAGAAGAGTTTGTAAATTGTACATGCCCTAAATGTGGCGGCCCTGCGAAGCGTGAGACTGATACGATGGATACTTTTATTTGTTCCTCATGGTATTATATGCGTTATGCAGACCCTAAGAATACAAATCTTCCTTTTGATTCCTCAAAGGCTGACTATTGGGCACCTGTCGATCAATATATTGGTGGTATTGAGCATGCGATACTACATCTTTTATATTCAAGGTTCTTTACAAAAGTGCTTAAAGATGCAGGATTAGTAAATGTAAATGAGCCATTTAAGAACCTATTAACACAAGGAATGGTTATAAAAGATGGTTCCAAAATGTCTAAGTCTAAGGGGAATGTCGTGTCTCCTGAAGAAATTATTGCAAAATACGGGGCTGATACAGCTCGATTATTTATTTTATTTGCTGCTCCGCCGGAACGTGACTTAGAATGGAATGATCAAGGCGTAGAAGGTTCTTATCGATTCCTTGGACGTCTATGGAGAATTGTGGATCACTATGCTTCGTTCATGGCAGGAGAAGAATCGGGATATGACAATAACACTCTTAGTAAAGAGGAACGAAATCTTAGACGTGTATTGCATGCAACGATTAAGAAAGTAACAGAAGATATTGGTGATCGTTTTAACTTTAATACCGCCATTAGCTCTATTATGGAATTAGTAAATGCGATGTATACCGCTAAGGATCAGAATCTAGCTGTCAATCCTGGGTTAGTGCGAGAACTTGTTTCAAGTTTATTGTGCTTGTTAGCTCCTTTCGCGCCTCATATCACAGAAGAATTGTGGAGTGAAACTATTGGTCAAGGTAGTGTGCATAAACATATATGGCCTGTGTTTGATGAGGAGGCTATAAAGTTAGAAGAAGTAGAAATTGTTGTACAGATTAATGGGAAAGTGCGGGAAAAAATTGTTGTTTCTGC
Source organism: Pelosinus fermentans DSM 17108 (assembly GCF_000271485.2). NCBI lineage: Bacteria > Bacillati > Bacillota > Negativicutes > Selenomonadales > Sporomusaceae > Pelosinus > Pelosinus fermentans. The sequence goes on from NZ_AKVN02000001.1 coordinate 2,150,146, forward strand.
CACACTTACGTCAAAGGAATTAGAAGAAAAAGTATTAGAGCAAGAAAAAGTGCAGGCACTACTTCAAGAGAAACAAGTGATAAAAGTAATTGCCATAGCAGGAAAATTGGTTAATATCGTAATACGTTAATGAATTTATTTTAGAATGTAATGATATAGAAATAGTCCGGTCGAATATAGCGATCGGACTATTTCTATATATCATTTACGTGGAACTGCTTCTTAAAAACAGATCTCCTTTAATTGAATCAAGAAACTTTTCTGAAAATAAATTGCCAAGAGAATCAAGGACATGTATAATAATACTAATAAGATAATATCAAAATGATAATATCAAAATGATGATATAAGAATTATCTTAAAGTGGAAACCGCCAATTACTCTATTTTTTCTAACGAAGACTTGATTCTGGTGGGGTCTTAGCTTCCATCGGATATGATAATTAGCGGGAGGTTAAGGATATGAATGAATCCAAACAAGGTTTTTTTAAAGATGATGGCAGCAATCATCAAATACACTCCTCGAATACGGTAGATATGGTTATTTTCAGCGCAATTGATAGTGAAGATAAAGATCCAAGACGACTGCCTGATAAAGTACTGCAAATTCTTTTGGTAAAAAAGAAAAGGGATGTATTAAAAACAAATGGCAATGCATCACAAGAGGGAAAATGGTCTTTGCCGGGAGGGTTTGTTAATTACGAAGAAAGCATTGATGAAGCTGCTGTAAGAGAATTGAAGGAAGAAACAAACTTGGAGAATGTATATATGGAGCAGCTTTATACATGGGGGCGAGTCTATCCTAACCTTCATAGAAGGGTGATCAGTACATCCTACATGGCCTTGGTAGATCGAAAAAAGTTTACTGTAAAATCAGGTGAAGATGCAGAAGATGTACGATGGTTTAACGTCCGCAGCAATGTCATTGGCAAATATAAACATCCAACGATAAATGGATATATTCTTGAGCAAACCTTTGAAATTATAATAGAAAATAAAGAGATTACCATAAAAGATCATGTGATAGTAAAAAATACAGTAGAGGGACATATCTCAAAAACAGAAAACACGTATGTTGAGAATAAAGATGGCTTAGCTTTTGAACATGCTAAAGTAATACAGTATGCTCTTGATAGGTTGAAAAATAAAGTAATGTATACGGACATTGCTTTTAGCTTGATGCCAGAATTATTTACGCTTACAGAATTACAAAAAGTATATGAGGTTTTATATCGCCGGGAATTAGCAGATGCTTATTTTCGAAAAAAAGTTAAAAGAATGCTTACCAAAACAGCATTATTATCAGAAGGTAAGCAGTTTAGACCTTCCAAGTTATATCTTTTTAATCCGCGATGGAAGGATGAAGAAGAATAGCAGAGTGAGGCGCTGCAAGGAAAATAAAGAATCATAGTTTGTGAGTTTAAATAGTCTGTATCTTTATTCAATGTGAGAGAGGGGCAAAAAAATGGCTATATTTAATGGTGAAAGATTAGCAGCAGAAATTTTTAAAATTGAAGCAGATAAAATTCGGCGAGGCTGGTATTCTGATAAATATTTTAGTAATAATGTAATTTTATTAGAAGCATTGGCAAAGGAAGGGTATACGTTTGCCGGCAATAGTGACATAAAAGATGTGGATTGTTCTATGGTGCAGGTTGGCGATGTAGAAGTTGAAATGCAATTTTTTACTCGCAGAAGACCATGGAGTTTAGTCGCTGGGGTAGATGAGGCGTTAGCAATTATAAAAATGTGTACCGGTTACTTTGATGAAGAAGGAAACTTTGTAAATACCTACCATACATTAGAGGTTGAAGCAGTGCAGGATGGCACTTTTGTTGAGTATGATGGAGATCCATTGAGTGTGCAACCCGTTATTAGAATTCGTGGCCGTTACCGGGATTTTGCTAATCTAGAGACGGTGATCTTAGGGGTCATTGCTGAGCCAACTCGAATTGCCACAAATGTATATAATACATTAGTCGCTAGCCGCTCTAAAGATATTTTGTTTTTTCCCGCACGATTTGCTCACTATAAAATGCAGGCTTTGCATGGATATGCCTATTCATTGGCGATTCAAGCCTACAACCAAAAATATAGTAAGAAAAATTCTCGATTTGTAAGTACAGATGAACAGGGAACTTGGTGGGGCGGAGAAGGTGGAGGAACCATTGCCCATGCGACAATTTGTTGTTTCTTGGGAGATACCGTTGAGACTATGATGCAGTATTCCCGCATTTTTGATAAAATCGTTTCCAGATTGGTATTAGTTGATTTTCATAATGATTGTGTCGGTGAAACGAAAGCTGTAATGACGAAGATGTTTGCTGCCTACCTTGCTTATTATAAAAAGGGCCAATTTGATGAAGCAGAAAAATATAAGCTATATGGGGTACGTCCTGACACCTCTAAAAATATGCGGGATAAATCCATTGTTCCTACGGGAAATAAGCAGCAGGATATGGGAGTGTCACCGAGACTTGTCTGGAATTTGCGAGAAGCAATTGACAGCGTTTATCATGAGTGGGACCTAAATGAAGAGGAAACTGCAATTGCCAAAGAGTGGTGTGAACAAGTCAAGATTTGTGTCACAGGGGGATTTAATGCAAAAAAAATAAGAGAATTTGAAGAGATGGATGTACCTGTGGACATTTATGGAGTTGGTTCTTCTTTACTGGAAAACTCCGATGAAACCAATAATGATTTTACTGCGGATATCGTTCGTGTAAAGATTAATAGTCAATGGTACAATCTATCTAAAATTGGTCGCTCTGTCTGCGAAAATCCTAATTTGGAAAAAATTCAATAATTATATAAAAAAATAATCCCTATTGTAAAGGAAAAACTATGTTTTTGTCGAAGGAATAGGCAAGTTACAATAGGGGGGATATCGATGGTTGAGCAGCGGAATAAGTTATTATTTATTGTGATGCTGGCGATATTGATTGTAGCAGGCAGTTTCTATAGTTTTTGGCAGAAGAACACAGTGGCCGAAGTAGCATCTTCCGATGGCGTTGCAGTTAAAAATGAATCTCATCAGCCAGAACAATCTGATGAGATCTTCGTATATATAAGCGGTGCTGTTCATAAACCAGGTGTATTTAAAGCATCTCCTAATTCTAGAGTATTTGATATCGTAGCGATGGCTGGCGGTCTTACAGCTGAGGCTGATGTGGCTAAAACCAATTTGGCTCAGGGAATCAAAGACGGTATGCATATTCATGTAGTGGATAAGCTTCCGGTTTCCAATGAGCATTCAGCAACGACTGGCACCACTAAGACAAACGTAGGTAATAAAGTCAATATTAATCATGCTGATAAAGGCGAACTAGACACACTGCCAGGTGTGGGACCTGCGTTAGCAGAGCGAATCATTGAATATCGCCAAACAAATGGCAGTTTTACCAGTATTGATGAACTAAAGAATGTTCCTGGAATCGGATCAAGTAAATTTGACAAAATGAAAGAAAAAATCACAAATTGATAATTAGATCAATTTCAGCATGGACCGGATAGTGTGGAAAATGCCGAATATTTCCGAAGCATTCTAAATGAAAATACTTGACAGCTTATTTATCGTGGTGTAATATCTATATAAAGTTACATATCTTAAAAAAAATAATGATTATGGTTGATCAGTTGAGCTGAAGACCAGAGATGTTTTTATACGTCTCTGGTCTTTTTTGTCGTCTTTTTGACAAGAAAGAACAGAGGATGACAAAGAATTATATTCATTATTTTCGAATTGTATCTTTTATGCAATTGGTATATAAAATCAGAAAAGGAGGTTGATAGTAATGAAAAAGCTAAATGCATGGCTACCGGTATTATCGGCAATTTTGGCAATCCTTGTAGATTATGGAGTTGGAAATATTGATAAACATACGCCTGCAAAACATCCTTATTTCATGTATTTACTTGTGGTTTTGCTTGGAGCTTTTACAATCATTGCATTATTATCATATTTTAATCCAAAAGTAAAGGAATGGATTGAAGACAGATCTTTATTTATTGCCGCAACAATTTTATTTCTAAATGTAATTAATATAGTGACCAAGAAACTAGGACTTCTTCCTGTGATCTTCTTTCCAACGCTTGACAAAATATTAAGCATTATTATAGAAGACCGGGATTTTCTTGCCTTGTGTCTCGGTTCTTCAGGAAAGCTTCTTTTTACAGGATATTTTTTTGGTGCAATTGCTGGGTTTGCTACAGGTATAGCTGTAGGATTCAGCAATTCGGCAAACTATTGGATTAGTCCTCTAATCCGTATATTGGGGCCAATTCCTGCGACGGCATGGATTCCACTAGTACTCATTAGCTTTCCAACAACATTTACGGCCAGTGCATTTTTGATTGCCCTTTCAGTATGGTTTCCGACAACTGTTATGACAAGCAGCGGTATTTTTAATGTTCGCAATGCGTATTTTGAAGTGTCAAGCACATTGGGAGCGGGAAAGTATTATCAAATATTTATGGTTGGTGTTCCTGCCGCTATGCCTCATATGTTTATCGGGCTTTTTAATGGAACGTGTGCTTCCTTTATCACATTGATGACAGCTGAAATGTTAGGTGTTAAAAATGGCATAGGCTGGTACATTAATTGGCAGAAGGAGATGATGGCTTATGCAAATGTCTACGCAGGACTGATCATAATTGCTGTTACATTCTCGATTCTCATTACACTGCTGTTTAAAGTGCGGGATAATGTGCTTGTGTGGCAGAAGGGAGTCATAAAATGGTAGGAGAAATTAAAGTAGAGGGGGTTGTGAAACGCTTCCAACAACAAAATGCAGAAGAGGTTATTGCCTTAAGTGGTATTGATCTTAGGATTGAGACAGGAGAATTTGTATCACTTATTGGCCCTTCTGGCTGCGGGAAATCTACGCTTCTTCGTCTGATTGCCGGTTTAAATGGTGCTGATGAAGGCAAGCTGTATATCGATGATGAAGAAATAAAAAAGCCATCTTACGAACGGGGCTTGGTATTTCAAGATCCTATGCTTTTTCCTTGGCTGAGTGTCTATGATAATGTTGCATTTGGATTGAAGGCGCGCAACATATACAAAGCAAATCATGCGGAAGTTCAAAAGTTTATTGATTTAGTAGGATTATCAGATTTCAGCAGATCCTATCCTCATCAACTTTCTGGTGGCATGGCACAAAGAGCGTCTCTTGCCCGGGCATTAGTAAATCATCCTAAAGTGCTGTTGCTGGATGAGCCTCTTGGAGCTCTTGACGCTTTTACGCGAATGAACATGCAAGATGAACTCATTCGTATTTGGAAGGAGCGAGGTACGACCATGATCATGGTAACCCATGATGTAGATGAAGCGATCTATTTATCCGACCGCGTAATTGTCATGACACCAAGACCAGCCAAAATCGAAAGATGTATTGAAGTACAGCTTGCAAGACCGCGGGCGCGGAACAATCCGGAGTTTCTTAGCTTACGTTCAAAAATACTGGAAATTTTACATTTTACAGGGACTGTAACAGAGCCTAATTATTATTTATAAGGGAGATATGTTAATGAAAAAGAAGATTGCAATTATTTTAGTCGCTGTAGTATCAATCGTATTGACACTTGCAGGTTGCGGAGAAAAACCTGCAGCGGTTAAAAGCGATGATTATGTTTTAAAGATTGGTTATAGTGGCAGCCTATGCGAGGCTCCGTTGCATATGGCCATTGAGAAAGGCTTTTTTGAAGCAGAAGGTTTGAAGGTTGATGTGACCAAGCTAGCGCCAGGCACAGCCTTTGAGGCTGTTACGGCAGGAAAGACAGAAGCAGGCTTTGGACTGCTTGCCAGTTTGGTTCAGCCGCTTTCTAATGGATTGCCAATCAAAATTACTTCCGGCTTGCATACAGGATGCGATAAGGTGCTTGCTCCTAACAATTCCGGCATTAATTCCCTTGCAGATTTAAGAGGCAAACGAATCGGGGTTCCTAGCATGAACAGCAGCCCTATCATTTTTGCAAAACGTGCCCTTGCAGATGCAGGTGTTGGCGTGAGTGAAAAGAATATGGAAGTGGAATTCATTGTATTCAGTGCAACTGACTTACCTCTTGCTTTGAAAAATGGTGCAGTTGATGCACTTGCAATGAACGACCCGACAGCTTCTATTACGCAAAAAGAGTATGATTTAAAAAGTATCGTTGATTCTGCAGTTAATGCGCCATATAAAGATCAATATTGCTGCTCTGCTTATGTTCGTGACAGTATAGCAAGCGAGCATCCTGAGGTTGCTGCAAAATATACCCGTGCTATGCAAAAAGCAAGTGCATGGATACAGAAGAATCCAGATGAGACTGCAAAAATTCAGGTTGACAAGAAATGGGTTGCAGGTGATGCTGCATTCAATGCAAGCGTATTAAAAACCTATAATTTCATTCCATCTGTTAGTGGAGCATACGATGCTTTTGGTATTACTGCAAAACAATTGCAAGAAGTTGGCATGCTTGATAAGAACGTCGATGCTGATGCCTTGCAAAAGAAAAGCTTTATTAAATTTAAAGATGTACCAGATGTAGTTCAATAGTTCAATTACCTGATTTTAAAGATGATTGTATCTGCTATGCAATCGAATAAATTAAAGGCCAGAGACTTTTTTGATGAAAGCTCTGACCTTTAATTATATTCGTTATGACCTGTCTGCTTACTAAAAGATGTGAATATAATACATTCTCTTATATTGAACTTCGTTTAGATATCAGATGTAATGAAAAAATACTGGATAAGTTGAAAAGATGTTGACGTAGTTTAATTCTTGTGTTATGCTATTTTAAACATAATAATTGCTGATCAGGATAACTGAAGGCTAAAGGCATCTCTATAACGGAGATTCTTTTAGCTTTTTTTATATTACTAAGCTGACTGGATAACCAGAGGCTGGCTTCTTTCGTAAAAACGAAGAAACCAGTCTTTTTGATTTTAAGGAGGTGAGAAAATGTCAATTATGCTAGTTGGCGCAGATCATTTAGGAAGTATCGAAAAAAAATTGCAGACATTAGGAATTCATGCAATTGATCATGTTACAGGTAGAAATGTTTCTGATCGAAAACGCTTTAAGTTTCCGTTATCAACAACTTTAATTGTGATCTTTATTGATTATATTAATCATACTACAGCGAAAAATATTAAACAGCTGGCTAAATCCCAAGGGGTTCCCCTTGTGTTCGCAAATCGTTCTTGGAGTTCATTACAAGATAAATTAGTCGATTTCAATTTAAAAGAACTAGGATAATTATACTATGTTTTATTAAAAAGGAGGTCTTTGTAGTGCAATCCTGTTCCGATGCGAAGAATAATGTGGCAAATTTAAGAGGAGCAATTAAACCATTGCCGTCTCAAGTGTTTGATATTATTGAGCATTTTTTATTAAACGTTCAACATGGTCACTTAATTTTAATGATACAAGATGGATTTGTTGTTAAAATAGATAAAATTGAAAAGTTTATGATCTCGGCTAAAAGTAGAGAGGGCAGTTTTTTAATAAAGGAAAAGACAAAGAAAAAACATCCTATGCAAATGAAAATTTTATCTGATTTACAAAGTATACGATACGGACAATTGGTCATTCATGTGAATAATGGGCAAGTAGGACAAATTGAAAAGACTGAAAAAAGGCGTATTGATGAGCTAGAAGGACTGTATGGTGATGGCATCTGAAATCTGCGAAGTCTTTTAAGAGTTAGTAGCTTATATAATGAAGGTATACTTTTGTAATGATTTTTTAATGCTATGGTTGACAACAACATTTATAAGCGTATAATAAAATGAGAAAGTTATTGTTGTTGATAATTGTATAGATGCATTATTATCTTGGTTGATCAGACACACTGAAGACTGGAGATGCTCTTTTTAGGCATCTTCAGTCTTTTTTATTGTGATAAAAGTAAAAGTGGAGGAATAAAGATGAGTAGAAAAAAAGATATAGAGAATTTAAGTTGCACAGACTGCAGTATTTACAATTGTAAGAGCCAGGACAAGAAATTCCCGGGGTTCTGTTTGACGACTAAAGATAATGATGGGCATTCCATTGCAGATGATATTGAAGAAATTAAAAAGTATCTGCAAGGGGATGAACAGGATGCAGTGGTTGCTAGAGCATCAGCCCAAGTGGAGGGGCTTTTTTATGGCAAGTTAACAAGGGTAGAGGAAATTATTGAATTTGCTAACCGCATTGGTGCTAAAAAAATTGGTATTGCAACTTGTGCTGGTTTGATAGAGGAATCAAAAATCTTTACCAATATTCTTACAGCCAGAGGCTTTGATTATTATAGTGCCATTTGCAAAGTGGGGTCTGTCGACAAAACGGAAATTGGCATATTAGAAGAGCATAAAATAAGACCTGGCGGTCATGAAGCAATGTGCAATCCTATCTTGCAAGCTCGTATTTTAAATTACCATAAGACAGATTTAAATGTCGTGGTTGGTTTGTGTGTAGGACATGATTCTTTATTTATAAAATACTCTGATGCATTGGTTACTACTCTTGTAACTAAAGATCGAATCACAGGTCATAATCCAGTTGCGGCTTTATATACGGCTCACTCGTACTATAGAAAATTACTGCAAGCGAAAGAATAATTCGGCTTTTGTATGTTCAAGAAAATGTGAATGGCTTTTGAGGTGGAGTGGTATGATACAAGTAAAAGGAGTACGCAAATCATTTGGAAAGCAGCAAGTATTAAAAGGAATTGACCTTACTGTAGAGAAAGGTGAGGTAGTTGTGCTATTAGGTCCCAGTGGCTCTGGCAAGACAACTTTTTTACGGTGCCTAAATTTTTTGGAGCATCCAGATGATGGAGAAATTACAATTGGAGAGACTCATGTTAATTGTAAAACCGTTACTAAAAAGGAAATATTGCAGCTTAGAAGAAATACTGCAATGGTTTTTCAATTATATAATCTGTTCAAAAATAAAACTGCACTGGAAAATGTAATGGAAGGACTGGTCACTGCCCGAAATATTCCTAAAATAGAAGCAGAAGAGATCAGCCGAAAGATTTTAGACAAAGTGGGATTGGCTGCTAAATATGATGCATATCCCAGTGAATTATCAGGAGGGCAGCAACAGCGGGTTGGCATAGCAAGAGCCCTTGCCTTAAATCCGGAAGTTATTCTCTTTGATGAGCCGACCTCTGCTTTAGATCCAGAATTGGTTGGGGAAGTACTGGCTGTAATGAAACAAGTGGCCAAGGAAGGGTTAACTATGATTGTTGTAACTCATGAAATTTCTTTTGCCAGGGATATTGCTGATAAGGTATTGTTTATGGATGGAGGAGTTGTTGTGGAACAAGGTACTCCTGAAGAGGTCCTTGTTCATCCAAAAGAAGAACGGACGAAGCAATTTTTAAAACGAATTTTACCTGTTTCGGATTATTCTATATAAAAAATAAAGACAGTTATTGCTGCTGTTTAATTATATAAATGAACAACATAATGTTCAGTGAGGATGTGGTAACATGACAAATCGTAAGATACTTTTTGATTTTGATAAAATAATACCTCGCCAAGGGACTGGCAGCCGCAAATGGGATGCTTTGGAGAATGTATTTGGCAGTAATGATGTGCTGCCTCTTTGGATCGCTGATATGGATTTTTCTTCACCCAAAGCAGTGTCTACAGCGATCATAGAACGTGCTAATCATCCAATCTATGCATACAATACCCAGGAGAAATCTATTTATCAGTCCGTAATCGAGTGGGCGAAGAAACGTCATGGCTGGGAAATTGAAGAAGAGTGGATTCTTCTTGCTCCTGGTGTTGTTCCATCAATAAGTCTGTCAATTTTTGCACTTTCAGAACCAGGCGATGGTATTATTATTCAACCTCCTGTGTACCCGCCATTTTTTGCTTCTATTAAAGATAATGATCGTAAGGTAATTGAAAATCCCCTTCTCTCAAAAAATGGTCGTTATGAAATCGACTTTGAGGACTTAGAGCAGAAACTAGCAGAGCCAAATAATAAATTGCTTTTATTATGCAGCCCCCATAATCCTGTTGGTCGTGTGTGGAGCAGAGAAGAGCTGAAAAAGGTATATGAACTTTGCCAAAAATATGAGGTTGATGTATTGGCAGATGAGATACACAATGATTTAGTATTTCAAGGTCATAAGCATACTGTTTTTGCCTCATTAGGCACACCCGTATGTAAACAAAGTGTTACTTTTATGGCTGCTAGCAAGACTTTCAATGTAGCTGGACTCAATTTTTCTTTTATAATTGTTCCGTGTAAACGCAGACGTGGGCTGATTCAAAATTGGATTACCAAATTGCATATCAGCCGAAATAATGTTTTTGGCGGAATTGGTACTGAAGCTGCTTACAGAGACGGCGAAGCCTGGTTGGATGCATTGCTGATATACCTTGAAAAAAATGCGGATACATTAGTTGATTTTATTCAAACCAGGTTGCCAGAAGTGAAAGTAAGTAAACCAGAAGGCACTTATTTAGTGTGGTTAGATTTCCGTGCATATTTTACAAATGATAAAGAACTGCAGAAGTTTCTTGTACAAACAGCGAAGGTTGGATTAAATGCAGGCAGAAATTTCGGAACGCAAGGTGAAGGATTTGCTCGTATTAATATTGCCACGCAAAGAAGTGTCTTGCTAGAAGCGTTGACAAGAATTGAAAATGCATTGTTGAACTACAAAAAAATATAAAAGACTAGACAAAAGAAACACTACAAAAAATCCTGCACATTCATGCAGGATTTTTGTATTTTAGTGGAAAACCTATATGATTATAAAGAATAAAGGTATCTGATCATTAAGAGATAAAAGTAATCATTGAAGGGGTAATTGTCATATGCCCAAGATCATTATCTTGATTACAGCAGCATTTACAGCTGGTATTTGGTGCGCTAGTTATTTTATATGGCTGTTACCTTTTTTATATGTTGGCAGTTTTATTATTACTGTTATTTTGATTTGGAAAATTTACAAACAGCAGTCAGTGACTTGGCTGCTGGCGGTATTATTCTTTATAGTTGGTATGTTGCGCTTTATTCATGCAGATGCTTTTGCTATAAACGATGTCAGCCGCTATGCTGGGGAAAGGATAACTGTAGATGCTATCATTGAAGAACCAGCTCATGTGACGTATTTAGCACAAGAGAAATGTAGAGTCAGATACATCCTGGCAATTGATGAAGTGCAAGCTGAAAATACTAAAAAAGAAACTGCTTCAGGAAAATTGTATTTGTATGCTAGACAAGCAAATCAGGAGCGGGTTTTTAAAGCAGGGGACAAGATTAAAGTAACTGCTGAAGTTATTGCATTACATGGCTATAATAATCCAGGACAGTATGATAGTGTCGCAGCTGCACATCTACAGGGGATTAGAGGACGAATGTCTGCTTCGGGTAATGCTATACACTTAGTTAGTGAAAATCACTCAATCTGGAAAGAAAGTATGGAAGAACGGCGGACAGCAATAATCAGTAATATTGAACGTGTAATGCCATCGAGCCATAAGGCGATTCTTATAGGAATGCTGTTTGGCGGCTATAGCGAAATTCCTCGTGATGTGGTGGCTGATTTTGCTACAACAGGAATTGTGCACATCTTATCCGTATCCGGCTCACATATTGCTTTGGTAGTAGGGGTCATAACCGTATTAGGCACAGGAATGTTCAGGCGTTTTACCTATGCGAATCAACTAATCCCCTTATTTGCAGCTTTTTTTATTACTTTATATGCTATGTTTTGTGGATTGACACCACCAGTGTTGCGTTCTCTTATAATGGGGTTGATTGGGTTAGGTGCGGTATGTTTGAATCGGGAGAAAGATGCTGCAGTTGCATTATGTTTATCTGTGTTAAGTATGCTGATTTATCAGCCAGCATTAATTTATGACCTAAGTTTTCAATTGTCTTTTACCGCAACTGCAGGCTTAGTGTTTTTAAATGCTAAAACTGTAAATATGCTGGAAAGTATGATTCCGCTTTATTTGGCTCGGCCTTTGGCTGTTACCATAGCTGCCCAAGTAGGTGTATTTCCTTTTATTGCTTGGCATTTTAATAGTTTTTCTCTTAGCTCTTTTGTAGCGAACCTATTCATTGTTCCTATTATTGAAGGGATTGTCATATTAGGCTTGCTTGGTGCCTTTAGTAGTATGATCGTTGGTGTTATTGGAGCAATATGCTTAGTGGCTTGCAGTTTAATGATTAGTTTGGTTTTGCAATTGACACAATGGCTGGCAGACATGCCTGCAGCAAAGCTGTATGTGCCTTCGATTGGACTGGCTGGTAGTATAATATATTATGTTTTGGTAAGCTGGGTATATGGGTATAAACCGAAAAATATGTTATCCTTAAAAGATACGGTGGAACGATGGCCTCAAAGAAGTGCTGTAGTAGTGTTGATGCTTGTTTTTTGCACTCTAGTATATCGTGTTTATCCTGCTCCTCTTTTTGTTCATTTTATTGATGTGGGGCAGGGAGATGCGGCTCTTATCATAACGCCCCATGGACGAACAATTTTAGTGGATACAGGAGGCACTTTAGGGGAAAGTACAGATTTTGATATTGGTTATAGAGTTCTGCTGCCGTATTTAAGACATTATGGCGTACTGACAATTGATTATCTTTTTTTGACCCATGGTCACCAAGATCATGCTGGGGGAGCGGCAGGAATCGCTGGAGAGATACCGATAAAGCATATTATGTTGTCTCGCGAGAACTATACCCAGGCAGTGCTAAATCTATTGAAGGCAGCACCTAACAGTACCCGTATTGCGGTTTATGAAGGGCAAAAAGTGGAGCTTGATGGTGCAGTTGTCAATGTACTGCATGCTGGTACAGGAGTGAAACAAAAACAACCAAGTAATGAGGTGTCCAGCGTCATACAGGTACGTTATGGAAAACATAGTTTTTTATTTACTGGAGATCTTCCAGCCCAAGGAGAAGAAGAGATAATACATAGTGGTAGGGATGTTTCGAGTACGGTATTAAAAGTAGGCCATCACGGTTCAAAAACATCTTCTACCATTAAATTCTTGCAGACTGTTGATCCGGAATATGCAGTTATTTCTGTAGGGAAAAATAATTCTTTCGGGCATCCTCATGAAGAGGTCATCCAGCGTTTGTTGTTTTATGGGAGTAAAATCTATCGTACAGATGAGCAGGGAGCTATCGTATTTAAGACGAATGGCAATACGATAACAATTGATACGTTTTTAAAAGATTGAAGGATAACAGGAGGTAGCTATGGGGTATGCAGAGGTTATTCAAGGGCTAAAAAAAGGGCAGGTAAAATCTGTTTACCTATTATACGGCGAAGAGGCTTATTTTATAAAGCAGCTCGAGCAGGCAGTGATCACTGCCGTATTAGCACCTGAGGAAATAGACATGAATCTTCTAACTTTAGATAAGGACCCTGCTATAAATGAATTAATTGCCTTAATTGAAACGGTTCCGTTTATGGGGGGGAAGAATGTAATTCATATTCGGGGCACTACGTTACTGCGTCCACGAAAAAGTGGTGGAAATGAGCAAGGGGAAATTAGTGACAAAGTTGAGGAACGCTTATTTAAGGTCATCAGTGATATGCCGGATTATACGCATTTGATTCTTTCGACTACGGATAAAGTAGATAAACGGCGTAAATTGTTTAAACTAATCGAAAAACACGGGGTCGCTGTAGAACTAGCCAATATCAAGGCAAGGGATGTAAGAGGCTGGCTTACGGCTAAATTGACTGAACTGAATAAGAAAATGGATAGCGATGCTATGGAATATTTTCTGGGAGTAGTTAGCATTATGCCTCAAATTTCCCTAAGTTTTTTGCATAACGAATTAGAGAAAGCTGCTTTATTTACAGACGGAAAAACTAGAATTAGTCAATCTGATCTTATAATGATTATGTCGAGTATACCGGAAATTTCTATATTTTCAATGATTGATGCGGTTAGTCAAAAGCAAATGGGTAAAGCATTACAGTTAATGGGAGAGCAGTTAAAATCCGGAGAACATCCTCTGAAGTTGGTATCTTTATTAGCCCGGCAAGTACGCTTGATGTGGCAGGCTAAAGAGATGTCAAAGGATGGATATGGCAATAGAGAAATCGCCGAAAGACTGGGTTTAGTACCTTTTATCGGTGAAAAAATGCTGAAACAAAGTAAGAATTTTACCTCAGAAATATTAAAGGAAGTTACGTTAGCCTTAGCAGCAGCTGACTATGATCTAAAATCTGGCAGGGCTAATAAATCGGCTTTAGAGGAAATCATCATTGCGATGTGTAGATAAAGGTAGAGGGAGAAGAATCAGTGGGTGCGCCCACTTGATTCTTCTCCCTCTACCTTTAGTAGAAATGATAACGTAAAAAGCCTCTGAACATAGCAAAATGAACAGAGGCTTTAATCTTAATTAATTAGCTAAAGCATTAATTTTACGAGCTAATCTCGATTTTTTACGAGCTGCGGCATTTTTATGAACAACACCTTTGCTGGCTGCCTTGTCAATAGTTTTGCTGGCATTAATTAGAAGAGCTTTCGCTTCATCAGTGTTACCAGCAGTTACAGACTCAACTACTTTGCGAGATACAGTTCTAATGGTTGATCTCACCGCAAAGTTTCTAGCACGTCGCTCAGCATCAGTTTTTACGCTACGTTCAGATGACTTAATGTTTGGCAAGTGATTCACCTCCTTAAAGAGCATGTTACCTATAGTATCTTAGCATGTGGTTATGGAAAATGCAAGTAACAAATAATAATTTATAGCTATAAGTTGGGAATTTTCCAATGGTTTGTATACTTATAGGAAGATACTTTTATTACGGGATGTGTTAATTGCATAGCTAGTAACATTTTAGGGCAAAATAATTTTGATTTTAGACCTAAGGAGTGGATAAAAGTGGAGCATTTTACAGGTACTTCTCGTACTGATTTAGCATTAGAAGCAAGGGAATTATTAACCAAACAAGTGAGTGAAGATATTCCAGGGGTTTTGGTGGAAACATCAGAAGATGAAGAAGTTGTTCTTACTAAAGTTGATATTACTACACCGGAAGCGGAAAAGATCATGGGAAAGAAACAGGGAACTTATGTCACGATAGAAGCTCAGGGACTCCGTTATAAGAATACTCCTCTGCAAGAAAAAATAATGAAACTATTAGCAGATGAGTTGGTAGGTATGGCAGAACTATCCAAAAAAGCAACAGTCTTAGTTATTGGTTTAGGCAATCGTAATATTACTCCTGATGCTTTAGGCCCGCGGGCTATTGACAAAATTGTAGTGACACGACATTTGCAGGAAATCTTATCACCTGAGCTCAAGGGAGGAGTACGGTCAATTTGTGCCATTGCACCAGGTGTTTTAGGGATTACTGGTATGGAGACTGTAGAGATTGTACAGGGATTGGTTAGTAAAATAAAACCAGACCTGGTTATTGCTATTGATGCCCTAGCAGCAGCTTCCAGCCGTAGGGTGATTACCACTGTACAATTAGCCAATACTGGTATCAGTCCTGGTTCTGGTGTAGGCAACAAACGATTTGGTTTGACTCAGGAATCCTTAGGAGTGCCTGTAATTGCTATTGGCGTACCGACCGTTGTTCATGCTTCTACCATTGCCATGGATACGATTAATGTCTTGCAAGAACATGCGCCATTTGCTCGCTACTTTAAAAGCATGGAGAATTTATCCGATGCAGACCGTCATACGATATTGCGTCAAGTATTGCCAGAGGTATTGGGTGATTTGATGGTAACCCCCAAAGAGGTAGACCGTTTTATTGACGATATTGCAGTGGCTGTCGCGGGGGAATTAATCAAGCTATGCATCCTCATATTGATTACGAAAACATACATGCTTATTTGCATTAATAAAATGTAATTTGGCAGAAAAAAAGCTTTGTTCCTCCTGTGGATCTCTAAGCGTATTTCAGTACTATCCCTTTCCTCCCAAGCATATACATTGTATGTAAACAAAAAAGTGTGACAACCTGTGCATTATTTCGCAGCGCAGATGTCAGGGGAGGAAAGGATGTTAACAAGGCGTGCACGTCACCAGGCAAAGTATCTCTGGCATAAAAAAATAGGATTTGCAATACTTGCTCTGCTTTTCTTAAGCGTAGTAATGTGGCAAGGTTTAGATAAATCTCAAGAGGCTGTCCCAGCAAGTGCAAATGGTTCCTTGCGACAAGAACAATATGGATTGCCTCAATGGCGTGATATATTATTTTCCGGCATTCCCGGTTTGATTTATACTACAGAGCCTAGACCAGTTGTAATTGTAAAAAATGAGCAGAGTGCACAGCAGCTGCTAAGAGAGACGATGCGGTTTTTAATTGGCGTAGATATTGCCGATATACGTTCTATATTGCAGGTTGAAATTCCCTTGTTGACAAAGGTTAAATCTGTACCGCAAACAGTGAGTGCTATGACCTTGCCCAATTTTCCCAAGTTTGAAAAAAGCGAAAAGGTACCAAGCGGGAAGCCTTTGGTTGGTCTTTACTATACACATACAGCAGAATCCTATGTTCCTAATACGGGTGCTACTCATAAACCGGGAGGGCAGCTAGGCGACATTGTAGATGTAGGGGGAGCCCTCGCCAAGCAGTTAGGTACTTATGGCATTTCTACGCTGCAAAATACTACTGTTAATGATTATCCAAGCTTTATGAAAGCTTATGATGCTTCAGAGGTTACAGTAAGAAAAATGATAGCTGAGAACCCATCAATTCAGATGTATTTTGACATTCATCGTGATGCTGGTAATAAAGAAAGTCACACCGCGATGGTAAACGGCGTAGAAGTTGCAAAAATCAAAATATTGGTTTGCATAGGGCAGCAGGATTTAGTTCAGCCTCATTGGCAGCAGAATCATGCTTTTGCTAAGTTAATTGATGCTAAATTAAATCAGCGTTTTCCAGGTCTTTCTTTTGGAATTCAAATGGAAAATTGGCGATATAATCAGCATCTTCATCCACGGGCTTTATTGCTTGAGGTAGGGTGCCAGGAGAACACAAAAGAAGAAGCACAGCGTGCCATGGAAATGTTTGGTGATGTATTAGCTGAGATTATTAATGAAAATAATATACAGTAAAGAATGTCGATGTATCTTTTTATTAAGAGGTGAGGATGTGTTTTGCTCCTTAGCTTATAGGGATGTTTTAATGATTATTCGTGGTTTAATGATTTTAGTTGTAGTTATAGCCCTAGGGTTATCTGTAGCAGAACAACAATTAAATACGTTAACACAGCGACAGGAATTTGTGCGTATTTTTGATATAAGCCGCAATCGCGAGGGTGTTTATACTATGGAAGTGTTAGGTTCTGACTGCAGTATCAGTGCAGTGTATGCAATCGCTGAAATTAAGAATCAGGATGCTAGTGTAACGATTAAGACTCCCTTGATTACCTGGACGGTTCCTAAGTATTTATATATTGATTGCCGTAAAGAGCTTGCTTGGCTGACTTCAAAAAAGAAGTATTTGGAAAAGTATCTAAAACAAGGATGGGAAATCACAAATGTTTATCCGATGACTAAGCCGCTCTAAGACTCCACCATTCTAAGTGGAGTTAAGAGCGGCTAAGTCCCTGGATAAGCGCGACTAAGATTCAGATAGAATAAAACTTTATCTGAATCAAGTCTTCTTTATTTACGGCAATTTAGGTAATACTTGCAGGTGTTAGGTTCCAGGTGATATAATCAATAGCAGTAATTATGCTATTGATTTCGAGAGGAGGCCTATATGAAGACGAATAATATCCGCAATTTCTCGATAATTGCTCATATAGATCATGGAAAATCTACCCTTGCTGATCGCCTGATTGAGTATACAGGCACCCTATCTTCCCGTCAGATGGAAGCTCAGGTTTTGGATAATATGGATCTGGAACGAGAACGTGGTATTACAATTAAAGCCCAGTCTGTAAGGCTGGAATATACGGCTAAAGATGGCGAGACTTATATGTTAAATCTTATTGATACACCAGGGCACGTTGACTTTACCTATGAGGTATCACGCAGTTTGGCAGCTTGCGAGGGAGCACTCTTGATTGTAGATGCTGCTCAGGGGATTGAAGCCCAGACTTTGGCAAATGTGTATTTAGCTTTAGACAATGATTTAGAAATCATTACAGTTATTAATAAGATAGACCTGCCAAGTGCTGACCCAGAAAGAGTAAAACAAGAAGTAGAAGATGTAATTGGCCTGGATACTTCAGAGGCTGTGCTAACTAGTGCTAAATCGGGTATTGGCATTGAAGAAGTACTAGAAGCAATTGTGAAGAAAATTCCACCTCCTAAAGGTACCGTTGAGGAACCATTATGTGCACTTATTTTTGACTCCCATTTTGATGCTTATAAGGGTGTTATTGCCTATGTAAGAGTAATTAATGGTATTATTAAGCCGGGTATGAAAATGAAGATGATGGCTACAAATAAAGTTGTAGAAGTAACTGAAGTAGGCGTCTTTAGACCTGCTATGACTAATGTCAGTGAACTTGCACCTGGTCATGTAGGGTTTGTAGCTGGGAGTATTAAAAATGTAAAAGATGTTCGTGTTGGCGATACGATTACAGATGCCGATCGTCCTGTTGCCGAGGCATTACCCGGCTATCGTAAAGTTACACCCATGGTATACTGTGGCTTGTATCCAGTAGACAGTTCGGAATATGATCTTTTGCGGGATGCTTTGGAAAAATTAAAGCTGAATGATGCATCATTGGTCTTTGAACCAGAGACTTCCAGTGCTTTAGGTTTTGGTTTTCGTTGTGGATTCTTAGGACTATTACATATGGAAGTGATTCAAGAACGATTAGAACGTGAGTATAATATTACCTTAATTACCACAGCACCAAGTGTTATTTATAAAGTCTTCAAAACAGATGGAGAGATCTTTGAAATTGAAAACCCTTCTAAATTGCCAACACCTCAGGAAATTGAACATATTGAGGAACCGTATGTTAAAGCAATGGTTATAGTGCCTAATGATTATGTAGGTGTGGTCATGGAACTATCACAAGAAAAACGTGGCGAATTTAAAGATATGAAGTATTTAGATGTGACTAGAGTAATGCTGACATATGAATTGCCTTTGAGTGAAATTATTTATGATTATTTTGACCGTCTAAAATCGGCTACAAGAGGCTATGCATCCTTAGATTATGAATTGTTGGGTTATCGAGAATCTAAGCTTGTTAAATTAGATATTCTACTAAATACAGAACCTGTGGATGCTTTGTCAGTTATTGTACATCGTGATAAAGCAACCTATCGAGGACGAATTTTGGTCGAAAAGCTAAGAGGAATCATTCCCAGACAAATGTTTGAAATTCCTATTCAAGCTGCGATTGGCAACAAAGTAATTGCTCGTGAAACAGTAAGAGCCATGCGTAAAGATGTTCTAGCGAAATGCTACGGGGGCGATATTAGCCGTAAACGTAAACTTTTAGAAAAACAAAAAGAAGGTAAAAAGCGTATGAAGCAGGTAGGTAATGTAGAAGTACCGCAAGAAGCCTTCATGGCTATATTAAAGATTGATTAAGGTGATGAAATGAAGACGGGTTTATACATTCATATCCCTTTTTGTCAACAAAAATGTTTATATTGCGATTTTCCTTCCTATGATAATCTTACCCATCTATATCAGCCTTATGTTGCCGCCTTATGCCAGGAGATTTCTGGCTGGGGCGGTGTTTTATCTGGCACCTTGATTGATACAATTTATATTGGCGGGGGAACACCGACTCTTTTACCTGCAGATGCTTTAAAAACCATCTTAACTAAGGTGCATGAAAGCTTTTCCATTGACGAAGCTGCAGAATTTAGCGTAGAAGCCAATCCCGGCACGACGAATCAAGAGAAATTATTAGCTTTAAAATCAGGTGGCGTCAACCGGATTAGCTTTGGTGTGCAAACTTTTTCCGACGCATTATTAAAGTCAATTGGCAGGATACATAGTGCTGATCAGGCTGTAAGATCAGTAAAGGAAGCACAAGATTTAGGTTTCAGTAATATTAATCTTGACT
This sequence comes from Pelosinus fermentans DSM 17108, assembly GCF_000271485.2. NCBI lineage: Bacteria > Bacillati > Bacillota > Negativicutes > Selenomonadales > Sporomusaceae > Pelosinus > Pelosinus fermentans. The sequence goes on from NZ_AKVN02000001.1 coordinate 2,170,123, forward strand.
TGATGTATGGATTGCCAGGTCAATCCTGCAATGATTTAAAGGTTAGTATCCAAGAGGCAATGAAACTTGATATTACTCATATCTCGGCTTATGGATTGAAAGTAGAAGAAGGTACACCTTTTGCTGCGATGGATCAGATAGGAACACTTATATTGCCAGAAGAAGATGAAGATGAAGAGATGTATACCTTTACAACTGAATATTTACCTCAGCATGGCTTTAAGCGCTATGAAATATCAAATTTTTCTAAAGCAGGGTATGAATGTCGTCATAATTTTAAATATTGGAAATATCATCCTTATGTAGGGGTGGGAGCCGCGGCTCATTCCTTTTTTCAGAAACAGCGGCTTAGTAACATAACTGATGTATCTCAATATATAGATTGTGTGGAAAAAGGAACGCTGCCAATTGAATTTCGAGAAAATCCTAGCACTACGATTGCTATGGCAGAATATATTTTTTTAGCCTTGCGGACGGTACACGGTTTATCTATTTTAGATTTTCAGGAATATTTCAACCGTGGATTTTACTTGGAGTATGGAGAAATTGTGTCAGAACTACTTCATAAAAAGTTGATTGCTGTAAAAGAGAATCAGGTAAATCTTACTGTTTTAGGCATGAAGTATGGAAATGTTGTATTTCGTGCATTTTTACCTGGATAAATCAATTATTATATCTTGACATTCAGGCGCAGGAGTGGTATTTTTTTAGTAGGTGTTAGCACTCTACAAGGTCGAGTGCTAACAATAGGAGGTGGAACTCATATGCTAGATAAGAGAAAACGTAGTATTCTTCAAGCGATTGTTGATGATTATATTTCCACCGCGGAGCCTATTGGCTCACGAACTATTGCCCGCAAACATGATTTAGGCGTTAGCCCTGCAACCATTCGCAATGAAATGGCTGATCTTGAACTGTTGGGTTATATTGAGCAGCTTCATACTTCATCGGGGAGAATTCCTTCTGCAAAAGGGTATCGCTTTTATGTAGATTCTCTATTATCACCGACCCAAATGTCTGAAAGGGAAATTGCATTAATTAAAAATTGGTATCAGGAGAAAACTCGTCATGTTGAAGAGGTTTTTCAGGAAACCGCAAAAATATTATCCAAAATAACAAGTAATATTTCATTAGTTTTAGTACCGCAAGTAACTCAATGCGCCTTTAAGTATCTAAAATTTCTACCTTTTGATGACTGTCGCACGATTTTGGTTGTCGTGACAGATACAGGATTTGTAGAAAACAAGGTGATTGATATACCAACAGGGCTTTCATTTAATGATTTGCAGCGTATTGCAGAACACATTAATAGACGTTTATCAGGATTATCCTTTGAGAATATTGAATTATCCATTCTGCGGGAAATTCAAAATGAAATGCTAATTGATGTGGACTTGTTTGAAACTGCTTTAGGGATACTAAAACAGGCATTGGTTGTGGAAAAAAATGAGCGGTTGTATCTTGGTGGCACCACACAATTATTAAGTCAGCCAGAATTTAAAAATATCGAAAAAGTAAAATCTTTTTTAGATATGCTGGAAGAAGAACATTTGCTGGCGAATATTTTGCAAAATCAAAAAAATGATGGTGTTATTGTTACAATTGGCGATGAAAACAAATATAGCGGAATTCAAGACTGCAGTATGGTGCAGGCTACTTATCGCATTGATGGTCAAGTCGTGGGAACAGTAGCTGTATTAGGTCCGACCAGGATGGATTATGGCAAGGTCATGTCAGTTTTAGAGTTTATGCATAATCATTTAGGAGAAGTACTTAAAAAGTATAAAATATAGAGAGGTAATACCTTCCTTCTATAGTAAAGGGTATTACTGACTCTATTATACATATAATAGAACTGTAATTTGGGAGGAACCAGGGATGAAGCTAAAGCAAGCTAATAGTGGTTCTGAAGTAGATGAAAGGTTAGCGGCACTCATGACAAACGGGAACGCTATCAGAGTGGTTACGTCAGCTGTTGAGGGAACTATTGGTCCTAAGGGGCTAGATACTATGCTGTTAGGTTCTTCCGGTGAAGTCATAATCACAAATGATGGCGTTACTATTTTAGATAAAATGGATGTAGATCATCCGGCAGCCAGAATGCTGATCAATGTTGCCAGAGCTCAGCAAGCCGAAATTGGAGATGGTACAACAACTGCAACTATTATGGCGGGTGGTCTGGTAGGTGAAGGTGTAAATCAAGTTATAAGGGGTGTGCCCATTGCCCGTGTCATCGAAGGAATCAGACATGGTGTGGCGCTGGCATTAGAGCAGATTAAGGATCGGGCAAAACATATTTTTGATATACAAGATCCCATTCTACACCGTATTGCTATGATTGCTGGCCGCGAATATAGTGATATTGCTCAATTGGTTATTAAGGCCGCAGGACTTATCGGTATTGAAAAATTACGTGAGTCCAGTTTTAAACTGTCAGAGATTATTTTCTCCCAGGAAGGCGCTGAGAATGAGGTCTTTATGGGCGTTATCGTTGATAAACAGCGATTAAATCAAGATATGCCTGTAAAGAGTAGTCAAGCAAAAGTATTGGTCATTGATGATGCCTTAGAGCCTGAAGAAATTGGTGATGAGGCGTTAAGTACAGAAGCTGGCTTTAAGCGGTATCTGGAATTGCAAAATGAGTTCAAGACAAATGTACATAAGATTGTAGAACTTGGTGTTAAGGTAGTATTGGTAGATCGGGGTGTCCATAATAGTGCAGAAGAAATACTGACGGATGCCGGTATTATGGTAATTCAGCGAGTGGTGCCAGAGGAACTTCGCCGTGCCGCGGATCATGTAGGAGCGCGTATGATTAAACGCACAGGTCTTAAGAAAGATATTACGAACATTGCTAGTTCTTTGGGTTTGGCGAAGAACGTGTATGAAGATGAAAAATTGAAGCATATTCGTATGTTGGGCGGTGCTGGTAAGCCGATGGCTACCATTTTAGTGGGGGCTGCTACCAAAGAAGTGGTTGGTGAACGGCAGCGTATTGCCAAAGATGCAGCCTCTAGTGTGCAAGCTGCTGTTAAAGGTGGTTATGTGCCTGGCGGCGGGTCTATTGAAATTGCTATTAGCCGTGACATTGCTAAGACTAGGGATGCAGTTAAAGGTATGGCGGCTTATGGGGTAGATTGTGTAATACATGCATTACGCAGACCGTTAGCACAAATTGTAGAAAATGCTGGCTATAATCCTCTGGAGAAGGTAGAAGATGTCATTGCAGCCCATGCCAATCAAAATAAAGATTCTTTAGGCATTGATTGCGATACTGGTGAAGTGATTGATATGATGACTCTTGGCGTAGTGGATCCTACAACAGTGAAATTACATGCCGTGAAGGCGGCGGGAGAAGTTGCTATTGCTATTTTACGCATTGATACGATTATTAAGAAAAAAGAAGAGTAGCATAAGGCCGCTGAATTTGCAGCAGAAGTTCGTATATTTTAAGATGGGGTGATTTATTTGAACGAAACAAAAGAAGAAGTACAAGAGATAATTGAGGATCGATGTGTTGCACCTGATGAAACAATAGAAGTTTTAGATGAGATAGAAACTAAAATGCAGACGGAACTTGCAGAAAAAGAGCGTCTGTTAGAAGAGAGTAATGATCGCTATAAACGATTGCAGGCGGATTTTGATAATTTTCGAAGACGTACTCGTCAGGAAAAAGAAGAGCTATCAAATATCGTAGCACAAAATCTTATTTTAGAATTACTGCCTGTTATTGATAACTTTGAGAGAGCCTTATGCAGTGTTGCTACTCAGGATGCGAATAAAATGCTGTCAGGAGTAGAAATGATTTATCGTCAATTAATGCAGGGGTTGGAAAAAAATGGACTGGTGGCTGTGGAGGCAGTTGGCAAAACCTTTAACCCTCAAGAGCATGAAGCTGTAATGAGAGTGGAGGATGCTGATCAGCCTGACGGTATAATTGTAGAAGAGCTGCAAAAAGGATATTCCGTAAAAGGTAAGGTTATTAGACCCAGTATGGTTAAAGTCGTAAGTAATTAGAAGTTACTTAAAAACTTCATTTTAAAAATAAAATTTTACATATTTCAAGGAGGAAGAAAAAAATGGCAAAAGTAATTGGTATAGATCTTGGTACTACAAATTCATGTGTGGCAGTAATGGAAGGTGGAGAGCCGGTTGTTATTGCAAATGCTGAAGGAAACAGAATTACTCCTTCCGTAGTAGGTTTTTCTAAAAATGATGAGCGTTTGGTTGGTCAATTGGCAAAGCGCCAAGCTGTGTCCAATCCTGAGCGTACGATTAGTTCCATTAAAAGACATATGGGTACTGATCATAAAGTGAAAATTGATGATAAGACTTATACTCCTCAAGAAATTTCTGCAATGATTTTGCAAAAATTAAAAACAGATGCAGAAGCTTATTTGGGTCAAACTGTTACGCAAGCTGTTATTACTGTACCTGCTTATTATAATGATAGTCAACGTCAAGCAACAAAAGATGCTGGAACCATTGCAGGCTTAGAAGTACTTCGTATTATCAATGAACCAACAGCTGCAGCTTTAGCTTATGGTATTGATAAAGGCAACGATCATACAGTATTGGTTTTTGACTTGGGTGGTGGTACTTTTGACGTATCGATCTTAGAACTTGGCGAAGGTGTGTTTGAGGTAAAGGCTACCAATGGTAATAATCGTTTAGGCGGAGATGATTTCGATGAACGTGTTATGAAATGGTTAGTTGCAGAGTTCAAAAAAGAAAATGGTATTGATTTGTCAAAAGATCGTATGGCAGAACAACGCTTGCGCGAAGCTGCTGAAAAAGCAAAAATTGAACTTTCTGGTGTATTGACAACTAATATTAATTTACCATTTATTACTGCGGATCAAACTGGTCCTAAACATTTAGAAGTGAACTTAACAAGAGCTAAGTTTGATGAATTAACTGCTGATTTGGTTGAATCTACTATGGGGCCAACTCGTCAGGCAATGAGCGATGCGGGTTTGTCACCTAAGGATATTGAAAAAGTAATTTTGGTGGGTGGTTCTACTCGTATTCCTGCAGTGCAAGAAGCTATCAAAGGATTCCTGGGCAAAGAACCGCATCGTGGTGTAAATCCTGATGAGTGTGTAGCGGTAGGTGCTGCGATTCAAGCTGGTGTATTGGTAGGAGAAGTTAAAGATGTTCTTTTACTTGATGTAACTCCATTATCATTGGGAATTGAAACATTAGGTGGAGTATACACTAAAATTATTGAACGTAATACTACTATCCCTACATCAAAAAGCCAAGTGTTCTCTACTGCGGCTGATAATCAACCATCTGTAGATATTCATGTTCTGCAAGGTGAAAGAGAAATAGCGGCTTATAATAAAACATTAGGACGTTTTGAATTAAAAGACATTCCACCTGCACAACGTGGCGTACCTCGTATTGAAGTTTCCTTTGACATTGATGCTAACGGCATTGTTCATGTATCAGCGAAAGATTTGGGCACTGGTAAGGAACAAAAAATTACCATCACTTCATCCGGCGGTATGAGCAAAGATGATATTGAACGTATGGTAAAAGAAGCAGAAGCACATGCAGCGGAAGATAAGGCTCGTAAGGACGAAGTAGAAGTTCGTAACAATGCTGATTCTTTGGTATATCAAGCTGAAAAGACAATCAAAGACATGGGTGATAAAGTCGAAGATAAGGATTTGCTTGAAAAAGTACAAAAAGCTGCTGACGCATTAAAAGAAAGCCTCAACGGTACTGATACCGAAAAGATTAAAGCAGATACAGAAGAATTAACAAAGCCATTGTATGAAATGACATCTGCAGTCTATAATAAAGAGCAAGAGGCTACTGCTGAGCAAGCGCCTGGAGCAGGCACTGAAGAAAAAGTGGTTGATGCTGAGTATAAAGTAGTAGATGAAGACAAAAAATAGGATTGTATAAGAAAGCTTAGTCATTGAATCAAGTAAGTTGACTAATGTTTGGCAGGGATGTTTTCTTTCCCTGCCAAATACTATATAATTGGTAACAGGAAATAACCGCTAAAACACATGGCCTTTTATGGCATTGTGTTTTGGTGGTTCAACTGTTTTTCTATTAAATATAAGTTTTAGGATGGTGTAATGTGAGTAAACGCGACTACTATGAAGTATTGGGCGTAAATAAAGGTGCGTCTGATGATGAAATAAAAAAAGCATTTCGTAAAATGGCCCGTAAGTACCATCCTGACGTAAATCGCGATAAGACAAAAGAAGCCGAAGAGCAATTTAAAGAAGTCAATGAAGCATATGAGGTTTTGTCAAATAGTGAGCGTCGGGCGCAATACGATCAATTTGGCCATGCTGCTTTTGATGGAAATGGCGGAGGCGGTGGCTTTGGTGGATTTGGCGGCGGTAGCAGCGGTGGATTTAATGATATATTTGATATGTTCTTTGGTGGGCAATCTGGCTTTGGCGGAAGACAGCCAGGACCTGAAAAAGGATCAGATTTGCGTTATGACATGGAAATTACTTTTGAACAGGCTGCGTTTGGCGTAGAGATGGAAATCCAAATCCCAAGAACAGAGGATTGTCAAAAATGTAGTGGATCAGGAGCCGCGCCGGGAACTCATGCTGAGACTTGCAGCCAGTGTAAGGGGACAGGGCAAATTCAAGTGGCGCAAAATACACCTTTTGGCCGAATGATTAATACGAGGACTTGTGATCGTTGCCATGGAGAAGGAAAAATTGTACAAACGCCTTGTAAAGAGTGCCACGGACAAGGTAAAACCCGTGTTAAACGCAAAATTAAAGTGAAGATACCTGCAGGGGTTGATAATGGGTCAAGGCTTCGTGTCAGCCATGAAGGAGAAGCGGGTATGCGCGGCGGTCCTCCAGGGGATTTATATGTTTATATCTTTGTAAAATCTCACAAACTGTTTACTCGTGAAGGTAGTGAGGTTATATGTGAAGTACCAATCAGTTTTGTTCAAGCCACATTAGGAGATGAAATTGAGGTTCCTACGTTAGATGGCAAAGTTAAATTAAAGATTACAGAGGGAACTCAATCTGGAACGATTTTCCGGCTGCGGGAAAAAGGTATTCCTCACTTAAGAGGTAATGGACGTGGTGACCAGCATGTAAGAGTAAAAGTACTGACACCGCAAAAATTAAATGAAAAACAGCGTGAGCTTTTACAAGAATTTGCAAAGGCGAGCGGTGAAAATATTAATCCTGAACAAAAGAATTTTTTCAAGAAAGTAAAGGATGTGTTTGGGGTATAAGTAGGTTTAATAAACCACCAATGCACAACAGTGATTGTGCATTGGTGGTTTAAAATACCCTTTGTAACTCCAGGCTAACCAGGCTTTTTGGTAAGTATAAATTTTATAGGTGGAGAAAAATGAGATTTTATGAACCACAAAGGACACAATGCCGCTGATGCGGCACACAAAGGCGTGCACAAAAAAATATATAAATAAAAACCCTTTATGTTTCCTTTGCATCTTTGTGGTTCGATTCGTGATATCTGTTTTAAGAAATATGTTAACATTTTCTTAGTAGAGAAGAAAAGGGGCGATTGGTATGAAATGGGCTGAAATAAGCATTCTGACGACGCATGAAGCTGCTGAAACGGTGGCTAATATTTTTCATGAATTAGGATCGAGTGGTGTGGTTATTGAAGACCCCGAGCTTGTGAATTCATACCTTGCTTCAGGTGTATGGGATTATTCGGATATTCCTCAGGAAAGTAATACAGAAGTGGTAACGGTTAAGGCATACTTACCTGTTGATCATCAGCTAGATGATAAGCTGCGGAATTTTGAAGAAGAGTTTCAGCAGATTTCTTCCCGTGGAATGGATAAAGGTAAAGGAGAAATGCAGTGTCGAGAGGTGCAGGAAGAAGACTGGGCATCCTCGTGGAAAGCATTTTTTCACCCCATAAAAGTAGGTCAATATATTGTAATAAAACCTTCTTGGGAAGAATATATAGCTACTGTTGATGACTTAGTGATTGAACTTGATCCTGGTATGGCTTTTGGTACGGGTACTCATCAAACAACAGCTATGTGCTGCCGGGCATTGGAAGAAACGGTAAAAGCCGGTGATCTTATTTTTGATGTTGGTACAGGGTCAGGCATATTATCTATAGCTGCAGCTAAACTTGGTGCTGCTAGTGTACAGGCGGTAGATTTAGATCATGGTGCAGTTCGAGTTGCCAAAGAAAATGTTGTGATCAATCAGGTAGAGGACATTGTACAGGTAGGTCAGGGAGATTTATTGACAGGTGTCACAGGCCAAGCTGATATTGTGATTGCAAATATTATTGCAGATGTAGTGATTAAGTTATTGGTCGACATACCAAAACGTTTAAAAGATGAAGGAATCTTTATTGCCAGCGGCATTATCACGGAACGGCTTAGTGATGTTGCGGCTGCCATGTTAGAGCATAATCTAATAGTAGAGAAAGTCATTGAAGAAGGTGGCTGGGTTGCGATTATAGCACGCAAAGGGGGCCGGTGACTTTGCGTCGGTTTTTTATAAAAACATCTTTATCTGAAGAAATGTTTATTGATGGACAAGATGCACATCATATTAGTAAAGTACTTAGACTGCAAGTTGGCGATAAGATTATAGTGATACCTCCTGATGGACAAGCGGGCACAGCCCAAATCATAGAGATTGCTGTTGATAGAGTTAGGCTGCTCCTAGAGGGGACTCTAGAGGAAGCAAAAGAAGCACCTATACAAGTTTATTTAGCTCAAGGATTGCCGAAAAGTGATAAAATGGACTATATTATCCAAAAAGCAGTAGAGTTAGGGGTAACAGCCATATTTCCCATACAAATGGATCATTCAGTGGTACAGTATGATAATGCTAAAAAAAAATCCCGCGGCGAACGCTGGCAGAAAATTTCTTTAGAAGCAGCTAAGCAGTGTGGACGTAGCTTTATACCTTCTGTGGAACCCATCCAAAGCTTGACAGAACTCTTTTCCCAGCTTTCGGATGAAGTAGTTATTATTATGTTATATGAAGGACAAACTGAAAAGGGATTAAAGAAAGCTTTAGCAGAAAAATCGGCAAAAACTTATCTTTTGTTAGTTGGTCCTGAGGGTGGTTTTAGCAATCAGGAACTTATTATTTCTCAAAAGCATGGAGCTTTGGTTGTTACTATGGGACCGCGCATTTTACGCACAGAAACGGCATCCTTAGCTGCTGTGGCTATGATTATGTATGAATATGGTGATATGGGGGGCTAAGTGTGCCGCAAGTTGCGTTTACTACCTTAGGGTGTAAAGTGAATCAGTTTGAAACTGAGATTATGGAAGGCTTATTTAAGCAGCGGGGCTATGAAATGGTTCCCTTTGATCAAGTTGCTGATGTTTATGTAATTAATACTTGCTCCGTTACTCATTTGGGTGAAAAAAAATCCAGGCAAATAATTAGGCGGGCAATACGTCTTAATCCAAAAGCAATTGTAGCTGTAGCTGGATGTTATGCTCAAGTCTCGCCGCAAGAAATTGAAGCGATAGAAGGCGTAAAAGTAATCGTTGGCACACAAGATCGCCAGCGTATTGTGGATTTAGTAGAGCAAGCTGCTCATTGTATGAGTCCAGTAAATATTGTGACGAATATTATGAAAGCAGAGTATTTTGAAGATATTCCTTTATTTGATGCCCCTGGTCGTACACGAGCTTTTTTAAAGATACAGGAAGGTTGTACTAATTTTTGTACGTATTGCATTATTCCATATGCTCGTGGCCCGTTAAGATCCCGTCCTTTGTCGAGTATTATTCAGGAAACTGAAAAACTGATTGCCGCAGGTTTTAAAGAAATTGTATTAACAGGGATTCATTTAGGGGCATATGGTCGTGATATGGAAGATGAGATTACGTTAGCGGATGTTGTTAGAGCGATCCTGAAGATACAAGGTCTTGTTCGCCTTCGATTAGGGTCTTTGGAGTCTATTGAAATATCAGATGAATTAATTGCCCTTATGAAGCAGGATGATAGGCTATGCAGTCATCTGCACTTACCTTTACAAGCAGGTGATGCTACTGTTTTGAAAGCTATGAACAGGCATTATACCCTGGGTGAATATCAACAGCTTATTGCTAATATTAGGAATAAAGTTGAAGATATTGCGATTTCTACAGATATTATTGTCGGCTTTCCCGGTGAAACGCCAGAGATGTTTAATAATGCGTTAGCTTTTGTAGAGAAAATGAATTTTTCTCGTATGCATATTTTTCCTTATTCACGGCGTAGTGGCACTCCTGCTGCTGAGTATTCTGGGCAAATACCCGAAGAGGAAAAAAGACGGCGAGTACAAATTATGCAGGAGTTAGCAGAAAAAAAAGCTGATGAATTTCTGCAATCTTTCCTTAATCGGCAATTTACCGTCTTATTTGAAATGGAGAGTCAAAAAAGTGAGAATATTATCGATGGCTTAACTGGAAACTATATTCGTGTTTATACGAGTGGTAATCAAAATATGCAAGGGAAATCTTTTCAGGTAATATTGGAAAAACCATATCGTGATGGAGTATGGGGGAAAATAGTGGATTAATTTTATAAAAAGAAGTCATTGGCAGCAGGATATCTGAGAAAAAAGCAGAATAATTTTAAAGACTTAGATAGAATGTATGTATCTAGTGATAAAGATTAACCAATATTGAATCTTTATAGTTAGCTGTTTGGGTAGTAACAAAGCGAAGGGAGGTGTTGTAGTATGCCGCAGGAATGTATTTTTTGTAAGATTGCAACCAAGGAGATTCCTGTAACTGCTTTATATGAGGATGAGCATATGATCGTTTTTCCTGATATCAATCCAGTTACTCCAGTCCATGTGTTAGTAATTCCCAAAAAGCATATTGCTAATCTCCTAGAACTAGCACCTGAAGATGCATCACTAGTAGGTCATATCGTATTTACTATTTCCCGGCTTGCTTCTCAGTTAGGAATTGCAGAAGATGGATTTCGACTGGTTGTAAATACAAAAGATAATGGTGGACAAACAGTTCATCATTTGCATTGGCATGTACTTGGTGGTAGATTTATGACTTGGCCACCAGGTTGATATTGACAATGCTTACCTGTATCGTGTATAATTTCTAGGTGTATGTAGAACAAATACACTTCCCCATATCGGTTCAGTGGAGGGAGGGATATCAGATGTCAGAAGTTAAAGTAGGAAAAAATGAAACAATTGATAGTGCACTCCGCAGATTTAAACGTACTTGTCAAAAAGCCGGTACTCTTGCTGAAATAAGAAAGCGCGAACATTATGAAAAACCTAGCGTAAAGCGCAAGAAAAAATCCGAAGCAGCGCGTAAACGCAAGTTTTAATTAGAGTTTCTAAGTTTCGGAGGTTTTTATATGTCTTTAAAAGAAAGATTGACAGAAGATATGAAGCAGGCTATGAAGGATAAAGAGTCAGGTAAATTACGCCTTTCTGTTATTCGCATGGTACGTGCTAACATAAAGAATGTCGAGATAGACAGTAAACAAGAGCTTTCTGACGATGAGGTTTTAGGTGTTGTTTCCAAAGAAGTAAAGATGCGTCGCGATTCAATTGAAGAGTTCACGAAAGGCAATCGTTTAGATTTAGTTGAAAATCTTGAACAGGAAATTGAAGTTTTGATGAAGTATTTACCGGAACAACTTAGTGAAACCGAAGTTCGTACTTTAGTGGAGCAGGCTGTGGCAGAATCCAAAGCGGTTAGCCCTAAAGAAATGGGCAAAGTAATGGCTGTCCTAATGCCGAAGGTCAAAGGACGTGCTGATGGTAAAATGGTTAATACCATAGTGCGTGAGATGCTAAATCAATGAGTTAATCTGGTACTTATTTTTTAATAAGTACCAGATTTTAATTTTAGCGATATTATCACTAGAATTAAAAAAAATAAGACAAGCTGAGGCTTGTCTTATTTTTAATGTAGTTGTAAGTGAAGCATAATGATTATTATTTCGTTGGGTACTAAAATAGTTATAGATTCAAATCAATAACTGCGATTGATGATATGATCGTAGTAAAAAAGTTATAATAGTAAGTAGTAGAAAATAGTTATATGTTTTACAAATAATTTATAAAAATGAAAGTAAGAACAATTGTTATGAATAATAGCGCATAGAATACAAATATATAGTATAATTAGGTTGTAAATTATGTCTTATGTCACTTATTCCTTACAATTAGACATTAACATACATGCTTCGACAAGTCAAGGGGGGTATTGTAAAAAAAATAAAAATAAAGGAGGAATAATAGGATGAGGCATATCGTAAAAATAATGGCTGTATGTATATTTATTAGTATGCTGATAGGGGTTTATAAGCCGACGGCAGTCGATGCTCAGCAGGTAGTAATCATAAATGTGAAAGGCGAAATTGATGGCAGCCAAGTAGCACTCGTAAATCGTGGGTTAGCTGAGGCTGAAAAAAACAATGCTGCTGCGATTATCATTGAAATGGATACTTTTGGCGGCTTAGTTGATTCTGCCGTTAAAATTCGTGATGTGATTAGCCAAACACCGATTACAACAATTTGTTATGTTAAAAATCGGGCTTGGTCAGCTGGAGCTTTAATTGCCATTGCTCATAAGCACATTGCCATTGTACCAGGCGGCAGTATTGGTGCAGCGGAACCGATACCGACCACAGAGAAGACTATTGCTGCACTAAAAGCTGAATTTGCTGCCACAGCAAATAAAAGTGGGCGTAATGTGAAGGTCGCGGAAGCGATGGTGGATAAAACGGTAGGTTTCCCGGGATATGCTGAACCAGGACAGATTCTGGCTCTTACTGATTACCAGGCAAAAGAAGTGGGCTTTGCTGATATAATAGCTGCTGATCGCAAAGATGTATTAACTCATTATGGATTAATGGATCATGAAATTGTTGAATATCATCTTGGCTGGACGGAAAAAATAGCAGGATGGCTTTCTGACCCGACAGTAAAGTCATTTTTAGTATCCGTTATCTTTCTGGCTGTATTTACAGAAATTAAAACTGCTGGTATGGGAGTGGCAGCATTCATTGGTTTATTAGCGGCAATGTTGTTTTTTGGAAGTCAATGGCTGACAGGTTTAGCGGGATGGTTTGAGCTTATTTTATTTGCCAGTGGTGTGTTACTAATTCTAATTGAATTATTTGTTCCAGGCTTTGGTTTTTGGGGCATTAGTGGCGTTAGTTGTATTTTGGTAAGCATGTTTCTTACTTTAGGTGGAAATGCAACAGCTCTTAGCTTATTATCCATTAGTTTACTTATGGCAATTGCTGTTTTCTTATTCATACTTAAGTATCTGCCCTCAAGTAGATTGTGGGCTAAATTAATTTTAAAGGACTCGGAAACAACAGAAGCAGGGTTTAGCAGCAGTCATGACTATAGTGCTTATGTGGGACGAGAGGGTGTTGTTGTTACGTTGCTGAGACCATCGGGTTTAGTTGATTTTGATGGTGTACAGCTGGATGTAATATCAGAGGGGCAATATATTGAACCAGGAGTACGAGTAAAGGTGGTGAGCAGTAACGGCAGTCGAATTGTTGTAAAGCGAGTTTAAATGGAGTGGGAGGTAATAGAATGGGAATTTTCAGTGTAATAGGACCTTTATTTTTAGTGTTGTTGGTAATAGTGGGTATTGCTATCTTTTTGCATTTTGTACCCCTTGGTTTATGGATTTCAGCCATTGCTGCTGGAGTGCGCGTAGGCATCTTTACGCTAGTTGGAATGAGGCTTCGGCGCGTGCCGCCTGCTAATATTGTATTACCTTTGATTAAAGCCAATAAAGCAGGACTTGAAGTAAATGTAAATCAATTAGAAGCTCATTATTTAGCAGGAGGGAATGTGGATCGTGTGGTAGATGCTTTAATTGCTGCCCACCGGGCCGAAATTCCTTTGCCTTTTGCCAGGGCTGCTGCTATTGATTTAGCAGGCAGAAATGTTTTAGAAGCCGTACAAATGAGTGTTAATCCTAAAGTTATTGAAACACCGGTTGTAGCTGCTGTCGCAAAAAATGGGATTGAGCTTAAAGTAAAAGCCCGTGTAACCGTAAGGGCCAATATTGATCGTTTAGTCGGCGGTGCCGGTGAAGCTACTGTATTAGCCAGGGTTGGTGAGGGAATCATTACCACAGTTGGTTCTTCAAACGACCATAAAGATGTATTAGCCAATCCAGATCATATTTCCAAGACTGTCTTATCTAAAGGGCTTGATGCAGGAACGGCATTTGAAATATTATCCATTGATATTGCGGATGTGGATGTGGGACGTAATATTGGGGCCGAACTAATGACAGATCAGGCAGAAGCGGAGAAACGAATCGCTCAGGCAAAAGCAGAAGAACGAAGAGCTATGGCTGTTGCTCAAGAACAGGAAATGAAGGCATACACGCAAGAAATGCAGGCTAAGGTTGTAGAAGCGGAGGCAGAAGTTCCTCATGCTCTTTCAGTAGCCTTAACGGAAGGACGTATTGGAGTCATGGATTATTATAATATGAATAATATTATGGCAGATACGCAAATGAGAGAGACCATCAGTAAAGCAGGGCCTGCAGCGCCGCCATCTTCTAATAGACCTGAAGAACCAGGAAATAGGTGATATTATGGATGATTTAGTACCTTTACTATTAGTTGCTATCATGTACTTAGTACCAGCCGTGTGGCGCAGATTTATAGCGAAAAATCAAACACAAACGGCGCATGTACCGGAGCAGGTGATCATTCCTGAAATTGAATTTATTCCAGAGGAAAGTCCAGGGGAGATAAAGGATTATAGTTCAAAGTTACCATTGGCAATTACCTCTCAAATAGAAACTAGCCATGCTATTGAAGAAGAAACATTGCCGTGGCAAGGTAAACTGACGGAAAATGTAGTAGTCAATGGTGTAATTTTTGCAGAAATCCTTCAGCCTCCCCGTGCATATCGTCCCTTTGTAGGAAGGATGAAATAAAGATAATCATTCCATTGCAAAAATAATTACCATAAAATTTTAGATCTAGAGAAAAATAACAGGGAAAATAACCCCTGTTATTTTTTTTGTTATTTTGTGCAACATACATATGTAAGGGTAACTGTTTTTTTAAGACATAAGGAGAAGTTTAACAATCATTCATATAAATAGTAGAAAGGGGCGTGAACATCTGTGGAGACAGAGTATAAAGGAAGATTAACCTATGCAAAAGGTACATCAATCGAATTTGTGGTCGCACCTAACCAAGATGTTGACTTTGGTGATATTTTAGTAATAGAAGGTAATAATAATGATCGTTTTTATATCAGGGCTCATGATTTTAAGGTGAAATCACGCTGGTCAGGTTTGAATGGTGTAGGTTACTTAATGAGTAAATTAGATGAAAATGGTCAGGTAGAAAATCAAGAAGAATTAGATTTTTATATGGGTGGTAACCATACTGTGAAAATCGGTTTGGCAGAACAATTATGCTATGTTAATGATAAAGGGCAACTATTGAATCCTAAAACCTGCCCAGATTTTTTTTGTCAAGTGAGAACGTTAAATGCTCAAGATTCAAGTTTGCTTTCTGAAATTAAAGGTGATTTAGAAATTGGATTCTTGAAAAGCGGGCGAGGCGCATTGACAATGCCTGTTGGAATTTATGGTGCTAAATCCATAACGGAACATATTGGTATATTTGGGACTACGGGATCAGGAAAAAGTAATGTAGTAAAAGTACTTGCAAGTTCCGTAATTGATAGTGGGAATTATGGTTTGCTAATTTTTGATGTGCATAACGAATATTTTAAAGACTTATCCTCTCACCCAATGTCAAGGGAGCGTTTATGTGTGTATCATACAGATGACAAGCAGTATGGAAAAACGATCGAAGTTAATTTTTCGGAAGTGGGTCCAGAAGATATTACTGCTTGCGCTACCTTCACAGAACCTCAGCTGGATGCAATTTATAAATTGTCATCTATGTGGAAAGAAGATTGGATGCGCTATGTTCTGCAATACGATACAAAAGATATAATCGATGAATTAGCTGGATGCACAGGGCAAAAATTTCACTCTCGAACCATCGGGAAAATAAAAAGCATTTGTTGGAACTTAGAGCAGGAGTTGCATGTAAAGCAGGAAGAAGCTACAATCATTTCTCAAATTATCACTGAATTAGAACAAGGCAAGGTTGTACTTGTAGAGTTGAAGAATATTTCACCCGTAGGGGAGCAAGCCTTATCCACTTTATTATCTAAAAAACTTTTAAATAATTATGCTGGCAAAACGGAAGAAGAACGTAGCCAAATAAAGCCAGTATTAATTGTGTTAGAAGAAGCTCATAGGTTTTTAGGTAAAAAAGAAAATAGCAGTAGCAATGTATTTTCTCGTCTGGTGAGCGAGGCACGAAAATTTAATTTGGGAATGTGCGTAGTAGATCAGCAGCCTCGTTTGTTGGCAGATAAAGTATTATCTCAGTTAAATACGCTATTCATTCTTGGTTTGGCTTCTAAGGCTGACCGCAGTAAGATAGAAGCAATGTGTCGTAAAGATATATTGCAGCAGCGTAATGAAATAAAAAATTTAGATTGTGGTGAGATGATAGTAGCAACTAACTATATGCGCTTTGCAGCTCCTGTAAAAGTTCATAAATTTGAAAATTTCTTGCAACAGCGATATGCTGACTATATACCAGCATTGCCCATTGTATAAGCGTGGAAAATATCCACGCTTTTTCTTATTGGCTGTGCTAGTTGGTGTTGTTTTAGCCTTTTGTACTACATGTTGGTTTTAAGCATATATATTTATATAGAGGGAGGGGGTTGTTGTGCAGTATCGTAGAAATAGGCATTTACAACGTTTAGCTGGCATATTAGAAATTCCTCAGGATATTGTGCTGGATTTGCCCCGCATTACGATGTTGGGTAACAAACAGTTACTATTGGAAAATCATAAAGGCATTATTGAGTATACTCCTTCGTTGGTACGTATAAAATTAGAACAGGGTGAACTTATCATTTGTGGTAAAGAACTAACACTTGGTAATTTACAGGTGGAACAAATATTGGTTGAAGGTACTGTGGAGGAAGTCAAGTATGATACGTAATATGTCCCATTACATTCATGGTACTGTTAAAATAAAGGTTAGTGGACCTATGCCTGAGAAGTTTATTAATTTGTGTGTTATGAAAAATATCTTTTTATGGGGCCTTACTAAGAAAAATGAAGGACTTTTTGTTTGTATGAGTCTTTCGGATTTCTTTTCCATTAGACCTATCGTACGTAATAGTAAGAATCATATTAAAGTAGTAAAATATTATGGATTTCCATTTTTAATAAAGAAAATAAAAAAACGTAAAATGATGGTAATTGGTTTAATTCTATTTTTATGTGTACTTAATACTTTGGTATCTTATATCTGGTTTATCGATATTATAGGTAATAAAGCGATACCTGCTCAGCAAATTAGAGATCTTATAGCGGAAAATGGGCTAAGACCTGGTATGCTTAAAAGTGATATTCCTGTAAAAAATATTGAAAATCAAGTAGCATTCACATTGCCTGAGGTTGCTTGGGTCGGAATTCGTTTCACTGGTATACATGCAGTCGTAGAAATCGTGGAGAAAACAATTTCCAAGCCTCAAGATAAAGAACCAGCCGATATTGTAGCAGTAAAAGATGGCGTTATTACGGAAATTATTGCCTTATCTGGACAGAGTGCCGTTAAAAAAGGTGATACAGTGAAAAAAGGAGATGTACTGATTAAAGGAGTTAGCTATGAGGGAGCGATGGTGGATTCTACTACGATAAACCCACCTCAGCAAAAAATTAGAGCCAAGGGTATTATTAAAGCGCGGGTTTGGTATGAAAGTTATGGAGAATCGGAACTGTTAACAACTGTACATGAAAGGACAGGACGCCAGGAAATTGGTGTTGTCTTAAGAATTGGACAACAGGAATTCCAATTGAAGAAAGTTGCAGTAAAACCAGGTGATTTGGTGGAAGTAGATACCTTTAAGAAAAAGCTTTTTTGGTGGAGGAATCACGATATAATTGTCGAATCTACTATAAGTACATATTATGAACTTGATGAAAAGAGAGTTGAAATAGGTATAGAGGAAGCGAAAGAACAAAGTAAGTCTAGGGCTTTTACATCATTACAATCCTTGATTCCTGAAACAGCACATGTAGTATCAAGAAATATTGAAGTATTGCAAATGCCTGAAAAGAATTTGGTTCGCGTTAAAGTAAATGTAGAGACAGTTGAAGATATTGGTGAATTTACGAGTATAACTATAAAAAATGAGGATAGTGCACCGCCAAAATATAATTGATGATAAAGTTAAAATATGAAAAAGGGCTTGCATTTTGCTATAATCTGACAAGATGCCTAGGAAAGCCCTTTCTTCTTTTATTACTCATAGGAATGATCATAGAGATCTATTTAGAAGTTCTTAAAATCAAGAGAACAAGTGTGTTAAGAATAGGATTTAGGGTAATGGGGTAAACTCTTATTGTTATTTATTGCCAGAAATCTGATTGTACATTGAATCTCATGTTGCTAAATATGGAGTTGAAATTCGTGATATCATTAAATAATAAGTTGCGAGAATTTTTTACTCAGCCTACAAGTATATATGGAAAGCCAATTGCACGGCGACTTGTATTAGGAGTAGCTTTTTTTCTGTTGTTCATGATTATTCTATCATCCGATTTTGTTTCGGATAAAGTATCTCTTGAAGTCGGACAAGTTAGTGATCGTGATGTAATAGCACCAAGGACGGTTGCATATGTAGATGTAATAAAGACGAAAAAATTTGAAGATGAAGTCTTAGCCAGTGTAGCAAATGTCTATGATTTAGATGTTACTGCAATCGCTAAAGCCGAAGAAAATATAGGCATGATTTTTAGCGAGGCAAAGCAAGTTGTAGGAAATAAGGAACTAGTTTCAGCAGAACAAAAAAAGGAAAAATTACAGCAGGGGTTGCCGCTGCCATTGCCTAATAATGTTCTTGATGGATTAGTTCATCTTGACGCGGCATCAATGATCAATGCAGAGGAACAGTCTAAATCTATTTTACGTAAATTCTTTCAGCGAGGTATTCGTGATGATGATTTAGATATTGCCAGGAAGCATATTGTAATTGAAACAGAAGAAATGGGTTTAGATAAAAGGGTTGAGTCTGTAATAGCCGGAATTGGACAAGCACTATTAAAACCAAATTTTATTTTAAATGTTCGTGAAACGGACAAACGCAAACAGTCCGCTATAAACAGTATGGAACCAGTACGGGAAACAGTAAAAAAAGGTCAGATAATGGTAAGACGCGGAGACATTGTCACTCCTGAACAAATTCACGCTGTAGAAGAATTGGGCTTATCTAAAGGGCATGTTAATGAAATGCGTATATTTGGACTTGCCATTTTTGTTATAGCTGTCATGATTATTATTTTGGGATACATGTATCGGTTTGCTTACCCGATTTATATAAATGATTTACATTTAGTGTTATTAGGATTAATTACGCTGGTAACCTTATTACTGGGGAAGGCTGCTCATTATTATTCTGATTTTTCTGCTCCAATTGCTGCTGGAGCTCTTCTCGTTGCCATATTGATCGATGCTCGCCTAGGAGTAGTGATTAGTATTGCTTTAGCACTGTTATTTGGCATTATTGTTGAACATGATTTACGAGCCGTATCAACAGTGTTAATTGGAAGCCTGATTGGCGTTTATAGTGTATCAAAGATGGCTCATGGTTATAGTCTGACAAAAACAGGAATTATCATTGCTGGCGTTAATTTTGTAGTGATTGGTGCCACTGGTTTCATTGAGCAATTAAATAGTTCACAAATTCTCATGCAAGGAGTACAGGGGATTGTAAGCGGTATTGCAGCTTCTGTCATTACAACTGGGCTCCTGCCTTATTTAGAAAATGCTTTTAATATCACTACACCCTTGAAGTTATTGGATTTAGCGCAGCCTAATCATCCTTTGTTGCAACGACTGCTTTTAGACGCTCCAGGAAGTTACCATCATAGTGTCTTAGTTGGAAATTTAGCAGAAACAGCTGCAGGTTATATCCATGCAGATCCTGTGACCGTGCGCGTAGGGGCATATTATCATGATATTGGTAAAATTAAACGACCTTACTTTTTTGTGGAAAATCAAGCAGGGAATGAAAATCCTCATGATAAAATAGCGCCTTCGTTAAGTACCTTAATTGTTACCTCACATATCAAGGACGGCGTTGATTTGTGCCGTGAGTATAAATTGCCTCAGATTATTATTGATATTGTGCAGCAGCATCATGGTACAATGTTAGTGTCCTATTTTTACAAAAGGGCTACCGAAAATGAGCATAGTGAATGCATTATTGAGGCCGATTTTCGGTATGAAGGCCCACGTCCTCAGAGTAAAGAGGCAGCTCTTATTATGCTGGCGGATGCTTGTGAGGCGGCAGTACGATCCATTGGCAAACCCAACAAAAATCGAATAGAAGCAACTGTTCGTAAAATCATTCGTGAACGTTTGCATGATGGACAATTAGATGAATGCAATGTAACATTAAAAGACTTGAACGTAATCGGCGATGTATTTATTCGAGTTCTTTCCAGTATGTTTCATACCCGAATTGAATATCCCGATACATTGAAAGAGTTGGAGAGGAGAAAAGCAAAGAATGGAAATAGCAATAAGCAGTCCTCTGCAAAAGATGATAGTAACGCTGGAAATGGAACAGATAGTGAGATCGGTGTTAAATAAAACTGCTGAAGTCTACGGAATCAAGCCTCATACAGAGGTGAGTGTTGTTGTGGCTGATGATGATTACATTCATCAGTTGAATCGACAATATCGAGGAAAAGACTGCTCTACTGATGTATTATCCTTTGCATTAAATGAAGGAGAAGAGCCTCAAATCGTTAATGGACCAGGAGAGGTTCTGTTAGGTGATATTATTATTTCTCTTGAAACCGCAGCGCGGCAGGCAGAGGAATATGGACATAGTTTAGAGCGTGAATTGGCTTACTTAACAACTCATGGTATCTTGCATCTATTGGGATATGACCATATGACAGAGGATGAAAAAGCAGAAATGCGTCAGGAAGAAGAACATATTTTATTTTTATTAGGCATTACTCGTGTATAATGAGAAAGAAGCAAAGTTTGCTAATTTCTGTTAAAAGTGCTTTTGAGGGGATTTATTATTGCGCTACCCATGAGCGCAATATGAAAATTCACATTGGAGCGGGGTTAACCGCAGGATTTTTTTCTTGGTGGTTTGCATTAGATAAATATGAAATACTGATCTTGTTAGTAACGATAGTAGGTGTATTAGTAGCAGAGATGATCAATACAGTGGTGGAAACGCTGGTGGATATGATATCGCCAGAACGTCATCCTCTGGCAAAAATAGCTAAAGATGTAGCTGCTGGAGCTGTTTTGATTACCGCTACATTTTCATTAGTTGTTGGGTATATGCTCTTTTTTTCAAAACTTTAAAAAAGGTAAAGGGGCGTATTATGAAAAAATTAATTCAAGCAGCAAAATCTGGAAGAGAGTGCGCTTATGTGCCTTATTCAAACTTTAAAGTGGGTGCTGCAGTATTAACGAAAAATGGAAAGATATATACGGGCTGTAATGTTGAAAATGCTTCTTATGGCTTGTCTAATTGTGCAGAACGTACAGCTATTTTTAAGGCTGTTTCTGAAGGACATCAAGAATTGACAGCGATAGCTATTGTGGCGGATACGGTAAAGCCTGTAGCGCCTTGCGGAGCTTGCAGGCAGGTAATGTCTGAGTTTGGTATTAGTAAAGTGATTATGAGTAATTTACAAGAGGAAGAATACATTGTAACTCTAGAAGAATTATTACCCTATTCCTTTGAAAAAAAACATTTGTCAGGAGAAAAGAATTATGGAAGCTAATAAGGATCATAAGTCAGGGTTTGTTTCAGTAATTGGCAGACCAAATGTTGGTAAATCTACTTTAATTAACAGTCTCATTGGGCAGAAAGTCGTCATTATGTCAGATAAACCTCAGACTACGCGTAATAAAATTATGTGTGTTCTTACACTCGATGATGCACAAATTTTATTTATTGATACGCCTGGTATACATAAACCTAAGCATAAATTGGGCGAATACATGCTTAAAGCAGCAGAAAATACGCTGCGTGAAGTAGACGTCATTTTCTTCGTTGTAGATGCTACTGAGGATATTGGTGGAGGCGAGCGATATATATTGGAATTATTATCACTAGTTAAAACACCAGTTATTTTGGTAGTCAATAAAATTGATAAGATCGAGAAAACCAAATTGCTGCCGATCATACAAAAGTATTCTGCTTGTTATGAATTTGTAGGTGTGGTACCTATTTCTGCGATGGAACATACCAATCTGGATGGTTTGATTACAGAGGTGAAAAAATATTTAGAGCCTGGTCCTCAATATTATCCGGAAGATATGATTACAGATCAGCCGGAACGTTTGGTAATTGCCGAGATGATTCGTGAGAAAGTTCTTCATGCTACACGAGATGAAATTCCCCATTCTATTGCTGTGGATATTGAGGAAATCACAACTAGAGCCAATGAAGATTTATACATCCGTGCTGTGGTTTATGTAGAGCGGGAATCCCAGAAAGGAATTGTAATTGGTGCTAAAGGACAATTGCTAAAAGAAGTGGGGAAGCTGGCACGGATTGATATTGAAAATCTTCTAGGATCAAAGATATTTTTAGATTTATGGGTTAAAGTGAAAAAAGACTGGCGTAATAAAGAAGGCAGCCTGCGAAGCTTTGGTTATGAGTAAAAGTTGATCGCTACAAACTTCATTAGATAAATTATTTGCTGTGGCTGTCACATTGTGATAGCCATTCTTTATTGACCGAAATGCTACAAGATGGTATCATTTGTAAAGAAGGTGAAATCGGTCTTTATGTTGGAAGGGGTTAATATTATTATGACAATTTGGGTTATAATAAATTAAGGGATAAATCATTGAACTTTTTCTAGTTAGATAAAATTGTTTTTTGCATGTTATATTGTAAGAACTGCATAGAAAGCATTAAGACTAGTTTTCACTGCCGAACCGTAATATTTTGAGGGAGAGATGCGCTATCGAGTCGCCTTTATATAGCTCGCTAAGTTTATTGGCAGCTTTTTTATTGGTTTTACTAAATGGTTTTTTTGTAGTTGCGGAATTTTCTTTGGTGAAGATTCGTAAAACTCGTATAGAAGAATTAGTACAGCAAGGTAATTCACGGGCTGAATTAGCATTAAAAATTATATCTTCGTTGGATACGTATCTAAGTGCAATTCAATTGGGGATTACACTTGCTTCATTGGCTTTAGGTTGGATTGGGGAACCTGCCATGTCCTCTATTTTACAGCCTTTAATATTTGCCTATTTACCAGGATCACAATTAGTATTACACACCATAACAGTTGCTATTGGATTTACTATTATTACTTTGCTGCATGTAGTGATCGGTGAATTGATTCCGAAGTCACTGGCTATTCAAAAGGCGGAAAGTATGCTGCTTTGGGTAGTATGGCCATTATATATATTCCATAAAATTGGTTATCCTGTGATTACGCTGTTTGATCATACTGCTTGGTTTTTCCTGAAGCTTTTAGGTGTCAAACCAACGAGTGAATCTGACTTAGCTCATTCGGAAGAAGAATTAAGGATGATTGTTAGCGCCAGCCACCGAGGCGGGGTATTAGATCAAATGGAAAGCGATCTTCTAGATAATGTTTTTGATTTTGCTGATCGTTTAGCACGTGAGGTTATGGTGCCTCGTCAAGATATTGTTTGCTTATTTGCTGATGACTCATACGAAGAAAACATAAAAGTAGTCCGTGAAACGCATCATACTCGTTTTCCATTATGTTTAGAAGATAAAGATCATATTATGGGCATGATCCATCTTAGAGATCTAATGGACTTCGATCTTTGCAATACAGAGCAAAAAGATTTAACAACGATTATGAGGGAAATATTGGTGATTCCCGAAGGTATGTCAGTAGCTAAAATCTTACAGATGATGCGGCGCAAGCGTATTCATCTTGCGGTTGTGGTTGATGAATACGGCGGTACTGCAGGACTTGTTGCCATGGAAGATATTATTGAAGAAATCGTTGGTGATATTAAAGATGAGCACGATGAATTGATTCAACCAGAAATTCAACGTATGCCTGATAATACCTATGAATTTGATGGCAGAGTATTGTTAGAGGATGTAGCGGATTTATTAAATATTCGCTTGGAAGAACATGAAGAGGATACCATTGGCGGATATATATTTGGCGTATTAGGGCGTCGTCCTGAAATTGGGGATGAGGTAACAATTGGTGAATATAGCTTCGTTTTGCTGCAAGTCAATGGTTTTCGTGTAGTTCGGGTAAAAGCTTTGCCTCTTCCTAAAACGGACGAGAGTGAAGCTTAGCTATAAAAGAAGATACTATAGGAAGGAGGTTTATAAGGCGAGGAAGTTGGAAGGTCGTATCAAAAAAATATGTGCGAAGGGATGATGTCAAGTGTTGTTACGGGATTTAATGTGGGAAGTTTTCCAAAGCACCGGACAAATTGAAGCATATTTGATCTATCGTTCATGCACTGAAGCTAACGTGATACCTGAAACACCACCAGTTACTAAGATCGGCTTATAATCTCTTGGAATTAAAATCTTATAGATTTAAACAAAATAGGGGCGTATGCATTGTGAGCGCCTCTTACATATTCAAATTATATTTTAAGCATTAGGTTAATTGAGGGAAATATGGCACAATATCAAACAGAAGCCATCTTAGTTGCAGCACGTGATTGGGGTGAAGCGGATAAGATGGTAACTTTATTTTCTCGGGAGTATGGTAAGATTATTGCTTTTGCCAATGGAGCTAGGCGGCCTAAGAGCCCCTTAGCTGGTGGCATGCAGCTTTTTACCCATATGGATGTAAGGGTGGTTTCAGGGAAAAACTATGATTCAGTGAAGCAATGTGAGATGAAAAATTCTTTTCGTCAAGTACAAGAGGATTTTAACTGTATGGCTTATGGTACATTTATTGCAGAACTAGTAGCAGAACTTTGTCCGGAAAAGCAGCCTGAACCTCAAGTCTTTGATTTGTTATTAGAAGTATTAAAAATACTTCCTATGCGTAATCCGCGCATGGTAGCCCTGGCTTGGGCTTGGCAAATGCTATTTATTATGGGATATTATCCTGACTTTAAGCAATGTGTTATTTGTGGACAGGACTTAGTATTACCTGGTTATTTTTGTTTTTTAAATGGAGGCTGCATCTGCTCGAACTGTAACCATGGGAAACTGCCAGAAGTGAATGGAAAAATAGTTGATTTTATCGATTGTTTATTACATGTCAACTGGAAAAATCCAGTTGAATTTACTGTAAGTGGCGCAGTTTTAATGCAAACAGAGAAAATCTTGATGGAGTATTTGACGCAATGTTTGGACAAGCCGCTTAAATCTATGAAGTTTATAAAGCAAGTTGCTGAGGTAATGCAAAATGAAAAATGAGAGCAGCTAAAAGTTGTTGCCAAAATAATGTAATAAACTGGATTTTTTGAATAAGGATTATCGCTATTGGAAATAATAACAAAAATATTTCTTAGGAGGATTTCATTATGGAAGAAATAACATTAGAAAAAATTGATATTATACGTGGACGTACGGGGCTTTCCTATCGAGAGGCTAAAGAAGCATTAGAGCGGAATCAAGGAATTTTACTTGATACGTTAATCGAATTAGATGAGAAAAAAGAAACAAACTGGACAGAAGGCTTTTCTGTACGATCTGGAGAAGTGATTGACAAGGTAAAGGCTCTTATCCATGAAGGTAATGTTAATAAAATTAGTATAAAGAGTGAAGGACGTACCTTAGTTGAAATTCCTGTAACACTTGGCGCTCTGGGAGCTGTAGTGTTACCGCAGATTGCAGCATTAGGAGTATTGATAGCAATGTTTAAACGGTGCAGTATCGAAGTTGTGCGCAATGATGGCAGCACTACAGAGACGACAATATCAGATGATGATACAGCCGTTGATGAAGAAAAGAATGAGTTTCATAAAAATAGTGGACTTTAAACGCTGCTATATACCATTGACAATATAAATAACTTTTGTTATGATTTTAACTAAATTAAGGCAATGAAGGAAAAAAGTAGCCTGGTGTTTTTAGCGAGTCAGGGATGGTGCAAGCTTGGCAATGTAATGGGTGAAAGGCATTCCTAAGCCGTAAGAGGAAATTCTGCGCATGTGCTCAATAGAGCTTTTATGTGGAAGAGTAAAACTTGCTATAACTTAAGGTGGATCATGTTCTCATGATCAATCAGGGTGGAACCGCGGGAAAACCTCTCGTCCCTGTAACGATATGTTACTGTGGACAGGGAGGTTTTTATTTGTAAACAAGCAGTCGCATATGTTTTATTTGCATCAGCAAGGTGAGGATTGCATCTTGGCAGAGAGTTGATGTAGATTAAGTTTTTTACTATTAAGGGAGGCGTATTATTAGTGACTTTTCAAGAGATTATTTTGACACTGCAAAATTTTTGGGCTGGGCAGAAATGTATTTTAATGCAACCGTATGATGTGGAAAAGGGTGCAGGTACAATGAATCCTGCTACTTTTTTACGAGCTTTAGGACCAGAACCTTGGAATGTTGCATATGTGGAACCTTCGCGTCGTCCTGCAGATGGACGTTATGGAGATAATCCTAATCGTTTGTTGCAGCATCATCAATTTCAAGTTATTATGAAACCTTCACCTGCAAATATTCAAGAACTTTATTTAGAAAGTTTGGTAGGTTTAGGAATTGATCCCAGTCAGCATGATATTCGTTTTGTTGAAGATAACTGGGAATCTCCAACCTTAGGTGCATGGGGACTTGGCTGGGAAGTGTGGTTAGATGGTATGGAAATTACCCAATTTACTTATTTCCAGCAAGTTGGCAGTATTGATGTAAAACCTGTTTCCGTGGAAATTACCTATGGTTTAGAGCGTTTGGCAATGTATATTCAAGGAAAAGAGAACGTGTATGAGCTAGAATGGGTAGACGGCGTTACCTATGGCGATGTTTTTCACCGTAATGAAGTAGAACAATCTCATTATAATTTTGAAATTGCTGATACGGATTTGCTGTTCCAGTTGTTTGATATGTATGAAAAAGAAGCCATCCGAGTCATTGAAGCTGGCTATGTATTACCCGCCTATGATTATGTATTAAAATGCTCTCATACTTTTAATCTATTAGATGCCCGTGGTGCGATTAGTGTTAGTGAACGTACCGGTTTTATTGGAAGGGTTCGTAATATGGCGAGATTATGCGCACAAGGCTATTTAGAACAACGAGAAAAACTAGGCTTTCCCTTGCTTAAGGAGGGTAAATAATTATGGCAAAAGATTTATTATTTGAAATTGGTACAGAAGAAATTCCTGCAAGATTTATGGCAGGCGCTTTAAGTCAACTTGAGAATATTGCTAGAAATAAATTTAATGAACTTAGAGTTGGCTATAGAGATATTCAAGTGCTGGGGACTCCTCGACGATTAGCATTAATTGTGAGAGATGTAGTAGAAGAACAAGCAGATAAGAATAGTGAAAATAAAGGTCCTTCTATAAAGATTGCATTTGATGCAAATCATCTGCCAACAAAAGCTGCTCAAGGATTTGCCCGGGGGCAAGGTGTCGATCCAGTTGATCTGGTAGTAAAAGATGGATATGTTTACGCTCTTGTGCATGAAGTGGGCAAACCTGTTTCGACCTTGCTGCCTGAGATCTTAAGCAATATTATTGATAGTCTTAATTTTCCTAAGAATATGCGATGGGCTGACTTTGATAGAAAATTTGTCAGGCCTATCCGTTGGATAGTAGCACTTTTTGGTAGTGAGGTTATTCCTTTTACCATTACAAAAGTATCAACGGGGAATGTGACTCGCGGTCATCGTTTTTTAAGTAAAGGCGAATTAATCGTAAATTCTGTGGATGATTATTTTACTGTATTGCAGGAAAACTACGTTATGGTAAATCAAGAAGAGCGACGCAGCGTGATTCGTGAGCAAGTTCAGGAAATTGCGTTAAGTCAAGGTGGTACTGCTGCTATTGATGAAGATTTATTAGAAGAAGTAGTATATCTTGTCGAATATCCGACAGCTCTTTGCGGACGATTTGAAGAAAAATATTTATCATTGCCTCCAGAGGCTGTTATTACACCTATGCGGGAGCATCAGCGATATTTTCCTGTAGTCTCAAAAGATGGAAAGCTCTTACCTGTATTTATTACGGTACGTAACGGTTCCGCCGACCATATTGATATTGTTCGTCATGGTAATGAAAGGGTACTCAAAGCAAGATTAGCCGACGCTCAGTTCTTTTTTGAGGAAGATAAGAAGATAAAATTAATTGATCGCTTAGATAAACTTAAGACGATTGTTTTTCAAGAGGGATTAGGCACTGTTTATGATAAAACCATACGTATTGAGCATCTTGCCTTAGCTATTGCAAAATTTATAGGTACTGAAAATGTAAATAGGATTATTGAACGGAGTGCCAAACTTGCAAAGGCTGATTTGGTAACAGGGATGGTTTGCGAGTTTACCGAACTGCAAGGGACTATGGGGAAAGAATATGCATTGTTAAATGGAGAACAACCTGAGGTAGCTCAGGCAATATTCGAACACTATTTACCCCGTTTTGCTGGTGATATTTTGCCGGAAAGTGTAGCAGGAAAGGTGATTAGTATCGCTGACAAACTGGATAATATCGTAGCAACTTTCAGTCGTGGTCTAATACCAACGGGTTCTCAAGATCCTTATGCATTAAGACGCCAGGCATTAGGGATTGTTAATATCTTAATTGATAGCAGCTATCATGTTTCGATGAATGCTATGCTGGTTCAAACTATGGATTTACTGGGTATTGTTCCTGAAAAGCGAGAGAAGTTACTCATAGAAATTCAGGAGTTTTTCCGATTACGAATTAAGAATGTCTTAGCGGATGAAAATATTCGTTATGATATCGTTGATGCTGTAATGGGCACTAGCGTAGATGATGTATATGATACTTGGTTGAGGGCTAAAGCTATGGTAAATGATGGCGGCAGCAGCGAAATGCAGAAGGCTGTGCAAGCATTTACCCGGGTTGGTAATTTAGTCAAAAATGTTACAGATGTTCAGGCAATTGATGAAAGTTTATTTACAGTAGATGAGGAACGCGTTCTCTATTTTGCCTATAAAGATGCATATGAAGATATTCAAAGCATGACAGAAAGAAAAGACTATTGCGGTATACTCAATACAATGATCACAATGACTGAGCCAATTGATGCGTTTTTTGGGGCAGTCATGGTTATGGTTGAAGATATAGCAGTAAAAAATAATCGTTTGGCATTACTCAAAAGAATTACAGATCTTACTACAAATGTAGCAGATTTAAGTAAAATTGTAGCTTTGTAAATCATATAAGAAAGAGCCTGTACAATGGATGCAGGCTCTTTTTATACTTTGAATATGTAATAATTATCTCTGTTTATTGGCAGAATGTTATAAAGAGAGTCTTTTAGTAAGAGGATTTTGTATGATTTTAACGTATTATATAAATTGGAATTGGCTTTTTATTAAAATAAATATACAATAGAATTATTATGTATAGGGGGGAGCATCATAGCTAAATCATCAGTAATTTATGCTTTATCGGATTCTATTGGTGAAACAGCGGAAATGATAGCTAGAGCCACAGCAAGTCAATTTAAAGCTGGAGCGTTTGAAATTATTCGTATTCCGTATATTAATAGTACCATTCAAATTGAAAGAATTTTAGAAGATGCAGCAAATTATACCAGTGTGATTTGTCATACCATTGTAGGACGTGAATTAAGAGAAGCATTATTGGAACAGGCACAACGTTATAACATTCCTACGATTGATATTATGGGACCCATGATTGATGCTGTACAGCATGTATCAGGATTTGTTCCACAATTAAAGCCAGGATTGGTTCATACTTTAGATCAAGCTTACTTTAAGCGGGTCGCAGCAATTGAATTTGCGGTTAAATATGATGATGGAAAAAATCCTGACGGTATATTAAAAGCCGATGTGGTACTTGTTGGAGTATCGCGTACCTCAAAGACACCCTTGAGCATGTATCTGGCTCATAAAGAATTGCGGGTTGCTAATGTGCCGATGGTGCCTGAAGTGGCTCCGCCAAAAGAATTATTCGAAATTCCTACCGAAAAAATTGTCGGTTTAATTATTGATCCAGCCAAATTAAATAATATTCGGGCCGAGCGACTGCGTTCTATGGGATTAGACCCGGAATCCTGTTATGCTGATTCTGCACGAATCAAAGAGGAAGTAGAATATGCTAAAAGCATTATGCATAAATTAAACTGTCCTATTATTGATGTGTCAAATAAGGCTATTGAAGAAACTGCTAATAAAATTATGGAATTGATCTGTAGCAAAAAACAATCTAATATCTTTGGTGCGGATTATTGCTCACAAGTATAATAAAAAGCCTCCGGTAAAAATCCGGAGGCTTTTTTATTATAAGAATGTGTCTGTTGTTATATTATATTTTGCTGTATCCGCTGACCAGGAATTGCCATTTTGTTCAATTTGTACATTGTCGCTAAAAAAGGCATTTTTATCTCGCCAGTTGTAATTGACGAGATTAGCTGTAACATTTAGATTTGTGCGAGTAAAATGTACATTTCCTTCGACGATAGCCCGATCTTGGGCACCATATACATAGACACTATCTGCAGTGAATAAAATATCATCTTGCTTTACTGTAATATTGCCACTTCCCCAAACTTCTAATGATCCCATATTAACTTTTGCTTGATCTGCAGTAATTACACGGTTTTTAACTTGTATGTATACATTTCCATTTAATACATATAAACCGGTATTGATATCAAAATATTGCTGATCTGCTGTAATAGTGGGTTTGGCAGCGAGAGTAGTTGCTGTAAATAGCAGCATAAACAGTAAAGTAAATATGAAAGTTTTAGTTTTCATAATAATCTCCTCTCCGTATAAGTAGAGCCTATAAACAAATCTTTAATAATATTATAACAGATTTTGCAGGAAAATGGAGGTGTAAATGCTTGGTATGCTGAAAAGAGTATATATGATTCGTTCGTTACAAACTAGGTATAATAATGAAGCAAACAATGCTTCTATTTTAATAATGAAGGTTACGGAGTAAAATGTGGAGGCGATACTATGAATATACGTGAACGTATTGAGGAGCAAGAATATAAAATACTGTCATCCTTTGCTAGTAAAAGTAGGGAAGCAATACGGGATAAAGAAGAAGAAGTATGTGAGTTTCGGACCGCTTTCCAGCGTGATCGTGATCGTCTTATTCATAGCAAGGCTTTTCGCCGATTAAAGCATAAAACCCAAGTTTATATTTCTCCTGGAGATCATTATCGCATGAGAATGACACATAGTTTAGAGGTCTCACAAATATCTCGAACCATTGCCCGAGGATTAATGTTAAATGAAGATTTAACTGAAGCCATTGCCCTGGGACATGACGTTGGACACACTCCTTTTGGTCATGTTGGCGAGTACGCTTTGCGTGAAATTATTGGTCGTTACCATCATAATGAACAGAGTTTAAGAGTCGTAGAGCATCTTGAACGAAATGGCAGAGGACTGAACTTAACATTAGAAGTTAAAGATGGCATATTAAATCATACAGGTTTAAATAAACCTTTTACCTTAGAAGGAAATATAGTACGTATTGGTGATCGTATTGCTTATTTATGTCATGACTATGATGATGGTATTCGAGCAGGGATGATTAGAACTGTTGATTTACCAGAAAAGGTGGCCAAGACATTAGGGATAAACCCGTCTAATATGATTACTGTAATGGTTTCTGATATGATTCGAGCATCTGAGGGACGTAATGAAATACATATCTCGGCTAAAGTTAAAAATGCCATGGATGAATTTCGTGAGTTTATGTTTCGAAAAGTATATCATTCAGCAGATTTGGAGCCTGACCGCAAGAAGGCAAAATATATCATTCAAAAATTATATGAGTACTTTACCCTTCACCCTGAAAGCTTGCCACAGGAATTTTTAGAACGTGAAAGTATTTGGGGATTGGAGGTAACGATTGTTGATTACATTGCAGGTTTGACAGATAGTTATGCAGTTCATTTGTTTGAAGAGTTATTTATTCCGGCAAAGTGGATTGCCCGATGAGTTATCAGAAGAGATTCTAATTTGTTATCAAAAAAAATATTAGTTGTCAAGAGGGAAAAGAGGATATTTATAAGTTATATTGAATACTATTGTTTATGAAAGTAAAATGAATGGAGTTATGTCCTAATTTGGAGTTCATTCTAAGATCTTTCAATTAATAGTATGAAATAATAAGTACTATGACGCATGAATCTTATAGCAGGATTATGGGAATTTGTGTAGAAATAAATCACAAATCGAAAGTAGTTTTTCTTTTAATCATATTGGATATGCTAGTATTAGCAGGAATATGGGAAAAAATCGCGAAAACAGGAAAACAGGATATTCTTGTATCATAAGTCGAAAAGTTGATGAATAGGAATATTTATTCATGAAAAATTAACAGGCTATATGCTTACAAGTAGGTTAAAGGTGAGTTTATGAAAGATGGGATTTATGATGAATTTATTGATAGGTTGCGTTCGGAGAGTGATATTGTAAGCATCTTATCAGATTATGTCCCTTTAAAGAAGAAGGGAAAAAACTATTGGGGCTGCTGTCCATTTCATCATGAGAACACTCCTTCATTTTCAGTAACACCTGACAAAGGTTTTTTTTATTGTTTTGGTTGTCAAAGTGGGGGAAATGTATTTAATTTTTTAATGAAAATTGAAAACATTAGTTTTTTTGATGCGGTAAAAGTATTGGCACAAAAAATGAATATTCCTTTGCCAGAAAAAGAGAAAAGTTCGCGGGAATTGGCAAGGGAGCGTGAGAATAGCAAATTATACCGTGTCAATGAAATGGCTAGGGAGTTTTTTTATGCTTGTTTGACAAAAACTGTTTATGGCAAAAAAGCAAGAGAATATTTAAATTCCCGTGGTGTTACAGATGACGTCATTGAACGTTTTAAAATTGGCTTTGCTCCTCCTGCTTGGGATAAATTGGTAAATGCTTTTTTAGAACGTGGTGTAGAACAAGAGGTTTTGCTAAGAGCTGGTCTAATCGTAGAGAGAAATTCTGGTGATGGTGTTTATGACCGGTTTCGCAGTCGTGTAATATTTCCTATTTCTGATGCTCGGGGGCGGGTAGTTGGTTTTGGGGGAAGGGTGATTGATGATAGCCAACCTAAATATTTAAATTCACCAGAAACCTCTGTTTTTAATAAAAGATATATTTTGTTTGGTTTTGATGCTGCACAAAAGTTTATTAAGGAATCCGGGCAAGCCATTGTGGTAGAAGGTTATATGGATGCCATTACGGCTCATGCTTTTGGTATTCGAAATGTTGTGGCATCATTAGGTACAGCCTTTTCTCCTGAGCAGGCTAAATTATTGCTTCGTAATGCTAAAGATATATTTTTTGCTTATGATAGTGATGCTGCTGGGCAAAATGCTACAGTACGGGCTTTGTCAATTCTACGCAATTTAGGTGCAAATGTGCGAGTAATTTCGATTCCTGATGGCAAAGACCCTGACGAGTTTATTCGCAAACATGGAGCTGAGGCTTTTCAATTACTCATCGCAGAGGCAGCTGATATTTTAGAGTATCAAATTAAGCAAGCTTTTCAAAGTATAGATTATAGCGGTCTAGAAGGAAAAGTTGCTGTTGTATCTAAAATAGTGCCTATATTGGCAGAAGCGGATAATGCAGTAGAAGTGAATGCATATATTGCTTCTATTTCACAGACGCTGGCAATTGATGAAAGTGCTATACGCAGTGAAGTTCGTAAATTTTTGTTTCAGCAACAAAAGGATAAAAATGTAAATAAAGGGAAGAATATATCTAATATGTTGGTTGTGAAGCAACCTTCAGTCGCATTAGAACAAGCTGAAAGTCATATTGTTCGATTAATGTGTGGAGATAGCTCTCTTATACCATATATTAGGGAGAAACTGTCTATTGAAGAAATACAAGGAGAAAATAGACGCGAAATAATTAATTTAATATTTAAAGAGTATAATATGGGAAAAGATATTACAGATACTGCTTGGACAATGATGCTAAGTGAAGCAGCAAATGCAGAATTATCTCATATTATGCTAATTGATATACAATATAATGATACTGATAATATCAAAATGGTTGATGATTGTATAAAAAATATGCGCCTAACAAATTTAAAGTTTTTATATGAACAGCACCGATTAAGGGCTGATGAATTAGAACGTCTGGGGGATAGTGGTTTTCTGCAGGCATTAGCAGAAAGTCAGCGAATAAACGATGAAATTAATAAATTGCGCAACTTATAATTCCAAAAAGAAACTACGCCTTGATTGGAGTGGCCAATGGAGGAGGGGAGTAAAATGACAGAGAAAAAGATGATATCAAATGAATTTGTAACTAAATTGGTGAACAAAGGGAAAAAACAGGGTGGCGTGTTAACTTATAGTGAAATCATGGATACTCTCCAAAGTGAAGATTTATCTCCTGATGAAATTGAAGAGATATATGAAGTCTTTTCTAGTAAGGGGATTGAGATAGTTGATGAGCTTCCTGATGATACTGAAAGACATGATGAGCCTGATGTAGCAGAAGTAGAAGAAGTAACTCCAGAAGAAGTAGATATTGATTTAACAATTCCAGAAGGTATTAGTATTGATGATCCGGTTCGCATGTATCTTAAAGAGATTGGTCGAGTACCTTTACTGACAGCTGATGAAGAAATTAAATTAGCGCAGCGTATGGAAGAAGGCGACGAGGAAGCAAAAAGGAGATTAGCAGAGGCTAACCTGCGCTTGGTTGTAAGTATTGCAAAACGCTACGTTGGGCGTGGAATGCTATTCTTGGACTTAATTCAAGAAGGTAATTTGGGCTTAATAAAAGCCGTTGAGAAATTCGATTATAATAAAGGCTATAAATTTAGTACCTATGCTACTTGGTGGATTCGCCAAGCAATCACAAGGGCAATTGCTGACCAAGCTCGAACGATTCGTATTCCAGTGCACATGGTGGAGACGATTAATAAATTGATTCGCGTATCTAGGCAATTATTACAAGAACTAGGACGTGAGCCTCAGCCAGAAGAAATTGCAAAAGAGATGGATATCAGTGTTGAGCGTGTAAGAGAAATTATGAAAATTGCTCAAGAGCCAGTATCTTTAGAAACACCGATTGGCGAGGAAGAAGATTCTCATTTAGGCGACTTTATTGAAGATCAGGATGCGCCAGCTCCTGCCGAGGCTGCTTCCTTTATGCTCTTAAAGGAACAATTAGAAGAAGTGTTAGAAACTCTTACTCCGCGAGAGGAAAAAGTTCTTAGATTACGGTTTGGTCTTGATGATGGGCGAGCGCGCACACTAGAAGAAGTAGGGCAGCATTTTGGTGTTACCCGTGAACGTATTCGCCAGATTGAGGCAAAAGCTCTTAGAAAGTTACGTCACCCTAGCCGTAGTAAGAAATTAAAAGATTTCTTAGAATAATAATAAGTTTAATTTCATTTCATAAAAAAAGTTGTTGACGTAACATTGGTATTGTATTATAATAGTTAATGTTGACGACATTCCTCGATAGCTCAGTTGGTAGAGCAATCGGCTGTTAACCGATCGGTCGTAGGTTCGAGTCCTACTCGAGGAGCCATCTTATACAGATTACAAACAGGCTTTCTATGGAAAACCTGTTTTAATATCTCTAGGGCCTATAGCTCAGCGGTAGAGCAGCCGGCTCATAACCGGCTGGTCCCTGGTTCGATCCCAGGTGGGCCCACCATTTTATAGTAAACAATTTTGGCCCGTTGGTCAAGCGGTCAAGACACCGCCCTTTCACGGCGATAACGGGGGTTCGATTCCCCCACGGGTCACCATAACGGGCGATTAGCTCAGCTGGGAGAGCGCCTGCCTTACAAGCAGGATGTCGGCAGTTCGATCCTGTCATCGCCCACCATTTAAGAATAAAATGCAAAGCATAATGCTTTGCATTTTTTTACTATAGAGAAGATGATGTTGAATTATTATTGATTTGATTGTTAAATTAAAATTCTAGTATAATAAGAAAAATGAGGTGATTGCAATTTGAGGCTTGTGGGAAGATTGGCCGCATTGGCGGCATGTGTGCCTCGAGGGGCTCGTTTAGCTGATATTGGTACGGATCATGCATATTTGCCTATTGAATTAGTCGAAAAAGAAGTTATTATTTCGGCCGTAGCAGGTGATGTTCATAGCGGTCCCTATAAGGCGGCTAAAGAGCATGTGGAAGGTTTATCACTGGAAGGGAAAATATCTGTACGTTTAGGCAACGGATTAGCAGTTCTTTCGCCATTGGAAGTAGATACGGTTGTTATTGCTGGTATGGGTGGACAAACAATTATAGAGATATTAACGAACCATTGTGAAATCGTTAGCTCTCTCAAACGTCTAATATTACAGCCTATGGTGGGAGCGGCAGCTGTGCGGCGTTGGTTATGTGAAAACCATTGGTATGTGCTAGAGGAACGGTTAGTCCAAGAAGAGGGAAGACTCTATGAAATCATTGTGGCAGAGCGAGGAGATTCTCCTCGTTATGAGCCTGTCATGTACGAAATTGGGCAAAAGCTATGGGATGAAAAGTCCCCGCTATTACTATTGCATATTGATCAATTGATTTCTCAGACTAAGCGTGTAGTAAGAGAAATGGAATGTAGTAGTAATGCCCAAAAAAGCCTTAAATACCAGGAATATGTCACGCGATTAAAACAATTGGAGGATAAGCGGCGATGTCTGTAAAGTGTAAGGTAATTATAGAGGCAATGGATAAACTGGCGCCTAGGAGCTTGGCAGAGGATTGGGATAATGTGGGGCTGCTAGTTGGCAGTTCAGCCCAAACAATTCATAAGATACTAATTACTTTAGATGTAACAAAAGCAGTAGTGGAACAAGCTGTAAAAGACGATATCGATTTAATCATTGCTCATCATCCTGTTATATTTAAGAGCATCTCTGCCATAAGGACAGATTTACCCCAGGGGCAAATTTTATCTGCTTTAATAAAAGCAGATATTGGAGTATATGCTGCTCATACGAATCTTGATATCGCCTCAGGAGGTGTTAATGATGTATTAGCAAATGCTTTTCAGTTGTGTGATGTGCGGCCCCTTGCGGATAATTTTAGTGAAAAATTTTGTAAATTAGTAGTATTTGTTCCAGAAACTCATCGAGAAATTGTTGGAGATGCGATAATGACGGCTGGAGCAGGACATATTGGTAATTATAGTCATTGTAGTTTTGCTGTTAATGGCATCGGCACATTTTTGCCTTTAGATGGTTCTAAACCATTTATCGGACATGCTGGCAAGCTAGAGCATGTACAGGAAAGTCGCTTGGAAACGATTATGCCAGAGAAAATTTACAAGTCAGTTGTTAAAGCAATGCTAAAAGTGCATCCTTATGAAGAGGTTGCTTATGATGTATATCAGTTGATGAATTCTGGAGAAAAATTAGGACTTGGGCGTGTTGGAAAGCTTGTGAATCCTATCGTGCTTGCAGAGTTTGTTGATCAGGTAAAATATGTGCTGGGAGTATCTGCTGTAAGTGTAGTGGGAGATCAAAATAAGTTGATAAAAAAAGTAGCGGTATGTGGCGGCGCAGGCGCTAGCTTATTGCATAAGGCTGCATTTGCTGGAGCAAATGTCTTAGTGACAGGAGACGTAAAATATCACGAGGGACAAGATGCTGCTGCCCTTGGAATTGCAATTATTGATGCTGGTCATTTTGCCACAGAGCAACCTATACTGTCTTATGTAGCAGAATATCTTAGCAAATGTGCTGATGATGCAAAATGGTCTGTGGATATTAAGGTTGACGACATCAATCAAGACATCTTTCAGATCTATTAAAGATGGTATAAATATATCATAGATTATTTGACTAAATTAATAATATGTGATATAATAAATTTCTTGTTAATTGAATGACAAAAATATAGTGTTGTGAGTAGGAAAGATGATCGCGGATGCCCATAAAGCATACGAGGAAAGTCCGAGCTCCATAGGGCAGGGTGCTGGATAACGTCCAGCGAGGGTGACCTTAGGGAAAGTGCCATAGAAATGTAAACCGCCAGCTATGCTGGTAAGGATGGAACGGTGCGGTAAGAGCGCACCAGCAGTCAGGTGACTGGCTGGCTAGGTAAACCCCACCTGGAGCAAGACCAAATAGGGAAGGGATGAAGCTGCCCGCTGAACCTTCCGGGTTGCGTCGCTAGAGCTGTCAGGTAACTGCCAGACTAGATAGATGATCATCACCGTGTAAGCGGTACAGAACTCGGCTTATTGATTACTCACAACTTTATGGAAACAAAGCCTTTTCTATTTTCAATATAGAGAAGGTTTTTTATTTGAGGGAATACAAGAATAATTATTAAATAAAAATTGAATCGACGTAATAAGAAATATCTGATGAGTATTGACTTTTAATTCGATATTTTCTATTATATAAGTAAGATAGTAATGAAAATTCAATAATGGTGAAATAATAAAATAAAATATATTGGAGGTTACATAATGAGTGTTCTAAATATTACAAGTGAAAGTGATTTTAAAGAAAAACTATCTCAATCAGGTAAACCTGTACTTGTAGATTTCTGGGCTTCTTGGTGCGGACCATGTAAAATGGTTGCTCCTGAACTTGAAGCTGTTGGGTCAGAGTATGAAGGCAAAGCTGTTGTTGTAAAGGTCAATGTGGATGAACAGCAGCAACTGGCCAGTGAATACAATGTTATGGGAATTCCTACTTTGCTTCTCTTTAAAGATGGTGTAGAAGTCAATCGCATTGTGGGATATCGGCCACGTAAAGATTTAATGGATGCTATTGATAAAGTGATCTAAAACTTTTAAGAGGCTTCAAATGGCGAAGTCTCTTTTTTTTGCAATCCTATCGTATATTGTAGAAATTTATATTGTCTAAATCTTATTAATTTGCGATAATATGAAGAGGAATAGGATCATCCTATTTATAGTATGCCTAATTCTTATTGCTACTAAGTGTGTATGTTTTTTATTGGAAAAGTATACTGTATTATAAATTCGTTATCCTGAAAGGAGTTATATATGATTATCTCATGGAATACTACCCAGGTCTGTAATATTAGCTGTCTGCACTGCTATCGTGATGCAGGAAAGAAAAGTCCTGATGAACTAAGTACAGAAGCAGGCAAAAAATTATTAGATGAAATGAAACGTGCTGGCTTTAAAATTATTATTTTAAGTGGTGGCGAGCCGTTGATGCGTCCTGATATTTATGAATTAATTTCTTATGCTAAAAGTATTGGCTTAAGACCAGTACTTGGTACAAATGGAATTTTAATTACTAAGGATGTAGCTATAAAACTAAAAGAAGCTGGACTTGGCGCAGCTGGCATCAGTCTTGATAGCCGCGATAAAAATGTCCATGATAAGTTTCGTCAATCCGAAGGAGCTTGGGATAAAACCATTGCGGCGATGAAAGCTTGTCGTGAAGTTGGACTTCCTTTCCAGATTCATACAACTATCACAACTTGGAATGAAAAAGAAGTTACTGATATTACAGATTTAGCTGTTGAAATAGGGGCGATGGCTCACCATATTTTCTTCTTAGTTCCTACTGGCAGAGGAAAAGATATTGAAGATACAACATTAAAAACAGAGCAATATGAAGCTGTATTAACACGGATTTTGGAAAAGCAAAAAGAGGTACCGATTGAACTTAAACCTACCTGCGCTCCTCAGTTTATGCGTATTGCAAAGGAGCGTAATATTCCAATGCGCTTTACCAGAGGTTGTTTGGCAGGTACGGCTTATTGTGTAATCTTGCCAAATGGCGATGTACAAGCTTGTCCTTATTTACCGATCAAAATTGGTAACGTAAAAGAAACCGATTTTGATGCAATATGGCGTGATAGCGAGATGTTTAATCGATTGAGGCATGAGCCGCTAAAAGGTGGCTGTGGAACCT
Source organism: Pelosinus fermentans DSM 17108 (assembly GCF_000271485.2). Taxonomy (NCBI): domain Bacteria; kingdom Bacillati; phylum Bacillota; class Negativicutes; order Selenomonadales; family Sporomusaceae; genus Pelosinus; species Pelosinus fermentans. The sequence continues at coordinate 2,210,152 of NZ_AKVN02000001.1, forward strand.
GTGGTTATGATGGTATATGCGGTGGCTGTAGGGCTCGAGCATATTATTACTATGATGGCGACTATATGGCGGAAGAGCCATGGTGTAATCGTGGAGTTAGAGAAGAGAAGAAATAAAACTTTTATCTGCGTTTATTAAGACTTGGCGCATAGGCGCCAAGTCTTCTTGTAAAATGAGAGGGGGATAATTGTGAAAGATGTGGAATCTTTATGGGACTTATTTCAAAAAAGAAATGTAAGTCGGCGAAACTTCTTAAAAACTTGTGTCACGATAACTGGGATTTTAGGGTTATCGCCAAGTCTGATTTCGGACGTGGTGTCTGCCGCAGAGAAGCAGCCGCTAGTACCCGTTATTTGGTTGCATGGACATGAGTGTACGGGCTGTGATGAAGCCTTCATTCGTTCCCAAAGTCCATTTGCATCAGATGTTCTTTTAAATATGATTTCTATGGAGTACATGGATGTTTTGGCCGCTGCTGCAGGTGAGCCGTTAGAGCATCATTTGCAAGAGGTCATGAAGAAATATAATGGTAAGTATTTGTTAGCAGTGGAAGGTGCAGTGCCTTTAAATGACGATGGCATCCATTGTATGGTTGGGGGTAAAACATTTGTACATAATCTTAAAGAGGTAGCTAAAGGAGCTGCTGCAATTATTGAAGTTGGTTCATGTGCGGCTTGGGGAGGGATTCAGGCAGCAAAACCAAATCCTACCAAATCCGTATCTGTTAGTGATGTTGTTAGTGGAAAAACCATTATTAAAGTACCGGGATGCCCGCCGATTCCAGAAGTGATTACGGGTGTAATTATGCATTATACGTTATATGGACAAATTCCACCTCTTGATAGTAAAGGGAGGCCTAAACAGTTTTTTGGCAATCGAATTCATGACACTTGCTATCGTCGTCCTTTTTTTGATTCAGGTATGTTTGTGGAAAAGTTTGATGATGCGGCAAGTAAAGCTGGCTGGTGCTTGTATAAAGTAGGGTGCCGTGGACCAGAAACTTACAATTCATGCGGAAATCTGCGTTGGTGGAATGGGCTTTCTTATCCTATCCAATCAGGTGCACCTTGTATAGGCTGTTCTGCTAATAATTTTTGGGATAATGATCCTTTTTATAATCGTATGCCCAATATTCCTGTTCCCAATGCAATTGTGAATGCTGACCAAGTTGGAATCGTAGCAGCAGGAGCACTTACGGCTGGAGTGATTATTCATGGTGCACTTTCTACGATTCAACATAAAAGGCATCATAAAGAAACCCATGAAACAGAAAAAGATAATGAATAAAGTATATGTATGTGAGGAGGATGCCTTGTGAAACGTGTTGTTGTTGATCCAGTAAATCGAATAGAGGGTCATTTGCGGTTAGAAGTAGTTGTCGATGAAGTTACGGGTAAGGTGCAAGAAGCATTATCTAGTGGCACTGCATGGCGCGGGATTGAATTAATTCTTAAAGATCGAGATCCTAGAGATGCATGGGCTTTTGCTCAACGAATTTGTGGTGTATGCACCACCATCCATTCTTTAAGCTGCTTGCGGGCCGTAGAAGATGCTTTGGGTATCGAAATTCCTAAAAATGCCAACTATATTCGAAATATTATTGAAGCGACGCAAATGGTGCATGACCATATTGTACATTTTTATCATTTGCATGCATTAGACTGGGTGAGTCCTGTAGCAGCTTTAAAAGCAGATCCAGCTGCGACAGCGGCGCTGCAAAATACAGTATTAGAGAAATATAATCTAAATGTGAAAGGTCCTATTGAATTTGATACAGAAGCATATCCTAAAGAATTTCCTAAGGCTACGACTGTGTATTTTCGAAGTATTCAGGATAAAATTAAAAAAATTGTGGATAGTGGTCAATTAGGTATTTTTTCTGCACAGTGGTGGGATCATCCCGATTATGATGTTTTACCACCAGAAGTTCATTTGATGGCAGTTTCTCATTACTTAAATATGCTTGATAGACAAAGGGATATCGTTACTTCTCATGTTGTTTTTGGTGGTAAAAATCCTCATCCTCACTATGTAGTTGGGGGTATGCCTTGTTCTATTTCTATGAATGATATGAATGCGCCGATTAATACGGAACGTTTAGCAGTGGTTGATGCATCTATTAATATGACCATTGCTTTGAATAATTATTTCTACATACCCGATGTACTTGCTATTGGTGAGATCTATGTTAAACAGGGTTATGTTGATGGTGGTGGCTTGGCAAAAGAAAGAGTAATTGGTTTTGGTGATTTTCCTGATGAAAAATATTCAGGAACTTCTAATGGCGATTTTCATAAAAATTTACTGCTGCGTTCTGATGGAGTGGTAGAAAATTTTGCTCAAGGTGTAGATAAAGCTATATTTTATCCTTTTGAAGCCAAAGATCTTTCCGATCCCGAGGTATTAACAGAAGGGGTTGAACATTCTTGGTATGCTTACCCTGAAAAAGATAAAGATAAGGATTTACATCCATGGAGCGGTGTGACCAATCCCAAATTTACCGGACCTAAAGAAGGGAGTAAAACAGATTGGAAGTATCTTGATGAGAATGGTAAATATTCTTGGATTAAGACGCCTAAATGGAGAGGGAAAATGGCTGAGGTTGGACCTCTGTCTCGTTATATTATTGTCTATACAAAGGTGAAACAAGGAATTATTACAGAGCCTACTTGGGTGGAGAAAATGATGGTTGATCAAGTCGATGCAGTATCTAACATGTTAAATCTACCACCAGAGAAATGGTTGTTATCCACGGTTGGACGTACAGCAGCAAGAGGATTGGAATCACAAGTAATGGGATATATTAGTAAATATTATCTTGATAAATTAATAAACAATATTAAAGCTGGTGATACTTCTGTTGCGAATGCTGATAAATGGGAGCCTAGTACTTGGCCGAAAGAAGCTAGAGGCGTAGGGCTTGTAGAAGCACCTCGTGGTGCATTGAGCCATTGGGTGATTATTAAAGATGGAAAAATTGATAATTATCAAGCCGTTGTGCCATCTACGTGGAATGCTTGTCCAAGAGATAGCAAATCTGGTTATGGAGCCTATGAGACAAGTATGATGGATACTAAGGTGAAAATTGCAGATAAACCATTAGAAATCTTAAAAGTTATTCATTCATTTGATCCTTGTCTGGCCTGTGCTACTCATTTATATGATGCTTCTGGGCGCGAACTAACGGTTGTACATAGTGATCCGTATTTGAGACTTTAGGAATTGGTAGGTAAGGAGGGAGTATAGTGAAAGTTCGTACTGTAGCAGTTTATTACGTTTTTACCATTTGGACGCGAATCTTTCATTGGTTAATGGTAGGTGCTATTGCGGTTTTATTCTGCACGGGCTTATACATTGGGAATCCTTTTTACATTGGCAGCCAAGGGGTGGAGCCAACTTTTGCGGTTAGTAACTGGGCGTCAATGTCAACCATTCGTTTTATTCATTTTGCTGCAGCTTATATACTGCTGGCATCGTTTATATTTCGAATTTATGGTTTTATCCTTCACAGAGGAGACCGTATGTTGCCTAAGCCTTGGACAAAATTATTCTGGACAGGTATGGTAGATATGGGGTTACATTACAGCTTTTTGCGCTCTGAGCATCGTCCTTATCTAAGAAATTCAATGGCACGTGCAGGATACGGCGGAGTGTATGGTATGATATTTTTGGAAGCTTTTACTGGTTTTGCTATGTATGGTCAGATTAATCCTAATAGCTGGTTATCCAAATTATTTGGACCTCTTAATCATTTGCTTGTGGATGAATATATTGTTCATATAATTCATCATTACGTAGCATGGATGATCATTTTATTTGTAATTATTCATGTGTATATGGCAACAAGAGCTGATATGAGTGAAAAATATGGTGAAATATCGGCTATGTTCTCGGGTGTTAAATTCTATGATAAAGAACCTGATGACGTGGGAGACCTTAAAGAATGAAACAGATCACGGTTTTAGGGGTTGGCAATATATTAATGCAGGATGAGGGGTTTGGTGTTAGAGTTGTAGAACAACTTTTAAAACAATACTCCTTTCCTCAAAACGTTCAGATCTTAGATGGCGGCACACTTGGCATGGAGTTGCTAAGGTTTTTAATTGAGACAGATAAGTTGATTTTGGTAGATGCGGTAGCTGGAAGTTTGCCGCCGGGATCTCTGTATCATTTTCAAAACAATGAGGTTAAAGCATATTTCAAAGAAAAAGTATCTATGCATGAGCTTGGTATTCAAGATGTCTTAGCGATATTGGATGTAATGGAAAAACCTGTACAAGAAATTAGGATATTGGGAGTCCAGCCATTGACAGTCGATATTGGATTAGAAATGACGCCTATTGTAGCTGAAAAAGTAGATGTAATAATAGAGCAGATATTGCTAGTGCTTCATGAATGGCAAGTAGAGGTTGTGAAATTTGATGAGTAAGGAAATAAATCAATCGCCAAAAGCGAGAGCGATATTGTTTGAAATTTATGGTGCGTTGCAGCGTTTTATTGATACTGGTGAAACATGGAGTATCTTCATTAATAAAATGTCTCTTGCTTCAGAGGAGCGACAAGAAATCCGTGATTTTCTTGGGATAGGTCATATTAAGATTGAGTTGTTAGATAGTGCTGAAGCAGCTGAGTGGATAGAGAGTGGTATTTCGGGGATCTGGTATGGGGTACATTACGATCAGACGAAGAATCCTATCCTGGAGACGATTGAAATTGGAAGATTTCCTCAGATCGCTTCTTCGCAAATGGAAGATGTACATAGAAGTTTAAAAAAATTACAAATTGGATTATTGGATTGAATGATAGGGAATGAGAAGCTCATGAAGGCTTTTCATTCCCTGTTTCTTTCATTTATATTTTTTACTTAATGGATAAAGTATAATGCTTTTTTGTATACTAAGATTGAAAAAAAAGGAGGTGAACTCATGTTAGCTGGTGTAAAATGTACGGTTTCAAATTGTAAATATTGGAAGAATGGTGAACACTGTGATGCCTCTGCAATTGAGGTAAATGTGGATGGTGGGGGCAAAGCTGCTAATCAAAGTGAGCAAACAAACTGTAAAACCTTTTATCAAAAATGATCATAGTCATTGGATAAAACCTGGTATAATCCAGGTTTTATTTTTACCATGGTATACATCTTTCTTAAACTTCATATTAATTATGGAGGGGTGAGGGAGTATGAATATTAAAAATTTATATGTGGTATATACGCAGGATCATAAAAAAGAAAAGATTAAGATCGAAGAATATCGGATAAATCAGGAAGCTGGTCATAATGAGCTATTATTCACTATAGGGAATGAAAAGACTTGGGTTGATGCTCATGAGGTTGTACTATATAGGGATCAAGGCAGTGTGTTTTGCTGGAAAGATCACCATGAAGGAATGTATATCGAACTAAATGAGACGAATTTAGTATGTCCTGTATGTGGCTGGTGGAAATGCAGCCATTGTGGCTCATGCTATTGTAATAAATCCTAACCTTTGTATAATGTATAGAGGATATAAAGCAGTTTATATAGAATTATTTATATCTAAAAATGTAATAACAGAGAGGATGATAAATTTGTTGCGTGGTATCCGAGGTGCTACAACAGTAGTTAAAAATGAATCCACTGAAATTATTGAAAGAGTAATAGAGCTTTTAACTGCGATAGTACAAGCTAATGAATTCGAAGTGGAGGATATAGGTGCTGTAATTTTTAGTTCGACTCCGGACATTAATGCTACTTTTCCAGCTATTGCTGCTAGAAATATAGGGTGGACAGAAGTACCATTATTTGGAACACAAGAAATTGATAGCCCAAATGGTATTCCCCAGTGCATTCGGGTACTTATATTGCTAAATACAGATTTACCTCAAAAGGAAATCAAGCATATTTATTTAAGAGAAGCAGTAGTGTTAAGACAAGATCTTAAGCAAGAGAGTCATGTATCGGAATCATAAAGGTGGGCAGCTAAGAATCGAGGCGAGAAGATGAAGTTAATCTCAATTGTTGTACCTGTGTTTAATGAAGAGGAGAATATTCAGGTTTTTTACCAAGAGGTTTGCAAATATATGGAGCCGCTGCCATATTCCTTTGAATTGATTTTTGTAGATGATGGATCAAAAGATGCGACTCCTTTCATATTAGAAAGATTAGCTCAGCAAGACACTAGAGTACGCGGTTTGATTATGGCGCGTAATTTTGGACACCAATTGGCCTTAACTTGTGGACTTGATTATGCGGAAGGGGATGGGGTGATTACCATGGATGGGGATATGCAGCATCCACCGGAAATGTTGCCTCTCTTACTAACCAGATGGGAAGAGGGATTTGAAGTAGTACAAACCATACGAATTAGTACGGAAGGTGTACCCTGGTTTAAATCCATTACCTCTGCCTTGTACTATAAAATAATTAATAAATTATCGAAGGTACATATACAAGAAGGTGGTTCTGACTTTCGTTTACTAGATAAAGCAGTAGTTCAAAGTTTTCGCCGTTTTAAAGAAAGAGCACGCTTTATTCGCGGTATGATTGGAGCCATTGGCTATAAACAAGTTTTAGTAGAATTTGTTGCTCCAAAACGTTATGCAGGGGCATCGAAATTTTCTCTAGGTAGGATGCTGCATTTTGCTTTAGATGGCATCACATCGTATTCTAAGTTGCCACTTCGTTTCGCCTTTTACATAGGACTGCTTTTTGCCTTGATTAGTTTTAGTGTTACAATGCATGTCATCTATATTAAACTATTTACGCTAGAAGCAGTACCAGGCTGGGCAACGATTACAGCAAGTATTTTACTATTAGGTGGCTTGCAATTACTTGGATTAGGTATTATTGGTGAATATGTAGGTCGTATTTTTGAAGAAGTAAAACAACGTCCTTTATACCTGGTACGGGCAGAATATAAACGGCGTAAGCAGGAATAAAAGAGCTTTTGCTATTTCTTTGTATTTAATATGTAATAATAAGAAATAAAATTGTAACCGATGAATTACATAAAACATAGTATAGAATATGTAAAAAAATGAGATATGAGGGCAGGATTTTTCAAAAATAAAGCGAATGATATAAAAGTGCAGTTTTTATAAATGCCTAATCAAGGCACAGGACCGGGGGAACCACAGTTTTGGGGTGAAACTTGTAGGGCGGCTTTACCATTTGCCTGAAAGTAGGGGGATCTCAACCCTAACCCGTCAGCTAACCTCGGAGGCTAGTGAGAGGGGTATGCATATTGACTAAGTTTTTTCGAGTGGTAGTGTTCTTACTAGTTTTAGTAAGTGCAGGGACTGTAACCTGCGCTGCTGCAGCCTATCATCAAGGTGACCAAGGAGACGATATCGCTAACATTCAAGCACAACTGAATGCTCTTGGTTACAATGCTGGTAGTTCTGATGGCGATTTTGGCGAAATGACAGCAAATGCAGTAAAAGATTTTCAAAAAGACAGGGGCTTGGATGCTGATGGAGTAATTGGCATGCAGACATATCGTGCTCTTATGGGCAGAGAAATGCCAGTAAGCCGTGATAGTTCCAGTGCTATCATACGAAGAGTCGTACAGGCAGCATTGAGTTATCAAGGCGTACCATATGTATTTGGTGGCACATCACCAAATGGTTTTGATTGTTCGGGCTTTACTCGATATGTATTTGCGCAAGCTGGAGTTTATCTGCCAAGAGCTGCTGATGAACAGTATGGAGTTGGACAGTCTGTATCGTACAGCCGTTTGCAACCGGGAGATACAGTGTTCTTTACTACATATGAAGCCGGTGCGTCTCATTCTGGTATTTATGTGGGAAATGGAAAGTTTATTAGTGCTACTTCTAGCCGTGGTGTCGTGATTGATCGATTGGACAGCGGTTATTGGGGAGCACGTTACTTAGGAGCGCGCCGAGTCTTATAATGTGGTTTATAGGAGGCAAGATGCCTCCTTACTTTTATTTATTATTTAAATTAGAAAATTAAAGTACAAGAAGGCTAGGTTTTGCCAGAGCACTTAGGTGGTAATCCTGAACTTTCATTTTTATCGTATATAAAATTGGTATGAATAGGTTATAGTGTCATTAGCCAAGGCAGAACAAATAGGTATCCGGCTTTTGGTTTTTCAATTACATAGTAACCTTATTTTTTTGCCGTTCTAATAAGAATCTTATTATTTGTAAAAAAGGGAAAGATATAAATGATATATGATGTAATGAAGAAATTAAAGGAAAAAGGTTATCGCATAACACCCCAGCGGCGTATCATTATGGAAAAAATAGTGCAGACTGCAGGTTTATTAACTGCAGATGAAATTTGGAATTTGGTACGTCAAGAATATAACGATATAGGCTTAGATACGATTTATCGAAATATTAATATGTTGACAGAGAATGGGGTGCTGATACCAATAACTGGAATGGGGAAAGAACGAACACGTTATGAATTGGCCCATGCAAATCATCATCATCATGTAGTTTGTGTAAAATGTGGTAAGGCCGTTTGTATTGATTATTGTCCAATTGATGAAGAATTTATAAAATTGCTTAGAAAGAGCGGATATGAACTTATTCGTCATAATGTAGAGCTATTAGGTTTATGTTCGAATTGTAAAACTCTGTGAGGAGAATCGATAATGTGTGAAGTGAAATTGTTTGATATTCATTTTTCCTATAATACCAATGTTGCGATCGATAATATATCTCTAACGATTTCACAAGGTGATTTTGTTGCTGTTGTTGGTCCTAATGGAGCAGGAAAAAGTACGATGCTCAAGATTATAGCCGGGCTTATAAAGCCAACAAGAGGACAAGTTCAGATTGGTGGGAAAGATATATTTACAGCAAAGGGACATGGGTTAATTGGTTATGTTCCCCAGAACTATGGGAAAAATGTGCAAGGATTTCCTGCAACTGTAAAAGAAGTTGTTGCTTTAGGTCTAACTTTGGGAGCTGCTGCTGCGAAGAAAAATCATCAGGCTGCTAACCATATTACAAATCACATGATGGAATTAGTAGGTGTAGAAAATCTGCGCGATCGGCGGATTGGTGAGCTTTCAGGAGGGCAGCAGCAAAGAGTAATGGTAGCGATGGCGTTAGCTGCCAATCCACAATTATTGCTCTTAGATGAGCCTACTAGCGGAATTGATTATGAGGCTAGTGCCAGAATCTATGAATTATTAGGAACATTAAATAAAAATCTTGGTATTACAATTGTTATGGTATCCCATGATATTGAAAAAGCTGTATCATGGGCAAATAAGGTAGCATGTATTAATCGCAAACTTTGTTTTTTTGGTAGCAGCAAGGAGTTTGATGATACGCATGCCCAATCACGACATCTGTGGTACTATACAGGGCAGTGAGGCGAAAATATGGAATTTTTTCAATATGACTTTATTCAAAGAGCATTGCTGGCAGGTTTAATTACAGGTATTGTATGTCCACTAATTGGCAGTTTTGTGGTGGTGCGCCGTCAATCTTTGATTGGAGACGGATTAGGGCATATTGCTTTTGCCGGTGTAACAGGTGGATATATGGTAGGGCTGTATCCAGTAGTGGGAGCTTTGATTTTAACGATAGCTGGTGCAGTAGGAATTGAATTAGTTCGTAGAAGGCATATTGCGTTTGCTGATATGGGGTTAGCAATATTCTTTTATGCTGGAGCAGCAATGGCTATTATTTTCAGTACTATGACACGAATGCCAAGCACAGGATTATTAAGTTTTTTATTTGGCAGTATTATTACCGTATCATTAACGGATGTAATAACAATAGCTGGTGCTGGTACTTTAGTCTTACTTATTGTGTATTTTTTATTTGACAAGCTAATGTTAATGTCCTTAGATGAAGATATTGCAAATGTGGCAGGCATTAACACCGGGATGATTAATATGCTGTTTAGCATATTAACAGCGTTGGTTGTAGTTGTTGGTATGACGATAGTTGGAATTTTGCTCGTTAGCGCCTTGATGATTGTACCTGTGGCAACAGCTCATTTATTACGAGTGGGATTTAAGGCGACGATGGGATGGGCAGTAATTTTTTCGATGTTATCTGTATTTATTGGGTTAACGTCATCATTCTATTTGGATATTGCTCCAGGCGGTACAATTGTCATGACAGCTATATTATTGTATATTATTATGACAATCATTAGGCAATGTATTGCTTTCAATGAAAGGCGAAAAGAGCAAATATCATCTTCTTTTGGGGATGAGTAGCATTACTAAATTAGCATATTGGTGTATAATGGGAAGCACTGCCAATGAAGAAATAATATTAAAGAGTGTATGTACGATAGCCACTTGTCCAGCAAAATCTGCTGTAAGACTAGTGGCTATTTTTGTGAGCACGCTAGTTAAAGGGAAAAAAATAATAACTCCCAATATATTAAGAAGAATGTGTGCTACAGCTAAGCGTTTAGCAGCTAAAGAGGCGGTAACTCCAACGATAAAGGATGATAAGCAGGAGCCAATATTATTACCATAGACTACATAGGTGGCTGTTGTTAAGTCGATGATACCATCACTGGCTAAGACCATTAGCACTCCAGTAGCCGCGCTGCTGGATTGAAATAAAAGAGTAATAATAATACCGCCGACAATGCCATAAAGTGAATTTTCTTGGGATGCTAGTAAATAGTCAATGACAGTTGTAAATTCTGAGATATTGCTTAAGGCTTCTGATAAGATGCTCATACCAATAAACATACTTAATAAGCCTGAGATTGCCATACCAAAATATCGAAACTTCCGGCAAAGAATTGTGAACAGCAAAAAAAACAGAAATAAAGGAATGATGAGTTTTTCTGGTATTGCAATTGTCATTAATTGTACCGTTGAGCATGTGCCAATATTAGCACCTAAGATAATTCCCAAACCTTGATAAAATGATAAATATTGAGCATGAACTAAGCCTATAGTCAATAGAGATACGGCAGTACTGCTTTGCATGAAAGCTGCCGCTAAGGTGCCAACCAATAAACCGCGTAAAGGTGTACTAGTTAGTTGCCCTAAGAAGGCTTGCAGTTTAGTCCATAATAATTTTTGAAGTCCAAAACGCATGAAGAAAATACCACCTAATAGCAAGGTTATACCAATTAAAAGCAAAGCGATCATGACATACATTCCATTACCTCCATCTTGCATTATGCAATATAATGTATGATGATAAATGTAATTATAGAAATAAAGAATTTTTTCATATAAATAAAACCTCTTTGCCAAATTGGAGCAAAGAGGTTTTATTGTATGCGAGTATAGGCTATCAAAGTTGTTATCTTAGAGCGGTTCAGTCTGGCGGATAAGTGCGGCTAAGATTAAGGTGGAGTTAAAACTCCATCTTAATCAAGTCTTCTTTATGGGAAGTAAGCATAGATATTTATTGATAGATTAGAAGAGGAGATCGTAAATATGGAAAAAAAAATCGCTGAAAAATTAATTGTGAATGTAAATGATAGTATTGTTTATCCTAAAATGTATCATTATATGGTAAATCTATTAAAACAGCAGGAGGAACTAGAACATAGAAAGATTATTATCCTTTGCATTGGTTCAGATCGATATATTGGTGATGCTCTTGGTCCTTTAGTAGGATCTTATTTAGTAGAACATACAATATGCACCGTATACGGAAGTTTGGAGATGCCTGTTCATGCCGGTAATTTAGTAAACGTGATTCAAAATATAAAGGAACAGCATCATCAGCCGATTATTATTGCAGTTGATGCTTGTTTAGGAAAAAATGATGAAATTGGGAATATTGAAATATGGGAAGGCAGCTTAGAGGCTGGTATTGCTGTTGGTAATAAATTGCCATGCATCGGTACGATTTCTATTATTGGAGTAGTCAATGCCAGTGGATATCTAGGATATTTAGACTTGCAAAGCACCCCTTTGTCTATCGTTATGAAATTAAGTAAATGCATTGGCAAAGTGCTGGGGAATGCAGTACATTCCATACAGAATCAATAAGAAAATGCAATCATTGAATGCTGTTATTCGGGGAAGAGTCTATCCCATAACATATAGATGATTATAAGAACGGTCGCTAGTAGCAGCTGAAGATCTCCAATATATGGTTCCATTATATCACTCTCCTTGTGCGATTATATGCTATATAATCGTAAGGTGCAAGTCTTACAGAAAATAAAATTAATAAGCGGTCTGAAATGGATATACAAAAATTAACAGGCACAAGAATGACGATTATACCATACAATGAAGCAAGTGATTTGCGGGGGTGAAAAATTTGATGTCTTTTTTTATGGCACTGGCGGTTTCTATTGTAAAAAGTCTTTCTGTGCTAGTTTCTTATGTAACCAATAACACATTTCCCTTGCCTCTTTCAGAAAAGGAAGAGCAGATACAGCTGGAGCGGTTGAAGAACGGTGACGAAAATGCTAAGAATGTATTAATCGAACGGAACCTAAGATTAGTAGCTCATATTGTTAAAAAATTTGACAATACTGGAGAGGATACTGATGATTTAATTTCCATTGGTACAATAGGTCTAATAAAAGCAATTAATACGTTTGATGTTGCTAAAAAAATTCGTTTAGCAACCTATGCAGCACGGTGTATTGAAAATGAAATATTAATGCATCTAAGAAGCACCCGGCGGACTCGTGCTGAAGTTAGTTTATATGATCCTATCGGCGTAGATAAGGAAGGAAATGAATTGACATTTTATATTTATCGGTATGAGGTAACGATCCGGTAATCATTGCGGTAAACGGGGACGTAAGACCAATGTAAATGTGTCTCCTTTTTGCCATTTTTCTTTTCTATATGTGGCATGTTCTAAAATTGATTTTAAGAATTTATTCTTTTCTGTAGGGTCATTGGATTTCTCATAGGTTTTTAAAACTTTTTCGATTTTAGGAATAATATCTTTTCTGCTTTTTTCCTTTTGTATTTCCTTAGACAATTCTAATGCTGTTTTGTCTATTTTTTTTTGTGCAGTCGCAATTCTTTCCGAGAGCTTAGTTAATCTTTCCAGGTATGTAGCAGCATCATAGATTCCTTTTTCTAAAAGATCATGTAAGTTATCTTTTTGCTGCTCTAATTCTTTTAGTTCTTTTTTGAAATTATGATGGACTTTTTCTCTACTATTAACAGTATTACACTGCTCTTTTGGTATAAAAAGATCCCATTGAGTACGATAGCTATTAAGCCATAGCTGTAAACCTTCAAGCAGTTTTCTCTCAACATATTCAAAGCGGCAGCTTTTATTCATACAATGCCTGTTGTAACACATTAAATGTGGAAACTGCTGATGCTGATAAGGTCGATAAATCATAGAACCGCCACATATATCACATTTAATTAATCCAGCAAGCGGGTTCGTAACTCCATTCAGCAACTGATAGGGTGGATGATATTTTTGGGATAGCATATCTTGTACCTGCTCGAATTCTTCAAGGGTTATATATGGTTCATGACAATCATATATCCAGATTTGTTCTTCCCTGGGGCGACGCTTGGTTTCTCTGCCAGTACGCGTTGTCGATTTCTTAGATGCTACTTTTTTCCAGGCATTTACACCGGCGTAGGCTGGATTTTTTAAAATAGCTAGAATTGATGACGCAGACCATTTTTTACCTGAATAAGACAGATATCCCATTTGATTTAGTTCATTAGCGATCTTGTTTGCTCCCATGTCAAGTTGATATGATTTCCATATTAATGCTGTAGGTTCACTTTGTTCTGGATGTTTAATCAAGTATCTCTTGCGATCTTTTTTCTCAATGAGGTATCCATATGGTGGAACCGCTCCAAGATAATTGCCTTCTTCGAGTGAGCGAATTCGACCGCCTTGTAAACGTCTGGTAATAATCTTCAACTCTTTGCGGGCCATAAAGGATTCAAATTCTGTGTATTCTTCATCCCATTCATTGTTTAAATCATATATTTTGCGTGGTGTTACAATCTTAGTCTGCGCTTGTTTAAAGGTTTCTATAATTAGGCCTTGATCCTGCATTTTGCCACGGCCCAGACGATCGATGTCCATGCAAAAAACAGATTTCCATTTTCCTAATTCAATTTCCTTTAGTAGATTTAACATTTCAGGTCTGTGAATGATACTTTCTCCAGAGACAACTTCTTCAAAGATTTTGGTGATGGTTATACCGTGTTCTTTAGCTATTTTAAACAATGCTTTTTTGTGCTTGGCAAGTGTTTCTCCATCGCCTCTTGCTTCTGCCTCTTGATCTTCTCTCGATTTACGAAGATAGAAGCAAGAAGGCTCTAGGTCTTTATTATGCAGATTACTCAAGTTAGCACCTTCTTTGTTGCCATATGGCTATTAATCGATCTTATAAACATATGACATTTGACAGTGGCCTAGAATCGAAATATACTTATATCTAGGAAAATCTGACATTAGGGTAGTAGTGAAATTTTATTCTCCCCTAGGAAACGTTGCTAGGGGGGATTTATTTATAAAACAATCTTTTTATATACAGTGGAATAGTGGAATTATATATTACAGATTCGGAGGCATAAGATGAAACAAGCAATAAGGTTACTTTGGATTACAATTATGATCGTAATCATGGGACAGGAATCCATACCTGTGGCTTATGGAGAAATTAGGATGGATAATATAGAAAGGCTTCCAGAGTGGGAGATGAAGAGTAGCTCCCTAGGTGGTACTCTTCTACTATCAGATAGTCCTGAAATGGTAGAAAGTGATGGAGTTTTGTATCAGGATAAAGTAGAAGGAAGTGTTCGTCTTTTTTTTTATCATGTAAACGCATCAAAGACGGCTAAGAAAATGGAAGTAGTTTTAGAGAACAAAGGTAAAGAGGCTGCTCATGTTAATGTAAGCAAGTCTAGTTTGGGCGGCCCAGGCTATGCCTGGCTTGCAGTAGGAAAAGAAACACAGATGTCATATTTTGCTGGAGGAGCAGCGGAATATCAAATTGATATTCCGCCAGGCGGTGTGATACCTTTAGCAGCAGAAATAAGCGCTACAGCAGTTTTGCCTAATATGTTGATTCACGGTATTTATGACTTTACTGTTGACCGCCAAATCAATGTTAAAGTCATGATGCTGCCTTTATTTGAAGAGAGTGTTACATTTTCTAAAACAGCTCAATTACTGCCTGCAGACCAGTGGCATTTGCGTGGTACATTTGAAGGAGCAAATCGAAAGCTTTACTCAGTGGATCCTTATAATCCAGTTCTATATAGAGCTGTGGGGATAACGCTGGCCGATAATGTGATCGATCCTTATTTGCGAGGGATTGACGCTATAGATGGAACAAAGGTCGTCAATTATGGAAATTATGGTGTAGTTTATGATATTAAACCTCCTGGAAGAAATACTCGGAGAATTTCCTATTATCTTGTACCGCTAGGCGGGTATTATGCTGGTGCCATAGGGATACACCATCCAGAGGTAAATTGGAGTCCTTTAGCAACACCCCGGGGAAAGATTCATTTTGAGGATAATAAATGGAAAGAGTTCTCATTCTTAGGCACTTATGATAGTAGTGAGTCATTATCATTTACTTTCAGCCCCCCAGGTGCATCAAACTTACCAGTGAAATTAGTTATTTTGTCCCAATGAGTCTAGTTTATCAGGAGTTCTAACGTTTTCAACAGATTGAGTATCATTGTAAGATTCTACAATTAAATTTTTGGAGTTTAACAAAGACACAGCCTAACCATTGATATGGAATCATTGCTGTGTCTTTTTAATGCATTTATATAATCAAAAATTGAAAATATGATAATAATGACTGTTTATAGGGTCGTCCTTAGGGATCATCTTCATATATATATAATTGAGGTGAAAATTCTATGGAAGAAAAATACGATGCTACATATTATCTGGAAAATACAATCGTTCATGTTGTTGCTCCTCCTTACATGACGACAGCAGAAAAGGAAAGGGTACTCCGTGAGTTTTATCGTCATGCATGGGATATCTGGAATTTGTTGCCAGTGGAGGAACGGCTGCGAATTAATGCTGAGTATGATAAAAAGTAACCAGCGAGAGCTAGTAAAAAGCTGACAGACAATATTAAATCATCATAGATGGGGATATTTTGAGAACTTCTTTAGTGGAAGAATCTTTAATACACCGTATGTACATTTAGTACATGGACATATTCTACAATAATTGCTCTAAGGACGTTCAAGCAAACACCATAAGAAACATCGTAATAGCATGACATGAGTCTCTTTGAATAAAAAATTTCTTTATCGTCAACACTATTATAAAGGATGGTGTTTATATGCCTGAGATAGAAGAAATTTTGAACAAGGTTGAAGAATTAAGAGAAAAATTAAATAAATTGGCTCAAAATAAAAATGAAAAACTTACAGATCCTAAAATTATTGCTGTCAGTAGGGAACTAGACATTTTGCTTAATACATATCATAAATTAATGACGAATAAAATGATAAAGCTTAAAAGTCAATAAATTTACTAAATTGATTTATTAAATGAGAAAAAACATATTTGCCGAAATACTATAAAGTAAGTCAGAATAAAAACTAAACATTGAAGTCATAGTAAGATGACTTTTACATAAAATAAAGTAAAGAATATTAGGGGGAGAAGAAGATATGGAACATGTGGTCAGTATTGCAAATACCTTAACGTCAATATTTAGTGGATGGCAGAGTAAAAAAGAAGATCATCTCATGGCGTATCTAAATACATACTTATTTTTTCCACAATGTGAAAAATTTATCATTAACAGTGTTAATGAGTTACAAAGTGGGAATACAAAAGGATTAGAGCAAATTTATAAAGAGCTAATGCAACAAGGGGATATTACTCTAGCTCAAAGTGTAGATTCTTTGGTAAGTGGGAAAGTTACTGTATCGAAAGAATCATGTATGTTGTTAGAATCATATGTTAAGAGTGAAATTTTTTATAAAGAGCTAGAGAAAACATTAGTGAATCATTGATGCTAACAGTGATTAAAAAGTGGCCAGACAAAGATATAATCACATCCCTTGCAAGAAGAAAAGGGGCTGTCGCGTTAAGCGAGCCCAATAAAAAACAAAAGACGACAACCGGCAGTAGCCGGAAGTCGTCTTTTGTTGTAAAATCAGTTTGTGCAAACAGAAAATTTACAATCAAATTATACATCAGACGGAAATATATATCAACTGGTCTTGCCCATGGACATCGGAGATATGATCCCGGCAGATGATTCGGTGCGATTACTCAGCGCGGTATTGGAAAGGATGGATTACAGCAAACTATACGCCGCGTACTCCCGTATGGGGAGAATCGAGAGGTCACCGAAGCGTCTGTTTAAAATCCTCGTGTACGGATGCATGAACGGTCTGTATTCGAGCCGCAAGCTGGAGCGGGCCTGTGGACGAGACATCAACTTTATGTACCTTTTGGGCCGGGAACAAGCACCGGACCACGCTACAATCGCTCGGTTTCGCGGCGAACGGCTGACCGAGGTGATAGACGACCTGTTCGGTCAACTGATAGGGCAGTTGACCGATGCGGGAGAGCTGTCTTTGGTAAGCGCCTTCATCGACGGTACCAAGTTGGAGGCCAATGCTAATCGTTACAGCTTTGTCTGGAAGAAGTCAACACAAACCAATGAACAGAGCTGCAGGAGAAAATGAAAGGAGAGCTGCCGGTGCTGGCAGCCCAGTTTGGCCTGCGCTTTCACGTCGGTCCAAAGATCAAGGCCAAAAATTTGAAGAAACTAAGAAAACGCCTAAAAGCCCTGCAAGCCGAACGTGGCATCGTTTTTGTTCACGGCAAGGGGCAACGAAAAACGCCGCTGCAGCGGGCGCTGGAAACGGTAGAGGAATATCTGACCCGGCAGAAGAAGTACGATGACTACAACCACAGCTTCGGGGACCGCAACAGCTTTTCCAAGACCGACCGGGACGCGACGTTCTTGCGAATGAAGAAAGACCACATGAAAAACGGGCAGCTCAAACCAGGCTACAATGTGACGTTGGCGGTGGATGCGGAATATATCGTAGCCGCTATGATCTCGCAGGAGAGAAGCGACAGCCAAACCTTCATTCCGATGCTGGAGAAGCTTAACGCACTCGGGTATACCAAGCCGGTAGCGGACGCGGGTTTCGAGAGTGAGGAAAACTACACCTGGTGCGAAGAAAACGGACAAACCGCCTTTATCAAGCCGGCCAATTATGACAAGGCAAAAACCCGCAAATACAAAAGCGACATCGGCCGACGGGAGAACATGCCCTACGACGCAGATAATGACAGTTACCTTTGCCATATGGGGCACCCCATTCGAGCGGCCTATGAGAAAAAGACCAAGTCAAAGGCAGGCTACCCAATCGTGACCACGGTATATACCTGCGTCGAGTGCGCCGGCTGTCCGCATAAGGCGCAATGCATCAAAGGCAAAAGCAAGACGCTGCTGGAAGACAGGAGCAAGAATCTGTATATATCCAAAACCTTTCTTAGGCAACGCCAAGAAATGCAAACGCGCATTCAAAGTGAGGAAGGAATTTTGTTACGCATAAACCGCTCCATTCAGGTAGAGGGAGCGTTCGGGGTGCTTAAGCAGGACATGGGCTTCCGGCGATTTCTCATGAGAGGCAGCGTCAAGGTGCAGACCGAATTTTTACTACTGTGCATGGCATATACCTAAACAAGCTCCACAACAAAATTCAACATGACCGGTGTGGAAGCTATTTACATATTCCAAAAGCATCCTGACAAACCCATATCGACTTTTTCTTAGGGGAAGAGGCTTCCTCTGTTTTTTTGTGCCCATAAACCGGCCGCGAGTTCCCTTTTTCTTTCTCCCAACCGCTTTTTCCCTCTTTTTTACGCAAAACGGGCGGCCGCTTTGCGTTTTTTCTAAAAACGTTTTGCGACACGCCCTTTTTCATTAATGAGTTTAAAATCATTACCCTAAGTTTAGTAGGTTTGCAGAAAATAATTTAATATTTTCAATTATTGTCACCAAATTGTAACAAAAATATTGTATAATTATTGAAGAATAAATTGAGAGGAGTAATGGAATAAAATTCTTGTAAAGCTAATTAGTAGTTATAGCTGGTATAAACAGGGGAACAGAAAACATTCTGTAAGTGAATGACACTTCACATTGGCGCTCTAAATTGCTAAGACTATCAGCCAAATTTCTGTAGTTGGCAACAGAGGCTTTGACAAAAATACATATGGGATATGCACTGATCTATGTAAGTCAGATGACCAATTGTTCAGTTTCTTATTGAACAAATCATAATAAATGTCATTCTAATGACGGAAAAGAGGACCAGCGATGAAAATCAAAAGCAAACAATTGAAAAATATCTTTTTAGGAACTTTTTTACTCTTGAGTATAGTAACAATTGCTCAACCGAATACAACGTATGCCGCCTCAAAGAATAATGCTTCTCAAGTTGGAGTAGTGAATTATCAACTTTTAATCCAACAGCATCCTGATGCAGTTAAAGCTCAAGAAACAATGAATGCTGCAGTTGTGCAAGCAAAAAGCGATTTAGATTCCAAATCAGTCAATATGAATGACCAAGAGAAACAAGCGTACTATCAACAGCTTCAGCAAGGTCTTGCAATTAAAGAGAAAGAGTTGTTGGGATCCCTGCAAAATAAAGTAGATGCCGCTGTTGCAGCAATTGCTAAAGCTAAAGGTTTAGGAACTATAGTGGATAAAGGCAGTGTTGTTTATGGTGGGCAGGATATAACTGATGATGTAATGAAAAAGATCACAGGTAAATAATGGTGCCTTTTGGGGCTACGAATGCCTGAATCAGAGCTTGCTTAGCGAGTGTGTAAATAGTATGAAAACAAAGAGCCTATTGCATAGAAAAAACGAAATAGGCTCTTTTTTCATGCAAAAGGATATTTCATTATAAATGATGAGTCTAAGTCTACACCATAATCTAGTATTAAAATGGATTTAAAAAACCTAATGTTAATGTACAAGGTTACGTTGTGATTAATGTTTAAATGTTGGTAGTTCTGCTTTTGAAGTAACACAAATGTAGATAATCTGTAACAATATTGTTACATTTACATTGTATAATAAGATTATATAAATGACAATTCAGCCTTTTAAATACAAACACAGACTTATAAAGTCAGTTATTCCGCCTCATCAAGCTTAGAGCATGAATCTATGGTTTATGCATACTTTAATCTCATATTTTAATGAGATTAAAGTTGTGAAAGTAACTGATAAAGTAATGCTTGAGTAAAAATCAGGTCGTTTATAGATTGTACAAAATAAATAGGAGTGACTTCTTATGAATAATGTAGTAAAAAAAATGATTGTTTTTTCAATGGTAGGAATAATTCAGATTGGCTTTAGCACATCACTATTAGAAGCTTCACCATTACATAACAAATTAACCTCGCAACAACATGGCGGAGATCGGCATGGTCAACATGACAAAGATCAAGATCGCCGTGAACGAGAACGAATTGAAAATGAACGGCATGAACGTGAAATGAAAAGGCGTCCAAATGAAAATGATCGAGAATGGCATGAACGCCAGCGCCGTGAAAATGAACGGCATGAAGAAAACCTGAGAAGGATTGCTCATGATATTTTAGAGCTAATTCTTGATAAATAAGATGATTATCTGTTTAATTTTTTATAAACAGATAATATGAAAAAGGAAATGAGATTACATTAATTGATGTTTTAGGAACAGCACCTGATGTAGTAGCTGAGGCGGTAGAAACGCAATGCGAACATGAACGATTGAATAAACAAATTAATCGTTTGAGCAGCAGAGAAAAATGGGTATTGGAAATGCGGTTCGGTATGCCAAATGGTAATCGAAAAACGCAGAGAGATATCGCAAGGATGCTGGGGATTTCTCGCTCCTATGTCTCGCGAATTGAGAAGAAAGCTATCGGTAAATTAGGCAAAAGTCTGTCAGCAGAGGATAGCTAATACATTTAAAAGTAAGAATAAAAAAATTCACACTTAGATACTTATTTAGCAAATTAAGCTCTAAGTGTGAATGGTTGTTATAAAGAAAAAAATGGTATTTGTCTAAATACTCGCCGCTATATCCATCATCAATGTATCTTCTATGTGAAGTGCATTCATCGCTAATAAACGGCTGCGGCAAGAAGAAATTTGATCTGTTAGTGAATAAATAAAGCAGCTACTGAAGGAGAATACTTCAGTAGCTGCTTTATATTGCTGGTTACGATTATTGATAGAGTCTTTTGGATATCTCAAGTAGCTTAGTTATAGTAATGTTGAAAAAGCCGTAACGCATAGGTTATGTGGGAGGTGTGGGAAATGAATAAAGAGAAGAAAGGAAAGTATATAGTCCGGTAGCACGGTGTCAAAGATGAAAAAGATAGGATGTATCCTCCAGATCAATTGCCAAAAGATATGGCAGATTCAATTATAGATATAATTATAGAAGAAACGGCGATCATTAGAAGCAATAGCGATGTTAATTAATGTTTCAAAGAAAAAAACCACGTTTTATTGACGTGGTTGCAAAAGATAGGATTTGATCGAGTACTTTTAAGATTTAACAATCGGAAGAACAATCATCCGATGAGAAGCAGAATAATAAGATGATTATAATGATAATGACAACCCAATTACCACCACGTCCGTTGCCGTTCCCGCCAAAACCGAAACCCATAAGTATTCCTCCTTCTAGTAATTTATTCTTATAACGTAATGTATTGTATGCAGCTTAAACACAGGAGGTACCAATGCTGTTATAGAACATTATTATAATAAGAAAAGGGTAGATATTTTTGATTAAATTAGGATATTTCATTACGGATTGGCGCAATTGAGCTGTTGTTCTCATAGGATAATAGAAAGGAGATGATTAGATGAAGAAGACAACGAAACCACCCCATAAAACACAAGATGTCTCTTCTAAACAAGGAGAAAAAGGGAAAACAAAGGCTTCATGGCCAAATTCCAAAGTAAATACAACATCTTCAGCAGAGCCTAGACAACCTGAAAAATAAGTAATAGGGCGACACCTTGGAGGTGCCGTCTTCTTTGTAATTATTTCTATATCTTTATCATTTGAGTCTTGTATTGAGAAGAAAGCTATCGGTAAATTAGGCAAAAGTCTGTCAGCAGAGGATAGCTAATACATTCAAAAGTAAAGAATAAAAAAATTCACACTTTAGATACTTATTTAGCAAATTAAGCTCTAAGTGTAAATGATTATAAAAAGTTTATAAAGAAAAATGGCATTTATCTATTTTTAGTGTTCATTATGTTAAAATGCAGGAAAACAACATCTTTTGCCGAACCTTACACTAAAATGGTAGGAGGCGAGATAGTATGCCTAAGCAAGAAACTCTTAAGAGCTGTACAAAATGCCATCTAGGTAAGATGCATAAAATCAGTCTTAATGAGAGTTTTACTGATGATTGGAAATGTGATCAGTGTGGTTATACGGAAGGTAAGAGCCCTTTTGATATTATTATAGAAAATCAAACTGATAAGAATTAAATATATATTTAAGCAATGATACAAAATCGCTAAAGGAGAAGAGATATGTTTGCACTAAATTTTTTATCGCCTCATAATGAAAAATTATTGATGAATCGCCAAAAAAACGTTACGATTCGACTCGGTGATATTAGAGACACGTATCCGGAAAATTCTGTAGTTTGGCTTACTGTAGGAAAAAAAAATAGTGGCAAAAGAAGAATATATACAGCAATTATTGATAAAGCAATCACCAAGAAATTTTCGGAACTAACTACACAGGATCTAAGCCAGCAAAATCCTGATATAAAAACCGTAGAAGAACTAATCAACTTTTTTGAAATTATTTATGAAAAAACGATACATATTGAAGATACAGTAACTGTAATTTATTTTTCTGAAATTATTAAAGGATAATAAGAAAAGAAATCCTATTCACTTACATTAGCGAATAGGATTTCTTTTCTTAAGAATGAATCGTCTGAAAGATTTGAGTAATTTGCTCGCCGATCATAGAAGAAAAGGTATCAAGGACTGATAAAGCTTCTATGCCATCGGGTTTAGTTAAGGATTTATCAACAATACATGAGTTAGTTGCTGATGAAAAGGCCTTAAGATCTAAAGAAACATCTAGTGGATGTATGGTAAAAAGCATAACATAATTAACATGAGCTGCACTTGCGTATGTAGATAATAAATCAGGGGTAGCTGATGCCGTATTGGTAATGCCAGAACGGGCAAGATCGCGTAATACTGCATTTCCTGACTGCACTTCACTACCTAGAAATAAAGCATTAATTTTAAAACGAATCACTTCATTCAGTGCTTTGGTGAGAAAATCAGTTCCAGGGACATAATAGCCTGATGTGTCAACATATAGAGCGACAGCAATCATTGCATTATCATCAGGAGATGCTAAGCATAATGATACATTTAGTAGAAATATGACTAGAAAGAATAGGAGTGATTTTTTTAACATGATAACACCTCAATTTACTCAAAATCGCCAATTCACGAGGAACATTATAACATAATTCCGTATTCGTAGATATATTTAGAGACGATTAAAATGTAATTCTAATAATTGAAGAAATATCATTATGCTTTTTACTGGTTGAGCATCAGGAAAAATGTTATAATAACCTGTAATGTTTGCAATAACTGTTTGTGGAAGCTATGCTTTAAAGGAGAATTTTATACTTAATGAAAAAAAATGTGTATGATCAAGTACAAATTTTTTATGATGAAGCCGTTGTGTGGGAACCTATTATTCAGCAAGAATGGGTAGAAGGATTCTTACGCCAAAAGGCTTGGCAGGGAATTAGCGATGATAAGCTTAAAGATACATGGCATCAAATACAATTTTTCATTCTTTATTTAACTCATTTTAATAATGAGAACTTAGATGAAATCAGTTTGGAAGAATATAGTTTTATTGTTAAATGGTTAAGTGAAAATATAAGTGGTTTCAAAATAACATTAAAATCAGTTCGTCATTTTTTTAGTATTCTTATTGAATTTTATACGTATTTATATACCAAAAAGATGATCATGAATCTAGATAAAATCAAAGAAGCGGCACAAGAAATCAGTGGTGGCAAAAAGATAAATCTTCTTAAGTCTCAATCTATTATAGAAGGATTGAAGAGTATGGAAGATGTTAGTGATCATTTTGATGATAAAGTCCTTTTTGGTATCGTTATTGGTGAAGCCGTCGAGAGCCTAATGCTAAAACTGGGGAAATATTTTCAACAACAAGAGTTTACAGAGGATTTTGAACGTGCTTTATACTTATACACAGGCCCATTTGATAATGCAGCAGAAGAAGTGGAAGAGGATTTTTGGTTAGGATTTTGGGATTATTTTTTATTTGATTATCATTTATTAGAAAATGATTTAAAACCTTTAGAATATTTTAGTACCACCTGTGGTGAACGTCTCACTCCAGATGAATATAAAATTTTACAAAGCTTATTAGGATCTAGCTTTACAGTTTTTTATATAAACAAAATTATAAGTCAGGATTTGGTGGAATGTATTAATTTATTTACCAATGAGACATTCCAATTACCAACACCTGATTTTAATTATAAAATATTGAAAAATTTATTGTTTTTTGGACATATTTTTTCTCAAGGTTTAGTTATGATTAATTATGTTACAAGCTTAGAAGTTAGTATAAATCTTAGAAAACGCATTAAAGATGAGGTAATGCGACAAAATGAAATATTTATGATACAAGAGCCAAAAGCTACTTTAGTAGATTTTTTTAAGCGGCATGCGCTTGTTGTTCGACATACAATCAATATTTTGGTTACCCTTGCTAAAGTCAATGTGACGCCCTTGAGCCAATTAGAGCGTAGTTATCCGATCATTAAGGAAAAGCGCATAGCAAAGGAATCGGTAACGAGTTTATTGCATAATTTAGTAGTAGAATATGGACTTTCTCGCTTTGATGAACGGTTGCTTGAAAAAATGTGGTATGATTTTTGTCAATTGAGCGTTGTTAATGTGCGTAAACCTGAAAATTGGGCAGTTGGATTACTTTTAGCTTATGCCCAAATTAATGGCGTTATTAACATTGCAATGGATCAAGTTGCAGAAAAAAAGGGGATTTCACTAGCCAGTATCTATAAAATAAGGACGCAATTATTTGATGTATTGCAGTTGGAAAATTTTGATCCACGATATTTAAGTGAGGATGGATTTGTAATTTGTTTATTTGCAGAATAATATAGGTAGCGAATTCAATACCAATAGCAAAGGTGGAATCTTTGCTATGCTAGGAGGTAATCATGAAATGTAGCGTTTGTGGCGTTGAAATACAGCCAGATGAGCAGCTATGTTCTAAATGCAGCGAGTTAGAGCATAAAGTTCAAATACTGACGCCAGAGGAAAAACAGGATTTTGCAGGTCTTACTATTGAGCAAGATCCAGAAAAGCAATCTGCAGGATATAATGATTATCATGAAAACCAGCGAATTTATGTAAAACATGTAAATTTCAATATGGGGCAGACGGGCATGCTTACGAAAATAATCTTTGGTATCATTATTGCAGGATTATTAATTGTTGCGTTGCCTATCGCTCTCTTTATTATCAGTATAGTGATGTTTACCTTATATTTTATGCGTAAATAAAATATAAGGTAAACAATAAAAAAGGCTAGAGATTCTAATAGTTGCAACCTATTAGAATCTCTAGCCTTTTTACATGTGATCAAATGACTTTGAGGCTCGGATGTGATTCACACTGGACTGACCTAGCACTCCTTTATTCGTGCAATAGTCTTTCTTTTATTTGCTGATAATTCATAGTAAAATAGAATCCATTTTGAGCTTCGCGATGATCGAAACCATAAGCTCTTCGACTTACGGCTAAGACAGGAGGGGCTTGGATTCTTTTGGCAACAGCCATGCCAGTATAAAGTTTCCACCACTTTTCTAAATCGTTAATAAATTCCTGAGTGGTGGGAAACAAAGTAGCTACCAGACCTGATTGACAACCAAGTTTTTCTTCCAGCACACCTTGCTCGTACCAAAGCAGGATATCTTCAGGAGTTCTGCGATTCCAATGTTCCATAAAAGCTCTAAATAGATAATCATGATAAGGATAAATAATGGGATCCCCTTTACCTTCATCAACAGATTGATCAAAAGAAAGCTCGGCACTGGGAACAAGATCGATGATCTCTTGAGGAATTACTTCCTTCTTATAGACTTCATTGTTTAAAAAGCGGGCTAATTCATAGATTTGATATTTCCAGAGGTCCGATAAAGCAGCAAAAAATCCCCCTAAATCTCCATAGAGTGTAGAGTAGCCAACTGTCATTTCACTTTTATTAGCATTGCAGGTAAAGCCAGCTCCAAAAGCAGCAGCAACACCTGCCAGCACACGTGAAGAGCGATCACGCGCCTGAATATTTTCAATGACAAAAGGGCTTATTACTAAACTTTGTTTTTCTCCGCTCTTTAGATCAATAATAGGACTGTTGCTAAGTTGCTGTATCGTGTCATCAACAACTTTTTGTATTGGTATGATCGTATAGAGGCAACCTAGATTTTGTGCTAATTTTGCAGATAAATCCTGCGTTGTTTTTGAATTAAATATACTAGGCATATTTACTAGTAAGACATTTTCTGGTCCGAGGATTTTCGTGTAAAGAGCTGCGCTGACAGCTGAATCAATACCTCCAGAGGAGCCAATGACTACTTTTTTTATTCCAATTGAAGTTAAAAAGGACTTTGTACCATATGCAATGCTTTGATAAATAGTACGAATGCTCCGGTCATCATTTGGAATGGCAGAGGATGAGCATGTTACATTGTCTGCTGTAAGGTGTAAGTCAATACATGTTAAGGCAGAAGAAAAACTGGGGCAATATTCAATAATATCACCTTTATGATTATAAACAGTACTGCATCCATCAAAGGTATAAATCGTTTTTCCGTTATTTTGTATGCCTATATTATTGACATACACCAAAGGGGCATTTACGCTTTTTGCTTGAGCGGAGAAAATGCGGTTACGTTTGTTGTTTTTGCCAATGGTGTAAGGCGAACTTGAGATATTGACAAATAGATCAACAGGACCATTTTTCTGAAGGGCAGTGATTGGCTTTACGGCATAATCATCACTCCAGCCATCTTCACAGAGTAAACATCCAAGATTGAGTTTTTTATTGTCGATATCGATAGTTACAGGTTGTAAAAGCTGACTCACATTTAACTCTAATTCAATAGCCAGCTTACGTAAACTGTAAAAATGACGTGAATCATCAAATTCCCGATAATTAGGTTGCAGTGTTTTAATACGAAAGGGATAGGGGAAATTATCATTACCTAGAAGTCTGCCTTGGTATGCGATAAAACATGCATTATATTTGCGAATTCGACCATCATCATTTGCTCTTGCCCAATCCACGGCAATATTGCCAAAAATAATACAAATATCGCTAGAGGCTGCAATAATTTGTTGACCATAGGTTTCACAATCCTTTAAGAAGGTAAGTTGCTCCCATGTATCTCCTAAGAAATAACCTGGGATGGACATTTCAGGGAATATAATCATTTGGGATTTCTGCTGACGAGCTTGGTGAATTTGAGTGAGCATTGTTTTAGTATTGATATCTGGTCTGCCAGGAATAACTTCGATTTGTGCTAATGCTATTTTAAGCAAAGTTAGAACACCTCTTCTTTTTAAGTTGCTTATAGTTAAGTGATTTACGCTACAGCATACGGTTTTTAAAAAATCTCATTTTGTAAGGTATAGTAATTCTATATTAGACAGTGATATCCTGCCCAAATATAGGAAAAGAGAGATGCTTAAAATGATTTTTAAAGAAATATTTAAAAGTAAAGGCAGAATACGAATAAATAAGCAGGATTTTTGTACAACTATTTATAATTTATATAGTAAATAAGCATAGGTTTTAGAAGAATATAGTTGTAAATGAAAACGACTAAGTCTTATGCTTTAATTTGAGGCTTGCCATGGAACTGGTTTTCTTTTAAATACATTTTCTATCGTTATTGACAAGTAGAATTAAGAATACTATACTGTGTAAAATGTGAAATTTTTAATACCTAAAAAATATAGTAAATATATAATATACTTTACTATATTGAGTGAATGAGGGAGATCTTTTGAAGAAAACGAATGCTGCTCGTATTTTAGATGGATTAAAGATTAGTTATGAATTACGTGAATATAAAGTAGATGAGAGTGATCTAGGAGCGGAAAATGTTGCAAAAAAAATAGAAGTTCCATTAAGGCAGGTTTTTAAAACATTAGTCGTTAGTGGTGATAGAACAGGAGTAATTATGGCTTGCATACCTGGTGGTGCTGAGCTTAATTTAAAAGCATTGGCTGCAATTAGTGAAAATAAAAAAGTAGAGATGGCTCCTTTAAAAGATGTGCAAAAATTAACTGGATATATTCGAGGTGGTGTTTCACCTTTGGGAGGGAAAAAACAGTATCCAGTTTATATTGATAATAGTATGATAAAATGGCCGTATATTGCGATTAGTGCCGGAGTTAGAGGGTGTCAAATGTTGGTGTCTCCTAATGATTTAGTATCTGCAACAAAGGGCGAATTATGTGATATCGCTCGTGATATGGAGTAGTAATAATTTGTTTATTTTTCGCATGGAGGCGTATTATGAAGTTTGATATTCATGACAATGTAAAAACTGTTAACCCTAAATGTACGTTAGGCTATTTAGTAATTCGTAATATTGCAGTACATGGAACACCTCCTTCTTTGGCCCAAGAGTTTTTTCATTTACAAGTGGAGGCTGCTAAATTTTATAATATAGAAGAATTAATGGATATTCCTCCTATACTTGGTGTGAGGAGTATATATAAAAAAGTAGAATTTAATCCTTTAAGGCATAATGCTTTTTCAGAAGGTGTAGTCCGTCGTGTGATACAAAGAAAAGGAGCGGATTATGTAAATAGTACTGTGATGATTAATCAATATTGTGCGATCAAGTTTTTGTTGCCATTTGGTTTATATGATTTAGACAAGATTGATGGAGATATACGTTATGAACTAGGGGCAAAGGGAGTTTTGGTAAATCTGGATGGCAATCCTGTTGCTGGAGATGAAATACCATTTTTAGTCGACGCCAGAGGAGCATTCGGTAATTTTAGTTCCGATGCTTTTCGTACGAAGGTAACATTGGCAACGCGTAATATTTTGGTTGTAGTATACGCAGATGAAGAAGTAGAGACGGATGAACTTAACAATATACTTGACTTTACAAAGGATATGATTCTTTGCAATGATGGTGGAAATGTGGAAAAACAAGGGATTATTAAAGTATAAAAGATGATATGAGTAAATAAAAAAGGCTTTGCTTTAGAGGAAAGGGAGTTTGTTTATGTATCGTAGTACTCGTGGAAGTAATGATATATTATCTGCGGCTGAGGCCATAAAAAGAGGAATTGCTGCTGATGGTGGATTATTTGTGCCTACTGTTATGCCGAAAATTGATGACAAGTGGCTAGCTAAGCTGGTAAATCTCGACTACAAGGAACGAGCATTTGAGGTTTTAGGCTTATTTTTAACTGATTATAGTGAGGAAGAACTAAAAAACTGTATTGTTGCTGCTTATACTACTGAGAAGTTTGATGATGCCGCTATTGCGCCTGTTGCAGCGATTGATCATAATACTTTTGTACTTGAATTATGGCATGGGCCAACGAGCGCTTTCAAAGATATGGCATTACAAATTTTACCTCATTTAATGTCCAAAGCTTTGCGTAAAACCCAGGAAGACTCTGAAATCGTAATATTAACGGCAACATCGGGTGATACCGGAAAAGCAGCTTTAGAAGGATTTGCTAATGTTGATCAAATAAAAATAATTGTTTTTTATCCGGAAGAAGGGGTTAGTCCGATTCAACGTTTGCAGATGATTACTCAACAAGGAGGGAATGTTTCTGTTGTGGCTGTCAGAGGAAACTTTGATGATACACAGACTGGTGTAAAAGATATTTTTAATGATCCCTTCTTCAATGAGAATTTAGCTGCAAATGGCTTTCAGCTATCATCAGCTAATTCAATTAATTGGGGGCGATTAGCACCACAAATTGTATATTACTTTAGTGCGTATGCTGATTTGTTGGCTAAAGGTTGCTTGCAATTAGGGGAAGCCGTAAATTTTGTTGTACCTACCGGTAATTTCGGTAATCTATTAGCAGGTTATTATGCAAAAACAATGGGGCTGCCCATTGGAAAACTAATTTGTGCATCCAATAGCAATAATGTATTAACCGAATTTCTTAATCAAGGAATTTATAATAAATTGCGTACTTTTCATAAAACCCTGTCTCCTTCTATGGATATCTTGATTTCCAGCAATTTAGAGCGTTTGTTATATCACATTACAAATGCTGACACCGTACAAATCAAAAATTGGATGGAAGAACTTAATTGTAGTGGACAATATTGTGTAGACGAAAGGTATTTGGAGAGTATTAAGGATATTTT
This sequence comes from Pelosinus fermentans DSM 17108, assembly GCF_000271485.2. NCBI lineage: Bacteria > Bacillati > Bacillota > Negativicutes > Selenomonadales > Sporomusaceae > Pelosinus > Pelosinus fermentans. The sequence goes on from NZ_AKVN02000001.1 coordinate 2,240,545, forward strand.
CTGGGCGGATTGGGTGGATGACGTAGAAACGGTAGAAAAGATTACAGAGGTTTTCAAAAAATATCAATATGTTGCTGATCCCCATACGGCAGTAGCTTGGCAAGTTGGAGAGCGATATCGCCAACAAACAGGAGATATGGCGCTGCAAGTTATTGTATCTACTGCCAGTCCGTTTAAGTTTAATGAGAGTGTGTTAGATGCAATTAGGGATTCAAAAGATAGCAATATCAATGATGAATTTTCTATGCTATATGAATTATCCCAGGTAAGCGGCTGGCCTGTACCTCCAGCCTTAGCAGCCTTGGAGAAGGCTCCTGTTTGCCATAGTATAGTATGTGATAAAGAAGAAATGTCTCTTGTAATAAAGGATATATTAGAAAAGAATAAAAGCTAAAGAGTATCTAGCTATAATAGACGCGCTTTTTAAAATTCATGCTAGTACATTAAAACATTGGATAAGTTTGCGGGCAGGGAGAAAAAGACTGTAAGATTACCATTGCTTTTAGGTGACGCAATGTGCTAGAGTGAGGAAGGGCTAAATTTAGGATAGATGGGGCTTATATGAGATGAAGTAGAACTTCCTTTGTTAAGTTGATCTTAGTATAAAGAGTAGCAGTCATGTTATTTGGGCGAAGTCCTGGTACAACGCAAAATAAAATAACATAGCTGCTGCTTTTTATTAAACTGTTGATTTCTTATGAATTATTTTTATCACAGAGAATAACAATAGAAAGTTATCCATATATTGTTATGGATAAAATAGTTTTTTACTATGTGAAAATAATTACATATGAGGGGGAGTATATCATGAAAAGCAGTAACATATTGCAAAGTGCAGCTCAAGTCCATTGGAATTTAACACCAACAGAGTTAGTTGAATGTTCCTTAAAGAGAAAAGAGGGAATATTAACGGAGAAGGGTGCCTTACGGGTAGCAACAGGTAAGTATACAGGGCGATCTCCTAATGACAAATTTATTGTAGATTCGCCATCTGTACATGATGATATAGACTGGAAAAATAATCGTGCATTTACCGTAGAGCAGTTTGAAAAATTATATAATCGTATGCTCGCGTATATGACAAATCGTGAACTGTTTGTGTTTGATGGATTTGCCGGAGCTGATGACAACTATCATACCAGTGTAAGATTTATTAATGAGTTTGCTTGGCAAAATCTATTTATTCACCAATTATTAGTGCGCCAAGATCAAATCAATCCAGATTTTAACCATGAGTTTCTCATTTGTTGTATACCTGGATTTAAAGCTGTACCAGATATTGATAAAACGAACTCCGAAGCATTTATTGTGATTAATTTTGAACAAAAAATAATTATAATTGGTGGGACCCATTATGCAGGGGAAATGAAAAAATCGATTTTTTCTGTTATGAATTACTTACTGCCTCGTCAGGGAATTTTATCAATGCATTGTTCGGCTAATATGGGGGATGGTGGGGAAACCGCATTGTTCTTTGGCTTAAGTGGTACAGGTAAGACGACGTTATCTGCAGATCCCAATCGGCAGCTCATTGGTGATGACGAGCATGGATGGAGTGATAGTGGCATATTTAATATTGAGGGCGGGTGTTATGCAAAGTGCATTGGTTTGCGACATGAAACAGAGCCGCAAATTTGGGATGCTATAAAATTTGGTGCTGTTCTGGAAAACGCTATCATAGATGATAAAAGCAGAATCGTGGATTTTGATGATCAATCCATTACAGAAAATACTCGGGTTGCATATCCTGTAAATTTTATTCCTAACGCCCGTATTCCAGGTTTAGGCGGTCATCCGAAAACGGTTGTATTCCTAACAGCAGATGCCTTTGGTGTTCTGCCGCCAATTTCTAAATTGAATAAAGAACAGGCTATGTATCACTTTCTATCAGGTTATACGAGTAAATTGGCTGGTACAGAATTGGGGATTACAAAACCGGAGGCTACATTTTCAGCCTGCTTTGGTGCACCTTTTTTACCCCTATCCCCCTTAATCTATGCAAATCTTTTAGGGAAAAAGTTGGAAAATCATAATACAAAGGTGTTTCTTATCAATACAGGATGGTCAGGTGGACCTTATGGAATAGGCAGCCGCATGAAATTATCGTATACCAGGGCCATGGTTACGGCGGCGATTGAAGGACAACTGGATGAGATTGGGTATGAACTTGATTCTATTTTCAATGTAGATATTCCTACGGCATGTCCAGGAGTACCGACCGAACTTCTCAAGCCTATTTATACCTGGCAGGATAAAGATGCTTATCTTTCCAAGGCAAAGGAATTGGCTCAATTATTTAATGAAAATATTTTGAAATTCGGCAGTTCTATTCCAGCAGAGGTGATTAGTGCTGGGCCAATTGTTTAAAGGTGAATTTATAAGGAAATGGTTTGAAATTCTATTTCAGACCATTTTCTTGATATTGAGGTTCGGCAGTGTCTGCTGAACCTCAAGAACAGGTGCAAACAAGTCACCCATTGTCTGGACTCTTTCTAATACTTGATCGGTAGTGAAAGAGAGCAGATCAGGAGCTTGTTGTAGATACGCTGCTTCTACTTCTTCCCAAGTCACTGGAGTAGATACGGTAGGGTACTTTTTTGCTCGTAGAGAGTAGACACAAACCGTCGTTTTATGATCGTCATTTTGGCTCCAGTCTATAAAAATTTTTCCTTTGCGCAAATCTTTTTTCATTTTAGATACGACAAGGGAAGGATTCTGTTGTTCTAATATTTTTGCGAGTGTATGGGCAAATTCTTTAGTTTGGGTATAGGTTATCGTCCGTGTATTAAGAGGTATATAGACTTGCATGCCTTTTGAACCAGATGTTTTAGGAAAGCTTTTAAGGTTATTTTCTAATAAAATCCTATGTAGCATAAGAGCTACCTCAGCGCAATGTACAATTGTTGCTGGGTGACCAGGATCGAGGTCGAAGACTAACATGGTAGGTCGGAGTATATCGTCAGAGCGTGATAAGGAAGTATGAAGTTCAATGGCAGCTAAATTGACAGCCCAGATCAGTGATGGCAGATCTTGGGCGAGACAAAAGTTGATGCTGCGTTTCTTGCTTTCACTCCACACCGGTACGGTTGATAACCAATTGGGGCGGAAGGATGGGCATTCTTTTTGATAAAAAAACTTTGCTGTTGCCCCATTAGGGTAACGCTTAAGAGTAAGTGGGCGACCTGTAAGGTGAGGAAGCAAAACAGGTGCAATACGGATATAGTAGTCAATTACTTGTGCCTTTGTAAAATTACTGGCAGTATAAAAAACTTTGTCTAAGTTGGAAAGCGCTACATTCAGTTTGTTAATTTCCATGACAGTCTGATTAGGCATGTGCTTTTTTCCTCCTGGTTTTAGTAGGCGTTTTCTTCTTTAAAGCCGATAAGCTTGCTTCCAGTGCTGCCATTAAATCAACGACTTTTCCACCTTGTTCGATAATCGGTTGCTGGGTAATCACTTGACCTTCTGCTTTACTTTCTATCATGGATAATAGCTTCTCTCTATATTCATTATGATATTTTTCAGGGGTAAAACTACTTGAAAGAGATTCAATTAGCTGTAATGCAATGCTAAGTTCTCGTTCATTTGGCTGATGCTCTTCAGTTGGCAGATCTTCTAAGTTTTCTTGAGAAATGATTTCATCGGAAAAGAACATGGTTGACAAAGTGATAACATTGTTAGTTGGACGAATGGCAGCAATATATTGCTTATTACGCAGGACAAAGCTGGCGATTGCTGTTTTTTGTGATTTTTTCATTGCAATCAGGAGGAGGGAGTAGGCTTTTTCCATCCCTTTATCGGGAGTAAGATAATAAGAATGTTCAAAGTAAATAGGATCAATTTGCTCTAAATCTACAAAGTCGGCAATTTCAATTCGACGCGAACTTTTTGGATACACGTTCTCCATTTCTTCTGGAGATAGGATGACATATTGTTCTGGTGAAACTTCAAAACCTTTGACAATCTCTTCTTTTGGCACTTCATTACCGTCATTGCTGCAAACACGCTTGAGTTTGATACGACAGCCGTCACTTTTACGTAGTTGATGAAATTGTAGTGTTTTCTTTTTAACAGCATTGAATAATTTGATTGGTATATTGACTAATCCAAAGCTGATCGTGCCACTCCACATCGGTCTGGCCATATTATACACTTCCTTTTTACGAATTAAATCGTTATAGAGTTCGTATTTTTGTTTCTTGTACTACATCATGGGCAGCTTTGTCATTTCGTAGACCTTTAAATGACGGATGACGAAGGGTGTTATTCGGTGTCCATTCTGTGAATTCAAATTCGCCGACTAAACGAGGCTCTACGAACACGGTCGTATTAGGAAATTCATTTGTGGTAAAAGGGCTAGTATTGCGATGCAGAGGAATAAGCAAGGTATGCAGGTTATGAAGTATATTTTTAGTAAAGCCTGTACCCACTTTTCCGGCATAAAGAAAGTGTTGCGGTTTATTTTCTTTTTTAGCTTCCTGGAGAGTCCTATCATAATAGCCTAATAGCAGGGAACCGATTCCTCCAGAACGTTGACCTTGACCAGGCAGCCAGCCACCAATTACTAATTCCTGACGGTACTGATTTTTTATTTTAAGCCAATCTTCATTGCGTGCTCCAGGAATATAGGTGCTGTTTAAGCGTTTAGCAATAATACCTTCTAGGTTTAAAGCAGAGGCTGCGGCTAGTATTTCTTTACCGCTGCCTTGTTGATAAGCTGGAGTCTGCCAATTGGCATCTGAAAGCTGCAAGCTTTCTAAAAGCGATCGGCGTTTTGTATAGGAAAGCTCTAATAGGGATTGGTTAAAGTAGAGAATATCGAAGATAATATAGGTTACAGGTGTTTCTAGCATTTTCCTATGGATAGCGGTAAGGGAACTAAGACCCATGCGTTGTTGTAAGATAGGAAAGGAAGGTAGGCCTTTCTTATCAAAAGTAATAATTTCTCCATCAAGTATAATTTTTTGCCCAGTTAATTTCTTTTTCAATTGCTGAAGTTCTGGATATTGATGTGTAATATCATTTAAATTGCGGCTTCTTATGGTTAATTGTTCTGCATTATAGTAAAGCATTGCACGGATTCCGTCCCACTTGATCTCAAAACTGTATTGAGCATCATCAAGTGGCAATTTAGCAGGTTTGGCTAACATAGGTTTAATTAATTGCATGAAATATCACCTCTATTATCATAGTATTTTTATATCATTGGTTGGCTATACTCTTAATAAAAAAAAGACTGGTTAACCAGTCTTTTTTATTATAACGTTTCTATTGTGTTAATAGCTTTTCCATTTGATCCAGCATGGTAGAGAAATTATTTAATGTTATTTCAATTGGTTTTGGTGAAGACATATCAACGCCAGCCTGCTTTAAAATATTGAGGGAGTAATCAGAACCACCGCTTTTTAGAAAATTAATATATTTTTCTTGAGCTGGCTGACCTTCCTTAAGTATTTTATCCGCTAAGGTTGTGGCAGCAGAATAGCCTGTAACATATTGATACACATAAAATTCTGAGTAAAAATGTGGAATTCTTGCCCACTCGATGTCTAATTCTTTGTCAACAACGATATTGGAACCATAGTAGGCTACGTTAAGATCATGCCATAACGTATCGAGACTATCTGCTGTGAGAGTTTCACCTTCTTCGGATATTTCATAAATCATTTTTTCAAATTCAGCAAACATAGTTTGACGGTAAACGGTAGCTCGTACTTGCTCTAAATACTGATTGATGAGATAGAGTTTTATGTTCTTATCTGTTGTGGTATTAAGCATATGATGTAATAGGAGTATTTCATTGGTAGTGGAAGCAACTTCGGCACAAAAAATCGTATAAGATGAAGTGGCATAAGGCTGATTTTCTTGACTGTAATAACTATGAATGGCATGCCCCATTTCATGAGCCAATGTTGAGGCATCATCATAGCGATTATTATAATTGAGTAATACAAAAGGGTGGGTTCCATAATTTCCCCAGGAATAGGCACCTGTCTGTTTTCCCTTATTTTCGTAAACATCGATCCATCCAGAAGTTAAGCCTTTATCTAGAATTTGGGCATATTCTGAACCTAGAGGCTTAAGAGCCGTACAAACTAGTTTCAACCCTTCCTCATAAGGAAAGGGGAAATTTACCTCTTTAACTAGGGGAGTATATAAATCATACATATGAATGTCAGTTAACTGCAGAAATTTCTTCTTAAGAGCGACATAACGATGCAAGGGGGCAAGATTCTTGCGGACAGTAGCTATTAAATTATCATACACCTCCGTTGGTACATTGTCACCCTTTAAAGCAGATTCCAATGTGGAGGAATAATTACGGGTCTTTGCATAAAAAACATTTTGTTTCACATTTCCACTTAATGTAGAAGCAAAGGTATTGCGGTAGTGGTTGTAAGTAGTAAACAAATTATTAAAAGCTTGTTGACGAACATTTCGGTCGCTGGAACGGATAAATAGACTATAACGTCCCTCGCTTAATTGTACCATTTGGCCTTGCTCATCGATTGTTTGTGGAAATTCCATATCTGCATGTGCTAACATATTAAAGGTATTTTCAGATGCTTGTGTAATGTCTGAAATCCTGGATAAGATGGCTTCTTCCTTAGGAGATAACACATGTTCTTTTTGTCTGGCAAGATTATCAAAGTAAAAACTATATTCCTTTAATCCGTCTTCCTGCTGACGAAATGTGGTTAATGTTTCATCAGGCAAAGCCAAAATTTCAGGTTCAATAAACGCAGTAGCTGCACCTGCTTCTGCCAGTAATGATTCTAGTTTTCCCGTCATCCCTTGATATTTGGTGTCCGATGTATTTTCATCTTTATGCATACGGGCAAAGGCATATAATCTGCCGCTGATTATACCAAGTTCATCCCGTTCTTTAAGGCACGCTAATAAATCTTGAGATGAGTTTTTTAATGTACCAGCATATTGAGTGATTTCTTTTAAACTGCTCTTTAAGGTATTAAAATCTTGCTGCCAAAGCTCATCGTTCGCATAAATATCTTCTAGATGCCATTTATATTGATCGGGTATTTCACTGCGAGGCGGCACATGGGAGGCTTCGTCAGTAGCGGCGCCACCGCTAGTATTGCTGTACTTAATTCTAGTAAGAGATAGTGGAAGGACTCGTAGCATTTTAAACATGTATACACTCCTTTGAATAATATAGATATAGTTGTATATATTAGCAAGATAGTTTAAGATTCCTGTATAGCATATGGAAAAATATCTTTCTTATACTTTATAAAAGTTTACGATGCCCTGAAAAATACTTTCAGCTATTTTCGTTCTACCATCAATACTCGATAGTAGAACTTCTTCCTCTGGGTTTGAAATAAAGGCTGCTTGGATTAAAATAGCGATCATTTTTGTATAGCGGATAACATAAAAACTTGCAAATCGAGATGAATGGTCTTTAGTTCCTAGCTCTGTTACTAAATTTTTCTGTACAAGAGCAGCTAATTTAATGGATTGGGGATCACCATAATGAAAAGTAGTGGTCCCTACAGCTGTGTTGCCGGTAAAGGAATCATTGTGTATACTGATGAAGATATCAGCATTTGAATCTTTGGCAATTTCTACTCGGGCAGCAAGTTCTTCTCCATCGGAAGCATCAGGCAAAGACACATTGCGATCACTGTCACGAGTCAGTACTACTGTTGCGCCATTGTTTTCTAGCATATCCCGCAAAAGTAATGTGATTGCTAATGTATTATCCTTTTCCATTGTTCCGGATGGACCAATAGCGCCAGGATCGTTTCCGCCATGCCCAGCATCAAGACAGATGATTTTGCCCAATAAACGTTGACTTTCGGGTTCATCGATTACTGGTGCAGGACGATCTAAAGATCCAGGGGCTACATAATTAGGGGAGTAAATATACACTAATTCATTGGCTGTGTCATAAGTGATCCGCCAATGAAGTGTTTGTGACATCGCTTTTAGTGTCATTAATAAGTCTCTACTAACTCGGACATTAACAGGTACTTTTTGTCCATCTATGACTATCCGCATTATGGCACCTTCCTTTAAAGGTTACTTTTATTTTATAGTATTCAAAACACATGCAGGTGGTGAATATTAAGGAAAGAAGAGCGTATAAAGGGGGAATAACCCATAAGTAGGAAACTTAATATTTGAATATATATATATGGAGTGATTAAATAGTGAAAGTAGTTTTATCAACGTTGAATGCGAAGTATATTCATTCATCATTAGCTTTGAAATATCTAAAAATGGCTTGTAACATAGTAAATTCTGAGATTGTGGTAAAAGAATATACAATTAATAATGATTTACTTGTTATCTTGAGTGATATCTATAGTGAAAAACCTGATATTATTGGGTTGTCCTGTTATATATGGAACATTGATATGACTTTGAAATTGGCTGGACTGCTTAAGAAAGTATTACCTAAAGTGGTTATTATATTGGGAGGACCAGAAGTATCTTATGATCCTTTGGATGTGATGAAAAGAAATATTGGGATTGATTATGTGGTGCAAGGAGAAGGAGAAGACACTCTTCGGGCGTTATTGACAGCACTAACCTCTAATACAACGATTCATACTATTGAAGGTTTGTCATTTCGGCAAAAGGAAGAAATTATTGTAGGCAAGCCGCAAATTATTGGAATTATAAATACAATACCCTTTCCTTATCGTGATAGTGATATGGAGCAGCTAAAAGATAAAATCATTTATTATGAAAGTGCCCGAGGATGTCCTTTTTCTTGTCAATATTGTCTATCAAGTGCTAGCTCAGGTGTACGTTTTTTAAATTTAGATCGTGTATACAAAGAATTAGAATTTTTTATTAGACATAATGTAAGGCAAGTCAAATTTGTTGATCGGACTTTTAATGCTAAGAAAGAACACTATTTACCTATATTACGTTTTTTAGCAACGCAAGATTGTCGTACTAATTTTCATTTTGAAATTGCTGTTGATCTTCTAGATGATGAGGTATTGACATTTTTAAAAGACGTACCTGTAGGAAGATTTCAATTTGAAATTGGTATTCAATCTACTTATGAACCTACACTTAATAAAATTTCTAGGCATAATAATTGGTCTAAAATCGTTGAAAATGTAACGGGTATTATTTCAAATCAAAATATACATGTACATTTAGACTTAATTGTAGGACTACCTTACGAAGGTTATATGCAGTTCGAGCAGTCATTTAATGATGTCTATCAACTAGGACCACATATGCTGCAAATCGGTTTTTTAAAAATGTTAAAAGGAGCTGGGCTTCGTAATATTGCCAATGAATGCGGCTACGTATTTTTGGATGAAGCACCTTATGAAGTATTAAGTAATGATAGTCTAACTTATGGGGAAGTAAGAAAGCTTAAAATAGTAGAAGAAGTTTTTAATCAGGTGTATAATACAGGGCGCTTCAAGTATACGTTAGATTTTTTAATTCGATTGCACGGCGGCAATGCTTTTCGTTTTTACCACGATTTATCCACCTATTGGGAAGAGGAACAGCTGCATTTAGTCGCTCATAGTAATAAGTCAATCTTTAAATACTTATTAGATTTTTGTTCGATTCACCATGAAAAAGAAATAAGCGTATGTCAGGAATTTTTAAAGTTTGATGCTCTTATGAGTGAGAAAGGCACAATACAACCAGAGTTTTTGTCTTGGAATCAAGATCAATGGATAGAAGAAAAGAATGAGTTTTGGCGCAATGCAAATGTGGTGCGTAACTACATACCTGATTATATCTTCACTACTTGGCGGGATCTTAAAAAGAAATATCGTATTGAAGTTTTTTCAATTGACCTACTGGAATACATAAAACAGCCAGGTAAGATTAGTTACAAGAAAAAGCCCATACTCTTTTCCTATGGACAGGATAATACTCAATATCAATATATTGCATGTGATGACTTTAAGAAAATTGAAGGGCGGGATTATCATGCGTTATAACGCTTATTCAGATTTTCTTCGCCAACGTTATGGTGAAAAGGTATATAAATTGCCTGTCAGTTTACCTGTTACTTGCCCTAATCGTGATGGCAGTTGTGGACAGGGAGGATGCGTATTTTGTGGCGAAATTGGTGCTGGATATGAAAACTTACCTGCTTCCATGACCGTAGCAATGCAAATTGCAGCAAATCGTGTTCATATTGCAGCCAAATATAAAGCAAAAAAATTTATTCCTTACTTTCAAAATTTTAGTAACACCTATCTGCCAGTGCAGCAGCTTGAGCAGTATGTTTATGAAGCTTGTCAGGAAGATGTAGTGAGTATTGCGTTGGCAACTCGACCAGATTGTGTGAATGATCAATATCTAGAAATGTTGTCAAAGATTAGCCAAGAAAAAAACATTGACTTTAGCATTGAATTGGGACTTCAAACCGTAAATTATCATTCCTTAAAGAAAGTAAATAGAGGACATACATTAGCCGAATTTCTGGATGCAACATTAAGGATTAAAAAGCATAATATTGAAGTTTGTGCTCATATCATATTGAATTTACCTTGGGATGATGAACTGGATGTAATTGAAAGTGCCAAAGTATTGTCAGCTATGGGAGTCAATCAGGTAAAGCTTCATGCATTGTATATTGTAAAAGATACAACAATGGCTGACTGGTATCAAAAAGGCGAAATAAATCTAATTTCAAAAGATGAATATGTAGAAAGAGTAGTAACCTTTTTAGAATATTTACATTCCGATATCGCAGTGCAGCGCTTAATCGGTCGAGCTCCAGAGAAAAACACTTTATTTACGAATTGGCAGACAGGTTGGTGGAAAATTCGTGATGATATTGAGAAGACATTGGTAGATCGCGATACTTGGCAAGGGAAGCGCTGTGATTATCTCAATGGTAGTGCTGTACAAAAATTTCTTTAAACTTATCTATCCATTTTTTTCTTTACAAGAAAAGCTTTCGTTGGTACAATAAGCCTTGTGACTTTAAAAATAGAGGTGTAAGTTAAGTACATGGAAAAATTAGAGCTGTTATCTCGTATTGGAAAATTGTCTTCGGTGTTACATAGTGATGATTTAGCTAAATATAATTTAGCTAATGAAAGCATAATTGAAATGAAGCGAGTATTAGATGAATTGAGTGAGATCTACATTACTACATATTGTTAATCTTGTAAAAATGTATAGTAATTGGCGAGAGGTATTGTCGCTAGAATTGTAATCTTAAGTCTAACGGATCATAACCTCCGCTAATATTTTTCTACATGAAAAATATTCATTCTAGTCGATTTACATTTACGTAATTAAGATGTATGCCTTCATTTAGAAGCCTAGTAATAACAGGACTATTTAAAGTTGTAAAATATTAAATAAAAAAGTTGACAATATGAAAGTGGTTATGTTATTATATAGAAGTTGCTTACGAGCGATGATGAACTTCCTGAAATAAAAGTCTTAGTGTATGTCATGTGTTCCTTGAAAACTAAACAATGTAAGTAAGGTTAAAATAAGCCAGATGTGCGGTACTCGTTTTGGAGTACAAAACAGTTGGTTCATGCAAATGAACTGACACAAACAATTTGTTTTTTAAAAGAGCCATCAAGGTTCTTCATAAATAAACTTTTATGGAGAGTTTGATCCTGGCTCAGGACGAACGCTGGCGGCGTGCCTAACACATGCAAGTCGAACGGTCTGGTATTCAACACTGAATATTTAGCAGTGTAGCCAAGCGTCAAGCGCGAAAGAAGAGAGCGCTTGACGCATTTAACAAGTGCCAACACAATAGCTGAAGATTGAGTGTTGAATATCAGATAGTGGCGAACGGGTGAGTAACGCGTAGACAACCTACCTTCTAGCTGGGGACAACACTGCGAAAGTGGTGCTAATACCGAATGTTGTATTTTGAGTGCATACTCAAAATACTAAAGGTGGCCTCTATTTATAAGCTATCACTAGAAGATGGGTCTGCGTCTGATTAGCTAGTTGGTGAGGTAACGGCTCACCAAGGCGACGATCAGTAGCCGGTCTGAGAGGATGAACGGCCACACTGGGACTGAGACACGGCCCAGACTCCTACGGGAGGCAGCAGTGGGGAATCTTCCGCAATGGACGAAAGTCTGACGGAGCAACGCCGCGTGAGTGAAGAAGGTTTTCGGATCGTAAAACTCTGTTTTCAGGGACGAATGTGTGGATTGTAAATAATGATCCATAATGACGGTACCTGACAAGAAAGCCACGGCTAACTACGTGCCAGCAGCCGCGGTAATACGTAGGTGGCAAGCGTTGTCCGGAATTATTGGGCGTAAAGCGCGCGCAGGTGGGATAATCAGTCTGATGTTAAAGTTCGGGGCTTAACCCCGTGAAGCATTGGATACTGTTATTCTTGAGTGCAGGAGAGGAAAGTGGAATTCCTAGTGTAGCGGTGAAATGCGTAGATATTAGGAGGAACACCAGTGGCGAAGGCGACTTTCTGGACTGTGTCTGACACTGAGGCGCGAAAGCCAGGGTAGTGAACGGGATTAGATACCCCGGTAATCCTGGCCGTAAACGATGGGTACTAGGTGTTGGGGGTATCGACCCCTCCAGTGCCGGAGTTAACGCAATAAGTACCCCGCCTGGGGAGTACGGCCGCAAGGTTGAAACTCAAAGGAATTGACGGGGGCCCGCACAAGCGGTGGAGTATGTGGTTTAATTCGACGCAACGCGAAGAACCTTACCAAGGCTTGACATCGTCTGATGACTCTAGAGATAGAGAGTTCTTCTTCGGAAGACAGATAGACAGGTGGTGCATGGCTGTCGTCAGCTCGTGTCGTGAGATGTTGGGTTAAGTCCCGCAACGAGCGCAACCCTTATCCTATGTTGCCAGCACGTAAAGGTGGGAACTCATGGGAGACTGCCGTGGATAACACGGAGGAAGGTGGGGATGACGTCAAGTCATCATGCCCCTTATGTCTTGGGCTACACACGTACTACAATGGGCTTAAATAGAGGGTAGCGAAGCCGCGAGGTGAAGCCAAACCCAAAAACAAGCTCTCAGTTCGGATTGCAGGCTGCAACTCGCCTGCATGAAGTCGGAATCGCTAGTAATCGCAGATCAGCATGCTGCGGTGAATACGTTCCCGGGCCTTGTACACACCGCCCGTCACACCACGAAAGTTGAGAGCACCCGAAGCCGGTGAGGTAACCAGCAATGGAACCAGCCGTCGAAGGTGAGATCAGTGATTGGGGTGAAGTCGTAACAAGGTAGCCGTATCGGAAGGTGCGGCTGGATCACCTCCTTTCTATGGAGATTTGAATTCTTGAAATACAGGATTCTAATCCAAGGTCGACACATCTGGTTGTTCACAATACTTACATTGCTTAGTTTTGAGGGAATACCAAAACATACCTGTTGAAGGAATTCAACGGATATGATAATATAGTAGATCCTCCTGTATCGCTGAATCAGCATTTGCTGGTAAGTGGTGCAGATGTTCTTTGAAAACTGCACAGAAGAAAGCAACGTAATAATTCTAATAGTAATATTAGGGTGATTACCGAGCATGTTAGGATTATTTGAAACATGTATATTCCTGTTTTTAAAAACTCGAATATACCACCAAGTAAAGGTTGGCAAGAAGCTGTCAGATGCTAGGAGCGACGAGGACACGAACGGAGTCGTACTTCTGTACGTCGTAGTAAGTGCCCGCAGGAGCGACAACGCAGATGATAGGTTATTGCAAACCGACTATTAGATTGATGAAGTCAAGCTAATAAGGGCATACGGTGGATGCCTTGGCGCCAAGAGCCGAAGAAGGACGGGGTAAGCTCCGAAAAGTCACGGGGAATCGCAAGCAGGTATTGATCCGTGAATATCCGAATGGGGAAACCCAACAATGGTAATGCATTGTTACCCATGGCTGAGACCATGAGGAGGGCACCTGGGGAACTGAAACATCTAAGTACCCAGAGGAAAAGTAATCAAGCGAGATTCCCTAAGTAGCGGCGAGCGAACGGGGAAGAGCCCAAACCGATTCAGTTTACTGATTCGGGGTTGAGGACCAGCATAATTCAAGTCAGGCTTAGTCGAACTACCTGGAAAGGTAGACCATAGGGGGTAACAGTCCCGTAGACGAAAAGCAGAGCAAGATGGCTGAGATCCAGAGTACCACGAGACACGTGAAACCTTGTGGGAAGCAGGGGGGACCACCCTCCAAGGCAAAATACTCCTTGGCGACCGATAGCGTATAGTACCGTGAGGGAAAGGTGAAAAGCACCCCGGGAGGGGAGTGAAAAAGAACCTGAAACCGTATGTCTACAAGCAGTCGAAGACCCTTATGTGGTCGACGGCGTGCCTATTGAAGAATGAACCGGCGAGTTACAGTAACTAGCGAGGTTAAGCAGAAGATGTGGAGCCGCAGCGAAAGCGAGTCTTAATAGGGCGATTAGTTAGTTGTTGTAGACCCGAAACCGCAGTGATCTATCCATGGCCAGGTTGAAGCGCAGGTAAAATTGCGTGGAGG